>CAZBKQ010000012.1:0-48914 GCA_964492555.1 uncultured Rhodospirillaceae bacterium | reverse complement strand
CTTCGAATTCGTAGAAGGTGATATCCGCGACAGATCCGCCATAGACCGGGCAGCGGACAGTGCGGTTGCGGTCGTCCATCTGGCCGCCCAGGTGGCGGTTCAGCAATCCATCGAATATCCGGAAGAAACCCGCGATATCAATGTCGGCGGCTTCATAAACACCGTGGAAGCGGCGGCGCGGGCGGGCGCAAGCAAGGTCATTTACGCCTCCAGCTGCGCGGTCTACGGCGATAACCCCGACTTGCCGCTGGATGAACGCTCGGCGACCACGCCGCTCAGCCCCTATGCGGAATCGAAGCTTGAAGACGAAACCCAGGCGTCTGCCCTGCAGGCCCGCTTTCCGGATATCTCTCTGACCGGTTTGAGGTTTTTCAATATTTTCGGCCCCTGGCAGGACCCGTCAGGCGGCTATGCCGCCGTCATACCGCGCTGGATAAGCCTGTTGCTTGACGGCGCGCAGCCCGTCGCCTTCGGTGATGGCGGCGCGACCCGCGATTTCTGTTATGTCGGCAATGTCTGTGCGCTAATCGCGGCGCTGGGTGCCCGTGAAACCCGCCCAGCACGTGGGGTTTACAGCGTTGGCACCGGCGGCGTGACATCGCTGAACGATCTTTGCCGGATCATATGTGACCGGCTGCGCGCCCATGGCAGGGTCCCGATATGGGACCAACCCGCTTATCAGCCCTGGCGCCCCGGAGACATCCTCCATTCGCGCGGCGATATATCGGCGGCGGCAAGCGAACTGGGCTTTGATCCGGCCGTCGGACTGGCGGGCGGCATAGACGAAATTCTGTCGCAGGAATATGGACTTAAGGAATTCCGGCAAGCCGGTGATTCTTGACTTTCCGCCTGCGGCGGTCATAGTGTTCGTGACGTGAACGCTTTAAGTTCACGGGATGAACAAAGGGGCTGAACAGCCGGTGCGGCGCACCGTGAACGGCCTTCGAATCCGGTGGTCGGGTGAAACGATTTCACCCGGACTGCGGTAGCATGGAAAAATCCGGCCAACCGTGATTTCCGATCTCAAATCGATACTGGACGCGCGCGATCTTCGTGCCGCGATCTTTTTGCTTTGCGTCATCCTGCTGATGTCGGGTTTTGAGGTAATGGGGATCGGCGCGGTGTTCTGGTTCATGAAAATCGTGCTGGAACCCGGCCTGATCGCGGCCCATGCCCCGCTGGTCTCGTTGCAGGAATTTCTGGCGCCGAAAGACGCCAATCAGTTTCTGATCTGGCTCGGGGCCGGGTTGTTCGCCGTGATGCTGACGCGCAACGCCATCGCGGCACTGGCGGTCTATGCCCAGGAACGGTTTGTGCTGGACCGCAACATGCGACTCAGCGTGCGCCTGCTGCGCCGCTTTATGCGCAAACCGCACGCCGAATTCGTCACCGAAAATTCCGCCGATCTGACCAAGCGCATCATCAATGATGTCTGGCGGGTATCAACAGGCATTATCCTGCCGATCGTGGAGATCGCATCGAAGCTGCTGATCAGCACCGCCGTTATCCTGTTGCTGCTGGCTGTGGACCCGCTATTGACCGTCTCGGTTTTCGCAGTGCTTGGCGCGCTATCCGCCTTGATTTTTATCGCGCTGCGCAAGCGGCTTCACCGGTTGGGCGAAATTTTGCTCAAGGCGGATTCGGCTCGTTTCATGTCGGTTTCGGAAGCGCTCGGCGGGCTCAAGGAAGCCCGCGTCCTGGGACGGGAGGATTTTTTCTCCGACCGGTTCCGCGACGCGGTCCGGCAACACCGGTCGACGCTGCTGCAACACAAGGTGCTTTCGCAACTGCCTCACTTCACCCTTGAATCGATCGCCGTGGCGGCATTGCTGGGGGTTATCCTGTTCACCCTGGCGCGGTCGGGCGATGCCGCCGCGGTGGTATCGACGGCGACGCTGTATGCGATCGCCGGGTATCGTATCCTGCCCGCGGTCAAATCGATCGTGCAGGGCGCCAATGACATCCGGTTGAGCCGCCCGTTCCTCGAGTCGCTGAAAGAGGATTTGCGGCGCATCGAAAACAGGCGGCAACACCAGCCCGTGGACAAAGAACCAGCCTTCAATCGCGACATTGAATTCCGGCACCTCAATTTCAGCTATGGGGCCGGCGGCGGTGCCTTGCGGGATATTTCATTGATCATCCCGAAGAACGGCAGCGCCGGCTTCGTCGGCCCGACGGGAGCGGGAAAAAGCACCCTGATCGATATCCTGCTGGGTGTCTTGCGGCCCGGCGGCGGCGGCCTCCTCATCGACGGGATTCCGCTGGATGACTCGAACTTGCGGAGCTGGCAGGACCGGATCGGCTATGTGCCGCAGCAGATATTTCTGACCGACGACACAATCCGCCGCAATGTCGCCTTTGGCGTGCCGGACGCCAAAATCGATGAGGCGGCGGTCCGCCGCGCGATTCGTCTGGCGAGCCTCGAACGGTTTGTCGAAACCAACCTGTCCGACGGGTACGACACGATGGTCGGCGAGCGCGGCGTGCGGCTGAGCGGCGGCGAACGCCAACGTATCGGTATCGCCCGCGCCCTCTATCACAAGCCCGACCTTCTGGTGCTGGACGAAGCGACCAGCGCGCTTGACGGGCGAACGGAATCGGTAATCAGCGATGCCATCGCCGCGCTGGGACAAGAGGTGACACTGTTTGTCATCGCCCACCGGCTGACCACCGTGCGAGATTGTGACCGCATCCACCTGATGGAAGATGGCCGCATCGCCGCCAGTGGAACCTACGACGAATTGCTGCAAGGCAACCGGACCTTCCAGGAAATGGCGCGGGCCTGAGACCATGGTGGACACAATCTCCATAGACGGCCGCGGGATCGGGCCGGACCAGCCGCCCTATATCATCGCGGAAATGTCAGGCAATCATAACGGCGATATCGGACGCGCCGTCGCCATCATGGAAGCCGCGAAACAGGCGGGCGCCGATGCGGTCAAGCTGCAAACCTACACTGCCGATACGCTCACCATCGATCATGACGGGCCGGATTTCAAAATCGAGGGTGGTTTGTGGGACGGGCGCACCCTGTATGAACTTTACGAAGAAGCGCACACGCCCTGGGACTGGCATGAGCCACTCTTCGACAAGGCCAGAGAAATCGGCATCACCGTTTTTTCAAGCCCGTTCGACACCACCGCGGTGGAACTTCTCGAAGAACTGGGCGCCCCGGCGTACAAGATCGCGTCGTTCGAGATGATCGATCTGCCGCTGATCGAGCGCGTCGCGGCGACCGGCAAACCAATGATCATTTCCACCGGGCTCGCCAATGCGGATGAGATCGGCGAGGCGGTTACGGCGGCGAGAGATGCCGGCGCCCGGGGGATCGCCCTGCTGCATTGCGTCAGCGGCTATCCCGCGCCACCGGACGACAGCAATCTGGCGTCCATCGCGGAAATCGCCGCGCGCTGGGATGTCCCTGCGGGACTTTCGGATCACACGCCCGGAACCGCCGTCGCCATCGCCGCCTGCGCGCTGGGCGCGACGATCATTGAAAAGCACGTCACGCTGCGGCGCGAAGATGGCGGGCCGGACGCCGCCTTTTCCCTGGAACCGGAGGAACTCGCCGTGCTGGTCGATGGCTGCCGGACCGCGCGCGCCGCCGCCGGCAAACCCTGGTTCGGCCCGGTGCCGAGCGAAGAGGGCAGCCTGGTCTTCCGGCGTTCACTTTATGCGGTCGCGGATATCGCGGCGGGAGAACAATTTTCCACGGCCAATGTACGGTCGATCCGCCCCGGCTACGGGCTGCCGCCCAAACATTTGCCCGAAATCATCGGGCGCGTGGCCGCACAAGACATCAGCCGGGGCATGCCCCTGGATTGGAACCTCATCAAATAAGAAACAAGGCCGATATGGATATTCCCGCAAACGCGTCTTTTGTTGAAACGCTCCGCAGCTTTACAGACCCCGAGCCAGACCTTGAGGGCGCGAGCGTTCTGGTGACCGGCGGTACCGGATCTTTCGGGCAGGAAATCGTCAAGACACTGCTGGCGCGCTTTAGCCTGCGCAAACTGATCGTTTTTTCGCGGGACGAAATGAAACAGTATGAAATGCAGCTGCGTTTCCCGGTCGAGCAACATGACTGCATGCGCTTTTTCATCGGCGATGTGCGTGATCGCGATCGGCTGGAACTCGCCATGCGGGAGGTTGATTACGTCATCCACGCCGCCGCGCTGAAACACGTCCCGGCGGCGGAATACAACCCGTTCGAATGCATCAACACCAATGTCTATGGCGCGGAAAACGTGGTGCAGGCGGCGCTCCGCACCGGCGTGAAGAAAGTCATCGCGCTCTCGACCGACAAGGCCGCCAACCCGGTCAATCTATACGGCGCCAGCAAGCTCGCCTCCGACAAGATTTTCGTCGCGGCGAATAATCTCAGCGGCACGCTGGGCACGCGCTTTGCCGTGGTGCGTTACGGTAATGTCGCGGGATCGCGCGGCAGCATCGTTCCCTATTTCCGCAAGTTGATCGCCGACGGCGCCGCGGAATTGCCGATCACCGATGAGCGGATGACCCGGTTCTGGATCACCCTGCCGCAAGGGGTCAACTTTGTTCTGTCTTCGCTTTCCATGTCCGTCGGCGGGGAGATTTTCGTGCCCAAGATCCCCAGCGTCCGCATCGTCGATCTGGCAAGCCATATGGCGCCCGCCGCCGGACACAAGATTATCGGCATCCGGCCCGGCGAGAAAATTCATGAGGTGATGATCACCTCGGACGATTCGCGCGACACGGTGGAGTTGGATGACCGCTATATCATCCGCCCGCGCCCGGTCGACAATATGGTCACGGCAGCGGCCTGGGACGACCTGCCGCCGGTCAGCGAAGAATTTCAGTATGCCAGCAACACCAACCACGAATGGCTGAAGAACGAGGCCATCGACATGTTGCTGGGCGCGGTCTCCGATGGCTGACACGGCGGATTCCTTTCTGCCCTACGGCCGCCAGTCCCTCGACGCGGACGATATCGCCGCCGTGCGCCGCGCGTTGGAAAGCGATTTCCTGACCACCGGACCGGAAGTCGGGGCGTTTGAGTCCGAACTGGCCGCAGCCACCGGCGCGGCGGAAGCCGTGGTCTGTTCCAGCGGAACGGCGGGGCTGCATCTGGCCACCGCGGCATTGGAACTTGGCCCCGGCGACGCGGTCGCCGTTCCGGCGATTACCTTTGTCGCAACCGCAAATTGCGCGCGCTATTGCAGCGCGGACGTGGTGTTTACCGATGTCGATCCCGATAGCGGTCTGATGACGTCGGAAACGTTGGAAACGGCGATCGCGGGCAAGGAAATCAAGGCGGTGTTGCCGGTCCATCTGGCGGGACAAAGTTGCGACATGACCGGCATTTCGGAAATCGCGCGCAAATACGGCGCGGCCGTGATTGAGGATGCGGCACACGCCATCGGTACGACGGGCGTGCCCGCCGATCCCGATTGCCGCATCGGCGATAACCGCCATTCGGATATGGCGGTTTTTTCCTTTCACCCGGTCAAGACCATGACCAGCGGCGAGGGCGGTGCGGTCACCACGAACGACGCCGGAATGGCGGAAAAGATGCGGCGGCTGCGGCATCACGCGATGTCACTCGACCCGGAAAACTGGTCCGATTCCGGCAGACGGGAAGAGGCAATCGACGGTCGCCACCCCTGGTATTACGAAACCGCGCAGCTGGGTTTCAATTACCGGATCACCGATATTCAATGCGCGCTGGGCCGCAGCCAGTTGAAAAAACTGCCCGGTTTCAAGGCAAGGCGGTCGGCGTTGATGGCCCGCTACACAAACGCCCTCATGCCCCTGGCACCCACCGTCCGGCCCATTACAAGAATACCGGATTGCGATCCGGCCTGGCATCTATGCCCCGTGCTGATCGATTTCGAGGAGGCCGGTGTGAGCCGCGCCGATGTCATGCGGCGGATGCGCACCGCCGGAATTGGCACCCAGGTCCATTACGTGCCGGTGCCCGATCAGCCCTATTACCGCAATCTGTACGGACCCGGGGACTATCCGGGCGCTCAGGCCTGGTACGAGAGAACCCTCTCGCTGCCGCTCCACCCCGCGATGAAAGATGCCGATGTCACCCGGGTCACGGACGCGCTTGCGGCGGCGCTGAACCTTTCCCTTTAACCTTCAGGAATCCCCATGCTGAATACCTGCACAAGCTGTGTCATGCCGGAAACGGCGGAGTCGCTCTCTTTCGATGATAACGGCGTCTGTTCCGTCTGCCGCCAGATCGAATACAAGCACACCAACATCGATTGGGACGAACGCGCAAAGGATTTCGACCGGGTGCTGGATCAGGTGCGCGGCAAGTACGATTATGACTGCATCGTGCCGTTTTCGGGCGGCAAGGATTCGACCTTTACGCTGTGGTATCTGGTCACCCAGAAAAAGCTTAAGCCGCTGGTCGTGCGGTTCGATCACGGTTTCATGCGCAGCACGGTGATCGACAACAATATCCGCACCTTCCGGACGCTGGGCGTCGATGTGCAGAACTTCACCCCCAACTGGCAGGTCGTGCGCAAGCTGATGTTCGAATCGCTGCGCCGCCGGGGCGATTTCTGCTGGCACTGCCATACCGGCATCTTTGCCTATCCCATGTGGGTGTCGATCTGGCAAAACGTGCCGCTGGTTATCTGGGGCGAACCGACCGCTGAATATGCGAGCTTTTATTCCTATGACGAGGAAGAAGAGGTCGATGAGCGCCGCTTTAACGCCTTCGTCAATCTCGGCATCAACGCGGAAGACATTCACGGCATGCTGGATCACTCGATTTCGGATTACGAAGTCACGCCACGCGATCTCAAACCCTATACCTACCCGCCGGCGAAGGAGCTTCGGAAACGCAAGGTCCGATCGGTTCTGCTGGGCAGTTACATCCCGTGGGATGTGAAAAAGCAGGTCGAGATCATCAAGGAGGAGCTCGGCTGGCGCGGCGATGAGGTCGAGGGCGTTCCGCCGCAATATGACTATGAAAAGATCGAATGCTTCATGCAGGGGGTGCGCGATTACATCAAGTATCTCAAGCGCGGCTTCGGACGGACGGCGCATCTGACCTCAATCGACATCCGCAACAAACGCATGACCCGCGAGGAAGGCAAGCAGCTGACGGAAGAATATGACGGCAGACGCCCGGCGGCACTCGATCTGTTCCTCGATTACCTCGGCATTGATGAAGAACAATTCATGGAGATTGTCCGGCCGCATGCGGTCGCGCCCCATGAAATGCCGGAACTGGACGATGTCAGGCGGACCGACTGGAAGCCCGGGGATTTCGATGACTGGACCCGCGTCACCGGCGACCGCAAGAAGGACGCCGCCGGCTGATGACAGAGATCGCCATCGTCGATTACGGCGCGGGCAATCTGCAATCCGTGCGCAATGCACTGGAGATGGCCGGAGAAGACCCCGAAATCGCAGCCACACCGGAAGAAATTCTGGCCGCAAACCGGCTGGTTATTCCGGGTGTCGGCGCGGCGGGGCATGCCATCGGGCGCATGCGCGAGGCCGGTATCGATCAGGCTTTGAATGAAGCAATCCGTGAAAAGGCGCGCCCGGCGCTCGGCATCTGTCTCGGCATGCAGCTTGCCGCGGCAGCGTTGTATGAACATGGCGAGAATGACGGGTTGGGCTGGATCGCGGGCGACGTGAAACATTTGAGGGAAGTCGAAGGCGTGCCCGCGCGCGTGCCCCATATGGGTTGGAACGAGATCGAGCCGGCGGATGGCACGGAGGAGCTGTTTGACGCGGTGCGGGGAAAACGGAGCTTTTATTTCTGTCATTCCTATACGCTGCGCGCCGCGCCGGAGGATACCATCGCCGCAACGGTGGCCTACGGCGTCCCCCTGGTCGCGGCCATCCGGACCGGCACGTTTTTCGCGACCCAGTTCCATCCCGAGAAGAGCCAGATCAAGGGACAGCAATTGATCGAGGCGTTTCTGGAGTGGAAGCCGTAGATATTCGGTACTCCCCGTCTCCTAAAGTAAATGCTCCACAACCGTCTTATTCCAAGTCTGCTTCTCGAAGGCGGGCGGCTCGTCAAGGGCACGAAATTCCAGGACCGGCGCGATGCGGGCCGACCGGAAACCACCGCCCGGGCGCATAACGCCCAGGGCGCGGATGAACTGCTCCTGCTGGATGTCACGGCGTCACGGGAGGGCCGCGAACCGGATTTTGAGACCATCGCGCTTGTCGCCGAGGAATGCTTCATGCCGCTTTGCGTCGGCGGCGGCGTGTCCTCAGCGGAGACCGCCATGCAATGCATGAATTGCGGCGCGGACAAAATCTTCGTCAATGCAGCGGCGATGGACCGGCCGGAATTGATCAATGAGCTGGCGGAACGGTTCGGCAGCCAGGCGGTTATGGTCGGTATTGATGTAATGGAAGCAAATGGCGAAGCAGCGCTTTACGATCACCGCACCGGCGAGGTTGCCCCGCGCGGCTGGAAAGACTGGATGAGAGAGGCAGCATCGCTTGGCGCGGGAGAAATCCGGCTGATGTCGGTCGACCGCGAAGGGACGCGCCAGAGCATGAACACCGATTTACTGCGAGAAGCGGAAGCGCTGGTCGATCTGCCGGTGATTCTGGAAGGCGGCGCGGGAAACGTCGCCGATATCGATAGGGCGATGACCGAAGGCGCAACGGCGGTCGCCGTCGGCACGATGCTGGTCTTTTCCGACAACAACATCATCCAGATCAAACGGCATCTCGCCAATCACGGACATAATATGCGGCACTGAATAGGTCGTTGCCACGACCATCGCACCGGCCTCTCCCCCTCCCAACCACCCATAAGGATACTCCCGTGGGTGGTTGGGAGGGGGAGCGGGCCGGAACCGATATGTTCAATGAACAATATTTCCATCGAAACAGAACGGCTGATCCTGAGATCAATGTCGCGCGCGGACGCCGCCGGGCCGTATCTTCGCTGGATGCGGGATCCGGAAATCCTGCGCTATCTGGAGGCGCGCTTTCTGGAATTCACCGAGGACGGGCTCGCCGCCTATATCGAGCGCTGCAACGATGATGGCACAGTAATGCTGCTCGCCATTTGCCTGAAGGAAGACGGCACCCATATCGGCAATATCAAACTCGGCCCGATCAACGGCGCCCATTCCCGCGCCGATGTCGGGTTTCTGATCGGCGATAAGGGTCAGTGGGGAAAGGGCTTTGCCCCCGAAGCGATCGACGCGGTCGCGCGCCATGCCTTCGACCAATTGCGCCTGCACAAGGTCACGGCGGGAATTTATGAAGAGAATACGGGATCGCGCCGCGCGCTCGCCAAGGCCGGTTTTGTCGAGGAAGGCTATCGCGCTGAACAGTATTTCTGCGACGGCAAATGGACCGGCGGCATTCTGGTTGGGCGCGTTGCCGGCCGCGAAACAGAGGACATGACGGCATGAGCAACCGCGTTCGGTTCGGCGGCAAGGAAATCAGCGATGACGCGCCCTGCTTTATCACCTATGAGGCGGGCCCGACCCATGACGGGGTGGAGAGCGCCTGCCGGCTGATCACCCTGGCGGCGGAAGCCGGTGCCGATGCGATCAAATTCCAGATCATCGATCCGGACCGGCTGGTCGCCGACCGCAAGCAGCTGTTTTCCTACGAAGTGCTGGCCGACCGTCAGACCGGCGCGACGGAGAAGGTGTCGGAACCGCTATACGATCTGCTGGAGCGGCGCTCGCTCGATCAGGACGGCTGGCGCGCCGTTAAAGCTCATGCGGATGCGTGCGGGCTCGCCTTTTTCGCCACCATCGGGTTCGAGGACGAAATCGAATTTCTGCAAGAGCTCGGCTGCGATTCCATCAAAATCGCGTCGGCGGACGTCAATCACCTGCCGCTGCTGCGTCAGGTCGCGCGCACCGGCATGTGCATACAGCTCGACACCGGCAACGCGACGCTGGGCGAGATCGAAACAGCGGTGGACGCCATCCGGTCGGAAGGCAATGAGAATATCGTCATCCATCAATGCCCGTCGGGATATCCGGCGCGGCTGGAAAGCATCAATCTGCGTATCATCCAGACGCTGAAACAGATGTTTCCCTTTCCCGTCGCCTATTCGGATCACACGCCGGGCTGGGACATGGATGTCGCGGCGGTCGCCATGGGGGCGAATCTGGTCGAGAAAACCATTACCGAAGACCGCATGACCCGGAGCGTCGAGCATATATTCTCGCTCGAGCCGGCGGATATGAGGGCTTTCATACAAACCATCCGCGATGTGGAAATCGCGATGGGATCGCCCCGCCGTATCCTGCACCCCGAAGAGGCGGAGCGCCGCGTCGCCATCCGGCGCAGCGCCTTTCTTGCCGCCGACGCCAAGGCGGGTCAGAAACTGGCCGATCTGGATATCGATTTCCGGCGGCCCGGCCATGGAATCGCACCGGATGTATTCGAAAGGCTGGGCGATCGCGTGCTGGCACGCGACTTGGCCGCCGGTCATATGCTGGGGCATGGCGATCTTGCCTGACGCCGTCGCCATAATCCCGGCGCGGGGCGGGTCAAAACGCCTGCCGCGCAAGAACGTGATGCCGTTCCGGGGAAAGCCGATGATTGCCCATACGATAGAGGCGGCGCTGGAAAGCGGCGTCTTCACCGAAGTTGTGGTCTCATCTGACGATGCGGAGATTCTTACCGCCTGCGCGGGTTATCCGGTACGGGCCCTGCAACGCCCCGCGGACCTCGGCAGCGACACGGCGCGCGTCGTCGATGTCTGTATTCATGTGCTGAAAAATGAAATTTCCGTATTGCCGGAGGTGTTCGCCTGTCTCTACGCGACCGCACCGTTGAGAACCGCTGCGGACATACGGGCAGCGGTCGGTCTGGTCGTGCCGGGCAGGTGCGATTTCGCCATGGCCGTGACCGCCTATCCCCTGCCGCCGCATCAGGCACTGAAACGAGGAGAAGACGGTTCTCTTTCCCCGATGTGGCCGGAACTCGTGAACAGGCGCGATGACGAAATCGGCGCGCTGGCGGTCGATAACGGCAGCACCTATGCCTGTGCGTCCGCAGCCTTTATTCGCGAACGCAGCTTTTACGGGCCGGGGTTGAAAGGCCATATGATGCCGGCCTCCCGCTCTGTTGATATCAATACCGCCGATGATCTGGCGCTTGCCGAATTTTACGCGGAGCGCGCGGCGGCATGAAGATTCTGATTGCGGGATACGGCTCGATCGGGCGTGTCCATGCCGCAAATGCGGCGGCACATGGGACAGTCGGCGTATTCGATGTGAATTCGGATGCCATCGGTGACATCGAACACCGGTTCGCCGATCCGGACAGGGCGCTTGCCTGGGGACCGGATGCCGTGATTGTCGCGACACCGCCGGAAACCCATCTGGCTCTTGTCGCCAAAGCAGCAGGAGCGGGCCTGCCGGTTCTGATCGAAAAACCCGTCGCGGCAAGCTGGCCCGAAGTTCTGGAATATGAGGAGCGGCTGCGCGGCACGAAATGCTGGGTCGTCTGCAATATGCGGTTCCACCCGGCAATCGCCGCGATGACGGAACATCTGGACGATATAGGCGCGCCGATGTTCGCCCGCGCCGATTACGGTCATTATCTGCCCAACATGCGGCCGGGCGCGGATTACCGGACGCTTTACGCCGCGCGGCGGGCGGCGGGCGGCGGGGTGGTGCGCGACGCAATCCATGAGATCGATTATCTGATGAGCTGGTTCGGGCCGGTGGCGGAGGTCTCCTGCAGCGCCGGAACGCAAAGCGATCTGGATATCGATGTCGAGGATTGCGCGGCGATTACGCTGCGCCATGAAACCGGCATGCGGTCGGAAATTCATCTGGATTATCTGCGCCGCCGCAAACGGCGCGGCTGTGAAATCTGCGGCGATGCCGCCAGTCTGGTCTGGTTGAGCGACGGCAGGGCGCCGGAAGACTGTGCCGTCACGCTGGATCACGACAATGACAATCGGGAGACCATTCTGGCCGATCCGGATCTGGACGGTTCGGTCATGTACCGCACGCTAATGTCGGAATTTATCGCGGCCGTTCAGGAGCGCCCGCATCGTCTGGCCAGCCTGGCGGAGGGTATTGACGCTTTCGCCGTGGCGCTGGCGGCGCTGCAATCGGCGGAAAGCGGCCGCGCGGTCGAACCGGTCAGGATGGCGGCGTGAGCGGCGCGGGCGGCAATCGCTACGCGGAAAGCCTGTCTCTGCTCGCACGGGCGGAGCGGACGATCCCGCTTGCCTCACAGACTTTTTCCAAGAGCCGCATCCAGTTTCCGCCACGCGCGGCGCCCCTGTTTCTCGACTCCGGCAAGGGTGGACGGGTCACAGACGTCGATGGAAATTCATATGTCGATCTGGTCTGCGGGCTTCTGCCCGTCACGCTGGGGTATTGCGATCCGGATGTCGATCGCGCGATCGGCGATCAGCTGGCAAAAGGCATCAGCCTCAGCCTCGCCACCCGGCTTGAGGCGGAACTGGCCGAACGGCTGGTTGAAATCATTCCCTGCGCGGAGATGGTCCGGTTCGGCAAGAACGGTACCGACGCGACCTCCGCCATCGTGCGGCTGGCCCGCGCGGCGACCGGGCGCGACCGCATCGCGGTGTGCGGCTATCACGGCTGGCAGGACTGGTATATCGGGGCGACCACCCGCCATCTCGGCGTTCCACAAGCCGTGCGCGATCTCACCCACCTGTTTCCCTATGGTGATCTGGCCGCGTTGGAAGAATTACTGGAAAGCCGCAAGGATGAATTCGCCCTGGTGATGATGGAACCGGCGAATGCCATTGCGCCGCCGGACGGGTATCTGCAAGGGATGCGCGATCTGGCGCACAAACACGGCGCGCTGTTCGCTTTCGATGAAATCATAACCGGTTTCCGCTTTGCTCTTGGTGGAGCGCAGGAACTGTTCGGCGTCACGCCGGACCTCGCCTCCTTCGGCAAGGGCATGGCGAACGGCATGCCGATCTCCGCCGTGGTCGGGCGGGCCGATATCATGCGGCTGATGGAGGATATTTTTTTCAGCGGCACCTTTGGCGGCGAGGCGCTGTCGCTGGCGGCATCGATCGCGACCATCGACAAGATGAAAGACCAAAACGTTATCACGCGGCTATGGGATACGGGCGGGGCGCTGGCGAACGGCGTGCGCGAGTTGGCGCACCGGCACGGGCTGGACGATGTCGTGACGCTCGCCGGATTTCCGCCTTGGATGCTGGTCGGGTTTCGCGACCACGCGGCGGCGCGCAAGGAAGCAATCAAGACACTTTATATTTCAGAAATGGCGGCCAATGGCGTGCTGGTCAATGCGAGCCACAATATCTGTGCCGCGCATGACCAGGCGGATATCACGCAGGCTCTCGACGCTTATGACGCGGCGCTCGGCACGATTGCGGCGGAACTGGCGCAGGGCGGGCTGGAAGACAGGCTGCCCGTTCCGGCGGTAGAGCCGGTCTTCGCGGTCAGGAAGACGGATTGAGCGCATGACGAAAGTCGCGGTGATCGATTACGGGCTCGCCAATATCCGCTCGGTGGTCAATGCGCTGTCCTGTTTCGAGGTTGAGGTCGAGGTAGCGGAAACCGGCGACGCGCTGAAAGAGGCGGACCGGATCGTCCTGCCCGGCGTCGGATCGTTCGATGCCGGGATGCGGGGTTTGCGCGAACGCGGCCATGATGACGCGCTGGAGCGGCGCGTGCGCCGTGACGGCGTACCGTTTCTGGGAATCTGTCTCGGACTGCAATTCCTGACGGAGGGCAGCGCGGAGGGATCGGAGGCCGGGCTCGGCTGGATCAACGGTGTTTGCGAAAAATTCCCTGACGGCGACGGCAACCCCAAAGTGCCGCATATGGGGTGGGACAGCATCACGGGCAGCGGTTCGGGCGTTCTGCTCAATGAAATCGAATTACCGGCCGATCTGTATTTTGTGCATTCCTACTTCGTGCCGAATTCGGGTGAGGCCGCGGACATCGCCACCGCCACATGCAATCACGGGCTCGATTTCGTTGCCGCGCTGGAAAGCGGAAATATCTGTGCCGCGCAATTTCATCCCGAAAAATCGCAACTGGCCGGCATGAAAATGCTGCAGAATTTCGTGGCCGCGGCATGGTAAAGCGCCGGCTGATCGCGACCTTGCTGGTTCATCAGGGCCAGATCGTCCAGACCCGGAAATTCAAGCGCACGAACCCGGTGGGCTATGCCTTTACCGCGGTGGATTTCTTCAATGGCTGGGCGGTCGATGAGATCATGGTGCTGGAAATTTCCTATAACGACGCCGGGGCGGAGGAGTTCCTGGAAACGGTCGACGGGCTGTCGCGCCGCTGTTTCGTACCGCTCTCGGTCGGCGGCAAGATTGCCGACCTGGCCCGCGTGCATGCTTATATGCGGGCCGGCGCCGACAAGGTCGTGGTGAATTCCGAAGCCGTGTGCAATCCGGCATTGATCGGGGATATCGCGGGCGAATATGGCAGCCAGTGCCTGATCGTTTCCATCGACGCCGCGCCGGATGCCGCCATGCCGTCGGGCTATCGCGTGATGATCAGGAACGGAACGGAAGCAACGGAGCTGGACGCGCTGTCCTGGGCGCAAGAGGCGGCTTCCGCCGGCGCCGGTGAAATCATGGTGAATTGCACCGAACATGACGGCGACAGGCGCGGATATGATTTGCCCCTGATGCGCATGATCGCGGACGCCGTCAACGTGCCGCTGATCGCTATGGGCGGGGTCGGCAAATGGGAGGATTTCGTCGACGGGATTGCCGAAGGCGGGGCCGATGCGGTGGCGGCCGGCAATATCTTTCATTACACCGAACACAGCACCAAAAAAGCGAAAGAATTCATGCAAGGAGCGGGGCTGGACGTCAGAGCCAGCGATTTCTACAAGGTCGATATGCCGCGCCGCCCGAAATACCGCGCCTATAGCTAAGAGAAAGAGGACCGAACCAAGATATGGAATATTGCAAGCGCTGTTGCTATCCGGCCAATGCCCGCCCGGGGATCGTTTTTGATGAGGAAGGCGTCTGTTCCGGCTGCCGCCTGATCGAGAGCCGCAAGGATATCGACTGGCAGGAACGGGAGGACGAACTGGTCGCGCTGTTGCAGGAATATGCGGCCCGCCAGCGCGCGGCAAATAACCCCTATGACTGCATCATCCCGGTTTCGGGCGGCAAGGACAGCACCTTCCAGACATGGCTGGTAAAGGAAAAATACGGGCTGAACCCGTTGCTGGTTTCCTACAACCATACCTTCAACACGCCGCTGGGATTGCGCAATCTCGCAAACCTGATCGACCGGCTGGACTGCAACCTGGTCCGCTACACCACCGCGCCCGGTTCGGCAAAGCGGATCGCCAAATACATGCTGAAGAAGGTTGGCGACCTGACCTGGCATTATCACGCGGGGATCATGACCTTTCCGATCAAGGCGGCGGTTATGTTCAAAGTGCCGCTGATCGTCTGGGGCGAGGAAGGATTTTCCGAACTGATCGGCATGCACAACCAGGATGATTTTGTCGAATTCACAAAGAAAAAGCGCCAGGAACATTCGATGCGCGGGTTCGAGCCGGAAGATTTGCTGGAAGAACCGGACTGCGATCTGACCGCCTATGACCTCGCCCCGTTCTTTTATCCGGATGACGAGGAGATCGAGGCGCTGGGGGTGCGCGGCATATATCTGTCAAACTACATCCGGTGGAACGCGCGGGCGCAGACCGAATTCGTCATCGACAATCTGGGGTTCGAAACCGCGCAGGAACGCGAACGCACCTTTAACATCTATGACAAGCTGGACGATGTGCACGCCAACGGGTTTCACGATTATCTCAAATATCTGAAGTTCGGATATGGGCGGGCGACAGATGATGCCTCCACCGAAATCCGCCATGGCCGCATGACGCGCGAACAGGGCATCGAGATGGTCGCCAAGCACGATTCCGTCCGCCCGTCTGATATGGATATTTTCCTTGAAGCCGCCGGCATGACCGAAGAAGAAATTCTGGAAATGATCGCGCCCATGCGGGATCCGCGTATCTGGGAACAAAAAGACGACGGCAGTTGGGTCATAAAGGACAGCATCGCCAATCATGTCGAAGATGAGGGTGTCGACGCGGTGCGGGTGCCACCGGCCGAAAATGTCCGACCCTTCATACAGACCGGCGAAAATACCAGCCCGCATGCGCAAAAGCCGGGCGAACAGACACAATATGTATTGCTCTGATCACAAATCCGGACAGTGACGATGAAAGTTCTTTTTCTGGGTTATGACGAAAACCGGACACGGCTGATCGACCTGCTTTCGGCCAATGGCTGCGCGGTCGACCATGCCGAAGACCCGGTCACCGATTTTGGCGGATACGATCTGGCGCTCAGCTTTGGATACCGCCATATTTTGAAGCCGGATGCCTTGCAGACCGCGAAACGCGAGATCCTGAATCTTCATATCGGGTATCTACCGTTTAACCGCGGAGCGCATCCGAATTTCTGGTCCTTTTTCGAAGGCACGCCCGCCGGCGTAACCATTCACGCGATCGATGAGGGCGTGGATACAGGGCCGGTTGCCTTTCAGCGGCTGGTCAATTTCGACCGGGGAGAAAACACCTTCGCCGAGACGCATGCGCGGTTGATCGCGGAAATAGAATCCCTGTTCGAGGAAAATATTCAATCCATTCTGTCGGGCAATTTTGCTCTCAAGCCGCAACGCGGTCGGGGCTCGCAGCATCTGGTCAAGGACCTGCCCGCCGAATTTGCCGGATGGGACGCGGAGATCGGGACGGAAATCAGACGGCTCGACGGACTCCTCGGTGACCCGATCGAGGAAAAGCTGAAGCTGATTGACGAGATCGAAAAGGTGCGGCGCAACAATAACGTCAACTGGATGGATCTGTTGCGGCTGGCCTATCGCGTGGCGCCGGATAACGCGGCGCAGCTGGTCCGCAAGATCAATTCCGACGATATGAAAATATCTGAACTTTTCAAAAAGCTGGGCGCCTGAGACGGAACGCGGAACAGGCCGGAGCAACCAAGTTGAAACGCATTCTGATTTATGTCGCTTATCGTGTACGCGATAGCGCGTCCATGCATGTGCTGGGCGAGCTGTTGAAACGCCGTGGTCATTCCGTAGCCTATGCCAGCCCGATGAACGCAAATTTTTTGGTGCGGACATGGAAGCCGGACCTTGTTTTCCTGACCAATCCGGACACGGTGGACGGCTATATCACGGGAGGGTTGATCGGCCCGGATCACGGCCCCGCCGTGGTCATCTTTCCGCAGGAAGGCATGAATTTCGCGGAGATTGATATCCGCCGCTGGTATGACCGGTTCAAGGACCCGGCAAAGGCGGCGTTGATTGACAAGATCTTTTTCTGGAACCGCATCGAATATGACTGGGTGCTGGAAAACACCGCCTTAACCCGGGATCAGCTCGGCGTGGCGGGGGGCATGCGGCTGGACCTTGTCCGCTACAGTAATGACCAGCGTAAAAAGAATGAACCGGCCCGGATCGGATTTATAGGCCGTTTTACCCATTTGAACCGGTATGACGGCACGCCGCTGGGACTAAAGCTCGTAACCCACGATGATCCCGGCGATTTGAACCTGGTGTTTCAGTATTTTGAATCGCAATACATGACGCTCGCCTGTTACGGCGAAGTGATTCGCCGGTTGATGGAGGAAACGGATTTTTCCGTCAGTCTTCGGGGTCACCACGAAGAAACCACGACCGGGCCCATCTATCAGGCATTGAAGCGCCGCTATGGCGACCGGATGGAAGCCGATCACAGCGAATCGATTTATCACTGGGCGTTGGGCATGGACGCCATTGTCACGCCCAACTCTTCAACCCTGTCAGAAATTTATATGGCGAAAACGCCGGCATTTAATGTCGATGCGTTGACGGGCGCGGCGGAAACCATCCAGACCGGTCATCTTTCGGAGAGCAACGAACCCATGCTTCTGGATTGTTATGGCGAGGACACGTTGCCGACCAGCTATGATCAGCTATTGGCGGGCATCAAGAACTGTATCGCCAACCCGCCGGAGCTAGGCCGAAACGACGCGGCCGAGGCATTCCTGGCAAAAGGATACAGTTGGCCGTTCAAGCGATCGGCGATTGGCATTATCGCAACAGGTATCGACGATTGCCTGCGAACCGGACGGACAGCGGACCGACGCCAACGCGGGGTAAGGGCGCCAAAGCTCACAGCGGATCTCTATTACTTTCGAAACATACGACGTGACCCCGACAAGAGCCTTTCCGGCATGACCGATACCTTCTTTAACCCGTTGCTGCATCGCGCGCCGCCTTATGTAAAGGACATCGCCGACAATATTGAAAAGGAAATGGCGGATGCGGGCGGCACACTGCCCCGGGACAACCATCCGGGCGGCAGTGCGGATACTGCGGCTTTCAGGATCGCCGGATGACCAAAGTTCTTGTAACCGGCGCCGACGGCTTTATCGGCTCGCACCTGAGCGAACTTCTGGTGCGCGAAGGACACGATGTGCGCGCGTTCGTTCTCTATAATTCCGAAGGCCGGCGCGGATGGATCGACCGGATCGACCCGGAATGCCGCGACGAACTGGACATCCATATCGGTGATATTCGCGACCCCCAATCGGCTGCCACGGCGGTCAGGGGCGCCGATATCGTCTATCACCTGGCGGCGCTGATCGGCATTCCCTATTCCTATCAGGCCGCCGATTCATATGTCGATACCAACATCCGGGGCACGCTGAACCTGCTGCAGGCCGCCCGCGATGAAGATATCCAACGTTTTATGCAGACGTCGACCAGCGAGGTTTACGGGACCGCGCAGACGGTGCCGATTTCCGAAGACCATCCGCTGAACGCGCAGAGCCCCTATGCCGCGACCAAGGTGGCGTCGGATCAGCTCGCCCTGTCATTCCATCGATCGTTCGAGCTGCCGGTCACGGTCGTCCGGCCGTTCAATACGTTCGGGCCGCGCCAAAGCGCCCGCGCCGTCATCCCCACCATAATTTCCCAGATCGCGAGTGGGGCAAAAAGCCTGAAGCTCGGTTCGCTGCATCCGACCCGCGACTTCAACTATGTCGAGGACACGGCCCGCGGCATGGTGGCCGCCGCAAGCGCCCGAAACACGGTCGGTGAAACAGTCAATCTGGCGACGGGATATGAAATATCCATCGGCGACCTGGCGGCGATGATCGCCGATATCATGGGGGTGGAAATCGAGATTACGGCGGACGACGCGCGTATCCGCCCCAAGGCAAGCGAAGTGGAAAGACTGTTGGGCAATCCGTCCCGGATGACGGAACTGACCGGCTGGCGGGCGCTCTGCGCGGGGCCGGACGGGCTCCGTGACGGTTTGTCCAGAACCATCGACTGGTTGTCCCGTCCCGAAAATCTGGCGGCCTACCGGCCCGACGAATATCAGGTCTGATATGGCGACGACTTCCGAATTTACAGACAGCGTTCTGAAGCACACAGCCTGTCTGCGCGATGCGATCAGCACTATCGATCACAGCAAGCACAAGATTGCGCTGGTGACTGACGAGGCGAACCGGCTGGTCGGCACCGTCACCGATGGCGATGTGCGGCGCGCGCTGCTGGCCGGGAATGGCATGGACACGCCGGTAACGGAATTTATGTACCGGCGGCCCGTCACCATGCCGGCGTCCGGATCACGGGAGGAAAGCGAGCGCACCGCGCGACGGCGCGAGATTCACAAAATTCCGGTCGTCGACGACAGCGGCCGGCTGGTCGGGCTGCATATCGTTGAAGGGCGGAAAACCGGCATTGATGCCGATAACTGGGTTGTTTTGATGGCTGGCGGGCTCGGCAAGAGGCTGCACCCTTTGACGGAAAACGCACCAAAGCCCCTTCTGGCTGTGGGTGAAAGGCCACTTCTTGAAACCATCGTGGACCGGTTGGTCGAGCAAGGCTTTCGCAAGATTTATTTTTCCGTCCGCTACAAGGCGGAGATGGTCAAGGCGCATTTCGGCAATGGAGAAAGCTGGGCAGCGGATTTCCGCTATCTGCATGAGCCGGAACCCCTCGGCACCGGCGGCGCGCTGGGGCTGTTGCCAGAACGACCGACCCACCCCTTTGTCGTTATGAATGCCGATCTCTTGACCAAGATAAATCTGGACCAGTTTCTGGAATTTCATGGCGAATCGGGCAGCATGGCGACGATGGCGGTGCGCGATTACGAGTTTGAAATTCCCTATGGGGTGGTGACGACTGACGGGGACAGGATTTCGGCGATCGAAGAAAAACCCGTACAGCAGATTTTCGTCAATGCCGGAATATACGCGTTCGATCCCGCAGCGCTCGACCATGTCGAGCCGGGCCAGCGGCTGGATATGCCCGATTTGTTTACCCGGCTGATCGCCGCGGACAAAAAAACCTCCGCCTTTCCGATCCGGGAATACTGGATCGATGTCGGGCGGATGGAGGATTACCACCGCGCCAATGACGAATTCGAAGGTGAGTTCGGGTGATCGGCAGCAAGAAAGTTCTGGGCGTGATCATCGCGCGCGGCGGGTCCAAGGGGCTGCCGGGCAAGAACGTCGCCGATCTGGGTGGCAAGCCGATGATTGCCTGGTCGGTCGAGGCCGGCAAGGGATCCCGCTATATCGACCGGCTGGTTTTATCCTCGGACGATAGGGCGATTATCGACGCGGCCAAGGAATATGGCTGTGAGGTTCCCTTTGTCCGCGACCCGGCCCTGGCGGACGATTTCGCCGGCGGCACCGATGTGGTGATCGATGCCGTAAAAAAGCTTCCCGGATATGATTATGTCGTTCTGCTCCAGGCCACCTCGCCACTCAGATCGGCGGAGGACGTCGATGGCTGCCTCGACCGCCTGATCGCGTCGGGCGCACCAAGCTGCCTCTCCGTGACCGCGCTGGAAAAGCCCGTGGAATGGCTTATGCGGGTGAATGAACACGGCAGGCTTGACCGGCTGGTCGAGGGAGAGCATACGGACCGGCGGCAGGATGCCCAGGTGGCGTTCGCGCCGAACGGCGCCGTCTATGCCGCCAAAACGGACTGGCTGCTGGAAACCGGCACCTTTTATTCGGAAGACACCGCCGCCTATGAAATGCCGCGCGAACGGTCGGTCGATATCGACACGGAACTCGACCTCGCGATTGCCGCCGCGATCATCGAGAGAGCGAGAGCCACGGCCTGATGGGCGCAAATATCCGCTTGATCGCGCGCCTCGACATCAAGGCGCCGAATCTGATCAAGGGCGTGCATCTGGAGGGGCTGCGGGTTGTCGGTTCTCCCGCCGAATATGCCAGACGCTATTATGAAGAAGGCATCGACGAGCTTCTCTATATGGATATCGTCGCGAGCCTTTACGGGCGCAATAATCTGGAGGAAATCGTCTCCACGACCGCGCGCGATGTCTTTATACCGATCTGCGTCGGCGGCGGCATTCGCTCCATCGAGGACGCCAACCGGCTGCTCCGCGCGGGCGCCGACAAGGTCGCGGTCAATACCGCAGCGATCAATGACCCCGACCTGATCAGCAGGCTGGCCCAGCGGTTCGGGTCGCAATGCGTGGTCATCTCCATAGAGGCCAAGCGCAATCCCGGCGGCGCGGGATGGGAAGCGTTGACCGATAACGGGCGGGAACACACCAAGCGCAACGCGGTGCAATGGGCCGTTGAAGCCGCCAAAAAGGGCGCGGGCGAAATACTGGTGACATCGATAGATCAGGAGGGCACGCGCAAAGGCTTCGATGTCGATCTGGTGCGTGAAATCGCCGATGCAGTGCCTGTTCCGGTCATCGCCAGCGGCGGCATGGGGGCGCCCGAACATATGATCTCCATCATAAAAGGTGGGCATGCCGATGCCGTCGCGATGGCAGATGTCCTGCATTACGAACGGCTGTCCCCATCGGCATTGCGCGAGACAGCCGCGCAACACGGTGTCAGCATGCGGAGTGTCTCCGCGTGAGCAAGATTACGGTCATCGATTACGGCGTCGGCAATCTGTTCAGCATCGCGCGCGCTATCGAACAATGCGGCGGCGAGGCGGTATTTTCGGATGACCCGCGCGTGCTGGAAGCCGCCGAGCGCGCCGTACTGCCCGGCGTCGGCGCGTTCGGCGACGGCATGCGGACGCTGATTGAGACGGGTCTCGCCGATGCGGTGAGGCGCTTTGCCGATACCGGCCGCCCGCTTCTGGCGATCTGTCTGGGCATGCAGATGCTGATGGAGGAAAGCGCGGAATTCGGTGTCCATCGCGGGCTTGGCATTCTGCCCGGCAAGGTTAGAGCGATCCCCGGGACCAGCGCCGATGGTTCGCCCCATAAGGTACCGCATATCGCCTGGGCGGCCTTGCAGGAACCGGAGGCTAATCGCTGGCATCAGACCCCGCTGGAAGGGACCGCACCGGGCACACCGGTTTATTTCGTCCACAGCTTCGCGGCTCAGCCGAAAAACAACGACGACCTCATCGCCAGCTATGACTATGACGGACACTCAATTGCAGCGGCCGTCGGAAGTGGCGCGATCACGGGGTGTCAGTTTCACCCTGAGCGCAGCGGTCCCGCCGGTCTACGGATGATTGAGCGCTTTCTGAGCCAATGACCGGCCGCCCGCTTAAGTTACTGATTTCCGCGCGCGATCCCGGCGCGGCCCACAATATGATTCCGGTTATTCGGCAATCGCGCGTGAGAGATGACATCGACCCAATCGTCGTCGCATCCGGCGCGGCAAAAGGAATCTTTTCAAAAAACGGCATCGCCTGTGAGGCGGCGGATATCAATGGCGACCTTGCAGTGGCAGGCGCGCAATTGATCGACCGCATTGCGCCGGATGCGATTCTCGCAGGGTCGTCCGGACCCGATGCGGGTATCGACGAAGCGCTGATATTGGGCGGCGGGGATATCCCGGCTTTTGTCCTTCAGGATTTCTGGGGCGACATCAACCCGGCAGTGGGGCCGAAGGCCGATTGTTACCTGGTGATCGACGAAACGGCGGCCTGCCTGACGCGAGACCGCGGCGCGAGATCGGTTGAGATCGTCGGCGCGCCGAAATACCGCATCTATGAGAAATTCGACATCGCCGCCGCATCCGATGCGGCGCGGGGCCGCGCCGGCGCGGGCGCCGATACCACCCTTGCGGTGTTTTTCGGACAGCCGCATCTTCCCCCTGTACCCTGCGCCCGGGCGGTAAAGGCCTTTTTCAACGCCGCCGCATCGGCAAGCGATAATGTCCGGCTGCTTTACCGGCCCCATCCAAGAGAAGAAACAGTGCCGTCCGCCGTTGACGTCATAACCGATCTTTCTACCGAGGACTGGCTGTGTGGATGCGATATCGCCGGCACGTTCTTTTCAAACTGCGCGTTCGACCTGGCGCATCTCAACCGCCGTTCGCCGAAGCCGCTCGTGGCAATGATATGTCTTGGCGGTATCCCGGGAATTCATGACCGGTATGTCGAAATGACAGCGCTTGAGACGATCCCGGTTTGCGATGCGGGTCTCGCGCTCCCCTGCGGCACGCTTCCGGATTTGCCCGAGGCGATCAAGACGGCGATGTCCGCCGAGACAAGAACGGAAATCGCGGCGCACGCTCGCGCCGTGCTGCCGGATCCGATCGCCGCGCCGGACCGCATACTCGACCGCATCCGCAAAGACGTGAGCCTGGCGGCTACGGCATCATGAATGGTTTCGCGAAGATTGTTGATCTTGGCGGACGCGCAATCGGTCCGGGGCATCCGGTGGCGCTCGCGGTCGAGATCGGCACATTCTTCAACCGCGATATCGGAATCGGACTCGATTATGTGGACCGATCGATAGACAGCGGAGCGGAATTGTTGAAGTCCGAGATACTTCATGATGCCGATATCTGTCTGGCGAACACCGGACTGAAACACGAATATCGCCATGCCGGCGGTCAGACGGTGGAAGACTACCGGGCGCTGATCGAACGCAAGACCGTGCCGCTGGCCGAATATGAAAAGCTGATCCGCCGCTGCAATGACGGCGGCGTGCCTTTTATCGCATCGGTCTATGATTTTACCGGCATCGATTTCCTGAGAGACCAGGGCGGCGCGGGCATCAAGATCGCGCGCAACAATATCGACCATATTCCGCTGATCCGGCATGCGGCGAAAAGCGGATTGCCGCTGATCTTCGATGCGGGCGAGGTCACTTTGCCGGAACTGGATAGGGCGTTGGACACGGCGGGCGATGCGGGCGCGGCACAGATAATCGTCAATCACCACCCGGGTTCCAACCCGGCCCCGGCGGAGAACCACAACCTCTCCATGATCCCCTTCTACCGCGAACGCTACGGCATTCCGGTCGGACTCTCCTGCCATTACCGGGGCGAGGAGATCATGTATGCCGCCATTGGCCAGGGCGCCGCATTGTTGGAAAAGGGGTTCGATGACGATCCCGACCGGGATGAACAAGACATCGTTTCCGCCGCGCCGCTCGCCGAGCTGACAGTAATCATCGGCCGCATCAAAGCCTGTTCCGCCGCAATCGGCAGAGCCCCGGTAGACTCGCCGGAGAACCGGGATCTCTCGGTCCGCGCCGGGTTGGTCGCCCGGGAGAGAATCGCCGCCGGCGAGGCCATCACGCTCAAGAACACCGGATTCGCTTTCCCACCCGCTGGCATCCCCGCCGCCGCCTTCGACAAGGCGGAGGGTCTGGCCGCAACGCACGATATCGCGCCGGGGCAAGTCATCGATTGGAACGATCTCGATGCAGAAGGCTGAACTCGCCTGGCAAAGCGGCGACGCGCCGGACGCGCCGGAATTCAACGCGCCAGTCCACCCCTTGCTGGCGGCGGCCATCGCGGAGGCATTGCCATCGCTGGGAAGTAACGCATCGGTGACGGCGCTGCGAAAGGGCTCCGACGCGTCGGGGCGCTACCGCCTGAAAACCGATAAAGGCAACTGGTTTGTCCGCATTTCAGCCCGGGCCGGCTATCCAGATCTTGAAAACGCCATCGTGGAATTTCTGAACCGCGAAGGCGTGCCGGTCGCGGTGCCGGCGGTTCCCTCGGCCGGGTTCGACTGGCAGGGCAAGACCTATCGACTGGATGCGCGGGAGATGATCGAGGCGCGGCATTTCGACGGCAGCGCCGCCGATATCGCGCGGACGAAAGAGACCGTCTCGGCGTGCCATGACGCGCTCCGCCGCTTTCCATATTCCGAACGGGTCCGCGATCTGTCGCTTAACCGTTTTACCCGGATCGAAAAGATGCGGCTTCAGTTGCTGGAGATTCCCGATCTCGAATTTCTGGGAGCAGCGTCCCAATGGGCCAACGCCCATCGGGACTGGATTGAGGGGGTCCTGGAACGATTCTCTGCCGACTTCGCCGGGCGTCCCGGCGCGCAGGTCCTGCATGGCGAAATTCACCCGGGAAACGTCCTGTTCCGGAAGAGCGACAATGCAGCGGTCCTGATCGATTTCGAGGAAGCGCCTGTGACTTTCGCACCGCCCGACTGGGACCACGCTTATCTGGCACAGCGTTTCGGCATGACAGAGAAACCAAGCGAGGCGCTGACCGCGATGATGCGCGATATCGCGGGCTGCCTGCTATGCATCGCCGCGCGTCTTGCCTTTGATGAGGGCGTAGAGACGCCGATAACGGAGTTCGAGAAATTCCACCGCCTGGATCTTGAAGCGTTAGAAATGGGTGCAACATGACCGGCACCTGTTTACGGCAGGCGGACCCGGAACAGGGTCTCGGTAACCCGGGATCGTACGCGGCGGTTGGGGCGGTGGATAAAGCAGGCGTCACCGCTCGTCTGATCGATCATCTGGATATTCATTCGCTGCTTCTGGCAAAGCGATCCGGCCCGACGGCCTATCTGACCCGCTCACAGAACCCCGCGACAAACGCGCTGATCGCTCTTATGGAGAGATGCGGCTGGCGCTTTGAGGCCGCGACCTCCCCTTATGAGACGCGTAAGGAACCGGGCAGCTACCCGGCGATCTCGAAAGAAATTTTGATGTCAGCAATCGCGTTTATGCAGCCTGAGGTCGAAGCCCATCTGGACAAGGCCGGATATCCGCCCGGGCTGGAACGCAGCCGTATCGCCCGCTTCGTCGTGCTGGGCCAGTTCAAGGCAATGAAGCGCGCGATCGAGGTTATCCAGGCGGGACAGGATATGTGCGCGCAGATTTGCCTTCAGCGTAACGTCGCGGCGATGGCGGCCGTGCAAGCCACGGGAGCCTGCTGCCGCCTTTATCGCGCGCCGCTGCGCCTGCGTATGGTTGCCCGGCCAGGCTACTTCGAACATGAAACCGACCGCTGGCCGGGGGAAACATTTTCGGCCGATCTGATCCGTTTGCCGGTCATGACCGCGCTGGTTCTATGGGCGATGTTTCGC
Source organism: uncultured Rhodospirillaceae bacterium (assembly GCA_964492555.1). GTDB lineage: Bacteria > Pseudomonadota > Alphaproteobacteria > MPNO01 > UBA2964. The sequence goes on along the minus strand of CAZBKQ010000012.1, from coordinate 22,638 downwards.
GGCCTGTTCGGGAAATCCGGCGGCCCACCGGCTTCCGACATCCTGGCGCTGACCGGGCGGTGCGATCCATCGGACAGGCTCGATGATCTTTACTGGTCGGAAGCGCTTAAAGAACTAGCGGACGCCCGGATAACGCTGGTGCATACGACTACCGCGCCGCCGGCCTGCCGGGATTACTACAGGAACCGGGTGGAGGCGCTCCTTCCGCTCAAGGATATTCTGTCCGCGAAAGCCGGTTTCGGCGGAAGCTGGCGCCCAATCCGCGCCGCACAGCTGAAATCGCTGGCCAAATCGATGGGCGCGGCTCTGTTTTCCGGTCTGCCTTTCTGGCTTTCGCTCAGACTGGCTACGATTGCCGAAAGGACTGCGTTCTTCGAGGCGCTGATTGAGGTCACGGGCGCCAGAATTGTCTGGTCAATGCAGGAAGGGCACGAGCCAAACACGCAGGCGTTGGCAATCGCCGCATCCCGGCGGAACGCGGTTGCGTTCGGGACAAGCTGGTCGCTGAAACACAACCCCTGCCTGGCGTCGGCAAATAACCGCAATGACGTGATGTTCGTGTGGGGCGCGCGGCATCGGAAAATTTTTCAGGAATCCGGCGCACTGGTTGAGCGATATGTATTGAGCGGATATCCGACCGCCGATGCGGCATTGAAAGCGCCGCAAGAAACGCAGCCGAAAAAGCGGCTGTGTTTTTATGACAACCTTGCGGGCCACGACACCATCGCCGGGCCTGTGGAAATGGCCGACGCTTATCGCACGGTCCTCGCCGCCGCCCGCGCCCGCCCCGGCTGGACGCTGATCATCAAGGGAAAACGCGACGAATACCGCCGTCTCGACCCGACGCTTGCTTCGGAAATAAACAGACTCGTCACCGAAGGCGCAATCGAATTTCGCGATCAGCCAGGCGATCTGACGACCGCGCTGGCGAGCGATATCGTGATCGGCGTCGGCGCGGCGACACTTGCGCTGGTGGCGGCACAGTATGGCGTCCGCTGCGTCTTGTTCGATCCGGAACGAATATCGGAAACAACCCCGTTCGGCGCGGCCGGCGCCGTCGCTTGCGCAATTGATGCCCTGCAATTCGAAACAGAACTGAAAAAGGCGATGGATGATTTCGTCCCGGGCGACCGCCTGGGTGGAGACATCGACACCTATGCCGATGGCACCGCGGGCAGGCGCAGCGCTGCCGTCATGGCAGACGTTTTGAAAGCATTGAGAAAAGGCGGCAGCCGCGATGAGGCGATTGCCGCAATTGAACAAGAGTAACGGATGACCGACCAGACGAGAGATTTCAGCCCCGATGCCGCCAATCCCGCAGCGCTTTACGGCCTGCCAGAGGAGATCGCCTATTGCCGCAGCTGCGTGATTTCCAACCAGCGGCCGAATTCCACCGTGGAATTCAAGAACAGCCCGGACAGCAAGAAGACAACCATCCATTTCGACGCGGACGGCATCTGCGACGCCTGCCGGTTCGCGGAAAAGAAACAGGCCGAAATCGATTGGGACGCAAGGCGGGCGGAGCTGAAGGCGCTGTGCGACAGGCATCGCCGTACCGACGGGGAATATGACTGTGTCGTTCCCGGATCAGGCGGGAAAGACAGCGTCTACGCCGCCCATATTTTGAAGTACGAATACGGCATGCACCCGCTGACGGTGACCTGGGCGCCGCACATTTATACGGACTGGGGTTGGAAAAATTTTCAGGCCTGGCTGCAATCGGGCTTCGACAACGAGCTGCACACCCCCAACGGCCGAATTCACCGGCTGCTCACCCGCCTGGCGGTGGAACGGCTGCTGCATCCCTTCCAGCCCTTCGTGCTGGGGCAAAAAAATCTGGCGCCGAAGGTCGCGCTGAAATACGGCATCCCGTTGATCTTCTATGGAGAGAACGAGGCTGAATACGGCAATCCCATCGGCGACAACACATCGGCGAAACGCGACTTCACCTATTTCTCCGCCCAAGATGACGCTGATATTTTTATCGGCGGCACGTCGCTCGCTGAACTGTTCGAGGATTTCGGTGTCGAGCGCGTCGATATTCAGCCCTATTTGCCGGCCGACCCGGCGGCGCTGGAGGAAATCGGCGCGGAAGTTCACTATCTCGGCTATTACCTGAAATGGCATCCGCAGAGCTGCTATTATTATGCGGTCGAAAACGCCGGTTTCGAAGCCGCGCCGGAACGCACAGTCGGCACCTACAGCAAGTATAATTCGATCGACGACAAGATCGACGACCTTCACTATTACACCACCTTCATCAAATTCGGGATCGGTCGGGCGACCTATGACGCGGCGCAGGAAATCCGCTCGGGCGACATCACCCGCGAAGAAGGCGTCGCGCTGGTGCGCAGGTTCGACGGCGAATTCCCCGACCGGTTTATCGACGAGCTGATGGCCTATCTCAGCATTCCGGAAAAAGAGTTTCCCGAGGCATCGCGGAATTTCGAGACACCGGTGATCGACAAAGAATACTTCATCGATCTCTGCGACGGATTCCGGTCACCGCATCTTTGGCGGCACGACAACGGCGAATGGCGGCTGCGCAAGGCCATCTGGGAAGACGATTGACCGACCGTATCTACCTCTCCGCCCCGAAAATGGGGGAGGCGGAACTCGCGGGAATGGCGTCCGCCATCGCGGCGGACGAAATCGCCATGGGCACGGCGATCGCCGAATTTGAGGCCCGCCTCGCCGTCCATGCCGGCACGAAGGGCGCGGTGGCGGCCGCATCCGGCACAGCGGCGATCCATCTGGCGCTGGACGTCCTCGGGATCGGCTCCGGCGATATCGTCTTCTGTTCAAGCCTGACCTTCGCCGCCAGCGCCGCGCCTGTCCGTTATCTCGGCGCCGAACCGGTCTTCATCGATTCCGAACCGGAAAGCTGGAACATGTCGCCGGACGCTTTGAAGCGCGCCTTTGAAACCCACCCTAACCCGAAGGCCGTGATCATCGTCGATCTCTACGGCCAGGCGGCAGATTATGACGCGCTTTCCGAAATCTGCACCACGCATGATGTGCCGATTGTGGAAGACGCGGCGGAAGCGCTGGGCGCCACATACAAGGACCGGCCCGCCGGCGGGTTCGGCAAGATCGGTATATATTCCTTTAACGGCAACAAGATTCTCACGACTGGCGGCGGCGGGGCGCTTTTGTCCGATGACGAAACTCTGCTGACGCGTGCGCGGAATCTCGCCGCCCAGGCGCGGGAACCGGCGCTGCATTATGAACATACGCGCCTTGGCTATAATTACCGAATCAGCAATCTGGCGGCGGCGGCCGGTAATGCACAGCTTGACCGGTTGATGGATCGCATCACGCAGCGGCGTGAAGTTTTCGAAAGGTACCGCGCCGCGCTGTCGGATATCGAAGCCATCGGCTTCATGCCGGAAGCCCCCTTCGGTACGGCGACCCGCTGGCTCAGCGTAATGACGATGGAAAGCGGCGCGGGACTACCGGCTCCGGCGGCATTGTGTGAGGCGCTGGAGGCGGAAAATATTGAGGCCCGCCCGGTCTGGAAGCCGATGCACCGGCAACCGGTATTCACTGATTGCGCCTATTTCACCCATGGCGACAATCAAAGCGTGTCTGATGATGCGTTTGCGTCCGGCGTGTGCCTGCCCTCCGGTCCCGATGTGACGGAAGACCGGCAGAACCGCGTCATCGCCGCGATCCGGAAGGCGTTAGGCAAGGGCTGATGTCCGACGGCATCACCATCATCGCCGAGGCCGGGGTCAATCATAACGGCGATCCCGGTCTGGCCCTGAAACTGATCGATGTGGCCGCCGAAGCAGGCGCTGACGCGGTCAAGTTCCAGACCTTTATTCCGGAGAAAGTCGCGGCGGAAAGCGCGCCCAAGGCGGAATATCAGGCGGAACGCACGGGAAGCGGCGAATCGCAGCTCGACATGCTGCGCAAGCTGGCCCTGTCCGATGAAATCTGGCCCAGGCTGAAGACGCGATGCGCGGAGCGCGGCATTGAATTCATGTCGACGCCATTTGACCCCGAGAGCGCGGCTTTGTTGCGTGATCTCGGCGTCAAACGGTTCAAGATCGGCTCGGGTGAGCTGACCAACCTCCTCTTTCTCCGGACTGTCGCCACCTATGGGCAGGCGATGATTCTGTCCACGGGCATGGCGGATGCCGCCGAGGTCGCGGCGGCTGTCGAAACCGTGCGCGGTGCGGGCTGTACGGATCTGACCCTGCTGCACTGCGTCAGCAATTATCCGGCGGCGGCGGCGGATGCGAATCTCAATGCCATGGCGGTCATGACGGAAGAGTTCGGGGTGCCGGTGGGGTGGTCGGACCATACGGACGGCATCCATATCGCCATCGCGGCGGCGGCACTGGGCGCGACCATGATCGAGAAGCATTTCACGCTGGACCGGTCGATGGCGGGGCCGGATCACGCGGCCTCCTTGGAACCGGCGGAATTGGCGCAGATGATCCGCGCTATCCGGGACTTGGAGGCGGCCATGGGCGATGGCGTCAAGAAGCCCGCCGCAAGCGAAGTCGAAATGCGAAAGATTGCCAGGCGGTCACTTGTCGCGGCCCGCGATATCGACAAAGGCGCGAGGATTACCGAAGCGATGCTCGACGCCAGACGGCCGGGCGACGGTATATCGCCCATGTTGGTCGCTCAGATTCTGGGCAAGACCGCAAAAACCGATATTGCCGAAGGCACGATGTTTTCCTTTGAGATCGTGGAATGAGCGCGCCGCGCGACATCGCCGTTGTTACCAGCACCCGCGCCGAATACGGAATCTTGCGCCCGGTCCTGAAGGCGCTGGACCGTGCGGAAGATTTCACCCCGCGACTGATGGTCTGCGGCGCGCATTTGTCGGAAAAGTTCGGCCACACGATCGACCGCATCCGGGCGGACGGTATGGCGATCGCGGCGGAAATCGACACGTTGGCCGAGGGCGATGACGCGATCGCGGCGGCGGAAACCAACGGACGCACGGTTGCCGGTTTCGCCGCCGGCTTCGCGAAAAACACGCCGGACATGGTGCTGTTGACCGGCGACCGGCCGGAGATGCTGGCGGTGGCGACGGCGGCGCAGCTTTCAGGCGTGCCCATTGCCCATCTGCATGGCGGAGAGCTCACATTCGGAGCGATTGATGACGCAATCCGCCACGCCCTGACCAAGATGAGCCATATCCATTTCGCGGCGACCCGTGATTATGCTGACCGGATTCTCCAGATGGGCGAAGATCCCGCGCGTGTTTTCGTCACCGGCGCGCCGGGGCTCGATAATATCGCCGAGATCGATGTACCGGATGAGGCGGCGCTGTCAGCCGCACTCGGGTTACCGCTGTCGCCCAAGCCGCTTCTCTGCACCTTTCATCCGTTGACCATCGGCACGGAAAATACGTTGGGCCACATTTCCGCCATGTTGGGCGCCATTGACGCGTCCGGCCTGCCCGCAATCTTCACCTACCCCGGCGCCGATCCGCAAAGCGGCATGATTATTGAGGCTATCGAGGCGTTTGTTTCGATGGCTGATGACCGTGCGATCGCCGCGAACCTGGGCACCGAAGCCTATTTCGGCCTGATGAAGCACGCGGCGGCAATGGTTGGAAATTCATCAAGCGGCATTATCGAGGCGGCGAGTTTTGCGCTGCCGGTGGTTAATATCGGCGACCGCCAGGCGGGCCGGACCCGCGTCGCCAATGTCATCGACGCACCGGGCGAGGAAAACGCGGTGCGTGCGGCAATTGAAAAAGCCGTCAGCGAAGCATTCCGCGACGGTCTTTCGGGCCTCGCCAACCCGTATGGCGACGGCAAGGCGGCGAAAAGAATCGTTGCCGCGTTGCGCGATGCGCCGCCGCGTGAGGCGCTGTTGATGAAGAAATTCAGGGACCTGCCCCGTGCCGGATAGGATCGATTTCGCCCCCGTGCTGATCGTCGGCGCCGGCGGTCACGCGAAGGTCGCGATGGATGCGCTGCGTATGGCGGGCGAGAAAATATTCGGACTGTGCGATGCGGATGTCGCGCCGGCACAGGCCCGCTTTCCAGAGGAAAATATTATCGGCGATGACACGGCAGGTCTCACCCGTGACAAAAACGCGGTGCGCATCGCCATCGGGGTTGGCAGCACCCGGGCGGCGGAAACTCGGCGCGCCCTGTTCAACCGTTACGAAGGGGCCGGATTTACATTCGCCACGGTTCTCCATCCATCCGCCATCGTCGCGGACGATGTTATGCTTGGCGACGGCGCGCAGATCATGGCGGGCGCGGTGATCCAGCCCGGCGCGCGGATCGGACGGAACGCGGTGATCAATACCGGCGCGACCATCGATCATGACTCAATTATTGGCGATCATTCCTTTGTCGGACCCGGCGCGACAATTTCCGGCATTGTCGAAATCGGGTCTGCCTGTCACATCGGCGCGGGCGCAACGATTATTGAGAGGCGGCGAATCGGCGACCACGCCACAATCGGCGCCGGGGCGGTGGTGATCCGCGATATCGCCGCCGGCAAGACGGCACTTGGCGTTCCCGCCCGCGAACGGGATTGAAAAGAATGGCGGATAAGGCAAAATCGATCGCGATGATCCCGGCCCGGATCGGGTCGACGCGGCTCAAGATGAAGAACCTGGCATTGATCGCGGGCGAACCGATGATCAGCCATGTGATTCGCGCGGCGCGTGAAACGGGCGCGTTTGACCGGGTCATCGTCAACGCCGACAGCCCCGTTTTCGAACCCATCGCGGAACGGTTCGGAGCCGAATTTTACCTGCGCCCCGAAGTGCTGGGTTCCTCCGACACCAAGTCCGACGATGTGGTCGCCGATTTCATGCGCACCCACCCGTCGGAAACCGTCGCCTGGGTCAATCCGATTTCGCCCTTGCAAACGGCAGCGGAAATCGCCGCCGTGGCCGGACATTTCTTCGAAGCAAAACTCGACAGCCTGATCACGGTTGAGGAAAAGCAGGTCCACGCCATGTATGGCGACGATGCTATCAATTTCAGCTTCACCGGCAAGTTTGCGCAGACACAGGATCTGCAACCCGTCCTGCCCTTTGTATATTCGGTGATGATGTGGCGCTGCGCGCCTTTCCTGGCCGATATGGACAAGCAGGGATACGCGCTTTTCTGCGGCAAGTTCGGGACCTTTCCGGTCAATAAGCTGTCGGGGATCATCATCAAGACGGATGAGGACCTGATGATCGCCGATGCCATCGCCACCGCGCGAAAATCCGGCAAATGGACAGTTGAATATGACGCGGCGGCGGAGCAAGCCGATGGCTGATCCGTTGAAAGTGCTTGTCGTCGGGGGCGGTATGTATGTCGCCGGACGCGGCGCGCCGGGATATCGCGGCACGGTTATTCCCGCGCTGATGGAAGCCCGGCGTGCGGGACAGGTCGGCGACATCGCCATCGCCACGACATCGGTGGAAACGGCGGCGGCGGCCCGGACGGCCAGCGAACGCATCGCGGCGGAAACCGGCGTCGGCGGCAAATTCCGGTGTTTTCCGGAATCATCCGATGACCGGCAGGCCTATATCGCGGCGGCCAGGGCGGTCGAACCGGACGCGGCGATTATCGTCGTTCCCGATCATCTGCATGCCGGGGTGACGATCCCCCTGCTGAACCGGGGCATACCGTGCCTGGTGGTCAAACCACTGGCGGGCACGCTTTCCGATGCGCGGAGAATGCGCGATGCGGCGGCGCGGGCCGGGGTCGTCGCGCAGGTGGAATTCCACAAGCGGCTGGACGAATCGAACCTGATGATGCGGGAGAAAATCCGTTCCGACGATCTCGGCACGCCGCTTTACGCCACGGTCGAATACAGCCAGCGAAAAACCGTGCCGCGCGATATCTTCAAGGGCTGGGCGTCCGAAACCAGCATTTTTCAGTATCTCGGCGTGCATTATGTCGATTTGATCGGCTGGGCGACCGGCTTTAAACCCGTCCGCGCAACCGCCTGGGGACAGAAGGAATATCTTTCGTCGCACGGGATCGATAGCTGGGATGCGATACAGGCGGTGATCGAATGGCAACGCCCGGATGGCGGCACATTCGTTTCGAATTTCGCGACCAACTGGATTGACCCTGAAGGCACCGGCGCGATGTCCGATCAGCGCATCATCATGGTCGGCACGGAAGGCCGGTACGACGCCGATCAGGCGCGGCGCGGCATCCGCTTTACCGGGGCGCAAGGCGGCGCGCAGGATATCAGCCCTTATTTCACCGGCGCCTGGGCGGACGATGAGGGCCGGTTGAGTTTTCATGGCTATGGAATCGGCAGCGTCAGACGGTTTCTGGAAGACGTGATCGCGGTCCGCGCCGGTACGGCGACGGTCGAGGCGCTGGAAAAGACCCGCCCGAGTTTTACGAATTGCGTTGCCTCCGTCGCCGTGATCGAGGCGGTGCATGCGAGCATCGCCAAGGGCAACACGCCGCAACCGGTTGAGATATGACACGCATCGCCTATGACGATCTGGTGACATTCACCGGCGCGGTGCTGGCGAAGGCCGGGCTGGATGACTTCTCACGCGACACCGTGACAAGCGGGCTGTGCGAAACCAGCCTGCGTGGGGTGGACAGTCACGGTATCCGCCTGTTGCCGCATTACGCCGCCTCCGCCCTTTCGGGCCGCAAGAATCCGAAACCGGATTTCAAATTCAACCAGCGCTTCCCGGCGATGGGCGCGCTGGACGCCGATGACGCGTTTGGCCACGCCGCCGGGATTTACGCGATGGACCGCGCAATGGAGATGGCCGAAACCCAGGGCACCGGCACGGTATCGGTGTTCAATTCAAGCCATCCCGGCGCAATGGCGAGTTTCGCGCTGAAAGCCGCGCGGGCGGGCTATATCGGTTTCGCCTTTACCCACGCCGATGCGCTGGTCGTTGCCCATGGCGGAACGCGCGCGCTGTTCGGCACCAATCCGGTCTGTATGGCTGCCCCCCGGCGGGAAGAAGAACCGTTCTGCCTGGACATGGCGACCAGCACCATCCCGTGGAACCGTCTGATGCGCCACCGGGCAAGCGGAACGCCTCTGGCGGAAGGGTTGGCGGCGGATGAGAACGGCGCGCCGACGACGGATGCAAACGCGGCGCGCGCCCTCAGCCCGACCGGCGGCTATAAGGGATACGGGTTGGGCGCGATGGTGGAAATTCTCTGCGGGGTGATGAGCGGCATGGCCGTTGCCCGCGATATCCCGGCGATGTTCACGACCCCGATGGACCGGCCCCGCAAGCTCGGCCAGTTTTATATGGCAATGCGTACCGATTGCTGCGGTAGCGCGGATGATTTCCGCGCCCGTCTGCAGGCCATGACGGACGCCGCGCGATCGGAACCGCCGCGCGAGGGCGAGGAAGTGATGCTGCCCGGCGATCCCGAAATCCGCGAATCCGCGAGGCGGCGGCGGGACGGCATCCCGCTGGACAGCGAAACCGAAGACGGGTTGCGCGCCCTTTCGGAAACACATGACGTGCCGCTGGTACTGACGTGAAAATCTGGACCGCGAATAACCTGCCCGAACACGGCAAGACGCCGTCGCTGGATTTCGGCGTCTGGTCGGATGGCGAAAGCAGTGCGGAGATTTTGCAGACGTTTCGGACGGGCGAACCCGTGCCGGCGGCGGGCACCTGTCTGCTGGCTCCCGGGCAGTCCCTCGCCCCCGACCTGCTATCCGCCCTGCGGGACGGAGATCGGGACATTTACGCGCCGGTAAACGGCCTCGCCGAAGAGGGTATGGCGATGTTGCGGGACAGTATCGGTCCCGGGCGTCTGATCCTGACATTCGATTTCGCGGCGGGTGCCGTCGATCTCGCCTATTTCGAGCAGCTCGCCTGGCTGTCACATCAGCCGGAACGGTTCGCCGTCATGACGGATTTGGCCGACGCCATGTTGCCCGCCGCGCTGGCTGGAGCCGCCGCCATCCTGATCGAAGATGCCGCGGGCATCGATTTTTCCGCGCTCGACCGGGTCGCGGCGCAACGCCTATCGGAACGCGCGCGCCCCATCGCGCCGGCGGAAACCGAAGCGCTGGCCGGGCGGGAAGCGTGCCTGACGGTAAGTCGCCCGCTGCGTGCCGGAGAAATCATCGATACCGGCGACCTGGCGGTCGCGGTTACGGAATATCGCGGCCTTTCGCCGGCCCTCAAGGACGCCGTCGCCGGCCGGACACTGCGCTACGATATCGCGCCGGGCGAGGCGCTTCATTTCGGCCATATCCTGTAACGAGACCATGACGCATTCCGAAAAAATCGCCGTCGTTATTCGCACCAAAAACGAAGCGAAGTGGTTGCGTTCTTGCCTGTTCGCGGTCAGCAATCAGGATTATCCGGCGGTCGAGATCGTCGTCGTCGATAATGAATCGTCGGACGGATCGCGCGAAATTGCCGCCGGGTTTGGCTGCGTTATCGTCGATATACCGGACCGGGATTTCAATTTCTCGCGCGCCCTCAATCGCGGGATCGAAGCAACCGACGCGCCGTTGCTGGCGATTCTGTCAGGCCATTGCGTCCCTGCAAATGAACAATGGCTGGCACGGCTCGCCATGAATATGCGCGAAGAAAATGTCGCCGCGGTCTATGGCCGGCAAGAACCGCTGCCGGACAGCAGCTCTATCGACAAGCGCGATCTCTGGACAACCTTCGGGCTCGACCGCAAGGAACAGAAACGCGATTATTTCTTCCACAACGCGAACTCCATGATCCGCCGTTCGATCTGGGAAAAAATACCGTTTAATGAAGAAATCCACGGTGTCGAGGACCGCGACTGGGCCAAGAAAGTCCTGAACGGCAGCAACAAGATTGTCTATGAACCGGGCGCCTCGGTCTTTCATCATCACGGCATTCACCATGACGGCAGCCTGGAGCGCGCCGACCGCGTGGTGAAGGTTATCGAACTGATCCAGAAGGATTTGACATGACGGATCCCGTTATCGACATCGTCATTCCCGTCCGCCAGGCCGATTGCTGCGACGCGGGAAATGCGCCGCTTTTCACATTGCAGGGGCGGACCCTTTGGGACATCACACTGGATCAGGCGCTGGAAGCTGAATGTCCGCGCCGGGTCGTCATCGCCCATGATGATGACAGGTTCGCCGATCATGTCGCCGCGCGCGGCGACGCCGTCACCTTGACGAAACGCCCGCCGGAACTGAGCGGTGCGGGCAAGACCACGCTGGATGTGCTGGCCCATATCGCGGAAACCGCGCCGGACGGCGCGGATTATCTGATGCTGCTGGAAATGACCCACCCGCTGCGTCCCAAAGGTATCATCGATGAGCTGATGCGCGTGGTCGCGGCGGACCGGCCGGATTCGCTGATTACCTGTCACCGGGCGGATTACAATTATTGGAGGGGCAGCGCCGACGGCGCGATGGAGCGGGTCATCGGCGGCGGCGAGACCGGCGGCACGGCGCTGTATCAGGAGCTGACCGGTATCGGCTCGATCTTTCGCGCCGATCTGCTCGGCGGGCCCAACCCGTTCGGAGAGAAAGTCGACATGGCGCCGATCGACCGTTTCTGGGCAACGGTTGATATTCGCGACGAAGACGGGCTCTGGCTCGCCGAACGCTATCTGGAACGCATCGGCGCGACCCTTTGAAACGACTATGACCCGTCCCCTGGCCATTCTGTACGACGCGGATGACGCCGCCCGTTTCGCGGCCGCGCGGCCAGACGCGCGCAATTGTCTTGCCCTGACCCCGGACGCGGCGGCGATCCTGCGCAAAGAAAATACCGGCTACATTCCGGCATGCACGATCTATGGGCCTTTTGCACACCGCAGGGCACTGGCCCGCGTGCGCAAGGCGAAGCGCGCGATCAACCCGGCCTTCGACCGGCTGCCGGAAGCGGCGGGCGAGACAGCCCGCAGCCTGTTCGACCTGACCGCCCATATGGCGGCGCGCGTTCATGAGACATTAAAAGGAAATGGGCCGTGGCTTTTCCCACAAGGAACAGGCTGGCAATCGATCGAGGACAGGGGAGAGGCGGAACACACCCTGCTCTCGCGCTTTTCCTATGCTCCCTGGTGGCGGCTCGGCGCGCCGCAAACCAGGGCGAAAATGATCGGAGTCATCAACAATGGTGTTGCGGCAATTATCGCCCGGCATGCGCCCGCGATCTTTACCAATTTCGACCGGGGGTTCGGACCGCTGCACCGGAGTTTTCTGGAGACCGAGAAAGACGCACGCGCCGTCAGTTTTGTGCCTTCGGCCGGCGGACTCCGCGATGCCGCACGGTCGGGACAAGCCCTGTTACAGGCGCTTTCCGGCAAACCTGCCCTACGCCTGTCCTGCCCGGCGCTGGAGGAACGAAGCGGACTGACTGACGACATCGGACAGATTTTCAAGGGCGTCACGGACCCCGTGATCGCGCGCGGCCTGACGGTTTTCGGACAGGATATCTCCGCCGAAGCGGCAGCCGCGGACGGAATGGCGCGCTATCTCACCGGGTATCTGCCGCGCCTCAAGCCACGCGCGGTCCTGTCCTACAGTTTTCGCTGGCGGCTGGATGCAGCGCTTGGCGCGGCGGCGGGCCGGGCCGGGATAAAACGCAGCCTTCTGTCGCATGGATCGCACGGAAAGGCCGATGGCGCGGTCAGCGCGGCAGCGATTGACGACCACGCGCGCGGCCTGCTGGTCAGCCCGTTGACGGACCGGGCCTATACCCAGTCGCCGCACGCAGATGCGGCGGCGGCGAGACTGGCGCCGGATCAAAAACGCGAGCCGGTCCAACCGGTCGTCTGGGGATTCCAGCGGGCGCGTAAGAACACCGGCAAGACCGGCCCGTTTCGTATCCTGCAGGCGGGAACGCCCAAATCCTGGCGCGATCACCGGCCCTGGATGTATGAGACCAGCGATGAATATGTCGCCGGTCTCACCGCGCTGATACAGGCGGTTGACGCAATGGAAACCGAGGCCGAACTTGTTATCCGCGTGCGCGAACAGGCGGAATGTTCACTGGCGGCGCTGGAAACTCTGTTGCCGAAATCGCCGCGGGCGACAGTAAAGACCAGCGGCGGATTTCTGGATGATCTGGCGACGGCCGATTTGCTGGTCAGCCATTCCTCCACCACCATTGAGGAAGCGCTGGCGGCGCGCGTTCCGGTGCTGCTCTGGGGCGGCGGCTGCCCCTATCGGCATCTGCCGGCGAACGAAACACCGCCAACGCGTTCCGATAAATCGGCAGTGTACGCAATTGCGCCGGAGACAGAACCCGCCGCAATGCTGAACGCCATCGCCATGGCACACGGGGCCATGCCGCTTTCATCAGACGAAATCGCTTCGCATATCTGGCCCGACGACACACAAGGCGCGAAAGATTTAATCGATCAGCTTTGCGCGCTGAAGACAAACGGCGCTGTTGCCGCGCGCCAAACCCAAGACGCGGGAACCGTACCCCGGACAACGACATGACAGAATTCTCAGAGCTTTCCGAAAAATCCCCCGTCGTGCTGGACTGCACGCTGCGCGATGGCGGCTATTACAATAACTGGGATTTCGATCCCGATCTGGTCTTGGCCTATCTGACCGCAGCGGACAAAGCCGGTATCGATGTCATCGAAACCGGTTTCCGCTTTACCGCGACAGACCGGTTTCTGGGCCCTTACGCCTATACCACCGACGATCTGTTGCGGCGGCTCCCATTGCCCGGCAGCGCCGTCTGCGGCGTGATGTGCAACGCCAAGGATTTGCTGGAATTCGATGGCGGCGGCGCGGCGGCCGTCGATGCGCTGTTCTCGGACGCCGCGGACTCACCCGTCGCGCTGGTCCGGATCGCCGCCCATTTCACCGAAGCTCCGGAATGCGGCCCGGCGCTGAGCCGCCTCAAGGAAAAAGGCTATGCGACAGGCCTGAATCTGATGCAGGCCACGGGCCGTCCCAAAGCGGAGCTGACAGCGCTCGCCGGGAAGATCGCCGGCTGGGATACGGTGGATGTACTCTATTTCGCAGACTCCCTCGGCAATATGGATGCGGCGGGGGCGGCGGACTGCGTCGCCGCGCTGCGCGCTGGCTGGAGCGGCCCCATCGGCACCCATATGCACAATAATATGGGCAGGGCGCTGGCCAACACGATGGCGGCATACGACGCGGGCGCATCCTGGCTCGACGCCACCGTGCTCGGCATGGGTCGCGGCGCGGGCAACGCAGAGATGGAATATCTGCTGATCGAGCTGGCGCGTCGCGGCCTGGACCGTCTGAAACCCGAAGCCATGGTGCCGGTCGCGGCAGGCGGGTTCGCCGAATTACAGGCGCGGTATGGCTGGGGCGCGAATCTTTTCTATTACCTCTCCGGCATTTACGGCATTCACCCGACCTATGTGCAGCAGATGCTGTCGGATGACCGCTACAGCCCGGAGGACATCATGACCGTGCTGGAAGCGCTGCGCGATGGCGGCGGCGCGTCCTTCAGCCGGGAAAGTCTGGAAAATGCCTTTGCCACCGGCTATCGCGATCCGAATGGAAGTTGGGACGCCACCGGCTGGGCCGCCGGCCGCGATCTGCTGATTGTCGCGGCGGGAAGCGGGCTGGCGCGCCATCGCGACGGGATTATGGGTTTTATCGAGCGCAACGAACCGCGCGTCATCTGCCTCAACCGCTCCGATAATATTCCGGCCGATGCCATTGACGCCTTTGCCGCCAGCCACCCGACCCGGGTTCTCAGCAATGCGGAGGAATACGGCACGCTGAACCGTCCGGTCATCGCGCCGAAAGCCGCCCTGCCGGATGCCGCGCTAAGCCAGCTGGCAGAGACCGAGCTCTATGATTTCGGCATGGCGGTCGCGGCGGACCGGTTCGAGATTTCCGCTAATGGCTGCACGGTGCCGGCACCGCTGGTCGCGGCCTATGCGCTGGCGCTCGGCGCGGCCGCGGGGGCGAAACGCATCTTGCTGGCCGGGTTCGACGGGTATGGGGCGGACGATCCGCGCCAGGCGGAGATGAACAGGGTTCTGGATTTATTTGCGGCGGCGGCACCCGATATTCCGGTGCGCGCGGTAACACCCAGCACCTATACGGTCGCGCAGACCAGCCTGTACGCGCCGGGAAACTAGCATGGATCCCGTCATCATCATTCCGGCCCGGTTCAGATCCAGCCGCTTCGAAGGCAAGCCGCTGACGCCGCTTCTGGGTCGTCCGATGATCGCCCGGGTGTGGGACCGCTGTTGCGGGGCGTTGCCGCCGGAAAAGATTTATGTCGCGACCGATGACGACCGCATCGCGGATGCCTGCCGGGCGGAGGGGATTCAGGTCGTGATGACGCCGGATGATTGCCTAACCGGCACTGACCGGATACAGGCCGCGGCGCGGGAAATTACTGCCGATATCTATATCAATGTACAGGGCGATGAGCCGATGTTGCGCCCCGGTGATATCACCCGCGTGATCGAAGCGGCGGAGAATGCGCCGGGCGAGATTATCAACGCCATGTGCCCGATCGAGACGGAAGAGGATTTCCGCAGCACCACCGTGCCCAAAGTGGCGGCACGGCCCGATGGGCGACTGATGTATATGAGCCGTGCGCCGATCCCGACGGATAAATCGCATGGCTTTCGGGGCGCGATGAAGCAGGTCTGTATATACGCCTTTCCGCCGGCCGCGCTGGACGCGTTCGCGTCACGCAAGACCAAGACACCGCTTGAGGAAATTGAGGACATCGAAATCCTGCGCTTTCTGGAGCTGGGGTTCGAAGTTCGGATGATCGAGGTCTCCGGCGCCTCGATCGCCGTGGATGTGCCGGAGGATGTGGCCCGTGTCGAAGCAGCGCTTGCCGCGGAAGATTGAGGATTACGCCCGCGTCGTCTTCGATTGCGATGGGGTGCTGCTGGATTCCAACGAATTGAAATCCGAAATGATGGGCAGCGCGCTGGGGGATGAGCCCGCCGAACACATCGCCGCGTTCGTCGCCTATCACCGGGCAACCGGCGGGGTCTCCCGCTATGTCAAATACCGGCATTACTTCACCGAAATGTATCCACGCGACAATTGCGAAAAGGAGATCGAAGCGGCGATCAACCGCTATGCCGCCCTGGTCCGTGAGGGTTTGTTGAATTGCGCAACACTGCCGGGGGTAAGCGCGCTGCTGAACCGGTTGGCTGCGGCCGGGATACCCTGCTTCATCAATAGCGGTGGGGATGAGGAAGAATTGCGCGAGGTCATGACGGCACGCGGCATGGCGCAGAGATTCACCGCGATCTTCGGCAGCCCGGCGACCAAGTCGGAAAACCTTGGCCGGATCGCGGCAATCACCAACGGCATGCCGGCGCTGTTTATCGGCGACGCGAAATCCGACCTCGACGCGGCCGAAGCGGACGGGCTCGATTTCCTTTTTGTATCCGGTGTCTCCGAATGGGAAGACGGTCCAGACTATTGCCGTCACAATGGGCTTGCGCAGATCGACACGCTCGACCGCATCGCGGATATTGAGCCCGTATGACCGATGGCGGCACCATCCGGCTGATCTCCGGGACGGAACGCCAGGATACCGGCGCCGGGACCCGCATCGTCCGCTGGGACCGTTTCGAACAAGGCGAATCCGAACGATCCCTGCCGCGCCTGGTGGCTGAGGACTGGCGGGCCTTGCGGGGTGAATATCTGCGCTGGATCGGCGAGACCGGGACGGCGGATATCCGGGAAAGGCTCCGCCTGCCCATCGGACCATCCGTCTGGTGGATGACATTGATGGCGGAAAAATCACCGATGAAATCCCGGACGATCTACCGGGTGATGAAGTTGCGCGCGCTGGAAAAACTGTGTGCGGCGGAAAATATCTCCGCCATCGATTGCCGCATCAACGACAAGGCCGCCCGGCAAGTGATCGCGGACTGGTGCGCGAAGACGGGTATCGGCTTTACCGGCGCCCGCGGCGGCAACGGGCCGGCGGAAACCACGGGAAACCGTCTGCGTTTTCTGCCGCACCCCTTGCGCGGGCTGATCTGGCTGATCTCGCGCTGGTGGCAACGCGCCGTGCCCGCGCGCGGGGGGGTCAACGAAATATCGGGGACGCCGGAGATCGCGATTGCGACCTATTTTCCGAATTGCGATATGGAAAAGCTGCGAGTGGGCGCATTCCGCTCCGCCTATTGGCAGGAGTTGCACCAGCTGCTCGAAGCCGGGGGCAGAAACCTGATGTGGATCTGGTTCTATGCCCCCTCCGACGCTGTCAGCTTCCGGGAGGCCCGTACCCATCGGAACGCCTGCAACAAGGCCGGCGGGAACCAGAAATTTATGCTGGCCGAGGAAGTGTTTTCGCCCACAGTCATGCTCCGCGCACTCTGGCTCTTTCTGATACTTTGCCTGCGTTCCATCGGATTGATGCGATCTTGCGGTACGGCCCGGATCGAAGGGTCGGATCTCGCTCTCGGCCCGGTTCTGAAAGAAGACTGGAAGACGTCCCTTCGCGGCATCGTCGCGGCGGAGGCCGCCTGGTACATCGCCCTGTTCGATGCGCTGGCCCGCAAGACCGCGCCTCAAACCGGCCTCTATGTTTTCGAGAACCAGAATTGGGAATCCGCGCTGGTCGATAGCTGGCGCAAGGCGGGCACGAAAAAAATCCTGGCCCATCAACATGAAGCGATCAAACCGCTGAATTTAAGATTGTTCGAGGATAAAGCCGCATTCGAGCATGACGGCCCGGCGGCAAAGCCGTTTCCCGACAGGCTTGCCGTCGGATCAAAAACCGCTATCGCGCGGTTACGCGAGGGCGGCTGGCCGGAAAATAGAATCACGCCGGTTGAATCCTTGCGGTTCAAGAATGCCGGCAGCGGTACAGCGGTGGAACGGCAGGGCGACGCGCTGTTGCTGATCGCCGGATATCTGCCGGACGAAACGCAAGTCATGCTCGACATCGCGGCGACCGCATCGGAGCAATTTTCAGAAGCGGGGATCGAACGCATTATCGTCAAACCGCATCCCTTCCTGCCGGTTGAGAATTTTATCGCGGCGCGCGACTTCGCCATCGACGTGACGATATCGACGGAGAATCTGGAGGATTTATGGGACGGCGCGCGGCTGGTTTTCGCCGCCAATTCCACGGCGGCCGTGTTCGACGCGATGGCCGCCGGTCTGCCGGTATGCGTGTGCGCACCGGATGACGACCTCAATCTCAGCCCGGCACTCGGGATCGACGCCGTGCGGCTGATCGGGTCGGGTACGGAGCTGAGCGCCGCCGCGCAAGATTTGCCGCCGGTGACGGCACCGCCGTCTTTTCTGGAATCGTCCGATCTGAAACGCTGGTCGGCGCTGCTGGCCGAAACGCCCTAACGAGAGAGGTTTACCGTGAAGGTTGTCATATTGTGCGGAGGAATGGGAACCCGCATTCGGGAGGTAACAGAAGAAATACCCAAGCCGATGATTCCCGTGGGACCCCACCCCATTCTGTGGCACATCATGAAATATTACGCCCATTTCGGATATAAGGAATTTATTCTGTGCCTGGGGTATAAGGGTCAGGACATTGCAGATTTTTTCCTGAATTACCGCACCCGTATGGCGGATTTCACCGTGACACTGGGGACGAAACCGGCGGTCGAGCTGCACGATGGCGGAGACGAGGCCGACTGGCGCGTGACCCTTGCCCAGACCGGGCTCGATACGCTGACCGGGTCGCGGCTGAAACGGGTGGAGAAATATATCGGCGATGACGAGGAGTTTCTGCTGACCTATGGCGACGGGGTCGGCGATATCGATCTGAACGCGCTGATCGCGTTTCACCGGGAAAAGGGCGGGCTGATGACCGTCAGCGGCGTTCGCCCGCCCGGACGGTTTGGCGAGCTGGGACATGATCCGGACGGGCGCGTCACCGAATTCAATGAAAAGCCGCAGGCGGCGGGCGGACTGATTTCAGGCGGGTTTTTCGTCTGCCACCGTAAAGTCTTCGATTTCCTGGATCCGGACCGCGCCGACGAGATGCTGGAACGCGCACCGATGCAGCGCATCGCCCGCGAAGGCGGCATGAATGTCTATCGCCATGACGGGTTCTGGCAGTGCATGGACACAAGGCGGGATTTCGAGTTGCTGACCGAACTTTATGAAACCGGAACAGCGCCGTGGATGGCATGGAACGGGTAACCGGCGAACAATTGGGCGCGCTATCGGGCGCGCGCATCCTGATCACCGGTGATACCGGATTCAAGGGCGGCTGGACCGCGGAATGGCTGATGGCGCTGGGGGCAGATGTCATTGGCTTCGCCCTGCCGCCGGAAGGGCCCGACCCGCTTTTCAACCGGCTGCGTCTTGTCGAGCGGATCGATCACCGGGACGGCGATCTGCGCGATTTCGATGCGGTGCAAACGGCAATCGCCGAAACCAGACCCGACGCGGTCATCCACATGGCCGCGCAGTCGCTGGTACTGACCGGCTATGCCGAACCCAAGACCACCTTCGATACCAATGTCGCCGGATCGGTCAATTTGCTGGAGGCGCTGCGCGCCACAACAGGTGTCCGCGCGCTGATCTACGTCACCTCCGACAAGGTCTATCGCGACGGCGGCGCCATGGATGGCTGTGAAGAGAGCGACCCGCTGGGCGGAGAAGACCCCTACAGCGCCTCGAAGGCCGCCGCCGAAATGGTGTTCGAAGCCTATGACCGGTCTTATTTCGCGCGGCGGGACGATTTCGGCGCGGTGTCGGTACGCGCGGGAAATGTCATCGGTGGCGGCGACTGGGCGGAAAACCGGATCGTCCCGGATTGTATCCGCGCGCTGCGCGACGGTTCGCCAATCACACTCCGCAATCCGACTGCCATTCGCCCCTGGCAGCATGTGCTGGAGCCGCTGAGCGGTTATCTGCGGCTTGCCGCGATGCTGCTGGAGAATCCGGCCTCGGTTTCGGGCGCGTGGAATTTCGGCCCCGAACGTGACGATATGCGACCGGTGCGCGATCTGGCGGAACGAGTCCGGGATTGCTGGGGCGGCGGTGAGATCATCGAGCGTCCCGACCCGGACGCCCCGCCGGAAGCGCCGCTCTTGTTCCTCGACAGCACGAAGGCGCGGAACGGCCTTGGATGGCGGCCGCAATGGGATTTCGATGCCATGAACGCAGAGACCGTTGCGTGGTACAAGCAGGTCATAGAGGGTGCTGACCCCGTAGCGGTCACCGGGACCCAGATAGAAAGCTATATGGAGAACGAAAATGATTGACGGGGTCGTCATCACCCCCCTGCGGCAATTCGCCGATGAACGCGGCAAGGTCATGCATATGTTGCGGAATGACTCGCCGGTGTTCGACTCTTTCGGGGAAATTTATTTTTCAACCGTTTTCCCGGGCGCGATCAAGGGCTGGCACATCCACAAGAAGATGGTGCTGAATTACGCGGTGCCGCATGGGCGCATCAAGATGGTGCTTTATGACGACCGCGCCGACAGTCCCACCAGGGGCGAATTGCAGGAAATCTATCTCGGCGCGGAAAACTATAATCTGGTCACCGTGCCGAAGATGGTCTGGAACGGTTTCAAGGGAATCGGCACGGAAGCCGCCATTGTCGCCAATTGCGCCACCATTCCGCATGACCCGGATGAGATCGAACGGATGGACCCGTTCGACCCGAGCATCCCCTATGACTGGGCGCTGAAGCACGGCTGATCGACGACATGTCCGATACTCAAAAATTTTCGGGACGCGTCGTGGTTACCGGCGCGTCCAGCTTTGTCGGTTGCCATCTGGCCGCCGCCTTTGCCGGCGGCGGCGCGGAGGTCGCGGCTATCCATTCCCGCGAGTTGGATGCGTACGACCCCATCCGGCGGAAACGGTTGGAACACGCGGGTACCGATACCGAGCTCGTGAGGCTCGACATCCGGGACGGGGACGCCGCCGCATCGTTCCTGCGCGATTTCCGGCCCGATATATGGATTCATCATGTCGGCTATACCGACAATTACACCAGCCCGGATTTCGATTGGATCGGCGCGCTCGACACCACGGCGCAACCCTTGGCGACCCTTTATGAGATATTCGCCGAAACCGGCACGAAGGTGATCGTCTCCGGCACTGATCAGGAATATGGCGCGGCATCCGACGTCAACAGGGAGGACGATCCCTGTCTGCCGGTCACGCCATACGGGCTTTCGAAACTTTCTGAAACGCTGGCGGCGCGGCAATTGGCGGCGCGTTTCAGCGTCCCGACCCGGATCGCCCGGGTCTATATCCCGTTCGGGAAAATGGACAATCCGAAGAAACTGCTGCCCCAGGTGGTGGAGGCGCTCGCCGCCGGACGCAAGATGGATTTATCGGCGGGCACCCAGCGGCGCGATTTTGTGGGGGTGGCCGATTTGTGCCGCGGATATCTCGCGCTCGCCAATGATATGGACCGCGCGGCAATTGATGTTTTCAACATCGCCAGTGGCGTGCCGGTATCCTTGCGCGAATTGCTGGAAACGCTGTGCAAGGAAATGAACGCCGATCCCGCATTGCTGAATTTCGGCGCAATGCCGATGCGTCCGGGAGAGCCGCCGCTTTCCGCCGCCTCTATCGATAAGGCGAAGCGCCTCTTGGGATTTGCCCCGCGACCGCTCGGCCGGGCGCTCGCCGAGAATTTGCTCGCCTGACCATGGCGCCCCGCGTTTCCGTATTGATGTCCGTCTATAATGGCGGCGATTATCTGCGCCAAGCGGTTGATAGTGTTCTCAACAGCGATTTCGAGGATCTGGAATTTGTCATCGTCGACAATTTCTCGACCGACGGCACGCGGGATTATCTCCAATCCCTAGAGGACCCCCGCGTCCGGCCGATCCTGAACGAGAAGAATCTGGGCCAGACCGGCGCGTTGAATGTCGGGCTTGAGGCCTGTACCGCGCCATATGTCGCGCGGCTGGACGCCGACGACGCCGTATTAACGGACCGGTTTGCATTGCAGGCTGCACGGCTTGATGGCGATCCGTCACTCGCCCTGATCGGCGGTCAGGCCATCAGAATCGACGCGGCCGGAAATCAGATCGGCGCAACACGTCTGCCGGTGGATTTCGAAACCATACGCTGGCGTATGGCGCTGCAGAATTGCTTCGTTCATTCGTCCGTCATGTTTCGGCGCGATGCCGCCCTGGCCGCCGGACTCTACCCTTCCGATTTTCGCGTCTCTCAGGACTTCGCGCTTTTCTCGGCGTTCCTGAGGGCCGGTCACCGGCTGGAAAATCTCGAGCAGCCGGTCTGCGAGTTGCGAACCCATCCCGACCAGGTGATGGCCACCGGCGGCCGCGCCGATGAGCTTGAGGAAACCGCCCGCGTCGCCGCGCTCAATCAAGGGTGGGCCTGTAACGAGGCGCCCGACAGCGCCCGGGCGCAGCTTGTCACGCGCCTGTGGTATGGCGGCACCGGCGAAAACAATCCGGAAGAGGCATTGGCGGCCGCCGGCGCCTTTCTGGAAGAATTGCCGGCCCCGGCACGCTGCAAGGCGCTGCTTGCCCTGGTTATTCTCGGCGGTCCTTGTCTCGGAAACGGCAAAATCCGGCGCGCCTTGCTGCGGCGCGCGATCAGCGCTTATCCGGCGATCATATTCGACCGCGAATTATATGTCCGGCTCGTTCGGGCCCTTCTCCCGGAAACCGCGGTTGAAAGGCTTCGGACGCGTTCGCGCCCGTCAGGCGTCTGACGGAAAGGCCATTGCCACGGCACAATGGATAACGCACTCTCGCCTCGAAAATTGATGCACATCCATCACGGACATATCCTGGGTCTGGCGGC
>CAZBKQ010000011.1:0-60789 GCA_964492555.1 uncultured Rhodospirillaceae bacterium | reverse complement strand
TGGCCGCGGTCGTTATGATCGTGTCCCTGCCGCTGGGGTGGTTCCTGTTCAGAAACGGCATGTCCGCCCCGGTCAACAAATATGGACTCACTTTTACCGGCGCCGATTTTCTGCTGGGGCCGGACCGCAAACAGAAATTGCCCGAAGCGATGCTGATGTTCCGCTATTCCATCATCCAGATCGGCGCCATTCTGGTCATGGCCTATGGTATGCGGCTGATCCTGAAGGCCACCCGGTCACCCGCCCCATCGGCAAACCCCGCACCGGCGCGGCCGGCACCGGGGCAACAGCCACCAGCACCAGGGGCGCCCCCGCCATCACCCCTGCAGCAGGCCCGCAAACCCGACGCGCCGCGCAGCTTTTTGCGATAGCCGCCCGCCCCTTTCCCGACTCCCTGATTTTTGCGACCCTTCAAACGGCAATTTGAGGGGAGAAGCCGCATATGGCGGACGAAACATTCGATTACATCGTCGTGGGCGCGGGTTCGGCCGGCTGCACGCTCGCCAACCGGCTGACGGCGGACGGCAAGAACCGCGTGCTGCTGCTGGAAGCCGGCGGCAAGGATTCGGACCCGTGGATACACATTCCGCTCGGCTGGGGCCGTATCCTGCAGGCGCGTGATCATGACTGGATGTATTTTGCCGAACCATCGGAAACGATGGACGGACGCGCCATTGAATGCGCGCGCGGCAAGGTGCTGGGTGGCTGTTCGACGATCAACGCCATGGCCTATTACCACGGCCATGATTGCGATTACGACCGCTGGGAATCATTCGGCAATCCGGGCTGGTCCTATAAGGACGTGCTGCCATTTTTCAAAAGGTCGGAGAACTGGGAAGGCGGGGCGGACAGTCATCGCGGTGCAGGGGGCGAGCTCACCACCATATACTCGACATTCGATGATCCGATCTGCGACGCCTTTATCGAGGCCGGGCGCGATATGCAGATCGGCTGGACCGACGATTATAACGGCGCCAACAAGGAAGGGTTCGCCCGCATTCAGGCGACAATTCATAAAGGCCGCCGCAGGTCTACCGCGCGGGCCTTCCTGAAACCGGCGATGAAACGCGGCAATCTGAAGCTGGAGATTCACGCGTTGGCCCAGAACATTGAATTCGACGGCAAACGCGCGACGGGCATTACCTATAAACAGGGCGGCAGGACCGTTACCGCCAGGGCCACCCGCGAGGTTATCCTCTCCGGCGGCTCGATCAATTCACCGCAGCTGTTGATGCTGTCAGGCGTGGGCGAGGCCGCGCATCTGAAAGACCACGGCATCGAAGTCCGCCACGATCTGCCCGGCGTCGGCAAGAATCTGGTCGATCACACCTCGGCCTCGGTCAATTACCGGCGCAAGATCCCGGGCGTGTTCCGGCGCGGCCTCCGGCTCGACCGGGTGGGGCTGTCGCTGATCCGGTCCTATCTGGGGTTAGGCGGGTTCGCCTCCGACCTGCCCTTCGGCATCACCGCGTTTGTGAAAACCCGCGCGGAAGAACCGGTGCCGGACGCGCAGCTCCTGTTCTGGATGGGCGCGACCAATACCGCCTCGCCCTATCTTCCGCCCTTCAAGAAAGCGTTCGATGACGCCTTCAATGTGCGGGTCATGCCGATGCGCCCCGAGAGCCGGGGGCATGTCGCGCTGGCTTCCGCCGATCCCAATGACGCGCTGAAAATTCATCAGGCCTTTCTGGAAACCGACGAAGAATGGCGGGTGATGCTGGGCGGGCTGCGCATGGCGCGAAAGCTGGTATCGCAAGGCCCGATGGAGGCATACGCGGGACCCGAGCTGATCCCCGGCGATAATGACGACCGCGATGAAGCGTTAAAGGCCCATGTGCGCAAGACCATGATCACCGTGCATCATCCGGTCGGCACTTGCCGGATGGGCCCGACGAGCGATCCGACCTCGGTCTGCGATCACGAGCTGAAGGTGCACGGGATGGAAAATCTCCGCGTGGTCGATTCCTCGATCATGCCGGATTTGATCGGCGGCGCGACAAACGCACCGACCATCATGATCGCCGAAAAAGCGGCGGATATGATTCAGAAAGGAATCTGATATGTCATACAAGATCATCGGACGGAAAAGTTCATCGAACGTACAAAAGGTCCTCTGGGCCTGCGCCGAGATGGGGATCGATTATGAGCGCGAAGACGCCGGGCGCGAATTCGGCGTGGTCGATACGGACGCGTTCGCGGCGCTCAACCCCAACCGGCGGGTGCCGGTTCTGGTGGAGGGTGATTTCGTATTGTGGGAATCGAATGCCATCGTCCGCTATCTGGCGGCAAAGCACGATATGGGCGGGCTGTGCCCGTCAGATGCGCAAAGGCGCGCGGATGCCGAACGCTGGATGGATTGGCAGCTCACCGTGCTCGGCCCCGGCTTCACCGCCATGTTCCACGGTCTGATCCGGGACAAGCCGGAAGACCGCAATCATGAGGCCATAGAGAAATCGCGCCAGACGACGCAGAAGAACCTCGCCATGCTGGACAATGCGCTTGCAGGGAAGGCGTTTGTCGCGGGAGACGATTTCACCTTCGGCGATATTCCGGCGGGGATTTACGCCTATCGTTGGTACGCGTTTGAGGACCTTGCGCGCGACCCGCTGCCCAATCTGGAGCGCTGGTATGACAGGTTGCAGCAACGCGACGGTTTCCGCGAGTTCGTGATGGTGGGTCTGGGATAGGAATTCTCCGTTCCCGCACTCTTTCCACCCCCACGCACTCTCTCCACCCCCACCCTGACCCTCCCCCTGATAGGGGGAGGAGAAAAAAAGGGGGCTCATCTTCTGAAGAAAACTCGAACATCCCCCTCCCCTCCGGGGAGGGGTTAGGGGAGGGGAATATCCCGCGGCGGTGAAATCAGCGACCGGTGAATTCGCGGATGACCTGCAGCGCGAGGCGCTTTTCCTCATCCGATCCCGACACCTGAATGACCGGCTCCTCCATCCCGGCATCGAGATAGGCGTTAAGCTTTGCCGCGCATTCAGACGGCGTACCGGCAACGCCGAACGCCTCCACCGCGTCATCGGGGACGAGGTTCGCCGCCTTGTCGAGATCGCGCGCAGCCACAGCCTCGATAATCGCCTCCTGATCCACTGCGATGCCGGAGGCCGCGATATTCTCCGCCATCAGCCGGTTCCGGAACAGAAAACCCAGCTTGCGGCGGACATTTTCACGCGCCGACTTACCGTCGCCCGAAACCGCGAAATGGATGTTCCCGGCATTGCGTAACGCGCCTGTATCGCGCCCGGCGGCCGCCGCGCCATCACTGAATTTTTCCAGACAATGGCGGACGAATGCGACCGAGAACCCGGCCGACATCAGCATGCCGTCCGCTTTCGCGCCCGCTGCCATGGCCACGTCAGAACCCAGCGCGGTCACGAAAACCGGGATCGGTTCGGATGCCGCGAAGGCCATGCGCGCGCCTTTGAGATTATAGGCCTCACGGTCGCACTCGACCGGTTCGGAGGACCAGAGAGCGCGCAGATCATCGATATAATCCTCAACCGCCGTGACGCCGTCCTCCGGCGCACAGCCCGACTCCTTGAGATCGAGCGTATTGCCGACCGCGACCGAGACGCCGACCCGGCCGGGGAACAGCTCCGCCATGGTGGCGAGCGCCATCGCCGTCGGCGTCGCATGAAACAGATAGGGCGTGACCGCGGCGGGATAGACGGTCGTGCCCTCGGTTTCCATCGCAAAAGCGGTGCAGGAAGTCAGCGCCTCGCGATAGCCGATATGTTCGGTCATCCAGAGACCGGTGACCCCCGCCTCCGCCGCCTGTTTGCAGATGTCGATGGTATCGCCGACGGAATCGAACCCATCGAACCGTATGCCGATCTTCGCCGTCATGCCGCGTCCCTTTCCGTCGCGTTCAGTTCCCGGTGAATTCGCAGATGACTTCCAGCGCCAGGCGCTTTTCCTCTTCCGATCCGCTGACCTCGATCACCGGCTCATCGACCCCGGCGTCGATATAGGCCTGCAGCTGCGCCCGGCATTCATCGGGCGTGCCGGCGACGGAGAATTGTGACACGGCCTCGGACGGGATCAGCTTTGCCGCCTCATCCAGCTTGCGTTCGCGGACCAGTTCCTGAATTTTTTCATGATCGATCGGAATATCGATCGATTGCACATTCGCGGCCTGGGCCGGGTTGCGAAACAGGAAGGCAAGCTTGCGCTTGTTCGCCTCCACCGCCGTCACCCCATCCTCGGTGCAGGAGAAATAGACGAACCCGGCCTTGCGGACCTCGTCATCCTTGCGGCCCGCCTTGGCGACGCCCTCATTGGCGAGCGCCACGCATTGCCTGGTGAAGTTGAGCGAGAGCCCGCCCGAAAACAGCACCCCGTCGGCGATGCGGCCCGCGAGATTCAACACTTGCGGCCCGGTTGAGGCGACAAAGATCGGAATATGGCCGGCCGGTTTGAACGCCATCCGCGCGCCGTCCAGCTTCCAGATCGCGGCGTCCTGTTCCACCGGTTCACCCGACCAGAGCGCGCGCAGCGCCTCGACATATTCGCGGATCACTCGGACCGGCTTTTCCGGCTTCGCCACGCCGGATTCACGCAGGTTCAGCAGATTACCGACCGAAATACAGATACCGGCGCGGCCCGGCGCCAATTCATCCATCGTCGCGATCTGCATCGCCGTCGGCGTCGGATGCCAGAGATAGGGCATCACGGCGGTCGGGATCACCATCACCCGTTCGGTACGGGTGAGGAACGCGGCACAGGATACCGCCGCCTCGCGATAGCCGAGATGTTCCGCCATCCAGACCGTATCGGCCCCGGCTTCCTCCGCCAGCGCGGCGGTTTCCACCGTTTCCCGCGCATTATCGAACCCGTCAAACCGCATCCCCAAACGTAACGCCATGATCTCTCTCCTAATCCCTGAAACCGTTTTCCAGAAGGTCGAGGAATTCGTCCTTCGTAATGCCGCCGAACCCCATCTTCGAAAGCGTCAGCCCTTCCGCCCGGAAATCACGCCCCATAATGACGCAGGCGAGATGGATGATGTTGTCGATGGTGGGGGTCTTCACGCCCGCGATCCGGCCAAGCTCCGAATAGATCAGATGTCCGTAAGGCACGTCTTCCAGCAGATAGCGGTGGTTGAGCGTATCGGGCGCCATAATCCATTTATCGGGTTCCGACTGATGAAACGCCTCATAGGCGATACCGGCATCGCGCGCGTCATCGGTGGTGTAGCCCATCTTCCAGAACAGCTCGACAAAGGGCATGGTTTTGGCGTCAAGCGCCTCGGCCACCGCCAGCCGTTCGCGATCCACGGCATCGATCAGACGCCCCACCGACGGTGTGATGCCGTCGTAATAATGGCGGAAATCGCCCTTGGTGAATTCGACCCGCCCCGCATTACACAGCACGGCCGGGGGGTGGTGGATCGCATTGCCATAGGGGAACACGGTTTCCAGCACGTTGGAAAACGGGTTCACCGAAGGATAGATCTGCTTGATCACCTCATACATCCGTTCGGTCTCGCGCCCCGGAAAGCCGCCGAACACCATGAAGTCCGAAACACGGCTGATGCGGCATTTCTGCGGCTCAATCCGGCGGCAGAGATAAGGCAGCGTCGCCGTCTCACAGAACACCGGATTCTTGATGCCGTTTTCGCGCAGGATATGCGGTACCAGCAGCAGCGTGTGACCGGGGGAAATAAACAGCACCTGATCTTCCGTCAGATGGGGCGCCGCCGCGCTTACCCATTTTTCATGAAGATGCGCCGGGCTGACGATCATCACCACATCGGCGCCGGCCATGGCGGCTTCCGCATCATCCGTGATCAGCGACAATTCCGCGAACCCGTCCCCGAACGGGGCGGTGTAGTTGATGCCGCCGATCTCCTGTAACGGGGCCAAGGCCTCCGGGTCCTGGCTGTAGAGCCGGATGTTGAAGCCGAGCGTGGTGAGATGCGCCGCCGCGCTTGTCCCGCCACCGCCCGCGCCGAATATGGCGATTTCGCGCACGGTCATTTCAAACGCTCCCGCGTCCAGTCGGTTCCGGCCCGCCCGGCCGCCCCGAGAATACTGTCGTTGGGGGGCCGGGCGGGGGTGCGGGCCGGTGCGATGCCACGTAAGTGGTTCATATCAGACGCCTTCCTCAACAAATCGATGCAAAGCGGCGGCATCCATCCCGGCAAGCCCCATCTTCGAAAGCGTCAGCCCGGTTGTCGCGTAATCGATATCCATCAGCTGCGAACAAAGCTGGATGATCGCGTCTATCGTCGGCGTTTCCACCCCCGCGATATCGCCGAACGCGGCAAACGGGACCAGCCCGTACCCGACATCCTCATGCACATAGCGGTGATCGAGGCTGGGCGGCGATTTAATCGATTTGTTGGGCTCTGACTCGATACAGGCGCAGGAAATATCGCCCGATTCCATCGCCTCTTTTGTAGTCAGACCGGCCTGATAGAAATTCTCCAGAAAACTGGCCGAGGGAATATTCAGCGCAGCCGTCACCGCCAGCCTTTCCCGGTCGACATCCTCGATCACGCGGCCGACCGCCGGGGTAATACCTTCGCGGTAAAACAGGAAATCGCCATCCGTGTCCTCGATCCAGCCCGCATTCATCAACATGCCCGGCGAATGAAACACCGCGTTGATATTGGTCAGCCCGGTTTCAAGTACCGAGGAGCG
This sequence comes from uncultured Rhodospirillaceae bacterium, assembly GCA_964492555.1. Taxonomy (GTDB): domain Bacteria; phylum Pseudomonadota; class Alphaproteobacteria; order MPNO01; family UBA2964. Next base: position 54,136 of record CAZBKQ010000011.1, on the reverse strand, counting down.
AAGCTCGATCTCCGGAAAAACCGGTTTCATAAGCGCGTATAATTCATCGGCGTGCTTGCCCGGAAAGGCCGCGAATTTCAGCTTTTTGACGTAAGAGAAAATATCCACACCCGCCGGGCCGGTCTTGCGGCAGATATAGGTAAGCGTCACGGATTCGCAGGTCTTGACCGGATCGGCATATCCCGCCTCGCGCAGGCATTGGACGAAATGCAGCCCGCCGCAGGTATGGCCGGGATTGACGAAGATCGGGATATCCGGGCTCAAGAGCGGCGCGAGTTCCTTTGCGTAATGTTCATGCGCGACGGACGGCACCACCAGCATGATCAGATCGGCACCGGCGACGGCTTCTGCCACATCGGTGGTCAGGACCGGCACGGGAACCAGACCCTCCTGCACACCGACGACGTCCACGCCGCCCTGTTCGATTATCGGATCAAGCGTTTCCCGCCGCCGGGCATGTAGACGGACTTCATAGCCGCGCAATCCCAGATCGGCGGCGGCGGCGAGCCCGCCATGCCCCGCCCCCAGAACGGCAATTGTTTTAATCGTCATAAACGCCCGCGCCTTTGATCCCGCTTCCCTGCCCCTGTATCTTCTTGGCAAAATCCAAATGCATCAACCTCAGGGAGCCGAAAATGAAACTTGCCGATTGCCAGATTTTTCACGTTGCGGTGCCGACCCGCCGCGATCACGGCTGGGCCAGCAAGATGGACACCCCCATCGGCTATCACGCGGTGGTCAGGCTGGAGACCGATGACGGCATCGTCGGCTGGGGTGAGAGCCCGGCGGGGGAAACCTGGGGCGGCGCCGACGGGCGGCAATATGGCGAAAGCCCGGAAACCGTGCGTCACATGGTGGAAGCGCATCTGTTCCCGGCGATAAAGGATTTTTCCCCTTTTCAGATCGCCAACATCCATGAACGGATGGACCGGGTGGTCAAAGGCAACCCCTACGCCAAGGCGCTGCTGGACATGGCGATCTATGACATCGCGGGCAAGGCAACGGGCCTGCCGGTGTGCGAATTGCTCGGCGGGGATTTCCGGGATTCAATCGAGATCACCCATTCACTGGGCATCATGGAGCTCGACAAGTGCGTCGAGGAGGCGAAGGTCGCGGTCGCCGAAGGCGCGCTGACCATCAAATGCAAGACCGGGCTCGACCCCGACCGCGATGTCGAACTTGTCCGCCGCATCCGGGAGGAAGTCTCTGAGACCGTCAAGATCCGCGTCGATGGCAATGAAGGCTATCCCTCAGTCAGCGAGGCGGTGCGCGTGACCAGGGCGCAACAGGAATATGGCGTCTTCATCTGCGAACAGCCCCTGATGGGGGCGGAGATGCTGGCCCGTGTGGCGGAGCGCATCGATATACCGGTCATGGCGGATGAGAGCGCCTGGACATCGCAGGACATTATCGAACTCTATAATACCAAGGCTGCGGAATGTTTTTCCTGTTATGTCACAAAGCCGGGCGGGCTTTACCGCGCGAAGCAGCAGGGCGACCTGGCCGCCGCCCTTCATATCTACTGCGATATCGGCGGCTCGGTGGAGCTCGGCATCGGCAATGCGGCCAATCTGCATCTCGGCGCGGCCCTCCCCAACGCCTGGCTACCGAGCGTTTGCCCGGTCACCAAACCGAAGGGCGCGAAGGGGCCGGAAATCGCGGGGAATTACTATCTCGACGACATCGTGACCGAAGCGTTCGAGTTCAGGGACGGGCGCGTCTACCGCCCGCAAGGGCCGGGTCTCGGCATCACGGTGGATGAGGACAAGATCAAAGAATATTCGGTCTGACGCCCCGCTTGTTCTGGACCCGGGGGGCCGGCGGCGTTAGCATTTTCCAAGTGACAAAAAACGGAACAGGGGGACATCATGAGGGGATTAACGGGTTTTTCCGGCATCATTCTGGTCTGTGCCGCCATGGCGGGTCCGGCGTTCGCGTCGGATGAGGCCGCGAATAAGGGCTATTTGGTCGCAGAGCAGAAATGCACACCCTGCCATGTCATCGTCAAACATGATGTCGACACCAAATACACCATTGCGCCCCGTTTTGAGGAACTGGCGCAAACCACCCCCGCGGCGCTGCGGGCGCGGCTCAACGCGAAACACGTGATGATGCCGCAATTTCCTGAGCTCAACGCGCGGGATGTCGATCATATTTCCGCCTATCTGAAGAGCCTGGCGAAAAAGAAATAGTCCGGTTGCGGAACAGCGATCAGCCTTAGGGCGGATAGATGGACCCCGGCTCAAGGGCCGGGGTGACAAATCTTTTTGTATTTCCGGTTTACGAACGAAGGCGCGTTAACAACGCCTGTCACCCCGGACAAGCGCAGCGCGATCCGGGGCCCAGTCACATTCCCACTGGCATGGACTTTCCACCCTCTCCCCGACCCTCTCCCTGATAGGGAGAGGGTGATTTTCGATCAGCGCGTTTATCCCCTTCCCCCTATAAGGGGGAAGGCCGGGATAGGGGTGGGAAACCGCCCCCTACACCACCACGGCGGTCATGATGCCTTTAGGGAAGATATCCTCCGGCGTCACATGCTTATGCGCGATGCCCTGCTGATGGGTATAGAGCAGCATCTGTTCCCAGGTAGCGCGGTTTTCCTCGATGCCGAACGGATACGGGTCCTTGCCGAACGTGTTGCACATGCGTTCGCCATAGGCCGGGATCCAGGGCAGCGGATAGCGCGATACCGCCGGATCCAGCATACGCGTCACGGAACGGTTCTTGGATTCATTGAACGCATTCAGCAGATTGCGCGCGACCCAGGGGTTTTCGTCCAGCACGTTCTTCTGCATGGCGATGATATGCATGATCGGCCAGACACCGGTATCGGCATAGTACTTCTCTTCCATCTCGACATAGTTGGGGAAGAGACGCGTGACGTCCGGGTGACCTTCAAGGAAGCAGGTCGGCGGCCGCGCGATAATCGCGCAATCGATCTCACCGGCGGCCAGAAGCTCCGACAGCGACTTATCGGTAATGCGGGTGATCTCGACCCCATCCGGCAGGTTGAGCTCAACCTTTTCCATCCGGCCCGGCGCGTTGGCGCCCGCCTGATACCAGTGAACATCGGGCAGCTTCACACCACATTCATTATGCATCCAGCCCCGCATATAAACGGCCGCCGAATGCGCCCATTCGGGTGAGCCGACGCGCTTGCCCTTCAGGTCCTCAACCGTTTTGATCCCGGAATTCTTGTTGATGTAGAAGCTGGAGAAACGGAACAGGCGGGAACAGACCACCGGCAGCCCGATAATGTCAGAATCCTCGCGCGTCACCTGGGCAGAGAATTTGGCGAAGCTGAGCTCCGAGACGTCCCATTCGCGGTTGGCGGTAAAGCGCGCGAAACATTCATGGTGGCTGAGCACCGACCAGGTGTGGTCGATGCCCTCCGCCTTCACATCGCCGGTGCGGAAATCGCGAAAATGGTCGTAATCGGTCGTCGCGATGCTGAGCTTGATATTTTCCTGTCCCATGGTTCTGGCCTCCCTGCCGATGGGTAATTTCGATGCGGGTTTTGTCTAATGCCAAGGGCCGGGTCGGTCAAATGGAGCGGCTACCGCCCACACCGGATCAGCCCGGTCGTATCAGTGGCGTCTGATAGCAGCAGGCAGCCCTCTTCCGTCACCGCGACCATATCCTTGTTCTGCATGCCGAATCCGTAACCGGTGCGGTAGATCAGCGGTTCGATCCCCAGCACCATGCCGGGCTGGAGTTCCCAATCGCCGGTGCAGCCGAGATACGGGTCTTCATGCAAGTGCTGGCCAATGCCGTGCCCGACAAAGGCGATGGGCGGCATGTCGAGCCTTTCGATCATTTTCAGATAGGCGTCATAGATGGCGCGTGAACTCGCGCCCGGCTTGATCAGTTCCAGAAGCTGTCTGGTGGCATCAGACAATATCGCCCAGATGCGCTCGGCATGTTCCGGCGGATCGCCAACCGTCGCCGTGCGGCAGACGCCCGCATGATAGCCGTCGATGATGGAAAAAATCTCGATACGGCAGACATCGCCATTTTCCAGAATGCGCTCGGACGGGCCGACATTGGGCAGCTGACTGCGATCCCCGGTGGCGACGATCATGAATTTGAAATCCTGCGCGCCGCGCGCATAGATGCCGCGCGTCAGCGCCGCCGCGATATCCATTTCAGAGGAACCCGCATCGACGGCGGCCAGCGCCTCGGCAATGCTTTCGTCGGACACGCGCGAAAGCCTGTGCAGAAACTCGATTTCACGCGGCGTCTTGATCATACGCGCATCGTTGAACAACCCCTGCGCGGGCACGAATTCGACCTTCGGCAACTCTTTCCGGAGCGTTTCGAAATCAGCCGCCGGCAGATAATCGGTTTCGATCCCGATTGTCCCCTTATCGAGCCCGAGATCGCGCAGCATCCCGGCGAAGACCTCCATCGCGTTATCGGTAAATTCGCCCCAGGCGGTCAGCGGGACATCCGGCAGGTTCCGGGCGACCGTCGTTTCCTCCATATCGACCGTAAAGGCGGCGGCGGACTCATCCGGCCTGATTACCAGCATGGAATGACGCCAGCGCAATATGTGATGGGACGGCACCACGAACCCCGCGACATAGGCGAAGTTCTCCGGGCTGGTGGCGATAATGGCGTCGAGCCCCTTATCGCGCGCGACCCCGGCCATTTTGGATAATGTGTCTGTATTCATTGCCATCCTCCCTGCGTTAATTTTTACCGCTAGCGCGTAGCGCGCGCCAGACCCGCTCGGCCGTTGCGGGCATCTCAATATCGTCATGGCCCAGCGCATCGGCGATAGCGCACATCACGGCGGGCAACGCGCCACAGGTCCCGGCCTCCCCCGCGCCTTTCGCGCCCAATGGGTTGAGGGCGGTCGGAACCGGGTAATCCTCCGTATCGATATCGCAGAGATCATCCGCCCGCGGCATGGCGTAATCCATGAAGGAACCGGAGAGATTCTGCCCCGTTGCGGGGTCGAAGCGCACCGCTTCCATCAGCGCCTGACCGATCCCCTGCGCGACGCCGCCCTGTATCTGCCCGTCCAGCAGGAGCGGGTTGATCACCATCCCGACATCATCAACGGCGAGATAGCGCTCTACCGTAACGCGCCCGGTTTCCGGATCGATTTCCACCTCGCACAGATGCGCGCCGTTGGGAAAGGTCGGTTGCGGAGTCGCGAATTCCTCCGCCGCCGACAGTCCGCTTTCCGCCGCGACCGCCGACAACGTCACCGAACGGTCGGTGCCAATGATCGTAAACGCGCCCAAGCCGTATTCGATGTCTACAACCGAGGCTTCCAGCATCTCGGCGGCAACCCGCCGTCCCTTTTCGATCAGGCTTTCCGCCGCACGTACGGATGCCGAGCCGCCGGAAACCAGAGAACGCGAATTGAACGTGCCGCCGCCCGATGCGGTAATCGCGCTGTCGCCGGTCTCAATGGCAATATTCTCCGGCGCGATCTCCAGCGCGTCGGCCAGAATCTGCCGGAAAGTGGTTTCATGCCCCTGCCCTTGCGGCGCGCTGCCGAGGGACGCGGTGACGGCCCCGTCCGCCGCCAAGGATATCTCCGCGATTTCGCGTCCCGGCCGGGCGGTCTGTTCGATGGCAAGACATATGCCCAGCCCGCGCTTGCGGCCCGATGCCTCCGAACTCTCGCGCCGGATATCGAACCCCGCCGCATCGGCTTCCGTCAGCGCCTTCTCCAGCACCGCGTCGAAATCGCCGCTGTCATAGGACCAGCCCGCGCCATTCTCATACGGCATATCCCCGGGTCGGATCAGGTTGCGCCGCCGCAATTCGACCCGGTCGATGACGGTCTCGCGCGCCGCCTTGTCCAGCAACCGTTCGATGATATAGGCGGCCTCAGGTCCGCCGGCCCCGCGATAGGGCGTCGTGGGGTTGGTATTGGTGAACACACCGGCAAGCGACAGATCGAGCGCCGGTATGCAATAGACCGACGGCAGCAGCGACAGCGCGTTGAGCGGTGAACGCGGCCCCTTGATCGACAGATAGGCACCGAGGCTGGCGGTCAGCTTCGCCTGCAACCCGAGTATCTTTCCGTCCGAATCGAGCGCCAGCGCCGCGCTGCTGATCATGTCCCGCCCGTGATCGTCCGCCAGCATCGCCTCCGACCGCGTGGCCACCCATTTGACCGGCCGCCCGAACCGCCGCGCCGCCCAGAGAACAAGGATCAGTTCCGGATAGGTCGCGCCCCGCATGCCGAAAGAGCCGCCGACATCACCGGTGATCACACGGAATTTCTCCTCCGCCAGGTCGAAAATTTCGTTCGCCAGAATGGACCGAAGCTGATGCGGGCTGTGCACCCCGGCGCGCAGGGTGAAGGTTTGCAACGCGGAATCGAACATCCCGAGCGCGCCCCTCGGTTCCATCGTATTTGCGGACACCCGCTGATTGACGAGCGCCTGCGTAACCAGATGCGATGCGGCCTTTGCCGCCTCCTCGAATGCCGCCGCGGATCCGGTTTGCGCGAAAAACGCTTCGTCTTGTGACCCGGAAACATCCGTCACGGCGGGGAGTGACGCGTAATCGATCTCAACGGCCTCTGCCGCAGCGGCGGCCGCCTGCGGCGTATCGGCAAGCGCCATCGCCACCGGTTCGCCGACAAATCGGACGGTATCGACAGCCAGCGGGTAGCGCGGCGGGACGGCCATGGGTGAGCCATCCCGGCGTTGGCATTCATCGCCGCAGCCAAGCATGCCCAGACCATCCGCGACATAATCCGCGCCGGTCAGGATTTCCGCGCTGCCATGATCGGCAATCGTGAATTTCGCATGGGCGTGGGGTGAACGGATAATCGCGGCATGAAGGCATCCGGCGGGCGCGTTATCGTCGAGAAAATTTCCCGCCCCGGTCAGCAGCCTGATATCCTCTCCGCGCCGGATGGGCTGGCCGGATTGCGCGGGCCGGTTCATCCGCCGGCAAATTCCCGCAACACGTCGAGCGCCAATGCGCGGCTTGCCGCATCGCCGCTGATTTCTATCACCGGTTCGGTAACCCCCGCCTCGATATAGGCGACCAGCCTGTCGCGGCAATTTTGGGGTGTGCCGCCGACGGCAAAGGCATCCACCGCCTCATCCGGCACCAGACTTTTCGCCGTGTCCATATCGCGTTTGGCTACGGCGGCGATAATTGCCTCCTGATCGATAGGCAGGCCCGAGGCCTTGATATTGTCCGCCATCGTCCGGTTTCGGAACAAAAAGGCGAGCCGGCCGCGCAGATAATCGACGGCCTCCGTCCCATCCGCCGAGGTGGAAAAATAGAGAAACGCGGCCGTACGGAAATCCGCCAGATCGCGCCCGGACTTCGCGGCGCCTTCGGCGATCTGACCCAGGCTGTATTTCACATGTTCGACGGAGAGCCCGCCGGACAGCACCACCCCATCGCCGATCCGGCCGGTCAGGCGCAGCATCTGTTCGCGGGTCGCGGCGACATAGATCGGAATCGGCGCCGAGGGCGAAAACGCCATCTTCGCTCCGTTTAGCTGAAAAAACTCGCCGTCATAGGTCACTGCCTCACCGGTCCAGAGCGCCCGCAGACATTCGATAAATTCGCGGATGGCCCGCAGCGGCTTTTCCGGCTGATGGCCTGATTCGCCCAGGAAAAGCGGGTTTCCGGTCCCGACCGCGACCCCGATCCGTCCGGGCGCGACATCGTCCAGCGTCGCCAGCGACATCGCGGTTGGCGTCGGATGCCAGAGATACGGGCTGACGGCGGTGGGAATGATCGAGGCTTTTTCCGTGGACATTGCATAGGCCATGGATGAGGCCACCGCCTCGCGATAGCCGAGATGTTCCGCCATCCAGACCTGTGACGCACCGGCCGCCTCTGCCTGTTTCACGACCTCCAGCGAGTCCCGTGTATGGGCGAACCCGTCGAAACGAATACCGATATTGTTTATCATATCCATCACCGCAATTGACTGTGGCGGAAGCGTAGCGAGACGCCCCGCCCCTGTCATCCGCAATACCTTTCGGCCTATAGTCTGGACAGTGCATGAGTTCGAAACCATTTAATGCGCAGATGCCGATGTCGACCACAAAACAACGCTTTGTCATCTATCTGATCAAGCCGTCCCATTACGATGATGACGGGTACGTGATCCAATGGCTTAAAGCGGCAATTCCCTCCAACACACTGGCCGCGATGTACGGGCTGGTTCAGGATTCGATTTCCCGCACAGTTCTCGGCGACGGCGTCGAATTCGACATACGCGCGATCGATGAAACCAATGAGCGTGTCAGGACGGACAACATGATCGCGGAGATCGAACAAAGCGGGGGACGTGGTTTTGTCGCCTTTGTCGGGGTGCAGTCGAACCAGTTCCCGCGCACCATGGATATCGCCCGGCCGCTGCGCGCCGCCGGTCTGCCGGTCTGTATCGGCGGTTTCCACGTCTCTGGCTGTCTCGCCATGTTGCCGGAAATTCCCGCCGATATTCAGGAAGCGCTCGATCTCGGCATCAGCATCTATGCGGGCGAAGCGGAAGAACATCTCGATGAGGTCTTGCGCGATGCATGGGAAAACCGGCTGGAACCGATCTATAACTACATGAATGATCTGCCGGGGCTGGAAGGCGCGCCGACCCCGATCCTGCCGCAGGTCCGGGTACGCCGGACGGCGGCGACGCTGTCCAGCTTCGACGCGGGGCGAGGGTGCCCGTTCCAGTGTTCCTTCTGCACCATCATCAACGTACAGGGGCGCAAATCGCGGCGGCGGTCGGTCGATGACATAGAAGAAATAATCCGGGACAATCTGAAACAGGGTGTCTACCGGTTCTTCGTGACCGACGACAATCTGGCCCGCAACAAGGACTGGGAACCGATCTTTGACCGGCTGATCAGGCTGCGCGAAGAGGAAAAGCTGAAATTCAGCATGGTTATTCAGGTGGATACACTGTGCCACCAGATCGACGGGTTTATCGAAAAGGCAGCGCGCGCCGGTGTGAACCGGGTCTTTATCGGGTTGGAGAATATCAATCCCGACAATCTGATGAGCGCCAACAAACGCCAGAACCGGATCACCGATTACCGGAAAATGCTGCTGGCCTGGCGCGCCGCGGGGGTCGTCACCTATGCCGGTTATATTCTGGGTTTTCCGGGCGACACACCGGACTCGATCCGCCGCGACATCGATATCATCAAGCGCGAACTGCCGATCGATCTGCTGGAATTCTTCTGCCTGACGCCCCTGCCCGGTTCCGCCGATCACAAGGGGCTGCATCAGAAGGACGTCGCGATGGACGCGGACATGAACCGGTACGATCTGGAACATGTCACCACGGCGCATCCAAAAATGTCACGCGAGGAATGGCAGAAAGCCTATAACGATGCCTGGAAGCAATATTACACCTATGATCACATGACGACCGTGATCCGGCGCGCGGAAGCCAGCGGCATCAATGGCGGCAATATGCTTTTCCTGCTGCTTTGGTTCAGGTCCTGCATCGATATCGAAGGCGTCCACCCGCTGCAGGGCGGCTATCTGCGCAAGAAATACCGGCGCGACCGGCGCAACGGCATGAAGCTGGAAAACCCGCTTGTATTCTATCCGCGCTACTGGGCTGAAATCGCCTGGAAACATGTCCGCCTTGGCGTGCTGCTTTCCCGGCTGGTTCTGCTGCGGCGGCGGATCAAGAGATCCGCCGACCGCTACAGCTATATGGATCAGGCCCTGACGCCAGTAGTGGAGGATGAGCTGGATTCGCTGGAGATGTTCCAGGCGACGGATTCGGCCAAGGCGGCGGTGGTCAAGGCGCGGGAGAAGGACGCCCAGCGCGCCGCCCGTAAAGCCGCCGCCGGGGCGCGCTGACGCTCGCCGCGACTCCCCTCTTCGTCCTATAATGGGCGGTCATGACGACCAGCCTGCTGCGCAATATCTGGTATTTCGGCATCCACAGTGCCGCGCTCAAACCGGGCGCGGTTCTGCATCGCCAGATTTGCGGCGAACCCGTTATGTTCGGCCGCACGCAATCCGGCAAGGCATTCGCGCTTCGCGATAACTGCCCGCATCGCGGTATTCCGCTTTCCGATGGCGGGGTAAAGGGGGAAGAGGTCGAATGCTGGTATCACGGCTGGCGGTTCGGGACCGACGGTGTCTGTACCGCCATTCCGTCGCTGGTTTCCGACGATCCTGTCAATCTCTCCAGGATCACGGTTGCCGCCTACCCGGTGCGCGAGCAGCAAGGATTGATATGGATATGGCTCGGCGAAGGCGACGGGTCGGGCACACCGATCCCGACGGTGCCGGATGTCGGCGAAGCAGGCCCCAAGATCGTTCACGCGCTGGAATTTCCGGTGAATATCGATCACGCGGTGGTCGGGCTGATTGATCCCGCCCACACGCCCCATGTGCATGAAAGCTGGTTCTGGCGCCGCCCCGGCGAACGGCGCGACAAGGAAAAGCACTTTGCGCCCTCAGCGCTCGGCTTCGACATGGTGCCGCATCGCGCCTCCAGCAATTCGAAGGTTTACCGCCTGCTCGGCGGCGCGCCGGAGGTGCATATTTCCTTTTCCCTGCCCGGTATCCGTATCGAACATATCCGGGCCGGAAAGAACTATTATTGCGGGCTGACGGCCTGCACCCCGGTGACCGCCGACAGCACGATGACCACCCATATGATGTGGTGGTCGATGCGTTGGGCCGATCTGCTGAAACCGGTTGTCCGGCAGTTCGCGAAGACATTTCTGGGTCAGGATCAGACCGCCTTTGTCCGGCAATCCAAAGGACTGGCCTGGGATCCGGCGCTGCGCCTTTCCGGTCAGCCCGACCAGCAGGCGAAATGGTATTTCCGCATCAAGAATGAATGGGAACGCACCGCGGATACGGGCAAACCCTTCGAAAATCCGCTGAAAGAGGCGACGCTCCGCTGGCGAACGTGAGCGCTTACCCGCCGCTCACAAATATTTGACCCGGTTGGGACGTCTCCCGGCCATTATCCGCTTTACTCCGCCGGTGACCGCACATAGATAGGTTTCATTGAATCTGGAGCTATCGATGCGCGCCACCTTGCGTCTTTTCATAGTTGCTTTCGCGCTCTCCCTGCCGCTGGCGGGGATGCCGGCCAGCGCGTCGTATACCGCCGCGCCCAACGTGGGAGAGGCCCCACCGCACGATCTTTCCCTGCCGGATCAGAACGGCCAGCGCATGAATTACATGGCCCGGGCAAAGTCGAAAGGGCTCATCGTCCTGTTCACCCGCTCGGTCGGGTGGTGAACATCCTGCATGGCCCAGGCGGTCGCCTGGCAGGAAAATCTCGGTAAATTCCGCGCGCTCGGTTACGAGCTTGCTCTGGTGTCCTATGACAAGCCGGATGTGGTGAAGAAATTCGCGGAACGTCGCAATATCACCTATCCGATGCTGTCCGATGTCGGCTCAAAGGCGATCCTCGCGTTCGGCCTGACGGAGGCCGAGGGATCGCGGAAAAGCCGCTGGTGGGGGATTGCGGAGCCCGCCATATTCGTTGTCGGAAAATCCGGCAAGATCACCCATCGCTTTCTCGATCCGGATATCGCCCATTCGCCCGACCCGGCCCCGGTTCTTGACGCGCTGAAAACGGGAAGCTGAATTCATGCGCGCTATTTTCCATGCCTTTGTGATTGCGCTGACCCTGTCGCTGCCGGCCGCCGGCGCTCACGCCGCGGGCGCGGCCGACGATCTCAACCGGGGCCCCAGGGCGGGCATGCAGATTCCGCACGATCTGTCTCTCCCCGATCAGAACGGCCAGCGGATGAATTACATGGCGCGGGCGCGGGCGAAGGGGCTCATCGTGCTGTTCAGCCGCTCCGTCGGCTGGTGACCGCACTGCAAGCGCCAGGCGGTCGTCTGGCAGAGCAATCTCAAGAAGATCCATGCGCTTGGCTATGAGGTCGCGTTCCTGACCTATGACAAACCGGCGACAATCGCGGGTTTCGCCAAATCCAACGGCATTACCTATCCGATGCTTTCCGATGTGGGATCGAAGGCCATTGGCGCGTTCGGGCTGATTGATGAGTCCGCGCCCAAGGGCAGTTCCTGGTACGGCTTCGCGAAACCGGCGATATTCGTCATCTCAAAATCCGGCAAGATCACCCACCGTTTTTCGACCCGCGATTATACCGACCGTCCCGACCCCGCGCCGGTGCTGGAAGCGCTCGGGAAATAAGGAGGCGGATCGATGTCAAAAATCTTCCGCCTGATTTGCCTGGGGCTGATATTGGCCTTTTCCGCCGCGCAAGCGCCGGCGGAGGCGCGCCAGCCGCTGAAGCTGCTGCCCGAATCCGGTTATCAGACGCCGCATGACCTGTCGCTGCCGGACCAGAACGGCCAGAGGATGAATTTCATGTCGCGCGCACATAAAAAGGGACTGATCGTGCTGTTCGCGCGATCAGTCAACTGGTGAGGCGGCTGCAAACGCCAGACGGTCGCCTGGCAGAAAACACTCGATAAGGCGAAAGCGCCCGGCTATGGCGTCGCCATGGTCACCTATGACAAGCAGGAAGACATCGCGGCCTATGCGAAACGCGCCGGGATCACCTTTCCGCTCTTGTCCGATCCGAAATCGGAAGCAATCCGCGCCTTTGGCGTGTTGAGCGAGGAAGTACAGGAAGCCAGCTCCTGGTATGGCTATGCCGACCCGTCTGCCTTCGTCATCGACCGGACGGGCAAGGTCACGCAAGGGTTTAGCGCGTTGGAACACCGCTACGATTCAAACCCGGAAACAATCCTGAGCGTTTTAAGGTAGGGCTGGGGCCGTCTGTTAAAGACTCCCGTTTATCGCCTTCCAGACCTTTTCAGGCGTCGCCGGCATGGCGATATCCCTGATGCCAAGCGGCGCCAGTGCGTCATTCACCGCGTTCATCACCGCCGGCAGACCCGCCACCGTCGCGGTTTCGCCCGCGCCCTTGACCCCCAGCGGATTGGTCGGCGTCGGCACCGGATGCCGGTCGAGCTCGAAATCGCAAAAATTATCGGCCCGCGGCATGGCGTAATCCATGAAAGAGCCGGACAGAATCTGACCGCTATCCGGGTCGTACGCCATGTTTTCCATCAGCGCCTGTCCGGCGGCCTGGGCGATGGAACCGTGCATCTGCCCATCGACCAGCATGGGGTTGAGCTCCACCCCCACATCATGGACCGACACATAGCGCTTGATCTCGGTTACGCCGGTATCGGGATCGATCTCGACCTCGCAAATATTCGCCGCGTTGGGCACGTTGGCGACATCCGGCGACCAGGTCGCGGTCTCATAGAGGCCGATTTCAATATCGGGCGGCAGCTTGTTGGGAGAGAAAGCGGCTTCGGTCACCTCCGTTATCGACACTTCCCGGTCGGTGCCCGCGATGCGGAAGGTTCCGTCCTCGAATTCGATATCGTCGGCCGCCGCTTCCAGCATGTGTGCTGCGATGCGTTTCGCCTTTTCGATGACCTTTTCGGCGGCCTGAAACACGACCGTGCCGCCGATCGTGGCGCTTCGCGCCGCGCCCGTACCGGTGCCCCAGGATAGGCGGCTGGTATCGCCTTCGACCACCGTTATGCGGTCGGAATCGATGCCGAGTTTCTCACTGACGATCTGGGTATAGATGGTTTCATGGCTCTGCCCGCCCGCCGTGGTGCCGCAGAGGATGGTCAGATCGCCGCCCGGATCGAAGCGCAGCTCCGCCGTTTCCGGGGACGGGCCGGCGCTGGGATCGACGGCTGTGGACACACCGATGCCATAGAGCTTTCCGGCGGCCCTTGCGTCCTCCCGGCGTTTCTTCGCGCCTTCGTAATCAGCGGCGTCGACGCATTTATTCAACACTACCTCGAACTCGCCGCAATCGTAATTGCCGCCGGTGGGCAAGGGATAAGGCATGCTCTCCGCCGGGATCAGGTTGCGCCGGCGGATTTCCGCCGGATCGATCCCCATCTCCGCCGCCGCGATATCAACCATTCGTTCGATCACATAGGCCGATGGCGCGCCGCCGGGCGCGCGGTAATTGGAAACCGGCACCGTATTGGTCAGCACCGCGCGGCCGATGCCATGAACGGCTTGCGTCGCATAAGGCCCGCACACCGCACTGGCGATGCCGTTGGTGGAGAGAAACCCGATCATGGTGATGAAGGCGCCGACATTATTGTTCGACACCAGCCGAAGCCCCAGGAACTTTCCGTTTTCATCCAGCGCCAGCGTGCCTTCGACATGCATGTCGCGCGCCTGATCGTCCGCCAGATGGCCTTCAGACCTCTCGCAGGTCCATTTGACCGGGCGCCCGACCTTTTTCGAGGCCCAGACGGCCAGCGGAATTTCGGGATACAGCCCGCCCTTCATGCCGAACGAACCACCGACATCGCCCGCGATGATGGTCATCCGGCTTTCCGGTATTTTGAAGATGTGCTTGCACATCATGGTGCGCCAGATATAGGGGCGCTGCAGGCAGGCATAGACGGTGTGATGATCGCGCCCGGCATCGTAGGACGCATTGACCGCGCGCGGTTCCATCGTATTTGCCGCGACCCGGTTTACCGGAAACACGCCCTTCACCACATGGGCCGCTTTTTCAATCGCCGCGTCTACCGCCGCGCCGTCGCCATGTTCGCGATAAACCGGCTCGTTATTGGCGCAATCCTCATAAATATCGGGGACCTCACCCGTGTTTGCCTTCGCCGTCGATATATTCACCGGCAAAGGTTCATAATCCACCATGATCGCCTCCGCGGCGTCCTTGGCGGCGTGAACCGATTCCGCAATGACCATCGCCACCATATGGCCGACATGACGGACCTTGCCTTGCGCCAGCGCCGGGCGGTCCGGGCGGTACATGTCCGACCCGTCGCGCCGTTTGAACGGTGAAATGCCGCGCACCGGACCCAGCCCTTCGGCGGCGTAATCCTCTCCCGTCAAAATCTCCAGAACGCCGGGCAATGCCCTGGCTTCCGCCGTGTCGATTGATTTGATCTCGGCATGGGCATAGGGCGAGCGCAGGAATACCGCGAAAGCCTGGTTGGGCAAGGTAACGTCGTCGGTATAACGCCCCTGGCCTTTGAGCAGGCGCGGCGCCTCAAGCTGTCGAACGGGCTGGCTTACGGAATAGCGTGGCATAGGAAACTTCCCCGGCAGAAAATGACCGCAAAGACTCTAACCAGGCGCGGCCCAAGCGCAAGCCGCCGAACCTGAATTAGCGGACCGCGACGCAGGGAACACGCTTTTCCTTGATCTTTCGGCACATCGTTTCAACATCCGCGAGGGAATCGAACCCCATTACGCGCAGGCGATAAAATGTGCCACGCCCCCTGATTGCCGCTTCGACAACGGAAATCTTATAAGGCGGCAACACGTCTTTAAGCCGCGATGACAACCGCTTTACCTCGCGCGCGGCGACAGCCGCATCCCGAACCGCGCCAAGTTGAGCCGAATGGCGCCCCGACGGCGCAGCGGGTTTCGCGGGTTCAACCTTTTTCGGCGGGGTTGCTTCAACCGTAGCCGGCGGTGCCGCCTCCGGCGCAGGGGCCGGTTCGTCCGCAGCGGGAACCGGGGCCGGCGCGGAAGATTGAGGTGGCGGAGCCAGAACGATGGGAGGCGGGCCGTCATCCCTGGCCGCCGGTACGGGTTCGACCGGCTGTATACTTCCAGGAGTAGCGGCCGGCGACTCCGGCATTGCCGGCGGGGCGGCCTTGGGCGCTGCGTCCGGCGGCCGCGTGGTCGCGGGCGGGTCCGCCGGTTTGGCGGGCGGCGGGTCATTGAACAGAGCCGCCATGGGATCGGGCTGTCCGCTTTCCGGCTTTGACGGTTGCGCCTCGGCTTTTTGAGTCTCCTTTTCGGCTTCTGGCGGCGCCGGTTTGGCGGCGATCGGCGGTTCGGGCGGTTCCGACATCATCTGCATGGTCACCACGCCAAGACCCGCAAGGGCGACGATCAGGAACAACGCGACAAAGAGGGTAAAGCGGCGCGACCAGTCACTGGTCCGTGGCGGTTCTTGCGGGACGGGCTGGGCAAGCCGTTCCGCATGCAGATCGGCCGCTCGGCGTTCCGTCTCCTCGCTGGCCGCGACGGCGGAAAGACCAGGGGGAATCACATTTGTCGGCGGCCGTGCGATATAGATAGGAACGATTTTTTCGTCCTCTTTGACGGTGCCATCTGACGCGACTTCCTCATCCGCCTTTTCACCCTCTTCCTCAACAGGTTTGGTGATCCAGCTTGGCGGCGGGAAGACAGGTTCCCGCCGTCCGGATTCTTCGCCCGGCGGGGTATCAGCCGTCCGGCCAGCGGATTCCTGTTCCTTGTCGGGTTGTTGCTGTCCGGCTTGCGCGTCCTCCGGGATCGGTGGTGGCGCGCTTTCCTCCGAAGGTTCGGGCGCGGCGCTTTCGACCGGCGTCGCCTCTGCCTCATCCGGCGGTGGCGGCGTTTCCGCTGGCGGCGCGGCGCCAGCGGATTGGGGTCCCGATGCGGCGGCTTCCCTACCGCCCTGCCAGGCGTTGTTGACCTGAGCGGCGAGCGCGGAAACCGCCTCATCCTGGCTCAACGGTTTCTCTCCATTTCCGTTGGCTAGGGGCGGCGCGGGCGGTTCGCGCGGCGGCGGCGGCAGTTCGTCGATATCCGCGTCCCCGGCATCTTCAGCCAGCGGATCGAGCCCTTCGTCCTCCGGCGCTAATTCGATGCCACCGGAATCCGGTTCTTCCGCGACGTCATCCGCTTCACCGTCGGGATCGGCGGTGACCGGCGGGTTTTCTTCCGCCAACCAGTCGAGCAGCCCGGGCGTCAGCTCGGGATCGTTGCCGCTTTCATCCGTCTCATCCGGAACTGTGGGCCGGGTGAGCGGAGACTCGCCTTCTCCACCATCGGCGATCCATCGCGCGACGGCGGCAGCCACCTCTTCCGATGACTTGTTTTCGGACCAGCGGGATCGTGACTTCCGGGCCAATACTCAAAACCTCTCTGAACGCATGATTCTAACATTGTTACCGGCAAATCGGGGAGCAAGAATTTTCCTCATAAGGATATAATTTTTCGCAGCCGACCGGGGTTGGCAAGAGATCGAGCGAGGATACAATCGTTTGAAGTCAACAGGGAGACATCACCATGGCCACGATCGACGCCGACGCACACGTACTCGAAACCCCGCGCACCTGGGAATACATACCGGAAGACCTCAAACGCCACACGCCTTTCGTGGTCAACCAGCAGACCGGTGAAACCACTCTCGGCAGCAGCGGCAACGTGATACGCGAATTCTGGGTCGTCGATAGCCGGCTGCATAACAAGCAGTTCAACGTGGGCCTCGATACGTCGGAAGAAGCCCGCGAAATGACCGATATCCAGGCGCGGCTCGATCATATGAAAGAGCTGGAAATCGATATCCAGGTTCTTTTCCCGACCCTGTTTCTGCGGCCATTGACCATGAATCCCGATATCGATTACGCGATCTGCTACAGCTACAATCGCTGGCTGGCCGAAATCAACAAGGCGGCGCCAGAAGCGCTGCGCTGGGTCGTCTGCCCGCCTCTTCTGGCGATGGACAAGGTCCGCGATGAGTTGAAATTCGGCAAGGAAAACGGGGCTTGCGGTATCTTTATCCGGGCGATGGAAACCGACCGGATGCTCTCTGATCCGTATTTCTATCCGTTCTATGAAGCGGCGCAGGAACTTGACCTCGCCATCGTACTGCATTCCGGCGTGGCGAGCTTTACCGTACATGAAGCCTATCGCACCGATCCCGGCTTTAACCGGTTCAAGCTTTCCGGCGTCGGCGCCTTCCACGACCTGATCTGGAACGACATTCCCGGCAAATTTCCCGGCGTGCGCTGGGGGTTTGTTGAGCTCAGCGCCCAATGGGTGCCTTATGCGATCAACGACCTCAACCTCCGCCTGTCGCGCATGGGCCGGGAATTGTCGGACGATCCGCTTGGCGACAACAACATCTATGTCGCCTGCCAGGTAACGGACGATCTCGACTACATTCTGGATTCGGTCGGCGACAACAATATCGTCGTCGGCACCGATTACGGGCATAACGACACCTCGACGGAAATCGAGGCGCTGCGCAAATTGCGCACGGACGGCAAGATTCCCGAAGCATCGGCCGACAAGATTCTGGACGACAACGCCAAA
This sequence comes from uncultured Rhodospirillaceae bacterium, assembly GCA_964492555.1. Lineage (GTDB taxonomy): Bacteria > Pseudomonadota > Alphaproteobacteria > MPNO01 > UBA2964. The sequence goes on along the minus strand of CAZBKQ010000011.1, from coordinate 36,066 downwards.
CGGCTCTACGCGCTATAGGAATCCTGGCCTTTTTGCCGTTTTCTCATACTGCCGGACCGTTATTTCTGGTCAAAAGTGCTGGACTCACGGCATTCTATCGCTATCGTGCACACGCGTAGCTGAAAACCATATTCAGGGAGTAAACATATGAAACCCATTAACGCACTTCTTTCCGCCGCACTTGGCGCGACGGTTGCGTTCACCGCCTATGGGGCGGCGGCGCAAAACCTCAACAGCGTCTATCGCGGACGCACTGTCACCATCCTCGTCGGTTACAGCGCGGGCGGCACCTATGGCCAGACCTCGCAACTTCTGGCGCGGCATCTCGACAAGACCATTCCGCGCAAGCCGAACGTCGTTGTTCAGCACATGCCGGGCGCGGGCGGGATTAAAGCCACCAACTATGCGGCCAACGTCATGCCGGCCAATGGGCTGAACCTGTTCATGCCGCCGGAAATGTCGCTGGTGTCCGAACTGCTGCGCCCGAACAAGGTCAAGTTCAAGACCACCGATTTCACCTGGCTGGGCCGCGTTTTCGGCGCAAACCAGATTATGACGCTCCGCCGGGACACGGGCATTCTCTCTGTTGAGGACGCCAAGAAAAAATCCGTTGTCGTGGCCTCCACCGGCACCGGTTCGCCGACCTTTCTGGTCCCGCAGTTGATGAACGGCTTGCTGGGCACCAAGTTCAAGATCGTCACCGGTTATCGCGGGTCGGCCAAGACCACCCTTTCAGTCGAACAGGGTGAAACGCTGGGCATGTCCAATAGCTGGATTTCCTGGAAGGCTAATCGCGGCGCCTGGCTTAAGGGCGGCGACAAATCCTATCTGGTTTTGCTGGCCCAGATCGGCTTCACCAAGGAGCCGGACCTTCCCAACGTGCCGCTCCTGACGGATCTGGCGAAAACCAAGGGGGACAAGGCTGCCGCCGGTATGCTGTCCACCGCCGCGATTATCGGCCGGGGACTGGTCCTGCCGCCAGGCACGCCGAAAGGATTCGTTGAACCCCTGCGCGCCGCATTCGATAAAGCCGTCAACACACAGGCCTTCAAGGATGAGGTGACGAAACGCCGTCTGGCGCACAGCCCGATGGGCGGCGCGGAGATCCAGAAGATCATTACCGAAACCCGCGCGAGCATCACGCCCGACGTGGTCAAACGGACCCAGGCGCTGGTCTTCGGCAAGAAGAAGTAATACTGAACGGATTGTTCATCCGAACGCGAAAAGGGCCGGGAATTTCCCGGCCCTTTTTTTACTGGTATTTTATTTTCGATTCCCATTTGAAAGGCGGTGCGAATATCCCATTTCTGCATCGCCCTAAATGCCGCCAACGATCGGCGGGACACCCCCGGACATCCGGATCGGATCCTACAGAAGGGTTATCACGCGGTCCCTGAATAAGAAGTCGCGCACCTTCCCGGCAATTCACGCCGTAAAAAATCATCTGATTTCGGAGAAACAAAATGAAGATCAGTTCTTTTCGCCCCACTCTGGCGGCGGCAACCGCCGCTGTCGCGGTCATTCTGTCCAGCCAGGCCCTCGCCAACCCGGCGATGGAAAGGGCCTATAAAGGCAAAAAAGTCACCATCACGGTCGGTTTCGACGCGGGTGGCACCTATGGTCTCTATGCCCAGCTCTTTTCCCGCTATATGAGCGTGAACGTACCGGGAAAACCCACTTTCGTAGTGCAGTACATGCCCGGCGCGGGCGGCATGAAGGCCAGCAACTACGCCTATAACGTGATGCCGAAAAACGGGTTTAACCTGTTCGAGCCGCCCGATACGGTCGTCATCACCAACCTCCTTGAGCCGAAAAAAGCGCGCTATGACGCCCGCAAATTCCAGTGGCTCGGCACGGCGGTGCAGACAAACGCGGTTCTCGTCCTGCGTTCGGACACTAACGTCAAAACGCTCGAAGACCTGAAGAAGACACGAGTCAATGTCGGCTCCACCGGCACCGGATCCCAGACCTTCCTCATCCCCGCGATGCTGAACGGCATTTTCGACACCAGGATGAAGATCATTCAGGGTTATGCGGGTTCCCAGAAAGCCATGCTCGCCATGGAAAAGAAGGAACTGGACGGCATTTCGCTGGCCTGGGGATCGTGGAAAGCGACCCGCAGTGAATGGTTCAAGAATGGCTTCGCCACCCGGGTCGTTCAGGTCGGCATCAATCGGGACCCCGATCTGCAAAACGTTCCGATTTTGCTCTCAATGGTGCCGGACGGCGATATGAAAAAGATCGTCGGCTTTATGTCGTCGCTGGGCGCGGTGGGCCGCAGTCTGGTTTTCCCGCCGAAAACGCCGCGCGCCAATGTGGAAATGATGCGAAAAGCATTCGAGGATGCCGTCTTCAGTGACATTTTCAAAAATGACGCGAACAAGCGCAAACTCGACGTCAATCCACTTAAAGGCGCGGAGTTGGAGAAGATCGTCAATCATATGATGGATGTCGACAAGGCGGTCATCGAAAAGGCCCGTCAACTGATCATGGTCAAGGGCCGGAAAGGCGCCTGACCGAGAGCACTGCGAAACGAAAAAGGGGGACCTCGGTCCCCCTTTTTTTATTCCTCGAACCCGTAATCACGCCTGGCGCCTTCGGGCGTCACATAGCCTTCTGCGATATCGGCGCGGATCGCTTCCGGATCGCGCTTTTTGGGGTCGCCATATCCGCCGCCGCCGGCCTTGTCGATAAAGAACCCTTCGCCGGCCTTCATTTCATACCGTCCGGCCGCGGGCAGATCCGTTTCATCGCCATTATCGCCGATGCGAACGAACCGGCTCTTGCGCCCGTCACTGCCGCCATCGGCCCCGGTCGCGGGGAATTTCGCCTTTTCATAGCGGCGTACCACCAGCGCATCCTGCAACAACTCATAGCGCCTCCGGAAAGCCAAACCACCCCGGAATTCGCCGGGCCCGCCGGAATCCGGAATAACCGACATTTCGGTCACCCGGCAGGGAAATTCAGATTCGAGAATCTCAATCGGGGTTATGTGCAGGTTGGACAGATGCGTCGCGGTCATGGAACAGCCGTCATGCCCCTGTCCGCCGCCATAAGCGGACCCGAAAATTTCATACTGCATGGTCGAATGACCTTCACGCCCACCGCCCTGCCATGAAATCAGCAGCGAACCGGACGACCCCGACCCCGCAATGGCGCGTTCCGGCGCGAAATGGGCCATCGCCTCAAGGATCACATCGACCAGCCGCAGATTGGATTTCTGATAGGAGGAAACCGGTGCCGGCGGGGTCGCATTGGTAACCGTATCCGGCGCGTATTTGATCTCCACCACATCGACCATGCCGCCATTGAATTGCAGATCCGGCCCCAACGCGCCCACCAGGCAATAGAACACGCAGCATTCGACCATCGACGGGCGCAGATTGACCGGTCCCCTGGCTTGCGGGCCGGCATCGGAGAAATCGAACACCGCCTTGTCGCCTTCAACCGTGATGGTGACCGCGAATTTCACCGGCGTTTCGCGATCGACCCCGTCATCATCCATGAAACCCTCGGCCGAAGACGTCCCATCGGGCAGCGCCGCTATCGCCGCGCGGAGTTCTTCCGCCGCGCCGTTCAGGATCGCCGCAAATGCCGCGACGATTGTCGCACCGCCGAACCGTTCGGCGTTTTCCTGCATCCGGGTCACGCCCATCTGGGTCGCGGCCACCTGGGCGCCGATATCGCCGCGCACCAGATCCGGATGGCGCGAATTGCCGAGGATAACCCGTTCGACATCGCCATCTTCCACCCCTTCGCGGACATATTTCATCGGCGGCAGCAGCAGACCTTCGTGATAGAGCTCGGTCGAATTGGCCGATGTGCTGCCCGGATTGGTCCCGCCGATATCGGCCTTGTGCGCGATGGTGCCGCTCCACGCCACCAGCTCGCCCTCATGGAAGACCGGCGCGATAAAGCCCATGTCAGACACATGCGGCATACCCGCTTCGTAAGGATGGTTGGAGACAAACATGTCGCCGTCGTGGATTTCTTCGGGTTCATAGATTTCGAAAATCCGTTCGACAAAGCGGCGATAGGCCAGCCCGTGGAAGAACATCGGCGGCGGCACAATCAGCTTGCCGTCCCGGTCAAGGATCACACAGCTGAAATCCTTTGATTCGCGGATGATTGTCGAATAACCCGAACGGTAGAAATGGTAATGCATCTCATCGACCAGGCTCGCGACCTTGTTGCGCAACACCTGGACGGTAACCGGATCGACGGTTGCGGATTGTGTCATCTCATTACCTCCGGCGGCTCAGAATCAGATTGCGGTAGCCGTCCACATTTCCGGTCCAGCCGGGCGGCAGCACGATGGTGGAATCGAACTGTTCGACAATAGCGGGCCCTTCGATCGCCGCGCCGAGCGGCAGGGCGTCGCGTTCATAGACCGTGGCATCGACCCCGTCATCGCCCGCGAAATAGACATGGCGGGTTCCCTTTACCGCGTCCTTCGGCGCCGGCGTTTCCGCCGCGTCACCAAGAAGTACCGGTTCGTATTTCGGCACATCGACCCGCAGACGAACCCGATAGCTGACGATTTCGACCGGACGATCGCTGGCGGCATGGCCGTGAATCTGCGCGTGACGATCATCGAACCGTTCGCGGGCCGCCTGCATATCCACCGCCGTCAGCCCGCCATCGGCGCCGAGCCCGGCCAGCGACACGCGGAGCTCATACCCTTGTCCGGTATAGCGCACGTCGAGCTCGCGTTCATAACGCGCTCCGTCCGCGTTGAGCCCTTCCTCAAGCAGCTCGGACCGGCCACGCGCTTCCAGTGAAGCAAACACCTCTTCCGCGTGATCAGGCGGGACCTGATCCATCGGCCGCAATTCAGACCGCACATAATCATGCACGACATCGGTACATAGCAGCCCCAGCGCCGAAAACGCGCCGGGACGAGGTGGCACGAATATGCGGTTCATGCCAAGTTCATCCGCGACAGAGGCGGCATGCACCGCGCCCGCCCCGCCGAACGGCAACAGGGTAAATTCCTGGGGATCGACGCCGCGCTTGGCGCCGAACACCTTGACCTCATCCGCCATACGCAGATCGACGATACGGCGGATACCGGCCGCCGCCTCGCGTACCGTCATGCCGAGCGGTTTGGCGATCTTTTCCTCAAGCGCCGCTTCCGCCGCCGCCTTGTCCAGCGTCTGCGATCCGCCAAGGAAATATTCGGGGTTCAGGAAACCGAGCGCGATATCGGCATCCGTTACCGTCGGGTCGGTGCCGCCCTTGCCGTAACAGACCGGGCCGGGATCGGCACCCGCGCTGCGCGGCCCGACGCGTAGAAAATTGCTGCGGTCGACCCAGGCGATGGACCCGCCGCCCGCCGATATCGTCGTCATGTCGAGCGCGGGAACGCCCAGGGGCCGCCTGGCCAATGTGACTTCGGTCACCTCCAGCGGCGAGCCACCCTCGATGAATGCGATATCCGCGGAGGTCCCCCCCATATCGAGCGTCACGATGCCCTTCTGCGCATCATCACCCGCCAGATAGGCACTGGCCTGCGCGCCGGCGGCAGGGCCGGAAAACAGCGTATAAACCGTCTTGCCGCCCTGGACCGCCGCCGAAAACGGCATGACGCCGCCATTCGATTGCATCAGGAAGCGTTGCTGGGTCGAGACCCCACCCTCATCCAGCCCGTGTCCCAAATCATGGATGTACCCGACCAGAACCGGCCCGAGATAGGCGTTCAGCAGGGTCGTCGACATGCGCGGCCATTCGCGGATGCGGGGGAGCACCTCTGACGACAGAGAGACATGCGCCTCGGGAAATTCTTCCAGGATCAGATCGCGGGTGCGTTCCTCATGGGACGGGTTGGCATAGGAAAAGAGATAAACAATTGCAATAGAGGTAACCCCGGCCTCTTTCAGCGATCTGGTCGCCTCGCGCACCGCGTCCTCGTCAAGCGGCTCCACCTCATCGCCTTCCCAGCCGATACGGCCGGGGATTTCCCGGGTCATGCTCTGCGGCGCGATATGTTCGGGCTTGTCATAGAAATAATCGAACGGATTGCCGTCGCGCCCCTGGGTCTGGATTTCCTGCACCGCGCGGTAACCGGCCGTAATCATCATGCCGACCCTGGCGCCGCGCATTTCCAAAAGCGCGTTGGTGGTAATCGTCGTGCCATGAGAGAAAAATTCTATGGCGTCAGGCGGCGTGCCCTTTTCAACAAAATTACGGACGCCATTGAGGACACCGAGCGCCGGATTGCGGGGCGTGCTTGAAACTTTCTCAACTGCCACCTCCCCCGTGTCGGTGTTCAAAAGCACCAGGTCGGTATGGGTGCCGCCAACGTCAACGCCGAGGCGAAAATGCGGGTTCTTGACCATTTTTAATGTTACAGTTTGATTAAAGTTAAGGTTTGCACTAAAGCGGTTCCGTTGTAATGCGAATTGCACAACGCGTCACCCCACGCTGCCGCAGGGAGGGCAATGGGGGTAAAATCCAATTGAAACAATCAATGAGGAATAATCCCATGAAAACCAGACTGACAGCTTTGAAAGCGCTGCCCGCCGCCGCCGTGGCGCTGGGCGTCGTTATCGCCGGCCCGGCGCTCGCCAAGTGCGACAAGGGCGAAATGGTCATCAAGTTCAGCCATGTGACCAACACCGACAAACATCCGAAGGGTATCGCCGCCACGCTTCTGGAAAAGCGGGTAAACGCGGAAATGAACGGCAAGGCCTGCATGCAGGTTTTCCCAAACTCCACCCTATATGACGATAACAAGGTGCTCGAAGCGCTGTTGCTCGGCAATGTCCACCTCGCCGCGCCGTCGCTCTCGAAATTCGAGAAATTCACCAAGAAATTCCGCCTCTTTGATCTGCCCTTCATGTTCAAGGACATCAACGCGGTCGATCGTTTCCAGAATTCCGCCGCCGGCGCGAAGCTCAAGGATTCCATGACCCGCCGTGGTCTCAAGGGGCTCGCCTTCTGGCATAACGGGATGAAGCAGCTTTCCGCCAACCGGCCGCTGATCAAGCCGGCAGACGCCAAGGGGCTGAAATTCCGCGTGCAGGCCTCCGACGTTCTTGTAGCGCAATTCAAGGCGCTCGGCGCCAACCCGCAGAAAATGGCGTTCAAGGAAGTCTATGGCGCCCTACAGACCAAGGTCGTGGACGGCCAGGAGAACACCTGGTCCAACATCTATGGCAAGAAATTCTTTGAGGTACAGGACGGCGTCACCGAGACCAATCACGGCATTATCGACTATCTGGTCGTGACCTCCACCGACTGGTGGAAGGGCATGCCGAAGGCGACACGCGAACAGTTCGCGAAGATACTCGCCGAGGTAACCAAGGAACGGAACGCCGCGTCTTACGCCGTCAACCAGGCCAACAAGAAGGCAATCATCAAGGCCGGCGGCAAAGTCCGCACCCTGAACGCGGCGCAGCGCGCGGCGTGGGTCAAGGCGCTCAAGCCTGTCTGGGACAAGTTTGAGAAGGATGTCGGCGCGGATGCAATCGCCGACGCGCAGGCTGCCAACGCCGGCAGCTAAGGCATCGCGGGTTTGGCGGTGAACCGGGTAATCTGATATGGCGGAAAATCAGACAGATCATCCCGGTTCGCCGCAATCCGCCTCTCCCATTGACCGGTTCGAGGAAAACCTTATCGCGATTCTCCTCGGGTTGATGACGCTGATCACCTTCGCCAATGTGGTCGCGCGTTATGTCTTCAACGACAATCTTCTCTGGGCGCTGCAGACCACCGTGTTTCTGTTCGCCTGGATGGTGCTTCTGGGCGCCGCCTACTGCATCAAGAAATCGCTGCATCTCGGCGTCGACATCCTGATCGACCGGCTGCCGCAATCGACCCGAAAACCCATCGGGCTGATCGCCGTGGCGGCCTGTCTCGCCTTTTCCATTCTGCTCCTTAAGGGAAGCTGGGATTACTGGTACCCGTTCGCGACGACCCGCGCCTTTCTGGAAGTCGACGACATTCCAATGCCGGAATTCCTGCAATTCCTGGCCGACTGGATGAATGAAGGCGAACGGTACGAAAAAATCCCGCGCTTCATCCCCTACGCGGTCCTGCCGCTCTCTCTAGCGCTGATGACCTGGCGGTTCTTTCAGGCCGGCTGGCGGATCATGCGGGGCGAAACCTCGGCGCTGATTGCCAGCCATGAAGCCGAAGCCGACAACCCGATCGACTGAGCAGGCATTTAGATGGAAGTCGCATTTCTTTTCGGCATGGTGATCGGGCTGATGGCTATCGGCGTGCCGGTGGCCGTGGCACTCGGGCTTTCCAGTATTATTTTCCTGCTGGCCTATTCCGACGCCTCGCTCGCCTCGGTCGCGCAAACGCTGTTTTCCGCCTTTGACGGGCATTTCACCCTGCTCGCCATACCGTTCTTCATTCTCGCCTCGACTTTCATGTCAACCGGCGGGGTGGCGCGCCGTATCATCCGCTTCGCCATCGCCATGGTCGGCCATATCAGAGGCGGCATGGCCATCGCCTCAGTCGTCGCCTGCATGATGTTCGCGGCGCTTTCGGGCTCATCTCCCGCAACCGTCGTCGCCATCGGCTCCATCGTTATCGCGGGCATGCGTCAGGTCGGCTATACGCGGGAATTTGCCGCCGGCGTGATCTGTAACGCGGGGACGCTCGGCATCCTGATCCCGCCATCGATCGTGATGGTGGTGTACGCTGCGGCCACGGACGTCTCGGTCGGGCGGATGTTTCTTGGCGGCGTTATCCCCGGTCTGGTGGCCGGTCTGATGCTGATCATGGGGATTTATGTTGCGGCCCACGTCAAAAAGCTGCCATCACAGCCCTTCGCGGGTTGGCGAGAACTCTATGCCGCGGCAAAGGGCGCAATCTGGGGCCTGATGCTGATCTTCATCATTCTTGGCGGCATCTATGGCGGGGTATTTACACCGACCGAAGCCGCCGCCGTTGCTGCGGTCTATGCGTTTTTCATTGCGAATTTCGTCTATCGGGATATGGGACCGTTCGTTTTCCCGGGTCCCGGCAAATGGTCGATCGCATATCGCATGATCGCTGTTTTCTGGCACGAAGATACCCGCAAGACACTGTTCGAGGCGGGCAAGCTGACCGTTACGCTGATGTTTATCATCGCCAACGCGCTGATCCTGAAACATGTGCTGACCGAAGAACAGATTCCGCAACATATCGCCGAATTGATGCTGAACGCGGGATTTGGCCCGATCATGTTCCTGGTGATCGTAAATCTGTTGCTGCTTCTCGGCGGCCAGTTCATGGAACCCAGCGGTTTGCTGATTATCGTCGCGCCGCTGGTTTTCCCGATCGCCATTCAACTGGGAATCGATCCGATCCATCTCGGCATCATCATGGTCGTCAATATGGAGATCGGCATGATCACCCCGCCGGTGGGGCTCAACCTCTTTGTAACCGCGGGCGTCGCCGGTATGTCGGTGCTCGCGGTCGTGCGCGCGGCGCTCCCCTGGGTCGCGATCATGTTCCTGTTCCTGATCCTGGTGACCTATGTGCCCTGGATTTCAACCTTCCTGCCGACCGCCCTGATGGGACCGGAGATCATCACCAAATAAAAAGGAGGGCCAAAAGCCCTCCTTAGCAAACTATTTCAATCGCCGTCAGTATCAGGCTACATGCCGTTTACGTTGCAGATAGGCCATCGTCAGATGTTCGGCGCAGTAATGGCGCCCCGGCTGAACCGTCTTGCCGCAAATATGCAACCCGTGACGCCCCGCCCCTTCCGACGGCCAACGGCACATCCAGGGCTTCATATCGGGATGATCAATGGGCGGCGGCTCCTGAATGACCGGCGGCTTGGGTTCCGGCTTGGGTTCAGGAACCGGCTGTCCGCGTTGAAGATTGAGCCGGTGCGCCTTGCCGATAACAGCGTTGCGGGTCACGCCGCCCAGTTTGGCCGCAATTTGACGCGCGGACAGACCTTCGGCCCAAAGCCTGGTGAGAATTTCCACCCTCTCATTTGTCCATTGCATGCGGCTACTCCTTCTAGATATCGTGTGCCCCGTTTTCATAAATACTACATCTAGAATTTCGCGGGCGGCAACCGAAAATTCCGTCAGAACCAGCAGTTTCTGTGGAAAACTGGCGATTTTCGGGCGAAAAAACGGCTATTTGGGGATAATCAGGCGGATTTTTTAAGTGGCTCTATAACTTCAGGCCCGTCATTGCGCACATTATTGACCGCCGTACCGACACGGTAGAACGCCATGGGTTCGGCTGGATACGGCTTTAGCAGGGGCATTAGCGCATCCCGGTCATTGGCGGGGTTAAGCCAGGATCTATAGGCCTCGGGCGGCAGGATCACCGGCATTCGGTGATGTATGGGGTGCAATTTCTCATTCGCGTCCGTTGTGATGATGGTCAGGGTCTCGACCGCTTCCCCCTTGGACCAATTGGCGGCGTCTTCCGTAGCTTCCCACCGTTCATAAAGTCCGGCAAAGGCGAACAGAGCGCCGCCCTTCATCCCGATGCGAAAGGGTTGTTTCTTTCCCTCCTCCATTCGCCATTCATAGAACCCGTCGCACGGAATAAGACAACGGCGTTTGGCGAAGGCATCGCGAAAGGCTGGCTTTTCGGCAATGGTTTCCGCGCGCGCATTAATCATTTTGGCGGCCATCGTGCCGTCCTTCGCCCAGTGCGGGATCAGGCCCCAGCGCATTTCCGCCAATCCGCGCGCGCCGGCCTCGTTCAACCTCACTGCGGCCACCGCCTGTGTGGGGGCGACGTTATAGCGCGCCGCCAGGTTCGGCAGATTTTCAAACTCGAAAAGCGCCTTCATCGCCTCCGGCGTCTTGGTGATGGAAAAACGACCGCACATGGGTTGAAGATATGGCCGACCGGGAGTCGGATAAAGCCTCCGGGCCGGTGCCAGGGCAAGGAATCTATGCCAGACTGTGGACAAATTCGGATGGAGCGCCGTGCAGGATTTCCAGTCGGAAAATTTGAGCCGCCATGTCGGGGTGGAAATTTCCGGTCTCGATATGCTCGCGGCGTTGCGGGCCGAAACAATCACGGCCCTGCGAAAACTATGGGTGGAACGCGGACTTCTGGTTTTTCGCGGCGTCGAATTTTCCATAGAGGAACAGATCGCCTTTGCCGAACAGTTCGGCACGCCGCAGGAGACCGGCACCACATCGGCGCATCAGCCGGACCGGCGCATTCTGCTTATCAGCAATATTCGCGAAAACGGCGAGGCGATTGGCGCCCTGCCCGATGGCGAGCTGCAATTCCATGCGGATTCGGTTTTTCTGAAGACCCCCATCAAGGGGGCGATGCTCTATGCTCTCGAAGTGCCGGACACCGGCGGCGACACGGTCTTCACCAACGCGGCCACCGCTTACGAGGGATTGCCGGCAGCGTTAAAAACCCGTCTCGAGGGGCTGGAAGCCCTAAACGCGTACGATTACAGCACCCAGGTTCGAACCGGACGGTATGACAAAGATGGCGGCCCCGAGGCGGTCCATCCGGTGATCCTGCGCCATCCCGAAACGGCCAGAAAATCAATCTTCGTCAATCGGCTGATGACAGAAGAAATCATCGGACTATCGCCGGACGACAGTGATGTCCTGCTGCAAACACTTTGGGAAGAGATCGAAAGGCCGGAATACCGCTATACCCATAAATGGCGAGCGGGCGATGTGTTGCTATGGGATAACCGCTTTATCCAGCATGCGCGGACGGATTTTCCCGCCGATCAACGCCGGCTGTTGCGCCGGGTCGCACTAGCGGGCTAATGGCGGGCGGATTTCAAAAAACTGAAAAGTCCGATGGGTAATTCTTCCCCACAGCTCCATGCAAAAATGACGAGATGAAGATGACCAGAATGTCTTTCGCCCTGATTGTAATTTTCGCAACGCTGTTCAGTGCGGCATCCAACGCTAGCGAGCGAATGGATTTCTATCTGGAAATGCAGCAGCGGGAAGAATGCAAGGCCTTGGGCGGCAGATATGACGAAAACAAGTGTTATCTGCCCGATTCCACAAAAAGCAGCCGACAGGCGGGACCGGTCTGGGTCAAGAACCCGCATAACTGCCCGATTATGGTCGCGGTCGCCTACGTGAAACCCGGCGGGAAGACATATACGATTGACGGCTGGTGGGAGGTAGGCCCGACATACTGGTCCGGCTACAAGCTGGAAGACGCTAAAGGCAGGCTAATGATGCATGATGGCACCCGCCCCCTTTATTTCGCTGTAAAGCGCAAAGAAGACGGGGAAAGGCCTAAGCGCCTTTCCCGCGATATTAAATTTACCTTTGACGGCAAATCATACGATTTCACAAAATCGACATGGTACGAAAAAGGGTTCTGGGTAGCGGCTCATTGCTGAACCGCTACTCCTGCTCCGAACTGTTTCGGCCCTAGGCCGCGAATTGTTTCTGAACCGATTCCTCGAAAGCGAGAAGTTTTTGCACCGACGCTTGCCCGGCGACCCGGTCAAAATGCGCCTGGCAATTGGTAAACCGCGCGATGTCCAGCTCGAACTGACCGGCGCGGCGGAAGCACCAGAAGAAATGCATGTCCGCCGGGATGAAGCGGTCGAAGAACCAGTCGCGCCCCGCCAGCATGTCATCGGCGATAGCGAAGCTTTCATAAATCGCCGCAGCGGAATTCTCGACGATTCCATCTGCCGCTTCCGGCAGATCGACTACTTTTGCCGGATTGTTGATCTGGCGCAGATAGGGGTGAATGCCGCCGGAGCACCAGCCGTGAATGGAATAGGCCTGTGCCCGGTCCCACGGATCGGCCGGCAATAATCCCGCGTCGGGGAAATTCGCGTCGATCCAGGTGACGATCGCCAGATTTTCGGAAATTTTCTTTCCGTCGACGGTCAGTAACGGCACCTTATGTTTGGGGTTGATCGACATATAATCGGATTGCATGTGTTCCAGCTTCCGAAAATTGAGGGGGATCGTCTCGAAATCCGCCCCGGCCTCTGTCAGGGCCACATAAGAAACCATCGCGCAGGTAATCGGCGCGTAATAAAGCTTGATATCCATTGATGCCTCCGCTGTAGCAGTCGATTTGTTGGTGTCGAGTGGAATATAGGGCGGTCACTGCCGCTTTGCCAGCCGCGCCGCCTTGCCGGGGATAACTTGCCGCTCTATTCTCACGCGGCAAATTCATGAGGGAGAAAAATCATGGCGAACAGGGATCTCAACGGGAAAATCTGCATTGTAACGGGCGCGGGAAGCGGGCTCGGGAAGGCGATGGCGATGGGGCTCGGCGATGCGGGGGCCAGCGTTGCCGGTGTCGATATCAATCTGGATGCCGCCAAGGCGACCGCCAGCGAAGGCGGCAGCGGCAACATCACGCCGTTTCAATGCGACATCACCTCTCAGGAGGCGGTGGAGAAAAACATAAACGCCGTGATCAACGACCTTGGCGGGCTGAACGTGCTGATTAATTGCGCGGGGCTCGGCATGTCGTGGATTCGCCGCGATTATCTGACCAATCGGCTGAATTTCTGGGACACCGAACCGGATAAATGGCAGGCGGTAATGGATGTGAATGTCCGGGGCGCGTTTCTGATGGGGCGCACCGCCGCGCCCTATCTGATGAAACAGAACCAGGGCCGCATCGTGAATGTAACCACCAGCCTGAACACCATGATCCGTGGCGGCAACATGCCCTATGGCCAATCGAAGGCCTCGCTGGAAGCCGCGACCTCAAGCTGGGCGGAAGATTTTGAAGTCGCCGGTTCCGCCGTCACCGCGAACGTGCTGGTGCCGGGCGGCGCGGCGGATACGCCGATGGTGCCGCATGAATCTCCCTATAACCGTGAAAAGCTGGTCAAACCGGAAGCCATGGTCGCCCCGGCGATCTTCCTGGCTTCCGACGATTCCGACGGGATCAATTCCATGCGCTTCCTGGGAAGGCTTTGGGACCCGAACGCCTCCGATGAAGATAATATCAAGGCATCGGGGGCACCGGCGGCATGGCCCGAACTGGCCGCCGCGGCGGGTGCCGGTCAACCCAAGACCCAGTGAGTCCGGTCTCCGGGCAATGAAAGGCGGGCGCATCGTATGACCGATATGGATTCCGACCAAATTCTGGCGGAAATTACGGCGCTCGCCGATCAGGCCGGTGAAAAGATCATGGGAATCTACCGGACCGATTTTTCGGTGCGGAAGAAAGACGATGCCTCGCCGGTTACCGAGGCCGATGAAGTCGCCGAAAAGCTGATCGTCGCGGGGCTTCGCGAACTGACGCCGGAGATACCGGTTGTCGCCGAAGAGGAAATGGCGGCGGGCGCGGAAATCGATGTCAGCGGCGGAATTTTCTGGCTGGTCGATCCGCTGGACGGCACCAGGGAATTCGTCAATAAGCGGGACGAATTCACCGTCAATATCGCGCTCGTCAAGGACACAGTTCCGGTACTTGGCGTTGTCGGCGCGCCCGCGGTCGGCACGCTTTACGCCGGAGCGCTCGACGGAGATGCGATTATCCGCAGAGACGGCAAATTCACCAAAATTTCCGCCCGAAAACAGCCGGAGCGGAAGGCTGTCATGATCGCCAGCCGGTCGCATGGCGACAAGGATGCGGTGCAAAAGCTGCTGGATGACATGCCGGAGGCGGAAATGAAGATGGCCGGCAGCTCCCTCAAATTCTGCCTCGTGGCGGAAGGCGCGGCCGATATCTATCCCCGCTACGGTCACACGCGTGAATGGGATACTGCCGCGGGCGATGCGGTGCTTCGGGCCGCCGGTGGCAGCGTCCGCACGCTCGACGGGGCGCCGATGCTCTATGGCAAGGAACATTTCCTCAATGACGAGTTCATCGCGCGCGGACTCGACTGACGCGATTTCCCAAGCCGCCACCTTCCTGCGGGATGGGAAGCTTGTCGCCTTCGCGACCGAGACCGTTTACGGGCTTGGGGCGGACGCGACCAATGCCGAAGCCGTCGCGGCGATATTCGAGGCCAAAGGACGTCCCCGCTTCAACCCGCTGATCATCCATGTGCCCGACACGGAGGCCGCGCGGTCCATCGTTGCCTTTAACGAGATGGCGGAAAGGCTGGCCGCGCATTTCTGGCCTGGCGCGTTGACCTTTGTCCTGCCGCGCGCGCTGGATTGTCCGGTTTGCCGTCTGGCGGGCGCCGGTCTCGACACCTTGGCGGTGCGTGTTCCGGCAAAGGAGTCCGCGCGCCGGCTGTTGCGGCAAGCGGGCGTCCCCGTCGCCGCGCCAAGCGCTAATAAATCCGGAAAAGTCAGCCCGACACGGTCGGCCCATGTCGCCGATGCCTTCGGTGACGAGATCGCGATGGTGCTGGATGACGGCCCTTGCCCCGTGGGTCTCGAAAGCACGGTAATCGATCTTACCGGAAGCCGGCCCGCGATCCTCCGCCATGGCGGCGTTCCGGCAGAGGACATAGAGGCAGTAACCGGGCCGCTTGATACGCCGGAAGCAGCGCCAAACACGCCTTCCTCTCCGGGCATGTTGTTGCGCCATTATGCGACGGCGGCACCCCTGCGGCTGAATGCCGATAAGGCACGGGCAAATGAGGCGTTGCTGGCGTTCGGGCCCGATATTCCTTCATTCGACGGAACGACGCTTAATCTTTCCACAACGGGCGATCTCCGCGAAGCCGCCGCCAATTTGTTCGAGA
Source organism: uncultured Rhodospirillaceae bacterium (assembly GCA_964492555.1). Classification (GTDB taxonomy): domain Bacteria; phylum Pseudomonadota; class Alphaproteobacteria; order MPNO01; family UBA2964. The sequence continues at coordinate 20,480 of CAZBKQ010000011.1, read as the reverse complement.
TGATGCGCCAGCTGGATGAACTGGCGCCCGCCGCCATCGCCGTCATGCCGATACCCGAAACCGGGCTGGGGGCCGCGATCAACGATCGTCTCAAGCGCGCGGCGGAGCGCTGATTGCTTGCCCGTCCAAGGGCGATAGGATAAACCGGCGAAAGACAAAGCGACCTGGTCAGGCCGCTCATAAAGGACACAGGATCATGGACGGCAACCAAATTCAGACACCTTCGGATTTTCTGAAAAGACTTGAAGCAATCGTCGGGAAATCAGGCCTTCTGACGGAGGCGGCCGATACAGAGCCCTATCTGATCGACCAGCGCCGCGCCTATCGCGGCGCAACCGTCGCGGTTGTCCGCCCGGCCAGTACCGAAGAGGTCTCCAAGGTTGTCGCGCTTTGCGCGGAAACCGGCACGCCGATCGTGCCGCAGGGCGGCAATACCGGCCTCTGCGGCGGCGCGACGCCGGACGATAGCGGCAATTCCGTCCTGCTCAGCCTGTCTCGGATGAACAAGGTGCGCGGCATCGATCCGCTCAACTACACGATCACGGTCGATGCGGGCGTCATTCTGGCCGATATCCAGCAGGCGGCGGACGAAGCAGACCGGCTGTTTCCGCTCAGCCTCGGCGCGGAAGGCAGCTGCCGCATCGGGGGTAATCTCTCGACCAACGCAGGCGGTACCGGCGTATTACGGTACGGCACCACGCGGGAGCTGGTTCTCGGGCTGGAATTCGTCCTGCCCGACGGGCGCATCTGGGACGGGATGACCGCGCTCCGCAAGGACAATACGGGATACGATCTCAAGCATCTCTTTATGGGGGCCGAAGGCACGCTGGGCATCATTACCGGCGCCGTTCTGAAACTGTTCCCGAAGCCCAAGGACGTACAGACAGCGTTCGTCGCGATCCGCGATTGCGAGGCGGCGATCGAATTGCTTGCCCGCGCCCGGACCGCCAGCGACGACCGGGTGACGGCGTTCGAGTGGATCGCGCGGCGCGGTCTGGATTTCGTCCTGAAACATATTCCGGATACGCGCGATCCGCTGGAAACCGAGTATGCGGAATATCTGCTGATTGAGCTGACTTCCGGTCACGCCGATGGGGGCTTGCGCGACACGCTGGAAAATATTCTGGGCGAAGCGATGGAAGACGGGCTGGTGCTCGACGCCGCTCTCGCCGAAAGCGAGGGCCAGTCGCGCGATTTCTGGCGGCTGCGCGAGACGATCCCGGAGGCCCAGATGGTCGAAGGGGCGAGCATCAAGCACGACATCTCCGTCCCGGTCTCCAGCGTGCCTGAATTCCTGAATAAGGCCGGCGCGGCAATCGAGGCGGAAGTGCCGGGCATCCGGGTTTGCGCGTTCGGCCATGTCGGGGACGGCAACGTCCATTACAACGTCACCGTGCCGGTCGATATGGAAGCCGACGCCTTTTTCGGGCAGCTGGAAGCAATCAACCGCACGGTCCATGATGAGGCGGTGGCGCTCAATGGCAGTATCAGCGCCGAACACGGCATCGGCATGTCCAAACGGCTGGAGCTCGCCCACTACAAGAATTCGGAAGCGCTCGACGTCATGCGAACCCTGAAAGCCGCGCTCGACCCGCAGGGAATCATGAATCCCGGCAAGGTGCTCTAAAGGCTGATGGCCGATTACACGGCCCCGATATGCGACCATCTGTTCATCCTCGAACAGCTTTGCGGAGCCGACAGCGCCTCCCTCCCGCCGGAATGGGGTGAGTTCACTTTCCACGATGCCGAAGCGGTCCTCACCGAAGCCGGACGTTTCGCATCAGAAGTCCTTTCTCCGCTGAACCGGGTTGGCGACCGCGAGGGGTGCCGGCTAACTGAAGACGGGGTGACGACGCCGCCCGGATTTCGTGATGCCTATCGCGCATTTCAGGAAAATGGCTGGTGCGCCGCGAGCGCGCCGAAAGAATTCGGTGGGCAAGGGCTGCCCCACGTCATCTCGTCACAGCTGCGTGAAATCTGGAATGGCGCGAATATGGCCTTCGCGCTTTGTCCGCTCTTGACCGAAAGCGCGGTCACCCTGCTGAGCGGCCACGCCAACCGGGAACAGAAGAAGATCTGGCTGCCAAAGCTGGTGTCGGGCGAATGGACCGCCGCCATGGCGATCACCGAACCGCAGGCGGGATCGGATATCGGCGCGGCGACCTGCCGGGCGGAACCGGACGGAGACCGTTACAGGCTTTTCGGACAGAAGATATTCATCAGCTGGGGCGACCACGATATGACGGAAAATATCGTGCATCTGGTACTTGCCCGCACACCCGGCGCGCCGTCCGGCAGCAAGGGGCTCAGCCTGTTTCTCTCGCCCAAATTCCTGCCCGATGGCGCGCGCAATGATTTCCGCGCGGCGCGGCTGGAAGAAAAGCTCGGCCTCCACGGCAGTCCGACCTGCGAAATGCTCTATGGCGAAAATGACGGCGCGGTCGCCTGGCTGATCGGCGAAGAGGGCAAGGGCCTCGCCGTGCTGTTTTCCATGATGAATGCGGCGCGGCTGGCGGTCGGCGACCAGGGAATCGGCATCGCGGAACGCGCCCTGCAGGATGCCCGTAACTATGCGGCTGAACGCGAACAGGGCCGGTCCCGGCAATTTCCGCCAGGCGATGGCGCGCGTTCAACCATCGATCACCATCCGGATATCGATCGCTCAATCCTGAATGCGGGCGGGCGTATCACGGCGATGCGGCTGATGGCGGCGGAGGTTGCCCGGATGCGCGATATGGCGGAGGCGGAGGAAGATGAGGGCAAACGGAAAAAGCTGGAAACCCGGATTTCCCTGCTGACCCCGGTCGTCAAGGCCTGGTGTACGGATGAAGCGGTTTCGATCGCATCGGAATCGCTGCAGATATATGGCGGCGCGGGCTATATCGAGGAGACCGGCGCGGCGCAGCATTACCGCGACGCGCGTATCCTGCCGATCTATGAAGGGACGAACGGCATACAGGCTATCGATCTGGTTTTCCGGCGAATCCTGCCGGATAAGGGCGCAGTACTGATGTCCCTGATGGATGATCTGGAAATCGTTAATGCTAAATCGGCCGAACTAGCGGGCGGCAATGTCACGACGGAACTGAAAGACGCGTTGCAGGACGGACTTTATATGCTCGAAGAATCGATGAAATTCATTCTGGAACTTGGCCATGATGCAGATAAGGAATATGCCGCCACGCCGTTTCTGAAGCAGTTAGCGGGCGCCTATGGCGCCTGTCTTTGTCTCCGCGCCCATGCAAAAGCACGAATCGACGAACAAAATGCCCCCGCTGGCGGGCACGTCTTTGAGTCGGAAATCAAACGGCGCACCCAGTATTTCCTTGGCATCCGGGCCTGGGACTGGAAGCTGACCAACGGTCAGGTTTATTACGCCCTGATTGCCGGCGGGATGGCCCGCAAACATGATTTCCCGGCCTGACTTCAGCCTTGAATTTTTTGGCCTTTTCGGGCTTGCATTCAGCCTGTTTTTAGGCGATTGAACGCGCCTTGAAAAATTCTTTCCCGACACCGTCTGATGGTTGAGATCACTTGATGGCGCAGACCCTTTCCGGCGCGGCCCTGCCCGCCAATCAAAATGCCCAGAATGACTATTTCGTCGAAAAGGACGGCGTCCTGTTTGCCGGCAGTCACGTCCTCGCCGACCTTTGGGGCGCACAGAAACTTGCCGATCCGGCCTATATGGAAACCGCGCTGCGCGAAGCCATTGAGGCGTGCGGCGCGACCTTGCTTCATATCCACCTGCACCATTTCGGCCCTGAACAAGGTGTTTCCGGCGTAGCGGTTCTGGCGGAATCGCATATCAGCGTTCACACATGGCCGGAACGCGGTTTCGCGGCCTTCGATATCTTTATGTGCGGCGCCTGCAATCCGGAAAATGCCCTGCCGGTCCTGCGCAAATATTTTCTGCCCGACGACATACAGGTTACCCATCAGAAACGGGGCGTCGTGGCGTGAGCGATCGTTGGTTCGCGGAAACGCTGTATGCCGATTTTCAGCAATCCTTCAAAATCGAAGAAGTCCTTTATGAAGGCCGCACCGGTTTTCAGGACATTGTCGTCTTTCAAACCGAACGGTTCGGCAGGATCCTGGCGCTCGACGGCGTGATCCAGACCACGGAAGCGGATGAGTTCTGCTATCACGAGATGATCGTCCATGTGCCGGTGGTGGCGCACGGGGATGCGAAGAACATCCTGATCATCGGCGGCGGCGACGGCGGCGCGCTGCGCGAGGCGCTGAAACATCCGGTGGACCGCGTCACCATGATCGAGCTCGACGAGACCGTCGTCCGGCTATGCGAAGAACATATGCCGAGCCTGAGCGCGGGCGCGTTCAATCACCCCAGAACCGATCTTCGTTTCATGGACGGCATCAAATTCGTTTCTGAAACCGATGAAAAGTTCGACGTGATTATTGTCGATTCCACCGATCCCATCGGCCCGGGTAAGGTTCTGTTTACAGAAGCGTTTTATGCGAATTGCGCCCGCTGCCTGACGGAAAAGGGAATCCTGATCACCCAGAGCGGTGTCACCTGGATGCAGCCGGACGAAGCCCGCGGCACCTTCCAGCGTATGAACAATATCTTCGCGGATGCGGATTTCTTTATCACCCAGGTGCCGACATACGGCGCCGGCTTCATGACGCTGGGCTGGGGGTGTCATAGCGAAACACCGCGTGCAACACCGCGGGAGGAGATCACCCGGCGCGTGGACACGCTGGCGCTCGACACCAGATATTACAATGCCGCCATACACGCGGGCGCGTTCGCCCTGCCCGGCTATATAGAGGCGTTGAAGAAATCCGCCTAATTCGCCGTGGACGGCGCGGCGAGGAGCAGCACCCAGTAATCTCCGAAAACGATATCGCCGCTATCCGAGCCGTCCCGAAGATGGGCGATCCCGGCATGGACGACATCTCTCAGCAGCAGATTATGCCGGTGCGGCTTGCTGTCGATCCAGGTCTGTATGGCTTTTTCCGGCGTACCCATTCCGGCGGCCAGGTTTTCCGCAAGCAAACGCCATTCATAGCCCGCTTCGCGGGCACGGCTATCCATTGTCGAGCCGCCCGGCCCCTTATGATCGAAGAAGTCATCCGTTACCATCTCTCTGGCATGGCGTTCCGCCGCACGGACAAGTCGGGCATCCATGGCTAAAGCCGCGCGCCCGCTTTCCTTGCGGAATTCATTGATCAGACGAAGAGCAGCGTCCTCGCCGGCAGCCATTGCCGGAAACCCGAACACCAAACCGAGGAACAGGAAAGAAGCGGCCGCAAACCGCGAAAGACCGCGCCGCTCAGGCGGTGCCGTCGGCCCTTGCCGCCGCGGCGGCCAGCTCAAGCAGTTTCTTGCGATCGATCTTGTTGGTTCCGGCAAGGGGCAGTTGCTCCATAAAAAACACCCGCCGAGGATGGGCATAGGCCGGCGCATTGGCAAGCGCGTGCTGCTTTACTTCGTCCTCGGTCAGGGAACTCCCCTGGCGCGGCACGATAAAGGCATGCGGCACATGGGCCTTCAGCGTATTGGGGGCCGGCACGACCACCGCCTGCATAACGTCATCATGCCGTTCGAGCATGGTTTCGACATCACCGGGATAGATATTTTCGCCGCCCGTCACAAACATATCGTCGGCGCGCCCGACAAAGTAATACCAGCCGATTTCGTCGCGCCGCAGAATATCGCCGGTATCGAGCCATCCATCCTGCAGATCGCGGGCTGTCGCCTCCGGCAGATTGTGATAGCCGAGCATCACGCCCGGGCTTCTGACATGCAGCACGCCCTGATTTTCGTCAGGCCCGCCTTCAAGGCGTATTTCCACCCCGTCAATCGGATAGCCGACCGTTGTGCGCGGCCGTTCCAGACCTTCCGGATGCGACCAGCCGAACAGGATCGGCCCGCCTTCGGTAATGCCGTAATTGAGATTTATCCGGGCATCGGGAAAGCGCGCCTGAAGCTCATCCAGCAACACTTCGGAGGCCGGTGCAGAACCCATGCTCATATTGCGGACCGAGGACAGATCGGTTTCATCCAGCAGCTTTTCCTGCTGCAACATCAGCGCATACATGGTCGGCACGCCGGTCAGCATGGTGATGCCATACTGTTCGATCGCCCTTATATATTGTTCGACGTCGAATTTCGGCAAAAGCACGATCCGCCCGCCTGCCTGCAGCGCCGATTTGACCGCCAGAAGCGCGTTCTTGTGATAAAGCGGCGCGGAAATCACACCGCAATCCTCGGGTACCAGGCTCCGGCTCTCGACCAGCCGGTCGATCATCCAGCGCTGCCCCTTATGATGCAGCAGGACGCCCTTCGGCCGCCCGGTAGAGCCCGACGTATAAGGCTGCTCGGCGATATCTTCCGGACCGGGCCGGAAACTTTCAAACGGGCCGGGATCGAGAAAGTCACCATATTCGCCGGTATCGAACGAGACATAGCGCATATCCCGTGCGCAAAGCCCGCGCAAATTCTCATCGCCGAATACAATCTTTGTATCGGCGTCTGCAGCGATGTATTGCACCTGATCGGCCGGCAGCTTGGCGTTAATCATGACCGGCACGCAGCCGGCCCGCATGGAGCCGAACAGGACCTCAAGGAATTCCAGCCGGTTGAGCGCCAGAATACCGACCCGGTCGCCGGTTTTCAGCCCGGCGGCGAGAAGTCCGCGCGCGACCGCATTACAGCCGTCCGTCAGCGTCGCATAGGAAACCTGGCGCGGGTTGCCGCCATCGAAGAGATCGATAACGGCGATCGCCTCGCTGTCGCCGTGGGCGGCAAAAACATCGCCGAGATTGCCGGAGTCAGTGGTCATGGGGTGATGACGATCTTTCCGATGACTTCACGGTCTTCCAGCAAGCGGACGCCTTCCGCCGTTTTTTCCAGCGGCAAGACGGTATCGATAATCGGCTTCAGCTTGCCTTCGCTGATCAGCTGCATGAGCCGTTCCAGATCTTCCGGCAGCCAGCTGTTGGAACCCAGCACCTTGAGCTCGAACGACCAGACATAGCGAAGATCGGTCTTGGGATCGAAGCCGGCGGTCGCCCCGCAGGTCAGGATCTTGCCGCCGCGCCGCGTGACCTTGAAGGAATTCACCCAGGTATCGCCACCGGTGAAGTTGATCACCACGTCGACCCCGCCTTCGAACTTGCGGCGGTGCGGCTTGGTGAACTTGTTCCAGATCCACTTTACGAAATCTTCTTCCTTGTAATTGATGACGTGATCGGCGCCCCAGCTTGTCAGCGCATCCAGCTTGTCCTGGCTGGAACCGCAGGCCACGACCTCGCATCCCATCATCTTCGCCAGCAACACGCAGCAGGAACCGACCCCGCCGCTGGCGCCAAGGATCAGCACCCGTTCTCCTCCTTCGATGCCGCCATTGGCGAACATCATGCGGTGCGCGGTGCCATAGGCGACCGGCAGCGCCGCCGCCTGTTCATAGGAACAGCCTTCGGGAATTTTGATCAGACGCGGCGCATCGACCAGGCAATATTCGGCGGTGCCGCCATTCAGCATTTCGCCCATCAGCCCCTTGCTGGGATCTGTGGGGTCAAGCGGGTTGACCAGAACGCGATCGCCGGCCTTCCAGCCATCGACACCGGGGCCGACTTCGGAAATCTCACCGGCGACATCAAGCCCCGGGACAATCGGCAGAGGCAGTTTGATGCCCGGCATTCCCCGGCAGGTAAAGACGTCGTGGTAGTTAAGCGAAGTCGCCTTGACCCGGATGACGACCTGTCCCTCGCCCGGCGTGGGGTCGGGAAAATTCTCATCCAGTATCAGCTTGTCAATTCCACCTTGTTCATGCAGGCAAACGGCGCGCATTTCGGCACTCCTTAAATCAGGGTTTCAATATGAATTGGTGTCCGACCCGGCGATAGCCCGGCAGACGGTATGCGTCAAGAGGGAAGGCTGTATACGGTCTCCAGGTTGGGGCCCTGCTTCTCGCAATCGCCGCCATAGACATGGATAGAAATCGCCCGCCTGTCCGTCCGATTAGCGATCCGGTGAATATTCGGCGCGCCCCACGGCAAGGAACCGCATACACCGGTTTCATGCGTAACCCGCGCGGTTTCTTTTGCGATTGCCGTATCCACCGCATCGAAACGGGTTTCCTCGATCTCGCCGTCATAGACGCCCAGCGCACACCAGTCGCGATGGTCGTGGATCGGTGTCTCCACACCGGCCGGCCAGACCATGGCGAGAATGGAAAACCCGCCTTTGGGGCAAATAAAGACGGTGTTACGGCCATAACCAACTTCTGGCGCCGCGCAGTCAGCGTCGGTCAACAAGCCCGGCACCCCCATCAGTTGCGGCAACAATCCGGCAATTTTGGCCGGCAGTTCGGTTTCCGGAACGGTTCCGATGATGGAAGACGCATTGTGACAGAAATCATCCAGCGCGCGTTGCGCCGAAACGGATCGCTTTTTGAGTGTCTCTGATCCAACCAGACCGTCCATAACGAACACCTTTCAATAAAATTTCCATAATTATACCGTTAATCGGAATTATTTCATCGTATATTAGTGAATTAAAAATGTTTTTTCTTTTTTTATATCATTTTAAGAAAATTTCCTATTTTTACAAGCCGCATATCATCGGGCCGGAAAAACTTTTTCGGCAAACACGGATTAGAAAAAGATTTTTTCAGGCTTTTGGGCGCGCCGAGCGGATCAGACGATCGATCTCATAGACGTGGGAATCATCGACGCCCATATCACGGAGTGCATCGGCCAGGCGAAGGACATATTCGTCATTGGGACCGCTTGGCCCGTACGACCGCAAAACCTGATCGACGATTTCCGATGACGGCGCATGCCCGAGAAAATTCGGATTGTCGGGCGTGGCAACATAAACCATTCCATCGACCGATACCCCATCCATATGGATGGAGACTGCTTCGAGCGCGTAACCGCCCTTTTCCCGGTAATCGAGATGCGCGATGACGGCCTCGAACTCTTGCGGCGTGATACGATAGGCGGTCCCCCAGCAAACGGCTTCGCGTTCCGGCACCAGGGTAACGACCCGGCCGGGCGCGCCGGGCACGCCGCGATGATCGGTGGAGCCTTGCCAGAACACGCGCCGCCAGCCCTCAATGCGCGCATTTTGTCTTTCCGCAAAAGGAAAATCGGGGCGCCATACCAGCGACCCGTATCCGAACACCCATTCCCCGTCCGGGGCCATTTCCGGATCAGCCCGCGACCGGGGGCCAGATTTCGCCTTCCGCCACGACGACGATTGACGCCCCTTGCGCTTCCGCCGGATCGACCCGCAAGGTGCGTTCGGTTCCGGATACGCAACGCACACCGTTCTGCGCAAAGTAGGTATAGGTATCCATCGGGTTCCGGCTTTCCAGAACCACCGCCGCCATGAAGGGCAATGTCGGGATTTCGATTTCCGGCATCATCTGGCGGCATTTTTCCGCACCGGCGATGCCGATGCGTCCGCGGTCGAGATCGATGGTGAAATAATCCCCGCCGCCGACCGCCGCGCGCCCGGTGAAGCTTGAGTAACGCTCCGCCGCCTCCGCCGGATTCTCGACACAGACGATGATGCCTGTCAGGGCCGAAATCGCGTTATCCCGGGCGATCAAATCGTCCTGCCAGACCAGGTCCGGCGTTTCCTGACGCAACATCTGAACCCGGCCCTCTTCCATCGCATCGGGGGGCACGCGCAGCACGGTAAAGGAAACCTCACCCTCGTTTCCGTCGGAAAGCGTAATCGGACGGCGCAGATGAACCGGGTCTTGCGGTGAAAACCCGCCCTCTTCCAGCTGCCGATGCGCGCCTTCCGCGTCATCGACGGTAAAGGCCACGAGATGCAGCCCGTTATAGCGCGCCACCGCGCCATTCAGCTGCTGCGAAAGCGGCGTATCCACCCCATCGACGGCGGTAAGAATTTCCAGATAGCCGCGTTGCAGCATGGCGCAACGATTGCCGGTGCCGGCCGGTTTGGGCGGCCCGCCATCGGGATCGGCGTTATGCTGGGCGACGAACGGCGTCAGGCGGAATCCGAGCCGTTCGAACGCGGCACCGGCGGCCTCCATATCGGCGACGAACCAGCCGACATGATCGAGAAAAATCTGTTCCCCCTCAGGGGTTTGGGGAAGATGAGCCGCCGCCTTTCTGGTCATGGCGCGGGTTTAATCCCAATCGGCCCGCTTGTCACCCCGGTTTGAGCGAGAGATTTCAATCATTCGGTTCCAGGCCACTATTAGGCCGGTTTCGCGGCGATACATTCGACCTCTACCAGATATTCCGGATCGGCAAGGCCTGAGACGACCAAAAAGGTCGAGGCGGGTTTGATATCGCCCCAGACGGCTTCACGGATTTTCTGGTAGCCGGGCCGGTCATCGCGATTTACCAGAAAGGTCTTCATGAAGACCACATCCTCCAGCCCGTAACCGGATGCCGCCAACACGGTTTTCATACCGTCAAAGGCAATCTGCGCCTGAGCCTCAATCCCTTCCGGGACAGTACCGTCCAGCGCGACCCCAGTCTGACCGGCGACATAGAGGAATTTGCAGTTGGGCGGGGTTTCCACCGACTGGTGATAATTGGCCGGCGCGCGCGAGCCTTCGGGGTTCTTGTATGTATGGGGCATGAGAGGTCTCCTGTTTTTAGGTTGATCGCGAAAATCCTACCGCCGTTGCCAATTGGCACAACCGGAGGAAATGGGATTTCCCTCCCCCTATCAGGGGGAGGGTCAGGGTGGGGGTGGAAATTAGGCGCACACAAAACAAAACCGGCCCCGAAGGGCCGGTAAAGTCAGTTACTCAGGGAGATTTTTTATTCAGTTCCAGACATCGTCCCACGACCCTTGCGTCGCGGCCTTGGAATATTCCGTCGCGCGGTTTTCGAAGAAATTCGCGTGCTCCACCCCGTTGAGAATTTCGTCGAGCCAGGGCAGCGGGTTGGATTCGATGCGAAAGATCGGTTGCAGTCCGAGCTGCACCAGCCGCCGGTCGGCGATATAGCGGATATATTTTTTCACCTCGGGCGCGTTCAGCCCTTCGACCCCGCCGAGCTCGAATGCGAGGCTGATAAAGGCGTCTTCGTGCTCCACGACGGTCGAGCAGGCGACATAAAGCTCGCGCTGCAATTCCTCGGTCCAGATCTCGGGGTTTTCTGAGACGAAAGTGCGGAACAGCTTGATGATGGATTCGGTATGGAGCGATTCATCGCGCACCGACCAGGACACGATCTGCCCCATCCCCTTCATCTTGTTAAAGCGCGGAAAGTTTAACAGGATCGCAAAGGACGCGAAAAGCTGGAGCCCTTCCGTGAAGCCGCCGAACACCGCCAGGGTCTTGGCGATGTCCTGTTTGCTCTCGACATTGAAGCCCTGCATGTAATCGTACTTGTCCTTCATCTCCTTATAGTGAAGGAAGGCCTCGTATTCGGTCTCCGGCATACCGATCGTATCAAGCAGATAGGAATAGGCCGCGATATGTACGGTCTCGATATTGGAGAACGCGGCCAGCATCATCTGCACCTCGGTCGGTTTGAAGACCTTGGTGTAGTGCTTCATGTAGCAGTTATTGACCTCGATATCGGCCTGGGTGAAGAAGCGGAAAATCTGCGTCAGCGTGTGGCGCTCTTGCTTAGACAGCTTGTTGTGCCAGTCCTTGACGTCATCGGCCAGCGGCACCTCTTCCGGAATCCAGTGGACGCGCTGCTGGGTCAGCCAGGCGTCATAGCACCACGGATAACGGAAGGGTTTGTAGACGACATTTTCATCCAAGAGTGACATTTGGTTCTCCCCGGGAAAGTAACCGGGGCTGAAAGCCCCGGCTGTTTCCGCTCAGACCTCTCCCGTCGTTACTGACAGGACAGGCATTCCTCATAATCGTTATCGTTATCCGTGCCGTTCTGGGCCACGGCTGCCGCCACCGGAATATCGATGGCGTCCGGCGACGGCACGGGAATGGCGCCGGGCGTCATCGCCGGCGCGCCCTTCTCGGCCTCCACCTTCTGAGACACCGCCTCGGCCCGCTGGATCGATTTGGAGCGGCAGTAATAGAGCGATTTCAGACCCTTCTTCCAGGCGTTCCAATGGATGTCATGCAGCATTTTCTTGTGCACATCGGACGGCAGGAAGACATTGACCGATTGCGACTGGCAGATGAATTCCGCCCTGTCGCCGGCCAGCTCCACCACCCAGCGCTGATCCAGTTCGAACGCGGTCTTGAACACGTCCTTTTCATCATCCGACAGGAAATCCAGATGCTGGACCGAGCCCTCACTGGTGCCGATCGAGGACCAGATTTCCGGCGTGTCCTTGCCCTTTTCCTCCAGCAGTTTCTTAAGATAGCGGTTGCGCACCGTGAAGCTGCCGGAAAGCGTCTTGTGGGTATAGGAATTGGCCGCGATGGGTTCGATCCCCGCGCTTGCCCCGCCGCAGATGATGGAAATCGACGCCGTCGGCGCGATCGCCATCTTGTGGGAGAAACGCTCCATAATGTTGTATTCCGCCGCGTCCGGGCAGGCGCCGCGTTCTTCCGCCAGCTTGACGGACGCCGCATCGGCCTGTTCGCGGATCTGCTTGAACATTTTCTTGTTCCAGACCTTCGCCATCACCGATTCAAACGGGATCATTTTCTGTTGAAAGTAGGAATGTAGCCCCATGACGCCGAGCCCGACGGAACGTTCACGCATCGCCGAATAGCGGGCGCGCGACATATCATCCGGCGCATTGTCGATGAAGTCCTGAATGACATTGTCGAGGAAGCGCATGATGTCTTCCACGATCATCGGGTGATCGTGCCATTCGTCCCAGGTCTCGAGATTGAGCGAGGACAGGCAGCAGACCGCCGTGCGCTGTTCATCATGATGATCGATGCCGGTGGGCAGGGTGATTTCGCTGCACAGGTTCGACATCTTGACCTCAAGCCCGGCCAGCTTGTGATGTTCGGGCCGCGCCTTGTTCACATGGTCGATATAGATGAAGTAGGGCTCACCCGTTTCGACCCGGCAGGTCAGCAGGCGGATCCAGAGCGACCGCGCGGACAACTTGCGCTGGACCGATCCGTCCTTCGGGCTGCGCAGCGCGAATTCTTCGTCATTTTCCACCGCCCGCATGAATTCGTCGGACAGAAGAATGCCGTGATGCAGGTTAAGCGCCTTGCGGTTGGGATCGCCGCCGGTCGGCCGGCGAAGCTCGATGAATTCCTCAATTTCCGGATGGTCGATCGGCAGATAGATCGCCGCCGAACCGCGCCGCAGGCTGCCCTGGGAAATCGCCAGTGTGAGCGAGTCCATCACCCGGATGAAGGGGATGATGCCGGAGGTCTTGCCGTTGGCGCCGACGCGTTCGCCGATGGAGCGCAGATTGCCCCAATAGCTGCCGATCCCGCCGCCCTTGGCCGCGAGCCAGACATTTTCATTCCACAGCCCGACGATGCCTTCCAGACTGTCGGTCGCCTCATTCAAAAAGCAGGAAATCGGAAGGCCGCGCTTGGTGCCGCCATTCGACAGGACCGGGGTCGCCGGCATGAACCATAACTGGCTGATGTAATCGTACAGACGCTGGGCGTGTTCGGAATCGTCGGCATAATGGGCCGCGACGCGCGCGAACATGCGCTGATAGTTCTCCTCGGGCATCAGGTAGCGGTCGGAAAGCGTCTCCTTGCCGAATTCGGTCAGCTTTACGTCCCGGCTCTCGTCAATCTCGATACGGATCCCGCGTTCGTTCTGGAACAGTCCCGGACCGTCCTTGAAGACTTCCGGCTCGTTTTCTCGGTCTACGCTATCCAACACCCCTGATCCTCCCGTACTCAAAATACTCAACAACCCCGTTAACCCCTCAATCGCCTAAAAAACGCGGAGTCCGGCTGCATTCGCCTGTCCGAACCCGAAAGGGGCCCCGCGCAGACGTGAAACTTCTGTTTCATGGCGTCTCTTGGGATAAAGAATCATGCACCAGAGTGAATCCTCTCGTCAACAATAATTGGTGTCTAATTGTCATAAAGACACAATATTTTGTGGGGAAGACTGTGGAAGAGCGGTGTGCAACCGGTCGATATTTGCCGGCTCACCTGTGGAAAAACTATAAATTACCGTGACTTACGGCGAAGTTATCCACGGATCACTGTTCCACCCGCGAAATGCACGCTACATATTGTATGTGACCGATTTTTGACAATTAGATGCATATTTGGCCGGTCAGGCGCACATTGTGCGGAATCGGTTGACGATTCTGACGCTGAAAAAAGAGTACGGCCCGCCCCGGATCAACGGAGCGGGCCGATCGGCTGTTAGGCGAAATCGTCAGATTTTGAGACGGCTGAACACCTTGAGTGTGTTTTCGCTGAAGACTTGCGTCTTTTCCGCGTCCGTCAGGTTCGGCGTCCCGTCAATATAACGCTTGGTATCGTCATAATTATGCCCGGTGGTGGGGTCGACCCCCCGCACCGCGCCGACCATTTCGGAAGCGAAAAGAATATTTTCGGTCGGAATGACCTTGGTCATGCAATCGATACCGGCCTGGTGATAGACGCAGGTATCGAAATAGACATTCTGCAGCAAATGTTCGTCCAGGGTCGGCTTGCCCATATCCTGCGCGAGGCCGCGATAACGGCCCCAATGGAACGGCACCGCGCCGCCGCCATGCGGGATGATGAATTTGAGCGTCGGAAAATCCTTGAACAGATCGCCGAGGATCAGCTGCATGAAAACCGTGGTGTCACCGGCGATATAATGCGCCCCGGTATGGTGGAAGTTGGGGTTGCAGGACCCGGAAACATGCAGCATGCCCGGCACGTCCAGCTCGCACATTTTCTCCCACAGCGGATACCACCATTTGTCGGTGATCGGCGGGTCGGTCCACATGGCGCCGGACGGATCCGGGTTCACGTTGCAGCCGATAAAGCCCATCTCATTGACGCAGCGTTCCAGTTCCGGAATGCAGTTCTTGGGCTCGACGCCGGGATATTGCGGCAACTGGCAAACCGGAACGAACCGTTCCGGATAGAGATCGCACACCCGGCGGATCATGTTGTTGCAGATTTCCGCCCAGTAATAGCTGGTCTGTTCGGTGCCGAGATGATGCCCCATCCCCACCGCGCGCGGCGAAAAGATGGTCATATCGGTGCCGCGTTCCTGCTGCAGCTTGATCTGGTTGGGTTCCAGCCGCTCGCGTATTTCATCGTCCGAAATGTTCAGATCCGCCCGCGTCGGCAGAAAGGACGGATCGGCGTCCAGCGCCTCCAGCTGTGTTTTCCTGTAATGCGTCAGCGCATCGGGCTCGGTCGTGTAATGGCCGTGGCAATCGATAATCATGGATATTTCTCCCTTTAAAGGTCGCGGTACCGGCCCTCTCCCCCTCCCGTCCACCCACGGGAGTATCCTTATGGGTGGACGGGAGGGGGAGAGGGCCGGTACCGACTTAATTCAGTATGACGGCTCGTTGTTCGGATCGCCCTTGTCGGCAACCAGCGCCTTGCGTCCCGAAAGCTCCAGCCCCTTTTCCAGACCTGCC
Organism: uncultured Rhodospirillaceae bacterium; assembly: GCA_964492555.1. Classification (GTDB taxonomy): domain Bacteria; phylum Pseudomonadota; class Alphaproteobacteria; order MPNO01; family UBA2964. Next base: position 5,011 of record CAZBKQ010000011.1, on the reverse strand, counting down.
AGCGAACGGCCCGCCGCACACATCAAGAAGGTGTACCCCTCATCCAGAATGCGTTGCGCGTTGCCGGCATTCACATGCGGATGGCCGACCGCGACATTGTTAGCCTTGCAGGTATCGACGATGTTCTTCATCGCATCCAGCACCACCGGGTGCTCATACTGGCGCGGATAGCCCAACTCCTGGCTGAGATCGCCTTCGCCGATCAGCACCGCGCCGACACCCGGCACGTTTTTCAGAATATCGTCGAGCGCCGCGATGCCCTTGGTATCCTCGATCATCAGGATCACCAGAATTTCGCCTTCCGGGGCGAGCGGCCAGACATCGGCCTTCTGGTAATATTCCTGTTGCGAGAGACCCCAATAGCGCACCGCCTGGGTCGGGCCGTCACCGCGAATACCGGCCGGTTCGTATAGCGGCTTGTCGGCCAGGCGCGGATAGCGGCACGCCGCGACCGCGTTATAGGCTTCCTCTACCGAGCTGATATGCGGCCAGACGACGCCATAGACACCGAGATCAAGCGCCTGCTTGGCCTGAAACTGTGCCATTTCATTGCCGTTGGGCGGCACGCGCACCATCGGGGTGACGATCGGCGCGATCGAACCCGCCTTGGCGATCTGGCCCCGGTTCAACATGTATTGCAGACAATCGCGCAGCACCGGCCCGTCCCACGGGTTGTGCTCCATCTCAAAGACGATGCCGTCATAATCGGTGTTATTGCTGAACGCGACGGCGCTCGGCACATCCGGTGTCGCGAACGCGGTGAAAGTCGGTTGTCCGGCCTCCAGCGCCTTGATAACGCCGTTCAGGCGGGGAATATCAGCCATCTGGTCTTTCCTTCCTGTCTAATCGTCAAACCCGTAAAGCCGCGCCGGATTATCGACGAGAATGCGGTTCCGCACAGCCTCATCCGGCGCGTAAAGCGGCAGTAAATTCATCAAATCGCCGTCATTCGGCATCAACCCCTCGATATTGGGGTGCGGCCAGTCGGTGCCCCACAGTACCCGGTCCGGCGCCGCCTCGATACAAGCCTGCGCAAACGGCACCGCGTCATGATAGGGCGGGCCGCCGGATGAAATCCGTTCCGCGCCGCAAATCTTGACCCAGAAATCATCGCGCCCGCGCAGCAATCCGAGCAATAGCTGGAACGCCTCCTGCTCGACACCGTTTTTGGTCTGCACCCGCCCCATATGATCGATCACCACCGGCACGGGCATGGCCGAGAGCGTATCGGCGTTTTCGATAATGTCTGTCGCCTCCATATAGATGACGACGTGCCAGCCCAGCGGCGCGATCTTCTCCACGACCCGGTTGACCAGGGTGAAGTCAGGCGCATTGCCGATATGGCGGGCGAAGGAAAATCGTACGCCCCTTATACCGCCCGCATCCATTTCGCGGAACTGATCTTCGGTAAAGCCGTCATCGACGATGGCGACGCCGCGATAGCGCCCGTTCGACCGTTCGATGGCGTCAAGCGTCACGGTATTGTCGGTCCCGTGGCAGGTCGCCTGGACAATCACCGCGCGGGAAAGGCCGAGCGTCTTTTGCAGATCCTGAAAGGCCTCAAAGGGCGAATCCGGCGGGGTATAGCTGCGTCCCTCGGCAAAGGGGAATTTGGCCGCAGGGCCGAATACATGGCAGTGCGCATCGCAGGCATTGGCCGGCGCAACAAAATCCGGTGATTTGGTATCGGGGTCTGGCCCCTGACAGTAACGCATAAACTGCAAGCTACCTTCCGCTTTTCCGAACCGCAACAGCGGGATAGGGACTTTCCGGCGTTCGGCCCTTTTACCCCTTCCCTAACCCTCCCCCGCAGGCGGAGGAGGGGAAAAGTTATATTGCCGCAGTCTTCTTTGGTCCCCCTCCCCTCCGGGGAGGGGGGTCAAGGGAGGGGCATTGCCGCCCGCCCGACGCCCTCCGTTTCTCAGGATGCGCAAATGCATTATCGTGCGGGGACTTAACAGGATAGCGGCGACAGATGAGCAGCGGATTTATAGAACGGCACGGGCTATGGGGCGAACAGGCAGCGAGCCATGTCGATACCATAAAGAACACGATTACCGCTGTGCGCACCCGCATGGTGCGGATGGTCTGGTCGGACAGTCACGGCCAGGCACGGGCGAAGCTGGTGCCGCTCCGCATTTTCTGGGACGCGCTCGAGGACGGCTATACCACCAATGTCGCGACTTTCACGCTGGACTCCAGCGGCGGGCGGGTTTTCCGCTCCTTCGTGCGTGGCGGCGGCATGGATCTGGAGGAAATGACCGGATCGCCCAATATCGTCCTGGTGCCCGATCCCGCGACCTTTCGCCCTCTTCCGTGGACGGACGGCGTCGCCTGGGTAATGTGCGACGAGTATTTCACCGACGGAAAGCCGTTTCATTTCTCCTCCCGCCGGCGTCTCAAGGAACAGGCGCTGCGGCTCGGCGCGCAGCAAACATCGCTGACGGTCGGGTTGGAGGTCGAATGGTATCTGCGCCGGATCGAAGCCGATTATACGGAGGAAAATACCGGCGCGCCGGGTCAGCGCGGCCGGGCGATTGAGACCCTGCCGGTGGAGCCGGGTTATTCCTACCATTCCGAAACCAATATGGATCTGATCCAGCCGTTGCTGAACGAGCTGGCGGAGGCCTATGAATTGCTGGGCATTCCGCTGCGGTCGATCGAAAACGAATATGGGCCGGGCCAGATCGAATGCACTTTCGCCGCGCTGCCCGCCCTGACGGCGGCGGATAATTTTCTGTTGTTCCGGACCGCGACGCGCCAGATATGCCGCCGCCATGGCTATTTCGCGACCTTTATGTGCAAGCCGCCTTTTGACGGCTACTACACCAGCGGCTGGCATCTGCACCAATCGCTCAGCCATGCCGCAACCGGAGAAAATCTCTGTACCCCGGCGAGCGGCGCGGATGTGTTCTCACCGATGGGCCGCCAGCATCTCGCCGGATTGCTGAACCATGCGGCGGAAGCGACGGTCTTTTCCACCCCCACCGTCAACGGCTACCAGCGTTTCAAGCCGAATTCGCTCGCCCCGGACCGCGCGGCCTGGAGCTATGACCATCGCGGCGCGATGCTGCGCGTCCTTGGTGGACCGGACGATCCCGCGACCCGGGTCGAAAACCGCATCGGCGAGCCCGCCGCCAACCCCTATCTGTTCATGGCCTCGCAAATCGTCTGCGGGCTGGCCGGGATCGAGGCCGAAGCCGAACCGTGGGAGGCCGATCCCGAACCCTATGAAGCCGACCGGCCGATGCTGCCCACGAATCTCGGCGACGCGCTGGACGCGCTGGATAAAAGCGCGCTATTCCGCGAGCAGTTCGGCGATATTTTTGTCGATTACTATGTCGCGCTGAAACGGGCCGAGCTTGCCCGGTATGAGGCCTATATCGCCGATCACGCGCCGGATGATGCCGGCAATGGCGTGTCGGGCTGGGAACGCGACGAATATCTGGATTTCTTCTAATGTTGTACAATCTGTACCGGCCCGCTCCCCCTCCCGGCTACCCACGTGAGTATCCTATCGGGTGACCGGGAGGGGGAGCGGGCCGGAGCCGCCAACATTGCACGGGCAAATAGATGAATATTCACGATCCAATCGGCACGTCGGGCCTTTATGACTGGGACCAGCTGGTACAGGAGGACAAGGTCCACCGGCTGATCTACACGGATGAGGCGATCTTCCGTGAGGAAATGCGAAAAGTCTGGGGCGCGGTATGGGTCTTTCTCGCCCATGAAAGCCAGATCCCGGAAAACGATGACTTCATCCAGTCGAAGCTGGGGCTGCGGCCGATCATCGTGACGCGCGATTCACACGGGAAGATCCGCGCGCTCTATAACCGCTGCACCCACCGGGGATCGACCGTCTGCCGGGAAGCGCAGGGCAAGGCGAAGAGCTTCGCCTGCCCCTATCACGGGTGGAGCTTTTTCAATACCGGCAAGCTCTCCGGCGTGCCCTGGCCGGAAGGCTATGCGGACGATTTTTCCGATCAGAAGTTCAACCTCGCCCAGGTGCCACGGGTTGAGTCCTATCGCGGCTTCATCTTCGGCACGCTGAATATGGAGGCGCCGTCGCTGGAGGACTATCTCGGCGGAGTGAAGGGGCCGCTGGATGAATGGCTCGACCGCCACCCCGGCGGCACGGTGGCGTTCTGCGACGCCAACCGGCTGAAATTCAATGGCAACTGGAAGCTCCTCTACGATAATAGCTGCGACGGCTATCACGTGATCTTCTCCCACCGGTCGCTGCTGGCGATGGAAAACCGGCAGAAGGCCGGGGCGGACGCCGAAAAGGGCATGGCGTTTTACAAGAACAGCCCCGATACCGCGCCGATGTATCTGAAATATTTCGGCAACGGCCATCACTATAAGGACAAGCGCCCGGCGCTCGAAAAACGGCCCGGCGCGCTCTGGGACATCGAAGGACCGCATCCCGGGATGGAGCATTATGAGGAGAAGCTGCGCACGGAACTCGGCGACAAGGCCGATGCGGTGCTGGACCTCGCCTCATCCGAGCCGGTTAATATCAACGTCTTCCCGAACCTTCATATCCTCGGCAATCACGTGCAGGTCAGCCAGCCGGTCTCTCTGACCGAAACCGATACCACCTGGTGGGGCACGGCGGTCGTCGATGACGAAAACGAACTGCATGGCGCGGTCGATGACATCAATGCGCTCCGCATGCGGACCCAGGAAAGCTTCCCCAATTTCGGAGAGCTCGACGATCTGATGAATTTCGAACAGATACAGGTCGGGCTGGCGGCGGAGGAAGATGAATGGGTCTATATGCATCGCGGCATGGGGATCGAAGGCCGCATCACAAAAGACGAGAACGGCTATATCGTCGGCCCCTCGACCGATGAGGTGTTCCTGCGCGAGACCATGCGGGAATATAGGCGGCTGATGAAGGCGGAGCCCGAACTGACCATCGCGCGGGAGGTATAAACATGTCACGGCATGATCCCTCACAGACATCGCATTACATCACCAATGACTGGTACCAGGCGCTGGTAGACGG
>CAZBKQ010000010.1:55499-62339 GCA_964492555.1 uncultured Rhodospirillaceae bacterium | reverse complement strand
ACATCCGGTTTCTGCATCATCTCCAGAAACTGGCGCGCATAGGTGGAGAGCGATTCCACATAACGCCGCTGACCTTCGGCATAGATTGTGTCAAAGGCGAGGGACGATTTGCCGGAGCCGGAAACGCCCGTAAAGACCACAAGCGAATCGCGGGGCAATTCGACATCGACATTTTGCAGATTATGTTCGCGCGCGCCGCGAACGATGATCGACCCGGACATAAAGAGACGTTTCAGCGTAGATAAGATTTTTCCAATTGACTTTATACGCTTTTACGCCACGGGCAGACCAGCCCGAACTTCCGCGTTCCCGTCAATTCCGGTCCCTTCATTTGCCGCCTGGCCGGGCAAGGGAGATAATATCCGCACTTAACAGGGAGATTACCGATGCGCGTAGCAGTTTTGGACGATTATCAGGGTGTGGCCGGGGACAGGACGGACTGGGAAATCGTTAAGGATGATGTCGATATCACGGTTTTCGATGATCATATTTTCGATGAAGACGCGATTGCGGAACGGCTGAAGGATTTCGAGATTATCTGCGCGATGCGGGAACGCACGCCATTCCCCCGCTCTCAACTCGAAAAACTGCCCAATCTGAAACTTCTGATCACCAGCGGCATGCGGAACCGGGGCATAGACACGGCGGCGGCAAGTGAAATGGGTGTGATGGTCTGCGGCACCCCCAGTGTGGGCCGCCCGACAGCCGATCTGGCCTGGGGCCTGATTCTCGGCCTCGCCCGGCAGATTCCCATGGAAGACCGGCGTGTTCGTGCCAGCGGATGGCAAGAGACAATCGGCACCAGCCTACAGGGAAAAACACTCGGTATTGCGGGGCTGGGCAATCTCGGCAGCCGGATGGCCGCTGTGGCAAAAGCATTTGAGATGGATGTCATTGCCTGGAGCCAGAACCTGACGGCGGAAAAATGCGCCGAGCACGGCGTGGAGCTGGTGAGCAAGGACGATTTGCTGGCCCGGTCCGATTTCATCACCATCCATCTGATTTTGAGTGACCGCACACGCGGCGTCTTCGGGGCGGCGGAGCTCGCGAAAATGAAACCGACCGCCTATATCGTGAATACGTCACGCGGGCCGATAATCGATGAAGACGCCCTGGCGGCCGCACTGCGGAACAACACAATTGCCGGCGCGGGAATTGATGTTTTCAGCGTGGAGCCATTGCCTGCTGATCATCAATTCCGAAATCTCGAAAATATGATTGTGACGCCGCATCTCGGCTATGTGGAAGTGGCTAATTATGACGCCTATTTCGGAGGCTATGCGGCGGCAATCCGGGGGTTTCTCGATGGTAAACCGGTAAATGAAATAGAACCCTGACCCTGACGAAAAGGTTCTGTTAACCGCGTCCGAAAACAGTGTTTTAAACAAGCGGTGCGATAGTTATTTCCGGTCGGCGGCGTAATCAAGTCCCCTAAGGCTGTTCCGCTTCCCCCAATAGCCTCGCGCCGCCGGCCACCCCTTTATCAACTGGTCTTGCCATCCGGATTCAGCACGCCGCTGCGTTCCAGAACACGCCTGAAAGCGTGTGAAACGAACGGGTGAACGCCAAGGGCAATCATTTTGGGCTGATCCAGCCTGATCAACGCGTCCCGTTCGTCTTCAGTCAATTCCAGAATGGATGCTGCGTATTTTTCGGGATCGTCCAGATAGCGCTGGCGTTCATCCCTGTCGCCGGCAAGCCGGTGCAGCGTATCGGACAGCAATACCCGGTCCGGGTGAATGGGCGGATAGTGCGGCTGGAAGTCCGCCTCGCGCTTGGGTTTCGTCCAGGCCACAGTCCCGTAATTATGATGCCAGGTGGGCTCGAACCCGGTTACATCGGGAATACCCCCGTCAATGATCCCGAACGCCACGCCCCAGCAGCGGAGTTCGATATTCCCGGTATCATCCAGACGCTTTTCATCGAGTGAAAGGAGATAGCGCGTATCGCCTTCCGCCATCTTTTCCATCAGTTGGGCATCGAACTCGGTATCCGGACCGGGATCCTTGTAGCGCTCAGTTCCCGGATAATGCGACAGCCCCCCGCTGCAAACGACAACGGCGCTAAGCCCCAGCGCTTCAATACCCTCCCGCAATGTACGGCCGAACGCGAAACAGCGTTCCATGGAAGGCTGTGGCGGGACATAGGCGTTGACGAATACCGGTATGACGGGAATGTCGATTCCGGCGAAACCCAGTGGGATCCCGAAGGCGTAATCCATTTTCGCCGTGCTGGTGAAGGCCGGGTCAAACCCATGGCGTTGAGCATAGCGGGTGAGGTCCAGGGCCGCTTCGCCCGCAACGGGGTAGGAATAATCACGGCCCGCGAAGGAACCGGCGGCGGTTTTCCCGATGTGGACCGTAAAGGATGCCGTACAATGCAGTAGAAACTGGTTTGCATGATCATTGGCGACCACAATGCAGACATCGGGGTTTAGTTTTTTTAGTTCTTTCCCTATATCGCCGACCATATCCCGGACACGCGCGACCTGATCAGGGTCCTCCGTATCCGGCAAGGTCCATAGTTGCGGCGCATGGGTGGTGCAAACACCGCCTAATATTCCCTTATCGCTCATCAGTAACCCTATCGATTCGTCACTCTTCTCAGTGTCCGTCATTGCATCCACAGCCACAAGGGCCACGGCCTGTGCAAGCCCACCGATTCCGTTATGATAACTGATACATGACAGCGGCAAAGAGCGGAGCAAATTATGGCTGGCAGCGTCAACAAGGTGATCCTCGTCGGCAATCTGGGCAGGGACCCGGAAGTACGTCAGACACAGGATGGCAAACCGATCGTCAATCTTTCGGTGGCGACGTCGGAAAACTGGCGCGACCGCTCAACCGGAGAACGGCGGGAACGGACTGAGTGGCACCGGGTGGTGATCTTCAATGAACGACTCGCTGACGTCGCACAAAAATTCCTGCGTAAGGGCTCCAAAGTCTATCTCGAAGGGCAGCTTCAGACCCGGAAATGGCAGGATCAATCCGGTCAGGACCGCTATTCGACCGAAGTCGTTCTAGGCCAGTTCCGTGGCGAACTGACAATGCTCGACAGTCGCGGTGAAGGCGGTGGTGGCGACGGTGATTACGGCGGTATGGGAAGTCAATCCGGTGGGGATACCGGTGGATTTTCCCAGGAACCGGCAACCGGCGGCGCCGATCTGGACGACGAAATTCCGTTCTAGCCCTGGTATTATCGATTCGCCTTTACAGGCGAATTGTGATGCCACTCTCGAATTATCAACTTTAAAGTAATTTCAATGACTTATGACCCGGTTTTTTAGCCGGGTTTCGTTGTTTGGTGAGCCGAAATTTGGTAAGATTTTTGTCATAATTCAGACAGCCGCTGCGATTTGGAAACGTGGTTGTTATAACAAGAACCGGACCCGTTTGTGACCGACCAACCCACCGCACCTGATTACGACATCACGCCCGTTTCCATCGAAGACGAAATGAAGGCGTCCTATCTCGATTACGCGATGAGCGTGATCGTCAGCCGCGCGCTTCCTGATGTCAGAGATGGCCTGAAACCCGTTCATCGCCGCATTCTCTTCGCGATGAATGAGGAAGGCTATGACTGGAACCGGCCACACCGTAAATCGGCGCGTGTGGTCGGCGATGTCATGGGTAAATATCATCCGCACGGCGACGCCGCGATTTACGACACCATGGTGCGCATGGCGCAGGATTTTTCCATGCGCCTGCCGTTAATCGACGGGCAGGGCAATTTCGGCTCCATGGATGGCGATCGCGCCGCGGCCATGCGTTATACCGAAGTCCGGCTGGACCGCGCCGCGACCCAACTGTTAGAGGATATTGATCGGGAAACCGTCGATTTCCAGCCAAACTATGACGAAACGGTTCAGGAGCCGGTCGTTCTGCCGGCGCGCTTTCCGAACCTGCTGGTTAATGGCGCGGGTGGTATCGCCGTCGGCATGGCGACAAATATCCCGCCCCACAATCTGGGCGAGGTGATCGACGCCACCTGCGCGCTGCTCGATAACCCTGATATTTCAATCGACGGCTTGCTGGAGCATCTCCCGGGCCCCGATTTTCCGACCGGCGGGCAGATAATGGGCAAATCCGGGATCATTCAGGCCTACAAGACAGGGCGGGGTTCCGTCGTTATGCGCGGCCGATGCCATATAGAGGAACCGCGCAAGGACCGCGAGGCCATCGTGGTTACCGAAATTCCCTACCAGGTCAACAAGGCCCGCATGATCGAGCGGATCGCGGAGTTGGTCCGCGAGAAGCGGATCGAGGGCATTTCCGATATCCGTGACGAATCGGATCGTGACGGGGTCCGTGTCGTTGTCGAGGTTAAGCGGGAATCCCAGGCGGATATCGTTCTGAACCAGCTCTATCGCTATTCAGCGCTACAGACCAGTTTCGGCGTCAACATGCTGGCGCTGAACGGCGGCAGGCCTGAACTGCTCGATCTTAAGCGTGTCCTGGAAGCTTTTGTCGCCTTCCGGGAAGAGGTTATTACCCGGCGGACTATTTTCGATCTGGGCAAGGCCCGGGACCGTGCCCATGTTCTGGCCGGCCTCGCGATCGCGGTTGCCAATATCGACGACGTTATCGCCCTGATCCGCAGCGCGCCCGACCCGGTCGCCGCGAGAACTTCTCTGATGGAAAAGGCCTGGCCGGCGGGCGATGTGGCAACGCTGATCGCCCTGATTGACGATCCTGAACATGAGGTCGTAGATGGAAAATATACTTTGTCAGAGGCTCAGGCCCGAGCGATCCTGGAATTACGCTTACAGCGGCTGACCGGTCTCGAGAGAGGCAAGATCGCCGAGGAGTTAAGCGAACTTGCCGAGAAAATCCGGGAATATCTTGATATCCTGGCCTCGCGCGAAAAAGTCCGGGCGATTTTGCGCGACGAATTGCTGGATGTTCGCGAAAACTTCGCCAATGACCGGCGCACGACCATTGAGGAAGCGGAACTCGACACGGATATCGAAGATCTTATTCAGCGTGAGGATATGATCGTTACCGTTACCCATAGCGGCTATATCAAGCGCGTTCCACTCTCGACTTATCGCGCGCAAAAGCGGGGCGGAAAGGGCCGTACCGGCATGTCGACCCGTGATGAGGATTTTGTCGCGCGGGTCTATGTTGCAAATACACACACCCCGGTGCTGTTCTTCTCCTCCAAAGGCATGGTTTACAAGATGAAGGTATACCGCCTTCCTCTCGGGACACCGCAGGCGCGCGGCAAGGCCCTCGTCAATCTTCTTCCGCTTGATGAGGACGAAACAATCACCACCCTGCTGCCTTTGCCCGAGGAAGAAAGCACCTGGGAAAATCTCGACGTCATGTTTGCAACGGCTTCCGGCAATGTGAGGCGGAACAAGCTCAGCGATTTCACCAATGTTATGGCAAACGGCAAGATCGCCATGAAGCTGAAGGAAGGCGACAGTCTGATCGGCGTACAGGCCTGCGATGAGGCCCAAGACGTATTGCTGGCGTCTCGCAACGGGCGGTGCATCCGTTTCCCGGTAACCGGCGTGCGCGTTTTCGCGGGCAGAAGCTCTACCGGCGTGCGCGGCATGCGGCTGCAGCAGGACGATGAGGTAATTTCGCTCTCGATCCTGCTTCATACAGAGTTTTCCGTTGAGGAACGCGATGCCTATCTGCGCCGTATGCGCGCCGAAAAGGCCGCTCATGGCGATGAGGATAGCGGTCACGGTGAGACGGATGGTCAGGTTTCCGAAATACAGACGAATTTGTCCGAAGAGCGCTATCAGGAACTCGCGGCCGCCGATGAACGGATTTTGACAATCGCCGCAAATGGTTACGGTAAACGCACCTCTGCCTATGAATACACGATCCGGAACCGGGGCGGGCAGGGCATCGCCAACATTACCCTTGATAGTGGTGGACGCGCGGACAACACGGTTGTTGCTTCCTTCCCCGTGGTCGACGATGAACAGTTGGTCATCGTTTCCGATCAGGGCCAGATGATCAGGACTTCGGTGGGAGATATCAGAATAGCCGGTCGCGCGACGCGCGGGGTGATTGTTTTCAGGGTCGCTGACGAAGAAAAGGTTGTATCCGTCAGCTCACTTCGCGATAACGACGACGAAGAGGAACAAACGGCTCCGTCGGAGGAAGCGGAAATGAGTCCGTCTGGGGAACAGGAGCCGCCTGAAAGCGTGGAAAATGACGAATAAGATTACGGCTCTCTATCCCGGCACATTCGATCCGGTAACCAATGGTCATCTGGATATTATCCAGCGTGCGGCGCGTATGTTCGACCGGCTGATTGTCGGAGTGGCGGTAAATGCCGGCAAGGGTCCTCTTTTCAGTCTTGAAGAACGTGTGGCGATGGTCGAAGAGGAAGTTGCCGATTTCGATCATGGTGGCGGCGGTATCTCTGTTGAGGGATTCGACAGCCTTCTGGTCCAGTTCGCCAAATCACAGCAAGCTAGTGTTATTATCCGCGGGTTGCGCGCGGTTTCGGACTTCGATTACGAATTTCAGATGGCCAGCATGAACGCCCAGATTGCTCCGGATATCGAGACGGTCTGCCTGATGGCGTCGGACAAGCACCAGTTCATCGCTTCCCGTCTGGTAAAGGAAATAGCCATGCTCGACGGGGATGTATCGCAATTTGTGACTTCGGGTGTTTTAGCCAAGCTCAGCGGCAAGGTGGCAGCCAGAAAAGACGGCTAAACTCCTGAAAACGGTTCATTTAGGCCGAAACTTCTATTGACCGGTTCGGGCGCCCTAATTATGGTGCGGCGCCTTGCCAAGCGCCCGTAGCTCAGCCAGGTAGAGCAGCGGACTTTTAATCCGTTGGTCGTAGGTTCAAATCCTACCGGGCGCACCA
>CAZBKQ010000010.1:41698-55399 GCA_964492555.1 uncultured Rhodospirillaceae bacterium | reverse complement strand
TTGGCCTTCCGCATATCGCGGCTTCATGGGTAAACTTCTCTGGCATTAGAAAAGCACTCAGGGAAGAAAAAATGGCCGAACGGATCACCATCGCCCTCGACCGCTATGACCGGCATATTCCGTTTTTTATGGGGTTGGTCAAACCGCCCGCGGGAATTGAGATTGAAGCGCTGGAAGTCGGCATGGTGCCGCCAAGACGCGACGGCATCGACCGGCATCGGAGGATGCTGGTCGATCAGGAATTCGATGTGGCTGAAGTATCCCTTGTTTCCTATATCCTCGCACGGCAAAGAGGCGTGCCGCTTATCGCGGTGCCGACGGTCCCGCGCCGTCTGTTCAGCCAGAACCACATATTCGTGAATGCGGACGCGGGGATTACATCGCCACAAGACCTCGCGGGCAAGAGGGTCGCGATCTGGGCTTTTCAGGTCACCATGTCCGTGCTGACCAAGGGCGATCTTCAGGAAGAATACGGGCTTTCCTGGCGGGATGTGACATGGGTGACGGAGCAGCCCGAGGAAATTCCATCAGATGCCGGTGCGGCTAACATAGAACGCATGCCCGAAGGGAAGACAGGCGCTGAAATGGTTCTGTCAGGTGAGGTGGATGCCTATATCGACCCGCATCCTCCGGAAGAAATTTTCACCGATAAACGCGTCCGCCGCCTATTCGACGATACGCCGGCTGAATGCCGGAAATATTGGCAGAAGCATGGCTATTACCCGGTGATGCACCTTTTGGCCATCAAGGAGGGATCTATCGAGAAATATCCCGATTTGCCGGGAGAGATCATGCGGATGTGGGATAATTCGCGTGATCAAGCTTATGAATTCTATGAAGACCATAATTTCACGGTCCTGCCATTTGGCCGCTATGCTTTTGACAACGATATAAATTTCTTCAAATCCGAACTCTGGCCTTCGGGACTGAGCGCCAATCGGAAAAATCTTGAACGCTTTATCGGATATATGGTGGATCAGGAGTTGCTAGAAGGTCCCATTCCATTGGAGACGCTTTTTCACGAGAGTGTTCTCGATAGCTAGACCGGGGCGCGAAAATCGTTCGAAATACACAGTGCAAGCTCCCCATGAAACACCACGTCCCAATTGCCATTTGCAATCGTCTTGAAAAAGTTTAGCGATGAGCCTTCGCCGGGCAGCATCCAATCATGCAATTCGATTGCAATCACCGGAAATTGTCGAACCCAATCAGTGTTTTTTAGAAAAAGATTTTCTTCAAAACCTTCAATATCGATTTTCGCGATAAACGGGTATAGGGGGCGATCCTTTATGTCGATGGTTTCGATAACAGAATCGACAGACATCGCCCTGATGGAAGCGGCCCCCCCCCTCGGCAGTTTCTTGCGTCCGATAGCCCCAGGCGTCGTCATCCGGGTTGGTAATTCTGACTGTTCCGTCATGACTTGAAATCGCCGCATGTATCGCATCTATGGATGGAATTCCCTTGATATTTAATAGTAAGGTTTCCAAATTCCTCCGCTCCGGTTCGAGCGCTACGACTTTTGCCAACGGCCAATTCTTACAAAAGTAAAGTGAAGAAAGACCGATATTAGCCCCAAGGTCGAGGATCAAGGGGACCCCGGAACCTGATAGTGACAGATAGAGTGACTCAATCTCCCGATAGCGGACAGAACGGCGGAGATTGTAATCATTATTACAGAATCTCTTCAAAATTGAAAATATCAGAACTTTCCTGGCGCAAATATACGGTTCTCAAAAATTCTCGGTCCTTCGAAGAAACGCAAATGCGGTTATAGCCGTTGGACGGTAAACGCCAGCGAAAATTGAATTCTCTGGCGCCGGAATATCGACGCCTGAAAAAATACATTTTGAAGATGAGTACATCGCGATTTTGAAGCAGTTTTAGAAGTTTTTTTCAACGCATTAACCGAGGGTTTCAACTGCATTGAGGAGCTCATTGCCGGCAATTGTCGTCCGATGTAGCAGGCGCCGCGCGCCCGTCAGGTCATAGGGCATGGCCTGATGCAGGACGCTGATATTATCGAAAAAGACCAGATCACCTGCGGTCCAGCTGTGGGTATAGGTAAATTCGGGCCGGGTCGCCACGGCTTCCAGTTCATCCAACAGCGACCGCGCCTCTTCGTAAGACATGCCATCAATACCGGCGGCATGAGAGCCGATAAACAGCGCGCACATGCCGTTGGGCCGCCGGGCCACAAGCGGATGCCGGGCTGGGGGCGTCGTCGCCCGGACTTCGGGTGGGCGCGGTGGCAACCCATGCCGCCGGCGCGTTTCCTCAAAATCATGAATAACCGTCAGTTTGGAAAGCTCCGCCTGCCGCTCCCTGGGCAAGGCCTGAAAGGCAAGCGTCGTATCGGCAAACATCGTTCCCCCACCTTCGGCCGGGACTTCAATGGCATAGAGCGCGGAGGCGCGTGAGGGATATGTCCTGAACGAACTATCGATATGCCAGGCCGAGGTGCCCAGCGTAAAGGATTTATGCCCCGGATCGTCTATAGGTTTGATATCGCCTGTGTCCTTACGGATATTGGTAACCCGTAGAACGGTCTTGAAACCGTCCGCCTGATCTTTTGGATCAGGAAAATCCTCCAGCTCGCCGAAACGTTGGCTGAAGGCGACATGCTGCTCGGTTGTTAAAGACTGGTTCCTGAAAACCAGCAGCCGGTATTTCTCAAAGGCTTCCATTATCGAATCGAAGGCGGCTGCACTCATCTCCCGTGACAGGTCGAGGCCCGTTACCTCCGCGCCGATCGCGCCTTCGTGGGTATGAATTCGGATTTCAGGACTCATCGGCTATTCAGGATTGTCGACAAAGAATCGTTCGGCCCGGGATTTTACCCGTTCATACTGGTTATTGCGATCCAGTTCCGGTTCATCGTCATCGAAATCACCGTGCCCCTTTGCGCGTCTTTCCTCGCCCCATTTCCGGACATGATCGCGGATATCCTGCTCGGTCAGGATATAGCGCAGCAATTCATTCTGAATATCGAGGGGTGGGGGACCGTCATTCGGATCGGATTGCGCGACATCCCGACAGACACAACGCAAATATTTTACCCCATCCAGTATCAAGGCCGCTTCCTCGCGGCTCCAATTCTTGTCCGGTTCGAAATTATTCTGCTGAAGCGCCCGAATTTGATTGAAAGTAACCGAGCCGGGGTCGCCGACCCTCGGCATTTCACGGTTCCTGGCTTGCTCCGGTTTTTCGACGACCGAAGCCGACGGATCGCCAAAGGCCTGCCGACGCCGATGAACTTTAAGCAATACCCAAGCGCCCCAGATAAGCGCGCCAATTACCAGTCCGGTTTCGAGATCCATTTTTCGGCCTCAAATTATAGAGGACGGCAGATAATCACGCAGCCTCCGAGCCTTCAAGCGCCGGAAAAACGAGTTCTAGATTCTGGGGGTCCAGCAATTATCGACGGAGATCTCGCGCAAGGTGAAATTCTTCGCGCCGTTCGATCCGGCAAAATGCAGGATCGGCCCAATTCGTCTGACGTGATATTGCGAGACCCGGCCGTTCGGCCAGTAAAGCGTCAGGAATGTACTGCCCTTGTGCATTTCCCAGGCGCCAAAGCTGCGTTTCAGCTTCTCCACCTTGGTTTCGTCATATTGGACCAGGGCACCATTACCGACGAAATGCAATTTCAGATCGACACTGTCACCCTTGTCCGCTTTTCCCCAGCAGCCGATGACAAGTGTATTGCGTTCAAGCTTATCTGCGGAAATTACGGGTGCCGGAACGACCAGCACGGAAACTCCCCATAGGAACAACACCCAGATATGCCAGGTCCTGCGGCGGAATCGACGATTTTTTTGTTTGAACAGCACTGTTCGGCCTTTAACTAGCGGGAACGACAGTCCCGCCCATTCTGGCCGATCGCTGGTTAAAATCCGGTTAGGAGTGCCTGCTCACATCCCGAAATTCTTGAGAAACCCGTCCCGAATGACTATCTTTCTTAAAGACATAGAGGTTTTTGATCACCCGATGCCGCGAACCGAATACATCGTCCTGGGCGTGTTGCTCCTCGCTGCCGGATTGGCATTTCCGGCATTTCGCGATGTGCAACTGTTACAGGACGTATTCGTGTCCTTTTGCAGCGGCGTGGGTATTCTCTAAAACGCCGGCTTCGCTTCAGAAAACGACAACGCTTCTGATCGATTTGCCCTCGTGCATAAGATCGAAGGCCTCGTTGATGTCCTCTAACGGCATCGTATGGGTGATCAGATCGTCGATATTGATCTTTCCGTCCATATACCAATCAACGATCTGCGGAACTTGCGTCCGGCTTTTCGCGCCACCGAAGGCGGTTCCTTTCCACACGCGGCCCGTGACCAGTTGAAATGGTCGCGTGCTGATTTCCTGCCCGGCGCCGGCCACGCCTATGATGACGCTGACGCCCCAGCCCCGGTGACAGCATTCCAGCGCCTGACGCATCGTATTCACGTTGCCGATACATTCGAAGCTGTAATCCGCGCCACCATCCGTCAGTTCAATCAGATACGCGACCAGATCGCCGTCGATGTCCTTTGGATTAACAAAATCCGTCATCCCGAATTTTTCGGCGAGCGATTTCTTAGACGGATTGAGATCAACCCCGATTATTCGGTTGGCGCCCACCATATGGGCGCCCTGGATGACATTCAGCCCGATCCCGCCGAGGCCGAAGACGACAACATTGGCGCCGGCTTCGACCTTGGCCGTATTAATCACCGCACCGATTCCGGTGGTAACGCCGCAGCCGATGTAACAAACCTTGTCGAAGGGCGCGTCTTCACGGATTTTCGCCAATGCGATTTCGGGCACGACCGTGTAGTTCGCAAAGGTGGAGGTGCCCATATAGTGGAACAGTTTTTCGCCGTTCAACGAAAAACGGCTGGACCCATCGGGCATCAGGCCCTGGCCCTGCGTTTCCCGTATCGCGGTGCAGAGATTGGTCTTGCCGGAAAGACAGGCCTTGCATTGCCTGCATTCGGGAATATAGAGCGGGATGACATGATCGCCTTTTTTGAGGGTCGACACACCTGGTCCGGTATCAACGACCACGCCCGCCCCCTCATGTCCGAGGATGGCCGGAAACAATCCCTCCGGGTCTTCCCCGGAAAGGGTGAATGCATCCGTATGACAAATCCCCGTCGCTTTGATTTCGACCAGAACCTCGCCCTCTTTGGGACCGTCGAGCTGAACCGTCTCGATGGTTAGCGGCTTTCCTGCTTCGACAGCGACGGCGGCGCGAACATCCATGACATACCCTCCTAAATTGCGACGGTATGTTTCCATGCAGGGTGGCGTTATGACAAGAGAAACGCGGAGAAAATCGGCGTCTAACCGGCGGCGGATACGGTCCTGACGATATCGGTGGCAAACTTGGGCGCGTCGTCATCACTGAACAACGCTGTTCGGATCGCCTGGGCCAGTTGCAGCAATAGCGCGATATTCCTCGGATCGGGCTCCTCGGCGGTCTGCTGAAGGGTCGTGGCAAGCCGCCCGCAGGTCTGGGCGAGAGTCACGATGTGCGCAAGACCCGCATCGGCAGCCTGCTTTTCCATTTTACCGGTCAGTTTTTCGATAATTGAGCAGAGCTTTTCGCGCCTTTCAGGCAAATCGCTGTCCGATTGCCCAACCTGATTCGCCAAGACCGTGATTCCTTCGGCCAACCTGTCAATGTGGCAAGCCTGCACATTCTCCGATGCCAGTATTATTCTCTTGTGAAACTGTTTCGCATCCCATTCCCCGACCGCCTTGTCACGCAGCGAATTCGGCGCCCGGATCAGGCGGTCTTTAACAGGATCGACGCGTTCGGGTTCGCGCCTGTCCGGCCCCACATAATCGGTGGTCACGACAAAATCGCGTCGATGTTCGATCAACGCGGAAATACGGTTAAGGACGCTGCCGGCAGCCACCGGCGCGCGCACCAGATAATCGAGCCCGCAATTTACCTGGGTGGCCACCGATTCATTATTCGGGTTCCACGTTATACCGATTACACAGGAAAAAGGATTCCTGCCCCAATTTCCCCGCCGTACCGCAGACATGATCTCTACCGGCCGATTATCCTCCATATCCATGTCGCAGATAATGACGTCCGGAACGTGGTGTTGCTGAAATGCCTCAAGAAAATTTCGAACACTTCCGCTATCACGAAGATTGCTGAAACCCGCGTCGACAAGCGATACCTTGAGCGCATTACGCACATGGGTATGGGGGTCGATCAGGAGAGCGTCTACTTCGTCGAGTTTCAAATTCGGGATCATCTTCACTCACCGGATTCTCGGCGCTTCAAATCAGGCGATAATCACCCCGAAACGGTTACCAATTGCTGAACAGAGGAAGAGGGAGATAGCGAATACGCTGTGAATCAGCCGAACATATAGGAACAGGCGATTACCGCGCCGGCGATCCCTGCGGCGTCCGCCGTCAGTGCCACTAATAGTGCGTACCTGATCCGTTTTATCTGAACCGCGCCGAAATACACCGCCAGCACGTAGAATGTCGTTTCTGTCGACCCCTGAAGCGTGCTGACCAGATAGCCGGTATAGCTGTCGGGTCCGATTGCGGGGTCATTGATGGTCGACGCGACGATGCCGTAGGCGCCTGATCCGGAAAGCGGTCGCAACAACGCCATGGGTAAGGCATCCCCGGGCAATCCGATCGCCAGGGTTAGCGGCCCGACCCATCCGACAAAAATGTCCAGCGCACCGCTGCTCCGCAACATCCCGACAGCGACCAGAATGGCGACAAGATAGGGGATTATCCTGACCGCGACTTTAAACCCTTCTTCCGCGCCTTCGACAAAGCTCTCATAAATCGGAACCCGCTTGAGAATTCCGTATGTCAGAAACCCCATCATCAGCCCGGGAATAATCCAGGGCGCGATTGTCGCGCCATAAATGACGGTCAGCGGGATCAGGGTAATGAGGGCCATCAAGGCGACACCAGACAACCAGACCGGATAACCGCCCTCGCTCAAATCTTCTCCTGCTTCCATAGTTTCGGTCGGCATTTCCCGATCGGGCGTGGTAACGGCCGGGGAGGGGGGGCGGTTCCATTTAGACAGGATTTTCGCACTGAGAATGGCAACGCCGGTCGAAAGCAGGGTGGCAAACAGGGTGGTAGGAAGAATACCGGCCGGGTCGTTAGATCCAGCTGCGGCACGCAGGGCGATTATGCCGGTCGGCAACAAGGTAACGCTTGATGTGTTTATCGCGAGGAAAAGGATCATCGCGTCCGTCGCCGTGCCCTTGGCGGGATTAAGCCGGTCCAGTTCCTGCATCGCGCGGATACCGAACGGCGTCGCGGCATTGCCCAGCCCCAAGGCGTTTGCGGACAGATTCATGATCATCGCGCCCATGGCCGGGTGGTTTTCCGGCACCTGCGGGAAAAGCCTGACCATCAAGGGGCGGAGCAATTTGGCGATGACCTTGAGAAGCCCGCCTTTCTCGGCGATTTTCATCAGCCCAAGAAACAGGGCCATCACGCCAATCAACCCGATGGCCAGCGTAACCGCGCTGCCGGCGGTCTCCACCATGCCGAGACCCAGCAGGTGCATCGGTGCTTGTTCGCCAGCAGCGCCACTCCATTGGAGTTGCCGCCAGGCGGTTACGCCGAATGCCGCGGCCACCAGGAAGAAAAAGACGTAATTCATCGTGCGGACGCCACCTTGCGCGCAACAAGCTCTGTTAACCGAATGACGCCGGCCGCAAGGAACATAAAGATACCGGCCGCCAGAACCACGTATTCCGGCCGGCCCAAATCCATCAGGAAACCAAAGAATAACGGGGTCAAAGATGCGCCGACGTCCAACCCGCCATAGACGAACCCGAAGACCCGACCCGACGCGCCCTTTGGTGTCAAAGAACGAATAAACAAGTCACGGTTTGGCAGAGCGGAGCCAAAGCAAAGACCGGCGGCAACAAGGAAAAAAAGAATTTGAAATGTAGTCGCGGCGGCAAGGGGAATCAGAACCACAAAAAATCCCGCCAAAAGGAATGCGAACATGGCATTTCGATTATGCGCGGTGGACTTGTCCGCCCAATAACCGCCGGCCGCGATCCCGATAATACCCGCCACGCTGAAAGCGGCGATCGCATTGCCCGACAACGTGATCGATAAATCCCAACCTTCATGCAAGGCGGTGGGCCCCATCGTCTTGAACCCGATCAACCCCATCGCCAATACCAGGAAAAAGAAAAAGCCAAGCAAGATGGCCGGTTGCATCAATAACCGTATGCCAACACCGATTGATTGATCGTCTGCTCCCTTGGCAGCCGTCGCGGCGCCGTCATCAAAACGGGTGTCCGGTCGCCATATGATCAGGGAAATTGCGACAAACAATCCGATCGCGCCGGCGACCGCGACGGCGCCCCGCCAGCCGAGCGCGGGTTCGATCAAGGGCAATACCGCCGGGGCCAACGCAAAGCCGACATAACCCCCGATACTATGGACACTGTACGCCCGCCCGAGCCTCGCCGGAGAAACCGCGCCGTTGATCAGGCTGTAATCGGCCGGATGAAAAACGCTGTTTCCGATCCCGGCCATGATTGAAAGCGCAATCAACACCCCGAAATTCGGGGCGAGGCTGTAGGCGAAGACCCCGACGGACAACAGTGCGAGCCCGCCGATGAGGACCGGCCGCGCCCCGAATTTGTCGACAACGAAACCGGCCGGGGTCTGACAGAGCCCCGAGCTTGCAAAGAACAGGGAGGCCAATAGCCCCAGCTCGGTATAGCTGACCCCGATCCCTCCCTGATCGGCGGGCAAGCTGATAACCGGAAAGAGCGGAGCCAGGGCGAACTGAAAGGCGTGGCTCAGGAGATGGACCAGCCCGATGACCCCGATGACACGGAAATCATTCCGTGAAACCGTGTCGGCGGTCATAACGCAGGACCGTCACCGCGTTCGCGCATCGCCATGGCGCGCGCGAGCAGCACGATGCATACCCCGATCAGCATCACCAGCCCAACACCGACAAACACCAGCTCCGGCTGCTGCTTTTGAAGAAGATAACCGAATACGACCCCCGATATGGCCGATCCGACATCCATTCCCGAATAGGTGAATCCGAACACCTTTCCGGCGGCCCCCTTGGGCGTAATGGTGCGAATCACCATGTCACGCATCGGACCGGCGATGCCGTAGAGGACCCCATAACAAACCAGTACCGGGATAAACACCGTCGGATCGGCTATTCTGAAAACCGGAAATGATTGCAGAAGCACTGCTCCGATCAGGACAACCAGCGCCGTCATATGGTCATGCCGAGATATCCGGTCAGCGATATATCCTCCGATCAAAACACCGGCGATGGTGCCGGTCAGTTGCAGCGAGATCGCCCCGTTGGCGAGTTTTGCCGGGATATCGATGAGTTGGATCAACGCACCGGCGCCCAAGGCCATGAGGCCGACAGACCCCATGGCCATAAACGCGAAGAACAAAAACGCCATGACGAAACTCGGACGGGCGAGCGCGCTGATTTCATTCAAAATCGGCTGAGGCTGGATACCCTGATCGATACCGCAATCGCGTAAATGAAGTCGGTTAAACCAGATCAGGGCGGTTACGCCAAAACCAAGGCAACCGACCAGCAACACGCTTTCCCGCCAACCGATCTCATAGCCCAGAGCCAACATCAGGAACGGCGCCGAAGCATATCCGATATACCCCCCGAAATGATGAACGCTGAAAGCGCGTCCCATACGGGATGAATCCACACTGCCATTCAGAATGCTGAAATCAGCCGGATGAAAGACCGAATTGCCGAGCCCCGCGACAAAGGCCAGAACAAGCATCAGTGTATAGCTGTCGGCGAACCAGAATCCCATCATCGCGCCGGACATCAGCAACATTCCGCCGATCAGCAAGGGGCGGGCGCCGACCTTGTCGACCAGAAAACCGGAGGGTGTCTGAGCGATACCCGAGGCGACGAACAATGTCGCGGAAAGGGTCCCTAACTCGGCCCAGCTCAGCCCTTCCGCAGTCAACATCAACGGAAAAAGCGCCGGAAGGGTCAACTGATAGAAATGGCTGAAGAAATGGGCGACGCCGATCAGGCTGATGACCCTTGTATCGGCCGTCGCCGATGCCGCTGATACCTGCATATGATGGTCCTGGACCGCGCCCTGTTCCGGGCAGGACGCAAATCATAGCACCTGCCACGAGTCCCGCCAGCGTCATAGGGTCGGCTGCTTGACTAACCGGAATCAGAAGGTAAGTGTGCGGGTCGAACAGTTTCCAAAGGAGAAGCAGTGTGAAAGTCGGAATTGCCGGTTTTGGAGCCATCGGAAAAGTCGTGGCTCGAGCGGTCGATCAGGATATCGACGGTATGGAGCTAGTCGGCGTCGCCGTGCGGGACGCGGAAAAGGCGAAGAATGCCATGGGGTTTCTGTCCACGCCGGTTCCGGTGATGGACGCAAAAGAACTCGCCGCCGCTTCCGATATTGTGGTCGAATGCGTGCCAAAAGCGGCGTTTATGGATTTTGCGGGGCCGGCGCTGGAAGCCGGGTGTCTGTTTGTTACGGTCAGCGGAGCCGGCATTCTTGCCAATCCGGATGTCGTCGATATCGCCAAATCGCATAATGCGAGGATCATCCTGGCCACTGGCGCGCTTCTGGGGCTGGATGCCGTTCGGGCCGCTGCGGAAGGCGAAATCAATGAAATCCGTATGGTCACCCGAAAGCCGCCGAACGCGCTTAAAGGCGCGCCGCATCTGGTGGACAATGATATATCCGTCGATGGGCTGACAAAGGCGAAGAAGGTCTTTGAGGGCACCGCGGCGGAAGGCGCTATCGGCTTCCCCGCTAACGTCAATGTCGCCGCGGCATTGGGATTGGCCGGGGTCGGGGCGGAGAATACCAGGCTCGAAATCTGGGCCGATCCGGCGCTCAGCCGGAACACCCATACGATCAAGGTGGATGCCGACAGTGCCCGCTTTGAAATGACCATTGAAAACGTTCAGTCGGAAGAAAACCCCGGCACCGGCAAAATTACGGCGCTGAGCGTCATCGCCTGCCTGCGTGGGCTGGTCGACCCGCTGCGCGTCGGCACCTGAACATAAGGAGCGCAAAGAATGGAATACAAGGCCCTGAAATGGGACGTCATCGCCAATCCCAACAGGCCGGAGGAGAAATCCATCGGCATCATCACGATGAACCGGCCGGAAAACCTCAACGCCGTCGATGTGCGCATGCGGGTCGAGCTGGATATTCTGTGCGATGAAATCCGGCATAACTCGCATATCCGGGTGGTCGTCCTGACCGGAGAGGGCAGGGGCTTTTCCGCCGGGGGCGACCTGAAATCCGAAGCCGGCCCTGTCGGAGCCGGCGACGAGGATTTCGATATGGGAAATTTTGGTCCCTATAAGGAACTTGCGGGTTATTTCTTCAATGATCTTCGCCACGAGGTGCTGCAGCGCGCCTTCCGCAAGCTGGAAGATCTGCCGCCGGTCGTCATCGCGGCGATCAATGGCCCGGCTGTCGGGATCGGGCTGGAAATGTGTACGCTCTGCGATATCCGCTATGCCTCGGACCGCGCCAAGCTCGGCGAAGTCGCCGTTCCCGCCGGTTTCTTGCCGGAATCGGGCGGCGCGCGGAACCTGCCGAAGCTTGTCGGCGTCGGGCGTGCCATGGAAATGATCCTTACCGGGCGAATTGTAGAAGCGGAAGAAGCCGAGCGGATCGGGCTGGTGGACCGGATCATTCCGCATGACGATCTGATGGACGAGGCATTGAAGCTTGCCGCGGAAATCGCAACCAATCCGTATCTGTCCGTCCGTCACGCCAAGGCGCTGGTGAAATATTACTGGAACCAGAACCGGACCGATGAAGGCTGGGCGCGAGAGCTCGAAGGCATCAAGGAAATCACCCGGACGAAGGATTGTCAGGAGGGCATCCGCGCGTTCCTCTCAAAACGGTCCCCCGAATTCCGCGGTCCCTATTACGACAACACGCCGTTCAAGGAATGACCGAACCCGCCATTGAAACCTGGCCCGGCTATCGCGAGATTCCGGAACACGCAAATCTGTGCTGGGAAGCCGTGGACCGGCAGATTAATGCCGGCTGGGGCGGACGCGTCGCCTTTGTCTATGACGGCGGCAAGATATCCTATGGTGAGCTGTTACAGGGCGTATGCGCCGTCTCCCGGGGTCTTGTCTCGATGGGAATTGAACCCGGCGACCGGGTCCTGATAAGGCTCCGCAACAGTCTCGAATATGTGTTTGCTTTTCTCGGCACAATCCGCATCGGGGCGCAGCCGGTGCTGCAAAATTCGCTTCTCAGCAAGGAGGAGGTCGAATATGTCATCGGCCATTCGGGAGCGGTCGCAGCGATCTCGCGCGACGATGTGGCCGGCCCGCTGCGCGATCTGCGAGATAAATTACCCAAGGGATTGATCGTTTCCAACGGCGCCTGGCCGGATGAAACCGGCTTTGAACAGTTTGTCGCCGACAATATCGGCCCGACAATCGCGCCCGCAGATACAAGGGCGAACGATCCGGCTTTTCTGGTTTATACCTCCGGCACCACGGGCCGGCCCAAGGGTATCGTTCACGCCCATCGCTGGATTATTGCCCAGGGGGATATGAACAGGCTCCGTATCCCGCCCCAGGATGGCGATGTGGCGTTCGCCACTGGTGAATGGAGCTTTATCAGCGCGCTGGGACACAATGTCTGTTTCGCGCTCCGGAACGGCATCACCGGCGCCATTCTTGAGGATCGCCCAAGTCCAGAAAATATTCTGGCCGCGATAGAGAAATACAAGGTGACGCTGGTCTATTCCGTAGCAACCGTCTATCGCCGCATTCTCGCCATGGACGGCGTCGAAAACCATTATGACCTCTCCAGCCTGCGCGGCTGCAACGCAACCGGAGAGGCGCTTGAAGCCGCCACCTATAACGAATGGGTGGAACGGATTGGCTGCCCGATCTGGGAACATTACGGGGTTTCGGAATTACAGCTTGTATTCGGTCAGAACCCCCACTGGCCGGTGAAACCGGGATCGGTCGGGAAAGCGCTTCCCGGGACGCGAGTCGAAGTTCTTGATGATGACTATAATGAGGTCCCGGTTGGCGAGATCGGTCATCTGCTGATTGATGCCGATAACCCCGGTTTTTTCCTTGGCTATCACGACGATCCGGAAAAGACGGCGGAAGTCGTCCATGATGGCTGGTATCACACCGGCGATCTCGCCCGAAAAGACGAAGACGGCTATATCTGGATCGCGGGTCGGTCGGACGACTGTTTCAAGAGCCGGGGCATATTCATATCGCCGATCGAGATCGAGGAGGTCCTTCGAGAGAACGACGCGATTGCGGAAGCCTGTGTCGTGCCGGCGCCGGACCCTGAAATCGGCTATAAAATCCGCGCGGTTTTGGTCCTGCGGAATGGCGGGGCCGGGTCGGATCAATTTGCCGAGGAACTTCGCGCCACGCTGAAACAGCGGATCGCGCCCTACAAGGTGCCGCAGATTATTGAATTTACCGATGAATTACCGAAAAGCGCGGTCGGAAAAGTGCTGAGACGGGCTCTTATCTAACGGCGCGCCCGACGGCGCAATAGCCCCAGACCCACCAGACCAACCGCAAAACCGGCGAATGAAGCGGGTTCGACGACAGCGCCATTGATGTCATTGAACTGGTTCAAGTTTGAAATTTCGGTGGCGTTCAAGGCATTGTCGAAGATAAACACTTCGTCGATCAACCCTGTG
>CAZBKQ010000010.1:19845-41598 GCA_964492555.1 uncultured Rhodospirillaceae bacterium | reverse complement strand
TTCGGTGGCGTTCAAGGCATTGTCGAAGATAAACACTTCGTCGATCAACCCTGTGAAAAACAGGCTTCCTCCCGTCGTTGCGCCGCCCGAGGTGATATTACGCGAACCAATTGCAAATGCGTTCGACGTATCGACGTTGCTGAAATGAAGAATTTTGCAGATATCGCTGCTGACGAAGATCCTACGCCGGCCGCGAACGCACAAAATGGCGCGTTTCCATTTCCAGAACCGCGTCGCCATCCTGATTGAACGTCTCAAACAGCAGCGAAATCAGGTTGCGGCCATTTTCGTCACGTGCCGGCGAGACCTCGGTCACGGTCGCCTTGACCGTCAGCGTATCGCCGGGCCTGACCGGCTTCTTCCAGCGCAGCTTGTTAAAACCGGGGGACCCCATGGCGCAGTCATCGAAAATCCCGCTTTCAATGAACAAGCCGAATGAAAGCGAACAGGTGTGAAAGCCTGCGGCCACCAGTTCGCCGAACATGTAGTTCTTCGCTTCTTCGGGATCGGTATGATAGGGCAACGGCGCGAAATCCTTACCAAACGCGATAATGTCGTCTGACGAAATCCGCCGCGCCCCGGTCTCAAAAACCCGGCCGATTTCAAAATCCTCAAACCAGATATCACTGTAAAGTTTTCTCATAACATACTGATATAATGTTTATTTTGCCTATAACGGTAATGCCTGTGCATCTTCGACGACACGGATGGGCACGCCGGCGACGCGTCCCCTTACCGCAATTTCCTTCTTCGGAAAAGCATCCATATCGACGCCGGCTTTTTTCGCGACCTCATCAGAAACCACGAGTTGCGCGCCAAATTCCTTTGTCGAAGCCTCCAGCCTGCTCGCAGTGTTTACCGCGTCGCCGATCGCGGTAACGCTGGTCGCCCGCCCAAATCCCATTTCCCCGATAATCGCCGGCCCAAGATGCAAACCGATGCCGATACGCAGCGGTTCCGGAATCTCGCCCTCCAGTGATTTATTCAGACGCTCCAGTGCCTCGCCCATATTTTGCGCGGCCTGCATTGCCTCCCGCGCGGCCTGTTCGGGATCAGACTCGATGCCGAATAGAGCCATGACCCCGTCACCGATGAACTTATCGAGATGCCCCCCGGCGCGTTCGATCGCGCTGCCCATGCTTGCGAAATAGCGATTCAGGACAAAAACGATGTCATAAGGAAGTTTCCGTTCGGAAAGCGAGGTAAAGCCTCGAATATCAGCAAAAAGGATGACGATCTCGCGTTCTTCACCGCGCAAATAGGCCGGACGCGCATAGCCATCTGCGACACTCGCGTCAGGAGCCAGCAGACGGAGTACCGTAACGTCGCCGGTCGCACGCGCCTGGCAGGCCAGCCGGACACCACTCCCCGCGTTAATCCGATCCAGAACCCGTTGTTCGTCAGTGCTTGGAACCGGCAAATTGT
This sequence comes from uncultured Rhodospirillaceae bacterium, assembly GCA_964492555.1. Lineage (GTDB taxonomy): Bacteria > Pseudomonadota > Alphaproteobacteria > MPNO01 > UBA2964. The sequence continues at coordinate 40,173 of CAZBKQ010000010.1, read as the reverse complement.
CTTCGCCAGAGATTATCCTGACCCGGCAGGTCGAACATCGGCCCCGTCCACCGCAGACAGAAGCATGAGGAATATCGTTTTCCCGGCTGATGTCGAGGATGGTATCGCCGGGGGAAACGGAGATATCCGGTCCGTCGACATAAGATACACGCAAGCGGCTTGCATTGTGACGCACAAGATACCGGATGATCCGCGCCGCAAGCGCGATACAAACACCGCCGATTACCGTCCAGCGAATATATGCCGTCGTGGCGTTGAGCCCGGCCAGGTCGGCCCGGCCCGGCGCTTGGATCATCGCACGCATTTCCCGCCACCATTGGGTGTCGTTAAACAGCGCCAATACCGCCTGTCCGCCATCCAGGTACCCAAGCAGAGACAGGGTCGGGAGCATGATTGCCGCGCCAAAAAGAGGAAGTTTCCAGCGTTCAAACCAGCTTTTGAGTCTGAGCCAGTAATGCAGACCGATACAGCCATGAATCCAGGCCGCAATCAGACCAGCGGTTTGAAGCCAGAGATACTCGGTCGCGAACTTGAAATAGGCCAAAAGCACATAGGCATAATTATCTTCGGTACCGGTCACCTGATGGGCGCCCCGCGTTCCCACAACATGTCCGGCTAGCAACAGGGGAATGGCGATCCCGAGCCCCAGCTGTAACGCTTCGCCAAGGCTGTATTTCAGGGTTCGCCGGTCATATATCGCCCACAGCGCCAGCAGAAAGTGGATGCTGAGAGAGCCGTAGAGAAGGATAGTCGCGGCATCGTTACGCCAAATAGCCAGAAACCAACCCCGCCCGGCCTCCATCGCCGGATAGGAAATCAGGCCAAGAGCGTGATTGATCAGATGCGTCGCCACATAGGCGAACAGGACCAACCCTGTGAAAAGACGAATGCGTCTGATCACAAGGCGTTTCCGCTATCGGATGAAGTCAGCTTTTCGGCGCATTTCCGCGAAACGCATCCAAAGCCTTCTTGAGACTTGCGTATTCCTCGCAATCGGTTCCACATATGCGCTTCAACTCATCCAGATGGATTTTCGCATTGTCGGGCTGTTTCAGTTCCAGATAGGCCTGACCGATATATTCATTGGCGCCCTTGTGCGTCGGATCGACCTTGAGGGCCTGCTTGTAATAGGTCAGGGCCTTCTTGTAATCACCGAGCTTGCGGTGACTATAACCCAGATAGTTCAGCGCGTCCGCATTCCGGCGATCATCGGCAATGACACCACGAAGCACAGATACCGCACCACGATAGTCTTTTTTATCAATAGCTTGAACTGCTTCCTTAATCTTGTCTGCCGACGACTGATCATCAGAAGAATCGCTGCCGGCCGCAAATACCGGGCCGGTTAAAAAACCACCCAGAAGAACGACCGCCAACAGGGCTCTGAATTTCAACATAAACACCGCAATCTCCTATTCAGTTTACGCCGGACACCTGTTAAATCCTGTCGGTGCAAAGAGTGGGCCTTCCAATTTCCAAAATCCAGTAAGTTTTTCGCGATCAGGCGCCACCGGAATTATGCACGAACGCGCTCGCCGAATTCCGTTCAAATGCGGGGGAGGGGTTGCGTCTGTTCTCCGATACCCCAATTCTTCTGTTAAAGCCGGATAGACCAGATGACCAAACCAACACCAACGAATTCTTCTGACGAAGCCGCAGCGCAGAAAGTCCGTCTCGGGTCGATCCGGGGCCACCTTCGCGGGTATTTTTTTGCCGGGGTCCTCGTAACCGCCCCCTTGGGGATCACGTTTTATATCGCCTGGTTGTTTATCAAGTGGGTGGACACGCAGGTCACGGCCCTCCTGCCACCGCTTTACAATCCGGAAACCTATCTGCCCTTCAGCCTGCCTGGCATCGGTCTCATCATCGTTTGCGCGGCGCTGACCCTTATCGGGGCTGTTACCGCCGGGATGCTGGGTCGATTCTGGTTTCGTACCAGCGAGAGAATTCTCGCCAGAATGCCGGTAATCCGGAGTGTTTACGGCGCGATCAAGCAGATATTTGAGACCGTCTTATCGCACCAGTCCGACGCCTTTCGAGAGGTTGTCCTGTTTGAGTATCCCCGCCGCGGCTCCTGGGCGATGGGCTTTATCACCGGCCAGACCGAGGGCGAAGTGCAGGATCTGACCGAGGACGAGGTCGTCAATGTCTTTCTGCCGACGACACCCAACCCCACCTCCGGCTATTTGCTGTTTTTGCCCCGGCGTGAACTGGTTGTTCTTTCCATGTCGGTGGAAGAGGGCATCAAGATGGTGGTGTCCGGCGGGATCGTAACACCACCGGACAAACGCCCCCTCAGCGAGCGTGGAAAAAAGAAAATCAGCCCGGCGGAAGGCGACAAGAAAACAATTCCCGCCGGACAACCCTGATCCTCAATCACCCGGATTGGAGGGTCTGCGCCATCGCATCCCGCTCAAAGAGGTAGAGCAGCACGCGCAAGGCCTTACCCCGTTCGGATTTCAGCTCCGGGTCCCGTTCCAGAATAAGCTTGGTATCGTCCCTCGCGGCTTCAAGCAATTCCCGGTGTTCCGCCAGGTCCGCGACTTTGTACTCCGGCAGACCGCTTTGGCGGGTCCCCAGAATTTCGCCGGCGCCGCGTAGCCGCAAATCTTCTTCCGCGATTTTGAACCCGTCTTCCGTCTCGCGCAGGATTTCAAGGCGCGCCCGCGCCGTTTCGGTCAAAGGCGGTGCATAAAGCAACAAACAGGACGATGCAGCATCACCCCGGCCAACGCGGCCCCGAAGCTGATGCAGCTGCGCCAGCCCAAACCGTTCCGCATGTTCGATCACCATGATCGTCGCTTCCGGCACATCGACACCAACCTCGATCACTGTCGTCGCCACCAGAATATCCGCGTCGCCACCGGCAAACCGGGCCATAGACCGGTCTTTATCCGCCGCTTTCATCTGCCCATGGAGCAGGGCGACACGATCGGGAAACCGCTGGTTCAACATGGCGTGCCGGTCGGTCGCGGCGGCAAGGTCCACCACCTCGCTTTCCTCCACCAACGGACAAACCCAAAAGACACGTGATCCCTTGTCGATAGCAGGTTTCAACCTGCCGATAACATCGTCCATCCTCTCCACCGGAAGGACACGCGTTTCAACCGGTTTCCGGCCGGCCGGTTTTTCGGTGAGCCGCGATGAATCAAGATCGCTGTAGCAACTCATCATCAGCGTTCTCGGGATTGGGGTGGCGGTCATTACCAGTATATCGACCGGCGTCTTACCCTTTGCCCCCAGCATCAGCCGCTGATGCACGCCGAAACGGTGTTGTTCGTCGATAACCGCGAGGCCAAGATCGTGAAAGGAAACATCGTCCTGAAACAGCGCATGGGTCCCGATGGCGATTTTCAGGGCGCCGGATTCCAGATCCTCCAAAACGGCTTTGCGCGCTTTTCCCTTGTCGCGGCCGGTCAAAAGCGCCGCCTTGATACCGATTTTCGTCGCCAGAGGCTCGATTGTCTTGAAATGCTGCCGGGCAAGCACCTCGGTAGGCGCCATCAACGCCGCCTGCGCGCCGGATTCCAGCGCCTTGAGCATCGCCAGAAACGCAACAACCGTTTTTCCGCTGCCTACATCGCCCTGAAGGATACGCATCATCCGGTGCGGCGCCGCCATATCGTCGAAAATTTCCTTGAGAGCCTCATTCTGTGAACCGGTCAAGACAAAGGGCAGGGTGCCCTTGCCCCGTTCGATCAACGCGCCGTCACCGGTGAAAGCCCGGCCGGGCCGTGAACGTTGCGAACGCCGCACGAGGGCGAGCGCCAGCTGATCGGCGAGAAATTCGTCATAGGCCAGCCGCGCGCGGGCCGCAGAGGCCGGATCGATATCGCCGATGTTCTCGGGTTTATGAGCCTTTTTCAAAGAATCATGCCAGGAAGACCAGCCCTGACGGATGAGCCAGTGGGGTTCCTGCCACTCTGCGAGTGCCGGCACCTTGCCGATCGCGGCCTCAATCGCCTTTGACAATGGTTTGGCGGTCAATCCGGCGGTAAGCGGATAGGTGGGCTCCACGCGGCGGACCGCATCCGCTTCATTTGGAGGAACGACATGATCGGGGTGCGATATCTGCTTGCGTCCCTGAAAGACTTCCATCCGGCCGCTGACAACCCGCTTTTCGCCTTCCGGCAGGATTTTCAGCAGATAATCCGCCCGGGCATGGAAAAAGACCAGCTCCAACTCTCCGGTGTCGTCCCCGCAACTCACGCGGTATGGCTGCTGGCGGGTTCTGCCCGGCTGGTGCTTGAGCACGGTTACCTCAATAGTGCAGATCACCCCGGATGGCGCCTCCGCAACGGTCGGAGAATAACGGCGATCAATAATGCCGCTCGGAAGATGCCACAGAAGATCAATGATCGACGGGCCGGTGAGACGCCGCAAGATACCACCGAGCCGGGGGCCGATCCCGGGCAGGCGGGTGACATCGGCAAACAGGGGAAAAAGTATCTGCGGTCGCATTTCGTCTCCGGCGCGGCTGACAAACAGCCCCGTTTCGCCCTATATCCTATTCCGCCACCGGGGACATGCAATGACCAGTGAAGACGAAACGATCCGCCGAAAGCGGCTGCTTTATCAAAGCACCCATCGCGGTACCAAGGAAGCGGATATCATTATCGGCGGTTTTGCCCGCGAATTTCTGGATAGTCTGACAGGCGACGCGCTCGATCAGTTCGAGGCGCTGCTCTCGGTCAGTGACCCGGATCTGATGCATTGGATCAATGGTCAGGCGGAACCCGATCCCGCCTATCGGACACCCGTTTGGGATCTGATCAAAAATTTTAAAAATAAAGAATAACCAATTGTTTTTAAATAAATTTGATATCCATTCTAACCAGACTCATGCGATTGGCGGGGTACCGTCTGGTCTCGAACCCCTGCTGGTGGCGGAGTTGGCTTGTGATCATGCCAATGGTCCCGTCATCTACGTGACCAGTGACGATTCACACATGGCCTCGGCCGCCGAGGCCCTGGCGTTTTTTGCCCCCGCTGTTTCGGTGTTCGGATTTCCGGCATGGGATTGTCTCCCATATGACCGGGTCTCCCCCCGTGCTGACATTCTGGGCGAACGCGTCCAGACCCTGACCAGACTCGCCGCGACACCGATTCTTGAACCATCGGTGCTGCTGACGACCATAAACAGCTTCATCCAGCGCGTCCCGGTCGCCGATCAGTTCCAGGAAAGCGGTTTTCATATCGCAGAGCGGTCCCGGCTTGATACGGATCGGCTCATCGCTTTTCTGGAACGCAATGGCTTTAATCGCGCCGGAACAGTCCGCGAGGCGGGAGAATATGCGATCAGGGGCGGCATTTTCGATATTTTCCCCGCGAGCCACCCCAATCCGGTAAGAGTTGATCTGTTCGGCGATGAAGTGGAGAGTTTGCGCGAGTTCGACGCTCTGTCTCAAAAGAGCATCCGCAAATTGGCTGAATTCGGCCTGAACGCGGTAAGCGAACTGATCATCGAACAAGACAGTATTGAGCGTTTCCGAACCGGATATCGCGGCCTGTTCGGAGATGTCGCGGACGATCCACTTTATGAAGCCGTGTCCGCTGGCCACAGGATCGCCGGTGCCGAACACTGGTTACCGCTCTTTGCCAAGGGAATGGCGAAGATCAGCGATTATCTGCCGGACGCCCCCATCCTGTTGCAGGACCAGTTTGCGCCGGCCCTTGACGCCAGAATGGAAGCGATCACCGATTTCTTCGATGCCAGGATGAGTTGGCTTGATTCGCAAAAGACTGGCGAAAAAGATAGCGGAAATTCAATTTATCGTCCTTTGCCTCCTGACCGGCTGTACCTGTCCGGCGCTGAGATCGAGGACATGCTCCGCAAGCGGAAAATTGTGCAGTTTTCCCCGTTTTCGGCCCCGGAAAGCACTGCGACCGGACATGTCGATCTGGGCGGGCGACGGATGGTGCGTTTTTCCGATCCCGATTCCGCAGACACCGCAAGAACAACCGAGAACAATTTCGACAAGGCGGTCGGGAGCATCAAGAAGTTGCTCGATTCGAAGACCCGCGTGTTCGTTTCGGCTTATTCTGCGGGGTCGCGCGAACGGCTCAGCGTGCTGTTTGAGGATCACGGTCTCAGGAACCGGTTTCATGCCGACAGCTGGGAAGACGCGATCAAGGGCCCGGGTGATCAGGTCGGATTTATTACATTGGGCCTGGCCGAGGGCTTTATTTGCAACCGCTTCGCAATTCTTACGGAGCAGGATGTACTCGGCGAGAGATTGATCCGCCAGACATCGCGCAGAAAACGTGGAGAAGCTTTTCTCGCCGATATTTCCGAACTTTCGGCTGGTGATGTCGTCGTTCATGTCGAACATGGGCTTGGCCGCTATGAGGGGTTGGAGACCATTGAGGCGGCCGGCGCGCCGCATGATTGTCTCAGGGTTATCTATGACGGTGGAGACCGGCTCTACGTCCCGGTAGAAAATATCGAGCTGCTATCGCGGTTCGGGTCGGGCGACAGCGCCGTTTCTCTCGACAGGCTGGGTGGCGCCGCCTGGCAAGCGCGAAAATCCAAACTCAAGGAACGGCTGCGTGAGATTGCGGAAGAGCTGATCAAAACCGCCGCGGCGCGTACCCTCAGGCCGGGACGAAAACTCTCTATTGATGATCACGTCTATGCTGAATTTTCGGCCCGTTTTCCCTTTCAGGAAACCGATGACCAGCTAAGCGCCATATCGGATACGCTGGAAGACCTCCACTCCGGCCGCCCGATGGACCGGCTGATTTGCGGCGATGTCGGATTCGGCAAAACCGAAGTCGCGCTGCGCGCCACCTTTTCCGCCGTGATGGCGGGCGGGCAGGTGGCGGTCATCGCCCCGACAACCCTGCTGGTGCGGCAACATTTTGCGTCCTTCACCGAGCGGTTTCGGGGATATCCTGTGGAGGTTCGCCAATTATCGCGGCTGGTATCGGCGAAAGACGCCGCGGCGACCCGGGAAGGGCTGGCCGGTGGCGCTGTCGATATCGTCGTCGGCACCCATGCGCTCCTCAGCAAGAATGTCGGATTTCATGACCTCGCCTTGCTGATTGTCGATGAGGAACAGCATTTCGGCGTCAACCACAAGGAACGGTTGAAGCAGCTGAGAACGGACGTTCATGTTCTGACACTCTCGGCGACACCGATCCCGAGGACGCTGCAAATGGCGCTTTCCGGGGTGAAGGATATGTCGATTATCGCCACACCGCCGGTGGACCGTCTCGCCGTGCGTACCTTCGTGATGCCGAGCGATCCGGTCACGCTGCGCGAGGCAATCATGCGGGAGCGTTTCCGCGGCGGTCAGATTTTCTATGTCTGTCCGAGAATTTCCGACCTCGACCCCGTCGCTGAGGAGTTGCGCGAACTGGTCCCGGGGGTCCGGATCGCCATGGCGCATGGTCAGATGCCGGTCTCCCAGCTGGAAGAGGTTATGAACGCCTTTTATGACGGGCGGGTCGACCTTCTCTTATCCACCCAGATTGTCGAGTCAGGGCTGGATATTCCCAATGCCAACACCCTGATCATCCATCGGGCGGACATGTTCGGTTTGGCGCAGCTTTATCAGCTTCGCGGCCGGATCGGACGCTCAAAGGTACGCGCCTATTGCTATCTCACCCTTCCACCGAAGACACCATTGGGCGAAACAGCCACGAAGCGTCTGGAAGTCATGCAATCGCTGGACTCTCTTGGGGCGGGTTTCACCCTGGCCAGCCATGATCTGGACATCAGGGGCGCCGGGAACCTCCTAGGCGATGAACAATCAGGGCATATTCGCGAAGTCGGGGTGGAGCTATACCAGCAAATGCTTGAGGAAGCGGTTGCCGCGGCCCGCAGCGGTGAAGATGCCGGAACGGTGGGAGATGATGGCTGGAGTCCGACGATTTCGCTCGGCACCGCGGTTTTGATACCGGAATCCTTTGTCCCCGATCTGAACGCCCGCTTGTCGCTTTACCGCAGGGCTTCGTCACTCGAAACGTCGTCAGAGATCGATTCCTTCAGCGCGGAACTGGTCGACCGGTTCGGACAATTACCCCATGAAGTTGAGTCACTACTTCAGATTATCGCCATAAAACAGCTTTGTAAAAAAGCAGGAATCGAAAAGATGGAGGCTGGGCCGAAGGGCGCGGTTCTCAAATTCCACAATGACAGGTTTGAACCGCTTGACCGGTTAATCGGATTTATTCAGCAGGAACCCCGCAACATCACATTGCGCCCAGATCACCAGCTCGTCGTCAAACGGGATTGGGGAAGGGCTGATACGCGCCTGAAAGGTGCCAGAAAACTGGCGAAGACACTCGCTGATATAGTGGATTGATTATTTCGAGCGGTATAACGAAGTCTGCCTGGCATGTGATTGAAAAAATTGGCTTCTTGAGATAGCTAGTACTTTCAGTATTACTCACAAAAATTCAATAAAAACATTCCGTTAAGGCAGAATTAACCGATTTCGGAGATAATCGCGGCAACAAAACTCAGGAGTCCCCGCGATGAGATTTCTTGCCCTGCTGGTTTGTTTCACTCTCTCGCTTGTTCTTGCGGGTTGTGGGCAAGCGACTCATCCGGCAATCGCAACCACCGACATCAGCAAGAATCGGACGGATGCGCCGGTTGCAGAGGCTATCAGAATCCACTCCCGGATCGCGGAAGACGCGCGAATAAACGGGGATAGAGCGACTGAGAAAGCCGCTTATGAGGAAATTCTAGCCGTCGCCCCGGGAAATCTCGGGGCAATTCTGGGCCTTGCAAATCTTGCTGGTAAATCCGGTGCCGCCGAGCGCGAAATCGAATTTTTGACCAGGGCGATCACGATCACCGACAAGGCCGAAACCCGACTTGCTCTCGCCGAGGCATACAAGAAGCTCGGGCATTATCGTAGGGCCCGGCATCATTTTGCCATTGGCCTTGCCCTGGAACCCGATAACCCGGCGCACCGCGCTGACTATGCGCTCGTCCTCGTAAAATTGGGCGAAAAAGACAGGGCAATCCATGAGATCGACCGAGCCCTCGATCACAATGGGGCTGGCCTGCGCGAGAGGCGGCTACAGGCCCAAATATATAAGCTGGCCGGTTACCGGGAAGGTGCTTTGATTGCATTTGCCGCCAGCGGCCTGGGGGAGGTTGCGAAACCCGCCGAAACAAGGGTTATGGATGAGGATCTGGGAGCGAAACCCGGAAAGCAGGTGCAACAAAAAGAAAATTCGAAACCATCCGCGAAAAATCGGAAAAATATAGCAACAACGGTCCGAATTCAGCTCGGGGCTTTCCGAAACCCGGAAAATGTGTGAAGGGCCCCCGAAAACCTGGCAAGAATTATGCGGAAGGGAATCACGCTTGCCGCCTACGTGCCAGCCAGTCCCGACGGAACACCGATTTTCCGGATTAGAAGCGCCCCTTTACCCGACAAGGAAGCCGCAAAATCTCTGTGCAGGGAACTCCGGGCAAAGGGTCAGGCTTGCCTGCCGATTATCCACAATGAACGAAAATGGCGGAATATCGTCTGATCTTGCCTTATGAGATCTGTTCCAGACGGTCCTGTTGCACGAGATCGAAGATCTGAAGGAATATTTCGGGCGCCTGTGCCCCTGAAACGGCATATTTTTCCTCGATAATGAAACAGGGCACGCCGCTTACCCCGGCGCGGCGAATTGAATCATCCTCATCGAGAATTTCGCTCTCCTCCGCGCCCGATGCGAGAAATTCCTGGAGAGCACCGCCATCCATCCCGGCATCCGCACCAATCCGGACCAGGGTTTCCGGGTCGCCGATATCGCGTCCCTCATAGAAATAGGCGTGATAAAGATATTCCATAACGAGAGATTGCAGTCCAAACCGGCCGGCAAACCGGACCAGACGATGGGAATCAATCGTATTCGGCGTCCGCTTGATCGCTTCGAAGTTAAATTCGATTTCTTCCTCATGCCCCGCGGAAACCAATCGCTGATTTAGACGCCGGATTCGTTCCTCATCGCCGAACTTGGCCGCCATATAATCCGATCGGGAAACCCCGTCGCGGGGAATGTCCGGGTTGAGCTGATAGGCCAACCAGGAAACGATCACGCCTTCCGCGGGACGGAGCTTCAAAGCGCGTTCGAAACGCCTCTTGCCGATAAAGCACCAGGGACAAATCGTATCGGCGACGATATCGACTTGCACCGCGCCTATCCTTCCAGAGAGAGAAAATGGACACTGAACAACCGGTTCGCGTCGATCCAGCTTTGTTCCAGCCTGTAGCCTGCTCCGGCGGCCAGCGCTTCAATCTCCTCGACCGAATATTTGTAGGAATTCTCTGTGTGAATGCGTTCTCCCGCCGAGAAATCGTAACGCGCACCCCGCCACTCGACCGATTGATCGACAACGCTGACCAGATACATCTCAATGCGGCCTTCTTGAGCGTTATACACCGCATCATGTCTAAACGCCGAAACGTCGATGGGGACACCAAGTTCCTTCTTCGCCCGATGCAGCAGATTGAGATTGAATTCGGCCGTGACGCCGCTGAAATCGTTATAGGCTGCGTGAAGCAGAGCGGGGTCCTTCTTGAGATCAATCCCGATCAGCATACCGCTGCCGTTTCCGAGAAGTTTCGCGGCCCGCTTTAAAAATAACGCGGCGTCTTCACGGGTAAAATTTCCGATTGAGGATCCGGGAAAATACCCAATCTTGCGTGATCCGGGCGCCGGCAACTCCGGCAAATCAAACGGTCCCGTGTAATCCGCGCATATCGCCGAGACGGGTAATTGCGGATAAACGTCCGCGACCGCCACACAGGAGTCGATCAGATGATCGCGGGATATATCGATGGCGCTATAGGCGGAAACCTCTTCGCCCGAATCCAGCAATTTTCTGACTTTTTGACTGGAACCGCTGCCAAACTCAATCAGATGAATATTGTCGCCACAGAAACGGAGCATTTCCGCCGCATATTCATCCAATAACCCGAGTTCGGTTCGGGTCACGTAATATTCTTCCAGTTCGCAAATCTTGTCGAAAATTTCCGATCCGCGCTTGTCATAGAAGAATTTGCAGGGAAGCGTCTTGGGATCTGTTGACAATCCCGCAGTCAGAGCCCCCCCGAAATCTTCGATTTCCGGCTCCAGATCGCAAAAAACCGCGAGTTCATCCTGAAACGCCCTTTTGGCATTGGTACTGACGCTGTTGCTGATACCTACCTCCTTCATTCAGGCTCCGCCTTGACCTTAGAGGTGGCAAAATTCCTACGCAAGGCAACCCCGAAAACGGTGAAAACCTTAATGTTTTGCCCGGCGAGGAAGATAGGCCATAATCGCCGTCGCGAAGCGGTTAATATCAAGGTCAATTCACAATGTCTGAAGACGCACAAGCGCAGGAACAGTCAGGTGAGGGTGGCCCCGGCCACAATCAGCCAGAGGTGGTCTGGGACCGTTGGGTCAAAAAGCGGACCTTTGTCCGCGCGCTTGAAGGTACCTATGGCGAGATGAAACAGGGTCTTTACGACCAGCCGCGCGTATTCAGCACCAATGACATGGAATGGAAGGGCGGTCCGCAGGCCTACGGCAAGCACATCATCAACCCGAAAGACGTGCAGGTCGCCCAATCAATCGAAACCCACATTCATGCCTTTGCGCCGGGCGGGTACGCCCAGAATCATGGCCACATGAATACAGCGACTTTTTATGTCATGCGCGGCAAGGGGTATGACATCCATGATGGCGACCGGCTGGATTACGAGGCCGGCGACATGTTGCTGGTCGAGGCGGGGTGCGTGCATCAACATTACAATGCCTCGGACGAGGAAGAGATGATCGTCGTGGTGATGAAGGCGAAACCGCTGTTTCTCTTCATGCATATGGTGTTTCAGAAGACGGTCAAGCTGCCGCCAAAGGATCCCGTCCCCGGGATGGCCGCCTATATCCCGCCCGAAACAAGCTGGTAATAGATATCAGCGCCGCGCCGGCGCGCGCTGTGTCGTCGTCACGAAGGTAAAGAGCGCCAGCGCGACGAAAATCCCGCTGATCCAGAACACCCAGACGGGCTGGCCCAGATCGAGGAAAAACCCGAAAATCAGAGGCGCGATGGCGGCCGCGCCCATCATGCCGGTCGACAGAAAACCCATCACCTTGCCCATTGATCCATCGGGCGTGACCTGACGCACCAGCAAATCGCGGCTCGGCAGCAACAATCCCAAAAACGTTCCGGCCAGAGTCATGACGGCGAACAGGCTCGTGGGCGTCATCGGAACCGTTCCGGATACGATGATGAGGGCACCAGCGCCAACCAGACTGACCGCCGCAACCCAAACTTTGGGCCCGATCTTGTCCGCCAGAATGCCGCCCGCAGTAATCCCGATGGTGCTGCCGATAATAAATCCGGTCAGCGCGCCGTTCGAATTTGCCAGCGACATCCCGTTCATGACCTCCATCGCCGCGACAAAAAATGTCCGGATGCCGGTGAACCCGAGTGTCAGAAACACGAAAAACAGCATGCACATCATGATCGGGAAGGAGAGCAGGAGCCGGATGCCGCTGCCTAACGATCCGTCATCCGGGCTGCCTGCCGCTTCTTTGGCCCGTTTTTCTTTCCTTGCTGCGGCTCGTGCCTCGCGCCCGTCATCGAGGGACGACCATTGCGTCAACATGAAGAGCGCATAGCCGACCCCGACCAGACCGACCGCCACAAATGCGCCGCGCCAGCCCCACAGCGCCGCCGCGCCAAGCATGGTGCCGGGACAGATCACCCAGGCGAAATGGCCACTGAACAGATGGGCGCCGAAGGCGCGGCCGAGCCTCGAATTATGGACAGAGCCGGAAATAATCGCGTAATCGGCGGGATGAAAGACCGAATTAGCCATGCCCGCGATCGCATAGAGAATCAGGAATTGCCAGAATTCCTCCGCAAACCCGATCGCGGCAATGCTTGCCCCCATCACGAAAAGTCCCGCGATCAAGGGGCCGCGCGCGCCATATTTATCTATTAGAAAGCCGAACGGGGTCTGCACCGCGAAGCTGGCGAAGCTGTATGCCGACAAGACCGCCGCCAGCATGGTGTAGGTAAAATCGAGCTCCGCCACCAGGAGCGGCATGATCGGCCCGAACACCATGAAATAATAATGGCTGAACATATGACCGGTGCTCACAACGGTGGTAATGCGGAGATCATGGACCAGAGAGGCGTTCAAATTTGCCATTTCAACCTTGCGCCGGGTGGGAAAATGCGTGCCCTAAATACCGGTTGAGCCGCGCCGCAGCAAGGGCCGCGCGCTTGACGGTTCGGCGCGCTCTGCTGCACACTCGTGGCGTTTATTTTCAGGAGATAAGACATGTTTGACGGAACGCCGGACGCGATCAATGACCTCATCGAGCCGGGACGGGTGCATCGCGATGTCTATACCGATCCAGAACTGTTCGAGCTCGAAATAGAGAGGATTTTCGGGCGGGCCTGGGTATTTGTCGGACATGACAGCCAGATCCCCAATCCGGGCGATTACATAACAACGGAGATCGGCCGCCAGCCGGTAATCCTGATCCGCCACAAGGACGGTTCGGCGCGCGTATTGTTAAACCGCTGTTCCCATCGCGGCGCAAAAGTACTTAACGACGCATCCGGCAACGCCAAGAGCCTGATCTGTCTTTATCATGGCTGGAGTTTCGGAACCGACGGGGCGTGCCTCGGCGTTACCATGCCGGAAGGCTGCGCCGCCGATTTCAACACAAAGGATTTCGGCCTTTCGACCGCGGCCCGGACCGGCACTTATCGCGGCTTTATCTTCGCCAGCCTGTCGGAGAAAGGCCCGAGCTTCGAGGAATTCCTCGGCCCCATGACCGCCAATATAGACGATCTTGTTGATCGCGCCCCGGATGGGGAGATCCTGCTGGATGCGGGGATGCACCGATATTTCTTCCGGGGAAACTGGAAGCTGCAGGTCGAAAACGTTCTGGATTCCTATCATGTGCCGTTTTCCCACGCCTCTACCGTGAACAAAAAGGGGGAGCAATTCTCCCGCCGCGAGGGCGACAAGGGCGGCGCCCAGGTTGTCGATGAAAAGAAGAAGAAAACCTCTGATGCGTGGAAGGGCCGGCGTTCCTACGTCGTCGAATTCGGCCATGGCTGGACTAGCAACACAGAGCTTAAGGACAAGGAACGTTCCAGCCCGGCCTGGAATGCCTATAAGGACGCGCTCGCCGCAAAGGTCGGCACCGAGCGTATGGAAGAAATCCTCACCCCGGAATTCCACAATACGCTGCTCTACCCCAATACCTCGATCATGGGGCTTAATATCCATGTCCGCGTCATCAAGCCGATCGCGGTCGATCTGACCGAGGTCAATGTCTATCCCATCCGCCTCAAGGGCGCGCCGGATGAGATGAATTTCGGCAATATCCGGCTTCTGAACGTGACCCATTCAGCCGCGTCCTTCGTTCAGACGGATGATCTGGAGGCTTTCCGGCGCACACAGGAAGGGCTGCGCAGCACGCAAAGCGACTGGGTCGATATTTCACGAGGGATGGGAGAGGAACAGACGGATTCACATTACAACGCCACGTCGGAATCCGCGATGCATGAGATGGCCATACGCGCGCAATACGCCGCCTGGCTCAACTATATGACCGCGGGCAGCTGATATGGATGGAATGATTTTCAATACCCCCGCCACGCCGTCGATCGGCGGTGTCAAAGGAATTGACCGGGAACCGTTTGAGCTATTCCTGATTCATGAGGCGCGGCTGCTCGATATGCGGCAATTCTGGGACTGGAAGGATCTCTTTGCGGAAGACGGGGCCTATTGGGTACCCGCGACACCCGATCAGACCGATCCCTATAAACAGGCCTCCCTGTTTTTCGATGACGCGCAGTTGATGACCACGCGTTTCGAACGGCTGGAACATCCCCGCATCCATGTGCAGAGCCCGCCATCACGGACGGTGCATATGGTGTCCAACGTCATTGTCGAGGATGCCGACGAGGGAGCGGGGGAATATCTGGTCAGCAGCACGATGAGCATGACCGAATACCGTCAGGACGTGCAGCGTGTATTCGCCGGACATCAGTTTCACCGGCTGATGAAGTCGGGTGACGCTTTTAAAATCCGCCTGAAGCGCGTCAATCTGCTCAATTGCGATTCCGCCTTTGAGGCGATGGCGGTGCCGATCTAGGCCGCGTCCGGCACCGTTTTCCGGCGGTTGGCCTTCTCCAGAGCCACCATTCCCGCACTGGTCGGAAGAACAACACTGTTTCCCCGAGCGTCCCGGTCGCACACGACGAAATTGCGGGAAACCGCCTCTTCCCAGACGGTCAGGCGGGGGCAGTTGGTCCGCCAGGCCTCCATCACCTCGTCATAGGACCGCTGACCCGAGAGCACGAATTCCACCAGATCAAGAACCAGCGGCTCGATATTTCCATCAGACATCGCGGCACCTCCTCCGACTACTATAGTAAGATAATAAGCCTATTTGCTGTTTCTTTGCGCGCGCTCGATATGAAGACGCGCCATGAATGACATAAAGGGATGAACGCCCATACTGATGAATTTTTCGTCCGACAATTCGATCAACGCTTTTTTCTCCGCCGGTTTGATATCAAGCCCCTTCACATACGCCTTTGGATCGGCGGCGTAGCGATCACGCTCTGTCGCGTCATTCGCGAGGCGGTGGAGAATAACAGTAAGGTTCAGACGCTCCGGCGCGATCGCGGGGTAATGCGGCTCAAACACCGGAGCCTGTTCCTGGGACCACCAGGCGAGTGTCGCGTAATTATGATGCCAGCTCGGGTCGAGGGATATCTTGTCCGGCTTGCGTTCGCCCAGCATGCCGGCCCCGACACCCCAGCAGCGCAGTTCGATATTGCCGGTATCGTCCAGCCGCTTTTCGTCAAGCGCCAGCAGATAGCGCAAATTGCCATCCGCCATTTCGGCAAGCGCCTTCCGGTCGAATTCCAGATCAGGAGTCGAATACCGTTCGGTTCCGGGAAAATGCGACATCCCGCCGCTAACCATCACGACGACTTTCAGCCCTTGGACCGCGAGACCACGCGCGATCGCCTCTCCAAGCGCGTAGCAGCGTTCCATCCGGGGTTGCGGCGGTACATAGGCATTGACGAAGACCGGCAGGATCGGAATATCCCCGACATCGAGAAAATCGAGCGGGATACCAAGCGAGTATTCGACCTCCGCCGTGCTGGTATAGGAAACGTCATACCCTTCGGCATAGAGATAGCGGATCAGCAATGTTGCCTCATCACTGGCGATCTTGTGCTCAAATGACCTCCCCGCGAAGGTCCCGCGCGCAACATTACCGCGATGGATTGCGAAAGGCGGCACGCAATGCAGCGCGAACTGATTGGCGTGGTCGTTCGACACGGTAACGATCAGATCGGGTTTTAGCGCCTTTAGTTTCTTGCCGTTTTCTCGCGCGAGGCGCTTGACCCGGATAACGGTCTTCTTGTCCTCGCTCGGCGGCAAGGTAAAGAACTGCGGCGCGTGCGCCATAAACACCCCGCCGAGAATTGTCTGGTCATTCTTGCCGGCCATGCCGTCCTCCCCTAGTGATCCGCGCGATGCAAGATCTTGTCCGAAAGCCCTGTATCGTACTGCTCGCCGTCCTGCGTCAGTGTCACCCCGAAAGGATACATTGCGCGAGCAAGCCCTTTCCGTTCAAGCGCCTTCCAGACAGCTTCATTCTTAAGACCTGTCGCGTCACTGGCCAGCACAACCGCATCGCCGCAATGGAAATGATTGCCGTGCGGGTTCGGCATACTGGTCAGCAAGGCCTCGTTGCTCTCGTTACGAGACGAGGTCTCCGGCGATTTGGCCAGTTGCTGAAATATCGTCAGAGTCTTGAGTTGCAGCTTGTTGAGTTTCAACGGATTTCTTTTAGGCGGCATGATGCACCATTATAGTTGTTCGGAATTCTATTGAGGACGACAACTTTATGACATCTCAGCCGATTTTTCACATGTGCCGAAAAGAAGAATGGGAGGCCGCGCAAGCAAGCGGTTCCTATCCTGGATCATCACAGGATCAGGCGGACGGGTTTATCCATTTTTCCACCAGGGACCAAATCGTCGAAAGCGCGGCCAAGCACCGCGCGGGGCAGAACGGGTTGTTGCTCCTGACTGTCGATCCAGACGTGCTGGGCGAGGCGTTGAAGTGGGAAGAATCACGGGCCGGCGCGCTGTTTCCCCATCTCTATGGCGATCTTCCCGTGGCGGCGGTTATTGCCGCCGACCCCTTGCCGCTGAGTTCGAACGGAAAACATGTTTTTCCTGTAAACTTTTGAGTCTGAATGAGCATAGTCACCCGTTTCGCGCCGAGCCCGACCGGCTATCTGCATCTCGGTCACGCCTATTCGGCCCTGTTCGCGGCGCGTCAGGCGCAAGAGGCGGATGGCCGGTTCATTCTGCGTATTGAGGATATCGACCGGGGGCGCTGCCGCGCAGAGTTCGAACAGGCGATTTATGAAGACCTTCAATGGCTCGGACTTCGCTGGGAAGAACCCGTCCGCCGCCAATCGGAACATATGGATTACTATGCGGCCGCGATCGACTGGCTTCGGAAGGAAGGGCTGCTCTATCCCTGTTTTTGCACGCGTGCTGAAATCCAGGCTGAAATCGACCGGGCGGGCGGCGCGCCGCATGGCGCCGACGGGGTGGTCTATCCCGGTACTTGCAGGGACATGAGCCCGGCCGAGAGGGAAGACAGGTTGGCGCGGGGCGAGAAGCCGGCAATGCGGCTGGATATGGCGGAAGCGGTAAGGCGGGCGGGTACCTTGCGCTGGCATGACCGGAAACTGGGTGAGATCACCGCCGACCCCTTATCCCATGGCAATGTGGTCATCGCCCGCAAGGATACCCCCACCAGCTATCATCTCTCCGTTACGCTCGACGATCATTTGCAGGGTGTTACCCTCGTCACGCGCGGAGAGGATTTGATTCCGGCAACCGATATTCACCGGTTGCTGCAGAAATTACTTGGTCTCGACACGCCGGAATATTTTCATCACCCGCTTTTGACAGACAAAGGTGGCAAGCGCCTCGCGAAACGCGACAAGGCGCAGACGATACGGTCATTGCGGGAACAGGGGCTAAAACCGGAAGGCATCCTGGACATGATCGAGGAATATTCCTGATCCGCGCTTCGTCCTGCCGAAACAAGGTTAAAGCCCGTACGATAAGTTTGCTCAGGCCGCGCTATATTGCCGCCAGGTGCCGTCTTTGAATTGTTTCAGGACCTTCCGCGCGAGCTTGCCATCGGTAAATCCATTATTCGCGAAACTCTGATAATCGACAAAGCCACGAAACTGCGAGACTAGTCCGGTCATATCCACAAACCCCATCGACCAGTTTTCAAAGTCCCGTTCGTCGACGCGATCTTCAAAGAGCAGTTTGAAATTGTGGTGCCGCTGATCCTGCTTGATGACCCCGACAAGCTCGCGGATGGGGACCTCCGGCCCTTCAAGTATCTGGATGAAGGAACCGGCATTGTACAGCAGCATGCCGGTTACACCGCAGCCCTCGTTCTTCCGGCGCGCTTTCGCGAGGATTTCCGCGAGTTCGGCCTCGTTCATCTCTTTTCTGGCCGCACTGACGTAAATCGCCTGAACCAGATCCGGTATCGCGTTTTCTTCGATATTGGTCATCCCGCTCTCCTTTCGTTGCCAATAGGAAAACAGAATGACGCTATTGGGAATTTGTATCTAAACCCAAAAAAAATATGGTCAAAAATCCGTCAAAGGGGCATGGCGGACGGGGTGGGATTCGAACCCACGAGACGCTTGCACGCCTGCTGGTTTTCAAGACCAGTGCCTTCAACCGCTCGGCCACCCGTCCGTTGCGCCCTGATTTACGGGAAATCCGGAATTAATCCAAGGAAATCCGTCAGGAATTCAGGATTTCCTCAATCGCGGCGGCGGCGGCGAACAGATCGGCATCGCGTCCTTCGAAACCCATCACCTGAAGCCCGAGCGGCATCCCGTCACATTCCATAACGGGGAGGGACACCGTCGGAATTCCCAACATAGAGGTAGGTACGGTGAATACCGGATTGCCGGTCGATTCCAGACCGACCGGCGCGGCACCGGTTGCCGAAAGGGTCACGCAGACATCGAATTCATTTTGCGCGGCGGAATAGACCTGACGCGCCTCCACCCGCCGGGCGACCAGAGCCGCATATTGTTCCTGCGTCATCTTGTTCGCGTCTTCGAGACGGTCGCGCGACGGCTGCGACAGTTTCGAGGCGTCCATGTCGCGCGCGTAGGTGTTAAGCGGCCAGCGTCCTTCCCAGGCATTGATGTCCCGGGATATCGGCACGGAATCGGCAATTGCATCCTCTACCGCCGCCGCCGTGTCATTGTCCTTGCGATTGGCCAGCGTAATGCCCGCCGCACTCAGTTTCACCAGCGCCTCGCCAAGCGCGGTTTTGGCGCTGTCATCCGCGGCGTCCCAGCCGGAGGTTTCCAGCACGGCGATCCTGGCCGGCTTTTGCGCCGCCGGCATTTCCAGAGGGCCCGTCACACCGATATAGCCCGCATCGCCGCCGGCCCGGGCGGAAATAGCGCGGATCATATTCCAGCTATCGGCCAGAGTGGCGCCGAGGGCGCCGGTACAGCTCTGGCTGAATCCGTCGAAACTGCCCCCGCGATTGACCCCGCCGACGCTCGGCTTGTAACCGACAGCGCCACAAAAGCTGGCCGGCCGGATGATCGAACCGATGACCTGCGAGCCCAACGCGCCAGACAACATGCCGATCCCGACGGAAGCGGCGGACCCGCTGCTGGAACCGCCCGGCGTGCGTGATAAATCCCAGGGGTTTTTGGTACCCCGAGGCTGAGTAGCGGCAAATTCGGTTGTGACGGTTTTGGCAACGATGACGGCCCCGGCCTCACGCAGGGCGGCCACAGCGGCGCAATCGCGCCCGCCACGCCAGCCTTCGAACAGGGGAGAACCCTGTTCGGTCGGCATGTTGGCGGTTTCCATGACGTCCTTGATCCCGACCGGCATACCGTCGATCGCCGATAGTGCCGCGCCCGCCGCCCATCTTGCGTCCGATTCAGCCGCTTCTTTCCGAGCGCTTTCAAGATCGGTGGCAACGAACGCGCCGACATCGCCTTCGATTGCCTCTATCTTTTCGATACAGCGTTCAAGAGCCGCCGACGGTTTATCAGAACCATCCGTGAATTTCGGGCGCAATTCTGCAAATGAACAACGCTGGGCTTTCAATTTCTCAAGCGAAAACTCGACTGACATAACTGTTTCCTCTCTATCCTAGCGAACAAATTCCATTCCGAAACCGTCCATCGGCACATTGTCCTTGACCGGTTGGGCCTTGCTGAATTCCCAAAGCTCTTCGGTATCCCAACTATTCT
>CAZBKQ010000010.1:3081-19745 GCA_964492555.1 uncultured Rhodospirillaceae bacterium | reverse complement strand
TTGACCGGTTGGGCCTTGCTGAATTCCCAAAGCTCTTCGGTATCCCAACTATTCTCCAACGCCTCAAGGCGCGGGTTCACTTCCTTGGAAAACAGCTCCATGGAGCGGAGCGTCTCCGCCTCCGTCAGGAACCCGGCCTGGCCCATCATCAGGAGATTGCCGAATCCGCCGGAATATTCCCAGAAGGCCTTGAGCTGTTCATAAACCTGATCAGGCGTGCCGACGAAGAAATTACCCCGGGCGATCTGCTCATCCAGTGTGGTTGAAAGCGGTATTCCCGGACCACCGGCACCTTTCATGACGGCGCCCGCCAGTTGCGGCGGATGATAGCCGGGCGGGTTGGCCCATTGCGGCGCGACCTTGTTCGCGTGCATGTACCACATCAGCTTGTCCGCGCCTTCCTTGGCCTTTTGCTCATCATCGGCGACATAAATCAACGCCAGATAGGCCAGCCGGTCGAGAGGCGCCATCCCGCCATGCATTTCGGCCCAGTCTTCGCGATAACCGTCAAAGATCGAGCGGATACGCGGATAACCGGCAAGAAACACCGCCCCGACATATTTATTTTTTACCACAGGCGGGGTGCTGGTCCGGCCGCCAGTGGTAATCCAGACCGGGGGATGCGGCTGCTGATAGGGGCGGGGCCAGATATTGATCTGGCGGCCTTGGAACCAGCGCCCTTCGAAATTGAACGGCCCGTCATGGGTCGTCCAGCATTTCAAAATCAGGTCATGTGCTTCCCAGACGCGTTGGCTGCCCCGGATGGGGGACCGGTTCGCCGGCGCCGCTTCAAACGGCACGCCGCGCACAAACCCGCAATCAAGACGGCCCTTTGAGATAACGTCGATCATCGCCATCTCTTCCGCGACGCGGATCGGATTGCGGCGGTTGCCAATGGGATTGCCGAGAATGCAGAGCCGCGCGGTACTGGTTTCGCGCGCCAGAATGGAAAGCATCAGAGGCGCTGCCGGCACCATGCAGGTCGCGGTCTGATGGTGTTCGTTATTCATGATGTCGAACCCCATCTCCTCTGCCTTGCACCAGAGATCGAGATACCAGTTGTACAACTCATAACCGCGTTCGGGGTCGAAATTGCTGTTGGCGAGATCCACACGGATCGAATCATAGGTTTCCTGATCCGGCAGGTCGGGATAGGCGTCTTCGGTAAACCAGTAAACACGCATTTTCTTGCTCCTTACCCCGCGAAATCGACGACATGTTTGACGAACAGTTCGGGCTGTTCGGCCTGCGGCGAATGGCCCGCCTCGGGGATAGTCACGAAGTCCGCCCCATCGATCATATCGGCATAGGTTTTGCCATATTCGATCGTCACCAGACCGTCGCTTTCCCCCCAGATAAACCGGGTCGGAATACGGATACGGTGCAGACGGTTGGGCAATTTGGGGTTATGCAGAAACGGCTCCCAGCCATAAAGCGCCAGTGCGATCCGGTTACCGGCGGCAATCGTCGCCTGCTCATCCGTCATATCCATCGGGTTGGGCGCGCGGGTGGGGTCATGCCACATTGCCTTGGCCAGTTCCGGGCCGGGCAGGGCAAAGATATCAGCGATATTACGCTTGGTGGGCGGGCCGGTCCGGACCCCGACGGCATCGACCATGATGAGTTTCGAAAACGGCATTTGGGGCAGAACGCAAAGCTCCGCCGCCAACCAGCCTCCCATGGAAATACCGAGGATTACCGCGTCTTCAAGCTTCAGCGCGTCGATAATATCCAGATAGGCAAAAACCAGATCCGGCATGCCGTCGAAATGATCCGGAACGGCGGTTCCGTTAAAACCGGGATGCGTCGGCTCTATAATCTCGAATTGCTCGGCGAGTTTTGCGGCAAAGGGCAGGGCGCTGACCGGCCCGCCGCCACCGTGCAGCAGGAATAGCGGCTTGCCCGAACCCTGTCGGGTCACCGGGACCTCAACCCCCTGGATGGAGAGCGTTTCCGTTTTAACTGTCATTGGCGTATCCAGATAGTTTGGGCAATCAGATTTATCTCACAACGTCCAGTCCAGGTCTAACGCGCGTCCTGAATCCCCTGCCAGACCCGCAAGGGAGTCGCCGGCATCTCCACATCCTTTACACCCAGCGGGCCCAGCGCATCCGCAACCGCATTCATGTAGCAGCCAAGCGCCGGGGTGGTGCCGGCTTCACCGCCGGATTTCACGCCGAGCGGGTTAAGCGCCGTCAGCACCTCATGGGTGGCGGTATCGAAAAACGGGACATCGTCGGCGCGCGGCAGACCGTAATCCATCAGCGAGGCGGCCAGGGGCTGCGCGGTCTCCGGATCGAAGACAAAATCCTCAACCATTGCCTCACCGAGCGCCTGCACGATGCCGCCATGGATTTGTCCATCGACGATAACGGGATTGATGACCCGCCCGACATCATCGACGGCGGCATAGGAACAAAGCGCGCAGTCGCCGGTTTCGGGATCGATTTCAACCTCGCAAACATGAGTGCCGCTCGGGAATGCCGGCGTGGTCATCAGGTTTTCCGCCGCTTCGTTGAGACCACCGGTCAGTTCCTCTGGAATATCTTTCAGCCCCTCGACCCGCCGGGCTAAATCGAACTAGCCAATTGCGCGATCGGTACCTTCAATCGCAAAGCTGCCATCCTGGAATACGATATCCTCAACCGCCGCTTCCAACACCAGGGCGGCGAGTTTCCGTCCCTTTTCGATCAGCTTTTCCGACGCCATCACGATAACCGTGCCCGCCATACGCATCGACCGGCCTGAATGCGACCCGCCTCCGACCGAAACAAAATCCGTATCTCCCTGACGCAACTGGACCTGGCCGAACGGCACGGAAAGATATTCCGCGGCCACCTGACAAAAGCTCGTCTCATGACCCTGACCGCTATCCTGGGTGCCAATAATCACCTCAACCGTTTCGGTATCGGGATTGATGGTAATTTCCGACCGTTCCAATGGCGCACCGGAGGAGGACTCCACATAACAGGATATCCCCCGCCCGCGCAGCAAACCGCGCGCTTCGCTCACTTTTCGCCGGGCCTCGAACCCGTCCCAATCACCTAGGGACAGGGCCTTGTCGAGACAGGCCAACATCTCACCGCTGTCATAAAGCATGTCGAGCTTGTTATCGTAGGGAAAGGCCCCATCCGGGATGAGATTTCGGCGTCGCAATTCAACGCGCTCCATGCCGATTTCTTCCGCCGCCATATCGACAAGCCGTTCCAGCGCATAGATCACTTCCGGCCTGCCCGCACTGCGATAGGGGTTGGTGGGGGAGCTGTGGGAGAACACGCCTCTGGCACGGACGCGCGCGCTGCCAAACAGGTAGGGCCCCACCGAAATCTCCGCGCCCTTTGAAAGCGGGGTAAAGGACGAGGAAAACGCCCCGATATTGCTGATATTATCCACCCTCAAGGCAAGGAATTTTCCGTCCTCGTCCAACGCCAATTCAAGAGAGCTCAGCAGGTCACGCCCCTGAAAATCGCTGAGAAAATTTTCCGACCTCTCGGAAAGCCAGCGGACCTTTTTCCCGATTTTCCTTGCCACCCACATGACCAGCGGAAATTCAGGGTAGAGCCGGTTGCGCGTCCCGAAATTACCGCCGACATCGGGCGTAATAACCCGGATGTTGCTTTCCGGCGCATCGAATATCGCGATTAGTTCCTTCTTGAACCGGACGGCGCCACCGCCCCCGGCAATCAATGTGTAATGATCCCAGCCCGGATCATATTCTGCGATGGCCGCCCGCGGTTCCATCGGCACACCGGTGACCCGCGCGATCCGGAATTTGTGTTTGACGATATGAGCGGCAGCCTCAAATGAGGCATCGGTCGCTTCCTTGTTTCCAAAAGCGGTATCCAGACAGACATTCTCCGTCTCATCCCAGACGCGTGCCGAGCCCTCCACAGACGCCAGATCGGTCAGGGCAACGGCCGGTAATGGCGCGTAATCCACCGCAACAGCCTCCGCACCGAGACGCGCGGCTGCTTCGCTTTCGGCCACCACGATAGCGACAACTTCACCGACATACCGAACCCGGTCCCGCGCCATGGGGTACTGCCGGCCGATAAAGACCTCTTTCCATTGCTCCATCGACATGCCGAGACCATCACCGCCGGACGGGATCGGGCTATGCGGAATAGGGTTCAGACCATCTGCCAACCAATCATCAATCGTCAACGCGGCAAGAACGCCATCAACCGACAGGGCGGGAGAGACGTCGATCGACCGGATTTCCGCATGAGGATGAGGAGAACGCACCATCCAGGCACGCACCATCCCGGGTTCGCCAAGATCATCGGTAAAGACGCCTTTTCCGGTCAGGCGGCGTAAGTCTTCATTCCGCAGTAGCGGCGCGCCAATCACCTTTTCGCCCATAAAAACTCTCCGGTCCCGTCTTTCCAGCGACTTCAGGACTGGGCGTAATTCATCTTGAGCGCGTCCTGCGCCCGGCGTTCCTCATCGACCACGAGCCCATGACCGAGGGTAATCCGGTTCATCATGCTGAACCGCGCACAGACACAAATCGCTTCATGGAAGCTTTGTTCGTCCCAGCCGGCGGCAAAGACCTCATCGGCATCGGCCTGACTGATTTGCGCCGGTTTCAACGTCAATTTCTTCACAAAGCGGAGGAGGGGCTTCATTTCCTCCCGGATCGGGGCGCCATCAAGATTTTCGATCAAGGGGTCAAAGATATCGGCGTCAATTCCCCGGTTGACCGCCACCCGGGAATGGCCCGCATAACAATAATCAGAGTCGTTGAGGCGGGAGACATAAGCCGCGATCATCTCTTTTTCGCCGGCCGTCAGCATTGAATCCGTATGCATGAAAGACCGGGAAAAAATCGACAGACCTTCCCAGCCCTTCTTGTTGAAACGTTCCCAGATGGCGCGGACACCGGCATCTTCGGCCAGTGATGGAAAGAACGGCATTGGCTTACCTCCCGAATAAGTCTTGTAGCTTATTAAGAGGGTAGAACAGCTTTGGACGGTTGCAAATTGCGATTCCGTGACAATCTGAACGCAAATTGAAAATTGTTTGACCCCCGCCAAA
Source organism: uncultured Rhodospirillaceae bacterium (assembly GCA_964492555.1). Lineage (GTDB taxonomy): Bacteria > Pseudomonadota > Alphaproteobacteria > MPNO01 > UBA2964. The sequence continues at coordinate 14,708 of CAZBKQ010000010.1, read as the reverse complement.
AACGTCACCCCGGAGAAATTTTCTTGGTATCACAATTGGTTAAAGAATATTTAGAATCAAATATCCCGTTTTGGCACGTGTTTTGCTCCTCTAAACGCGTCCGTGGTTCTTTGAACAAGGACAAGCGTATAGGAATACCGGGCCGGCGGAGGCCCCTCTGACTCCCCCGACTTCGTTGGTCCGGTATTTCAACCTTCCGAAATTCAGCTTTCCAGAACGGTTCCGGCCGAAACATCGTTCGCTTTGGCGAATTCGGGTGCCGGCACCTTGTCCTTCGACAGATAACGCACCCGCATCACGCGCACGCCGCCACCGGAACAGGCCACTGCAATGGTATCATTGCCAATTTCAGTGACCGTCCCCGGTACACCCTCAATCGTGTCGTCGCGCCGGCAGTCAAAGATCTGCAGCGTCTCACCATTCAGGGTCGTCCAGGCCCCGGGCGCGGGATTACAGCCCCGGATCAGATTGTGAACCTCCGCCACTGGTTTAGACCAGTCGATTTCAGCGTCTTCCTTCTTGCACCAGGATTCATAGGTCTTCTTTGAATGATCCTGTTCAATCTTCGGCGCCTTGCCCTCACGCACCAGATCGACCCCTTCCAACATGGCTTCGACACCCATCGGGAACAGCTTGTTGAAATAAACCGTCCCCAACGTGTCTTCGGGCTCGATCTCCACGGTCTTCTGCAGCAGGATTGGCCCTTCATCCAACCCGTCATCGGGCCAGAAAATCGACAGACCCGTTTCGGTTCTGCCCTGAATGATGGGCCAGTTGATCGAACTCGGCCCGCGATGAAGCGGCAGGAGGGAAGGGTGGTACTGGATGGTCCCGTGCGTCGGAATATCGAGAAAGGTCGACGGCACGAACTTCGTCACGAAGGCCATCACGCCGAGATCGGCATTGAGCGCGCGGCATTCATCGGCGACCTCCTCGTTATTGCGAAAGGATTTCGGCTGATAAACGGGCAGACCCCTCTCGCGCGCCTCCGCAATCAGCGGATCGACGCGCCCATCCTTGTCTTCGGGACCGTACACCGCGATTACATCCTCGCCACGCTCCAAGAGCGCTTCCAGCACTGCCTTGCCGAAAGCCTGCTGGCCATGAACCAATAAACGCATAATCAAACGCCTCCCTTGAACGGCTTACTTCAACAAACCGTCGATTTTGGCCGCCAAAATGAAATCGTTTTCATGCAGCCCTTTGATTTTATGAGTGAAAATCTCAATATCCGCATAGCCCCATCCGAACGATATATCCGGATGATGCCCTTCTTCCTCGGCCAGCGTCCCGACCTTATTGACGAAATCCAGAGACGCGACAAAATCATCAAAAGCGAAAGACCGGGAAATACGGTCCGCCACATCCGAGAGCGTCCAGTCGGGGGTCTGTTCCAGAAAAGCATTCGCTTCAACACGCGTCAGCGGCGGGATGCCGCCCTGACACGGCACGCAGGTTTTGGAGGTCAGATTCATCCTTTAATCCCGTGTGTCTATAGCGGATATACAATCGAATCCGGCAGGCGGAACGTGTCATACACAACCCGTTTTTCCCGGAATTTCAAATCCGCGCCATCCTCGACAATAATATCGCGATACTGCGCCGCAACCAGGAGCATGGTATCGCCATCGGGCGAGGTTTGGTAAATCGCGACATTGGTGCGCGCGCGAATTTCGCCATTCTCGATACTGTCGATCAATGAGCGCCCCAATAGATGACGAATTGTCCTCGGTGCAAACACCGCCGCATGTTGGGTCGCCGTCGCCCGGTCACGCAGCATTGCCCGGGTGATGAAACGCATCACGCCCAGTTCCTGCCCCCGGTCCGCATTATCTCTTGCCTGAATGAGATAGAGACATTTCTCGGTAAAATATGACGGCCAGTCATCAAGCGGCCCATCATCAATCGCATGAATATATCGGAGCTGAAGCTGTTCTACACGGTCACGCATGACGGGGTCCAAAACAGCGTTGTCTTCGAGAGTCATTGTCGTCATCAGGATACCACCTCATACCCCATCAGATTGCGATAACGCATATAGACCCCCCTGATCAGCGACTCCGTAACCAGGTGATCATTCGATTCCGCACCCTTGCCGCCGATTTCCAGCACGGCGGCCGCGTCTTCCGGTGATCCTTCCAGACCCCGCTGGCTGAATTCCAGCGCCTCCGCGTCATCCAGCGTCACATACCCCCCGGCACCCATCAGATTGGCCTGCCGAAGCCGCGCCTCTACCATCCCGTCATCGTCATCTTCGAACCCGAAGAAGGTCCAGACCAACTCATGACTGCCAAAACCCTTCGGGATGACATGCCGCGTGGCCAGCGTATTCGTCTGAGCCTGAATGATGACACTGGGGAACAACGTCTGGATCGCCAGCGTCACATCGTCGGGAAATTCCTTGCGCGGTTCGACAAGCGTGTGATCGGTCAGTTGAAAATCCGGATCAGCGACTTTTACTCCGCCCGTGTCTTCTTCGCCTTCTTCCGAACCGCGCTCAGTCATCAATACGGAGTGGCCCTTCGTGTCGTCGATATAACAGGCAGATTTCTGATCAAGCCGGAAAAAACCGAAATTGATGAGGAACAGATGGAGTATCCCCGCATGGTACGGGTCCTTCAAATTCTCCATCTGAAGCTTCCAGTTACAATCGATAATCTGGCGCTGATACCCGACAACGCGAAGCTTTTTCCCGTCAAAAACGCGGGTGAAGTAATGCATCATCTTTTCGCCGAGATAATCGGCGAACGGAATCATATTCAGGTCGAAACTGGCGAAGATGACGCCGTTCACCACTTCGACCTTGAGCCGGTTAAGCGCATGCGCCGACATATCGAAATCTTCGTTTAGCCCGCCCTTGCCCTTGATCCCGCGTCGATAGGGCATGCCCAGAAGATTGCCGTCCAGATCAAAAGTCAATTGATGATAGGGGCACATGACCGAATTGCCGGTATTACCAAACAAGCTCTGGCAAAGCTGTGCACCACGATGCGCGCAGCGATTTTCCACCGCGGATATTAAGCCGTCTTCCTTGCGGAAAATAATGATTTCACGCTCACCCACAAAATTCCGCCGATAATCGCCGACGTCAGGAATTTCGCAATCGAGCCCGACATAGTTCCAGGTCGATCCGTAGAAAATATTCTCGAGTTCACGGCGATAAATCGCCTCGTCCTGATATATTTTCAGCGGGACGCGGGTGGCCTCCAGACCAGCGAAGACATCCTCGGAATTTGGTGTCGAATTACCCTCCATCTGTGTCTCCGTCGCCGATACTTAGGTATCTAATTGATCACACACCCGAAACGATGACGCAAGTCCAGGCGGGTTGCGCGCACCCCGTGCAAGCGTAAACTCTGACCACGAAATGAACCGGGGACCGATCATGGAAAAATTCATCATGCCGGAAGACGAGGGAAGCCCGAAGGTATTCCTCGACTACACACAAAAACAGCTCGACTGGCAGTACGAACATGCCCAGCGTTTCCCGGACACCAGCATATTTCAGACAGACCGGCTGGAGCGGAGCGAGGAGGCCCGGCGTAAATTCAAGGGCATTCTGGATGTTTCCTACGGGCCGACGCTCGACGAGAAACTCGACATTTTCCCGGCGGAAGAGAAGGGCGCCCCGATCGCTATTTTCATTCATGGCGGCGCGTGGCAACGGGGCTCAAAGGAAAATTCAAGCTTTGGCGCGGAAGCCTTCGTTCCGAGGGGCGTGACCTGGATCGCCAATCATTTCACCAACTGTCCGCCGGCGACGCTTGACGAGATGGTGCGTCAGAACAGGGCGGCCATTGCCTGGGTCTACAAAAACGCCAGGGACGTGTTCGGCGGCGATCCGGAACGGATTCACGTCATGGGGCATTCATCTGGCGGGCATCTGTCCGGCATGATGGCGGTCACCGATTGGGAGGGTCAGTACGGATTACCCGCCGACGTGATCAAGGGCAGCGTCTGCATGAGCGGGATGTACGATCTCGAAGCAATCTATCTCAGCTACCGCAACAGATATGTGAACCTGACGGAAGAATCCTACAAACGCGTCAGCGCCATCCACCACATCCCGGATGGGTATGCACCGCCGCTGATCGTTGGGTGCGGCGAATTCGACACCGAGGAATTTCACCGACAACCGGAGGAATTCCTCAAGGCCTGGCAGGCGGCCGGGCATAAGGGCCAATTTATCGAGCTGGAAGGCCGGCACCATTTCAGCGTCAACAACGCCTATTGCGAACCTGGGCCATTGCTCGACGCGATTTTCGAACAGATCGGGCTTTAGTCACCGTCCGGAGGGTTAAAAGCCTCCCTCCGACCGCTGTTCCTGCTGTTGGCGGCGCCACATCCCTGCATACACCCCGTCAGTGGCCAGAAGGGCTTCATGGCTTCCCCGTTCCACGATTCGGCCGCTATCGAGAACCAGTATTTCATCGGCATCAACAACCGTTGAGAGCCGATGCGCGATGACCAGTGTCGTGCGATCGGAAGATATGCGGTTCAGCGATTTCTGGATTTCGCGTTCCGTATGGGTATCGAGCGCCGAGGTCGCCTCATCGAACAGCAATATTCTGGGGTTCTTCAATATCGTCCGCGCTATCGCGACGCGCTGCTTCTCGCCGCCCGAAAGTTTCAATCCGCGCTCGCCGACAATCGTCTCATACCCGTCGGGCGTGGACAAAATAAAATCATGTATGGCAGCGCTGCGCGCCGCTTCCTCAATCGCCGCGTCGTCCGACCCCGGGCTGCCGTAATCGATATTGTAACGGACCGTGTCATTAAACAGGACCGTATCCTGGGGAACGATCCCGATCGCCGCGCGCACACTCTGCTGTTCAACATCCCGAATATCATTTCCGTCTATCCGGATCGCGCCAGCCGTAACGTCATAAAACCGGAACAGCAGCCGCGCGATGGTCGATTTTCCCGCACCGGATGGCCCTACAATGGCGGTCTTTGTTCCCTGAGGAACCGAAAAGGTGACATCCGCGAGGATTGGACGCCGCTCATCATAGGCAAACGAAACATTATCGAAGACGATTTCTCCTCGGCCATCGGGCAGCGGTCGCGCCTCCGGCTTATCCTCGATCTCCCGCTCGATCTCCAGCAAATGAAACATCGCCTCCATATCGATCAATGACTGCTTGATTTCCCGGTACACAAAACCGAGGAAGTTCAGCGGCAGATAGAGTTGGATCAGATAGGTGTTCACCAGAACGAAGTCGCCGATCGTCATGCTCCCATCGACGACGCCGTTCCCTGCCATGATCAGGATCAGAGTCAGCCCGACCCCGATGATAAAGGACTGACCGATATTGAGCAGCGACAGGCTGGTTTTGCTGAGGACAGACGCTCGTTCATAGCGTGCCAGGGCATCATCGAAACGCCCGGCTTCATGCGCCTCGTTCCCGAAATATTTGACGGTTTCATAATTAAGCAGACTGTCGATGGCGCGGGTATTCGCGACATTGTCCGTTTCGTTCATCTGACGGCGATATTTGAGCCGCCATTCGGTCACGGCGAACGTAAAGGCGATATAGGACGCGATGGTGGTGAAGGTGACCAACGCGTACCAGAAACTGAACAGCCCCCACAAAATGCCGCAAACCAACGCAATTTCCAGCAATGTAGGGATGATGTTGAACAGCATGAAGTTCAACAGGAAATCGATGCCCTTGGTTCCACGCTCTATGGAGCGCGACAAACCGCCTGTCTGCCGTTCAAGGTGAAAACGTAAGGCAAGACGGTGCAGATGCTCAAAGGTCTGAAAGGCAACCGTCCGGATCGCCCGTTGGCCGACCTTGGCGAAGACGGCGTCGCGCAACTCCGCAAACGCAATCGACAGCACCCGGACAACGCCATAGGCGATCAGCAATCCGAGCGGGAGGACAATGAAAGCGTTTTCCGCCTTGTTGGCCAGCAAATCGACCGCCTGGCTGAACAGGATGGGTACATAGACATTGGCGAGCTTCGCCAACGCCAAAAGAACAAGTGCGCCCACGACGCGGATTTTCATCTCCTGCTGGCCCGGCGGCCAGAGATAACGGGAGAGTGTCTTGAGCACGCCCAATTCAAAACCGGGATCGTGTTTACGACCGGACAGCGACCGTTCTGGTGGGGACATCGGAAACAACCTTTAAGGACCGGAATTGATATAAGGCGAATAGACAGGGAAAGCCATGTCGGCGGACGACGCCGCTTGAGCCCCGGACACCATCCGTTTATCAAGAAGCCATGTTCGTTTTTTCCAAGATTTTTCTACTGGTCCTGATGCCATGGACATGGCTCGGTGCTGCGCTTTTGACCGGAACCATCCTGCTCTGGACCCGCTGGCACCGGACAGGCCGGACGGTTCTGACCCTTACAATCGCGTTCATTTTTCTGGTTACGGTGATCCCCGTCGGACGCATCGGAACCCTGATACTCGAAGAACGCTTCCCGCAGGCCCGGAACCTGCAAGCCCCTGTTCACGGCATCGTCGTACTTGGCGGCGCCGTCGATCAATACATCACCATCGCGCGAGGGCAGGCGGCTCTGAAACATGGCGCGGAACGGATGACGGAAACGGTCGCGCTTGCACGCGAATTTCCGGCCGCAAAGGTTGTCTTTACAGGTGGTTCAGCCTCTATCGTCAGAGCAGAAAAGGAATCCGTGACGGCAAGAATGTTTTTCAGCCGCATGGGACTGCCCGATGACCGGCTGGTATTCGAAGAAGAGTCCCGCAACACATGGGAAAACGCGGTATTCACCAAAAGGCTCGTTAACCCGAAGCCCGCAGAGCGGTGGATATTGGTGACCTCGGCGGCGCACATGCCCCGATCCATGGGTGTCTTCAGAAAAGTCGGATGGCGGATCATTCCCTATCCGGTCGATTACTCGACACGTGGAGCGGAGGATATCTATCCCCGCTTGAATTTCGTCCACGGCATTGGCGATTTCGCGTCAGTCCTCCGGGAATATTCAGGCTTGTTCGCCTATCGATTATTAGGACGCACGGACGCTTTTTTTCCAGGACCCGCGCCCCAATCTTATCCCTGATTGCCCGATTCGAAGGGCTGTGGCAAAAGGGCGAACTGACTGTGGGAGAGTTGCGCCAATGCCCCGTATGCGTACTTGGAAAGAGGGCATCCGTTTCGCGCTTTTGATGGCGCTTATTGCCACGACCACCTCTCCCCTCATTGCCCAGTCGAAAAATCCTCAACCCTTCGAAACATGGCTGGAGGCCGTCCGGCAGGAAGCCCGGACAAAGGGCATTTCCGAGACGGTGATCTCGACAGCTCTCGCTGATGTAAAACCCGTTCGCCGGGTTATCGAGCGCGACAGAAACCAGTCAGAGTTCAGATTGACGCTGGACCGCTATATGCGCCGCGTGGTGACACCGATAAATATAAAGCGTGGACGGAACAAAGCGGCTGAACACGCATCGCTTCTTGATCGTATCGAAAAGAAATACGGGGTGCAGCGCCGTTTTATTCTGGCGATCTGGGGCATTGAAACCAGGTTTGGGCTGGTAAAGGCAAACCTGCCGGTGATTCCCGCCGTCGCCACGCTGGCCTATGACCGGCGGCGGTCCAAATATTTCCGGGCGCAAATTTTTGCCGTGCTGGAAATGCTGGATAAGGGGTATATCGAGTTGGAGAACCTCAAGGGATCCTGGGCCGGCGCGATGGGGCAACCACAATTCATGCCGACCAGCTATCTCGCCTATGCGGTGGATTTCGATGGCGACGGGCGGCGCGATATCTGGAAGGACACGGGAGACGTCCTCGGATCGATCGCCAATTATCTCGCCAAACATGGCTGGAACAATTCTCTTACCTGGGGCAGGGCGGTTCAGGTCCCCGCTTCCACACGAAATACGCTCGGCAAACCATCGCGCCGCGCCGCGCCGGGGTGCCGCGCACGCACCACAGATATGGCCCCTCTCCCCGACTGGCAGACGCGAGGAGTCCGCCGGGTCGACGGAACGGCGCTGCCATCGCGACAAATCGACGGGGCGCTGGCATTTCCCGACGGTCAAAAAGGCCCGGCTTTTCTGGTTTATCGGAACTATCGCTCAATCATGGCCTATAATTGCGCGCATCTTTACGCGATTACCGTCGGCGTTCTTTCCGATAAAATCGGCCAAGGGAAATAGGGTCCGTAATGCAACAGACTTTGATCAGAAAACTGGCCCTTCCGCTTTCCGTTCTTGCGTTGTTTCTAACGGGCTGCGCGGAAACGCAGCTGGCCGTGCATACCGCCAAGAAACTCTCGACGTCGAACGGAGATAACGCCGAGTCCAAGGGACGCTACAAGGTCGGCAAGCCTTATCAGATAAAAGGGGTCTGGTATTACCCGACGGTTAATTATCGCTACCGGGAAACCGGCATCGCATCCTGGTATGGGCCGAATTTTCACGGGCGTAAGACAGCCAACGGTGAAATTTTCGACATGAACACCGTATCGGCGGCCCATCGTACCTTGCCGATGCCCTCCGTCGTCCGGGTGATAAATCTGAATAACGGCCGCGCGATAAAAGTGAAGATCAATGACCGCGGGCCCTTCGCCCATGGACGGATCATTGATCTGTCGCGGCGCGCGGCGCAACTTCTCGGATTCATTCGTCAGGGGACTACACCGGTCCGGGTGGAAATTCTCGAAGAGGAAAGCCGCATAGCGGCGTTGCAAGCCCAGGGGCTGTCGAAACAGGTTGCCGCGGTTCCCAGCGGCAGCGTCAGGGTAGCGTCCCTCCCTGGTGGCGAAAGGGATACGGTCCCTGCCGGCAAACCGGCGCCGGCGCCGAGAAAATCAAAAATTGTTACTGACCCAGATCCCGAACCGCTAATCGACAGGATCAATGTCGCGTCGCGTCAGAAGATTTTTATTCAGGCCGGCGCCTTTGTTAACCGCCATCGCGCCGACGTACTGAAATACTTGCTGGAAAAGCATGGCGTGACCCGGGTTGTCGCCGCACAGGTGGGGAAGCAGCGATTCTATCGTGTGCGTATCGGGCCCGTGGCGTCGGTGTCTGAAAGCGATCGTATCCTCGAGGAAGTAATTGCCACGGGTTACCCGGACGCGCGTGTCGTTATAGATTGACAGCGAAACGTCATGAATTTGCCCGATTTGGCTGCTTCATTGGCGGCGTGACTAAAACAGAAACCCGATTTTGCCGATAGATATGCGTTTTCATCAGACCTCCTCCGTCAGAACGTTATTCTTCCTTATCGCACTTGCCATATTGACGATCGGAACTGCCCAGGCGCAGCAAATCGATACGAAGGCGCGCCATGCCATCATGATCGATCTTGAGACCGATGCGATCATCCTGGAAAAAGACGCGGATGTTCCGATGCCCCCTGCATCAATGAGCAAGCTGATGACGATTTATATGGTTTTCGATCGTCTGAAAGCGGGAACCCTCAGCCTGGATGACCGATTCCTGGTCAGCAAAAAAGCCTGGCGCAAAGGCGGTTCCAAAATGTTCGTCATGGTCAATACCCGGGTATCGGTCGGCGACCTGTTGCGCGGAATCATCATCCAGTCGGGAAACGACGCTTGCATCGTAATCGCCGAAGGGCTTGCCGGTTCCGAAGAGCGCTTTGCCGAGGAAATGACCCGTAAAGCGAAGGAAATCGGCCTGACCAACAGCGCCTTCAAGAACGCAACCGGCTGGCCGGCCGATGGGCATTATATGTCAGCCCGCGACCTGGCATTGCTGTCCAAGAAGCTGATTACCGAATTTCCCGAATATTATGCGATGTTCGCTGAAAAGAACTTCACCTATTCGGGTATCAAACAGGGCAACCGGAACCCCCTGCTATACAAGAACTTCGGCGCCGACGGGTTGAAAACCGGCCATACGGAGGCGTCCGGATATGGTCTTGCCGCTTCCGCCCAACGCAACGGCAGACGCCTTGTCCTGGTCGTGAACGGACTTGGCAGCAGCCGGGAACGGTCATCTGAGTCCGGCAGGTTGATGGATTGGGGTTTCCGGGCCACGGGCACCTATGCCCTGTTCAAGAAGGGGGAAAATGTCGGCGAAGCCGATATCTGGCTCGGGACGAAACCGTCCGTTCCTTTGGTGATCAATCGCGACGTCAAATTGACGATGGCGCGGGCCGCACGTCGCGACATGAAGGTGAAGCTCGCTTTTAACAATCCGATCCCCGCGCCGGTAAAGATGGGCGCCCCCATCGGCAGGATCCTGATTTCGGTGCCGGGGCGGGATCAGCTTGAGATCGCGGTCACTGCCGGACAAGATATCCAGAAGCTCGGCTTTTTCGGCCGGCTGAATTCGGCGGCTAAATATCTGTTGTTCGGCCGGGCGGGGCCGTGAGCGGACGCTTTATTACCTTCGAGGGCGGCGAAGGGGCGGGCAAATCCACGCAAATTCCAATCCTTGCCGACTATCTGAAATCGCGCGGTCAAACCGTCATACAAACCCGGGAACCCGGGGGCGTCGGCAATGCCGAACGGGTGCGCGAACTCCTTCTCGACCCTGAAGCCGATAATTGGGACGGGATTACGGAAGTTCTGCTTCACTATGCCGCGCGGCGGGAACATGTCGAAAAACTGATCAGACCAGCGCTCAAACGAGGCGACTGGGTCCTCTGCGACCGGTTTGCCGATTCCACCATGGCCTATCAGGGATTTGGCAGCGGCATCGACCCCGGACTGATCCGCAAAATCCACCGCCTGACGCTGGGCGAGTTTCAGCCCGACCTGACGATCATCTTTGATCTGCCGGTCGATATCGGGATGAGTCGCGCGGAAGCCCGTGGCGCGGCTGACAGGTATGAGCTGATGGGAAAATCCTTTCATGAAAAATTGCGGAAAGGGTTTTTGAATATTTCCCGCGATGAACCCGACCGATGCATGGTGATTGATGCAACACAGGCCATTGATGATGTCGCCAATGGAATCCGGGCTGTCATCAAGACCCGTTTCGAATAATCTCTGACGATGTTTCTGCCACCCCGCGAAAATCCCGATCTGGTCGGGCATGAAAACGCCGAAGCCAGATTTCTGGCGGCGTGGAATTCCGGCCGGTTGCCGCATGCCTGGCTGCTTGGCGGACCGGAGGGCATCGGCAAGGCGACGCTCGCCTTCCGGATCGCCCGGTTTGTCTTGTCCCAGGGAAGCCATCCGGGAGAAGACGCCGGCAATAATTTGTTCGGCGAACCGGTTTTGCCGGACAGCCTCTATATCGAGCCGGATGCCGCCATATTCCGCCGAACCGCGAGCGCCGGTCATGCGGACCTCACGACGCTTGAACGCACAATCAACAAGGATAACGGACGTTTGCGGACCGCGATTTCGGTCGAGGACGTACGATCCTGCGGTGATTTTCTTCGCCTGACACCGGCGGAGGCGGGTTGGCGGGTGCTGGTTGTCGACAGCGCGGACGAGCTAAATCTCAACGCCGCCAACGCACTTTTGAAAATGCTGGAGGAACCCCCGGCGCGGGCGCTGATCCTGCTGGTTTGCCATACGCCGATGCGGTTATTGCCGACCATACGATCGCGCTGCTGTCAGCTTTCGCTCAAACCGCTTGAGGCCGAACAGCTTGACCGGGTTTTGTCCGGCGCGTTGCCCGATGTGGATAGCGCCGACGTCGCGGCACTCTCCCGCCTTGCCGAAGGAAG
>CAZBKQ010000010.1:0-2981 GCA_964492555.1 uncultured Rhodospirillaceae bacterium | reverse complement strand
TCACCGCCTTGTCGGAGCAGGCGCTTCGGCAAAATCTCGACCGTAAACACATCCTTTTATCGATGTTCAGCATCATCAACGGCGCCGCGCGCATTTGATGAGGCGAGCCGGAGCCGGAAATGTCTGACGACAAGCGTTACTACATCACGACGCCTATTTATTACGTCAACGATCTGCCGCATATCGGCCACGCTTACACGACGCTTGCCTGCGATGTGACGGCCCGGTTCAAACGGCTGGACGGCTACGATGTCTTCTTCCTGACCGGCACCGATGAACACGGGCAGAAGGTCGAGAAGTCCGCTGCCGCCGCCGGGGTCGATCCCCAAACCTTCACCGACCGGGTATCACAGAATTTCCGCGATCTCACCGGCGCGATGAATTTTTCGCAGGATCAGTTCATCCGCACGACCGAAGAGCGCCACAAGCAAGCCACACAGGAAATCTGGCGCCGTCTGCGCGAAAACGGCCATATCTATCTGGATAAGTACGCCGGCTGGTACGCCGTCCGCGATGAGGCGTTTTACGATGAAAGCGAGCTGACCGAGGGCGAGGGAGGCCAGAAACTCGCCCCGACCGGCGCCGAGGTCGAATGGGTCGAGGAACCCAGCTATTTCTTCGATCTGTCGAAATGGCAGGACAGGCTGCTGGAATTTTACGACCAAAACCCCGATTTCATCGCGCCGCAATCGCGCCGGAACGAAGTCATCAGCTTTGTTTCAGGCGGGCTACGCGATCTGTCGATCTCGCGCACCAGCTTTTCCTGGGGCGTACCGGTGCCCGACGATCCCGACCACATCATGTATGTCTGGCTGGACGCGCTGACCAATTACCTGACTGCGACCGGTTTCCCGGATGAGAACGCCGAGGGTTACCGGAAATTCTGGCCCGCCGATCTGCATATGGTCGGCAAGGATATCGTGCGGTTTCACGCGGTTTACTGGCCGGCCTTCCTGATGGGGGCGGGGGTCGAGCCACCGAAACGCGTCTTCGCCCATGGCTGGTGGACGAATGAAGGCCAGAAGATTTCCAAATCGCTCGGCAACATCATCGACCCTTACGAAATCCGCGATCAGTACGGGCTCGACCAGGTCCGGTTTTTCCTGCTGCGCGAAGTCCCGTTCGGCAATGACGGTGATTTCTCGCACAGCTCCATGGTCAACCGGATGAATACCGAGCTCGCCAATGATCTCGGCAATCTGGCGCAACGCTCGCTCTCCATGATCGGCAGGTATTGCGATGGCAAATTGCCCGAAGCCGATCCCTTGAGCGAAGACGATGAAGCCCTGCTGGCGCAAGCCGACGGCTTGCTGGAGACGGTTCGCGGGCAGATCGATATGCAGGCCTTTAATCAGGCACTTGAATCGATCTGGGTGGTGATCCGCGCCGCCAATGTCTATGTCGACCGCCAGGCGCCCTGGACGCTGAACAAGGAAGATCCGCCGCGCGCCGCAACGGTCCTTTGGGTGCTGGCAAATGCCATTCGCGAAATCGCGCTGATCCTGCAGCCCTTTATGCCGGACTCGACGGCAAAAATGCTCGATCAGCTTTCTGTTCCGGAAGACGCCCGCGATTTCAGCCATTTCGGCTCCGACCACCGGTTGGCCGCGGGGACGGACCTGCCCAAGCCACAGGGTGTTTTCCCGCGTTTTGCGGAAGAAGAGGCCAACGCGAAAAGCTGATGCTTGTCGACAGCCATTGCCATCTGGATTTCGACCGGTTCGACGAAGACCGCGAAGATTGCCTGAAACGCGCGGTGGAGCAGGGGGTCGGCACGATGCTGACCATCAGCACCCATGTCACGAAATTCCCTGAAATACTGGCCCTCGCCAATTCGGATGAGCGTCTATACTGCTCTGTCGGAGTCCACCCGCATCAGGTCGCGGAAGAACCCGAAACCGCGACGGAAACGCTGGTTGGGCTGACGGATAATCCCAAAGTCGTCGGAATCGGTGAAACCGGGCTGGATTATTTCTATGACAACAGCCCGCGCGACGATCAGCGCGCAAGTTTTATTCGCCATATTGCGGCATCGCGCCAAACCGGCCTGCCGCTGATCGTCCATACGCGTGACGCGGATGACGATATGGCGGAAATCCTCACCGAAGAGATGGGGAAGGGGGCATTTCCCTGCGTCCTACATTGTTTTTCCAGCGGCCATGCGCTCGCCATCACCGCTCTTGAGCTCGGTTGCTATATCTCTATTTCCGGTATCGTGACCTTCAAAAATGCCGAAGATCTGCGCGAAACGGTTAAGGATGTGCCGCTTGACCGGCTGCTGGTGGAAACCGACGCGCCATTCCTTGCGCCGATACCGCATCGCGGCAAGCGTAACGAACCGGCCTTTGTGATTCACACAGTCGAAAAAGTCGCCGAATTGAAAGCTGTTTCGCCAGAAGCGCTCGCCGACGCGACGACAGAAAATTTCTTCCGCCTGTTTTCAAAGGCCCAAAGACCGGACACGGCCGCATGAAGGTCACCATCCTGGGATGCGGCCCATCGAACGGTGTGCCAACCGTGATCGGCGATTGGGGACGCTGCGACCCGGATAATCCCAAGAACCGCCGGCGGCGGCCTTCGATTTATATCGAAACCAAAGACAGGAAAATTCTGGTCGATACGTCACCCGATTTCCGTGAGCAGGCCCTGGGCGCCGGCATCACCCGGGTCGACGCGGTGCTGTATACCCATGAACATGCCGACCACATCATGGGGATCGACGATCTGCGCAGCATCTGCCGCCATATGGGCCAGCAGATCGAGGCTTACGGCACCGATAAAGTCTTAAACTTATTAATAAAGAAATTTGGTTATCTTATTGAAGGTTCACCGGAAACTGTCGGTAACATGTATAGGCCGATCTATCGCCCTCATGAGATTGACGGGCCGTTCGATCTTGGCGCCAGCACCGTTATACCATTTGAACAGGATCACGGTATCTGTACGTCACTGGGGTTCCGGATCGGCAATTTCGCATATTC
>CAZBKQ010000009.1:54662-70901 GCA_964492555.1 uncultured Rhodospirillaceae bacterium | reverse complement strand
GTCAGGTTCTTGCGAAGCCTGGTTCGATCACGCCGCACACGAAGTTCAAGGCGGAGGCGTATATCCTGACGAAGGAAGAGGGCGGGCGTCACACGCCGTTTTTCTCGAACTACCGTCCGCAGTTTTACTTCCGGACGACGGATGTGACGGGGGCTGTTGGTCTTCCGGACGGCACGGAGATGGTGATGCCGGGGGACAATGTGACGATGGATGTGGAGCTTATCCAACCGATTGCGATGGATGAGGGTCTGCGTTTTGCGATCCGCGAAGGCGGACGTACCGTCGGCGCAGGCGTCGTCGCGTCAATCTCTGAGTAAGTACAGGCAGAAGTTCCGGGAAAGGGATCGCAATGGATAGCCAAAATATCCGCATTCGGCTGAAGGCCTTTGATCATCGTGTGCTGGATCAGTCCACGCATGAGATCGTGAATACGGCCAAGCGTACGGGTGCGCAGGTCCGCGGTCCCATTCCGCTGCCGACCAAATTCGAGAAGTTCACGGTGTTGCGTTCGCCGCATATCGACAAGAAGTCGCGTGAACAGTTTGAAATTCGCACTCATAAACGTCTTCTCGACATTGTCGATCCCACGCCGCAGACGGTGGACGCGCTGATGAAGCTCGACCTTGCGGCTGGTGTCGATGTTGAGATCAAACTCTAGGACCGAGCAATGCGTACCGGATTGATTGCGCAAAAGGTGGGGATGACCCGCCTGTTCACGGATGACGGGACCCACGTGCCCGTGACCGTTCTCCGTGTTGATAATTGCCAGGTTGTCGACGTGAAGACCGAGGAAAAGCACGGCTATAACGCGGTGCAACTCGGTTGGGGCAACGCGAAACCAAATCGTGTGTCCAAGTCACTTCGCGGCCATTTTGCCAAGGCGAAGGTGGAGCCGAAGAAGCGCCTTGCCGAATTCCGTGTCAGCCCCGACGCGGTGCTGGAAGTCGGCGCCGAAGTGACGGCCGAGCATTTTATTGCCGGTCAGAAGGTGGATGTTGCCGGGACCAGCATTGGTAAAGGCTTCGCCGGCGGCATGAAACGGCATAATTTCGGCGGGTTGGAAGCAAGCCACGGTGTGTCGATTTCGCACAGAAGCCACGGTTCGACAGGTAACAGCCAGGACCCCGGCAAGGTCTGGAAGGGCAAGAAGATGGCCGGTCATATGGGCGACGCGCGCCGGACCGCCCAGAATCTTGAAATCCATGCCACTGACGCGGAACGCGGTCTCATTCTGGTGCGCGGCGCGGTGCCTGGTTCCAAGGGCGGTTATGTCCTGATTTCAGATGCATGCAAGCATCCGATGCCGGAAGACGCGCCGTTCCCAGCGGCGCTTCGTGGCGGTGATGCCCCGGCGGAGGAAGCAGAGGCGCCTGCCGAAGACATCAACGAAGCGGCAGACAGTGACGCCGCTGAAGAAGAAAAGGATTGAGCGTCATGCAGTGCGATATTGTAACGCTCGACAATAAGAAGACCGGGTCGATCGATCTCGATGACGCCGTTTTCGGTGTTGAGGTCAAGAAGGACATCCTCGCGCGTGCCGTAAACTGGCAGCTGGCGAAGCGGCGTTCCGGTAATCACAAGACCAAGGGAATTTCCGAGATTGCCGGCTCCACCGCCAAACCGTGGCGGCAAAAGGGCACCGGGCGCGCCCGGCAGGGCAGCAAGCGCGCCACCCAATGGCGGGGTGGTCAGACCGTATTCGGTCCCGTGGTCCGGTCGCACGGCCATAGTCTGAACAAAAAAGTCCGCAAGCTGGCGCTGCGCACCGCGCTCTCCAGCAAACAGGCCGAAGGTAAACTGGTGATCGTTGAGGACGCGACCGCGTCGAATGCGAAGACCAAGGCTCTGACCGGGCAGCTTGGCGCGCTTGGCGTGACGTCGGCGCTGATCATCTCTGGTGCTGAGGTCGATGGCAATCTGGCCAGGGCGGCGGCGAATATTCCGCAAGTTGATGTCCTGCCGCAGCAGGGCGCCAATGTGTATGACATTCTGAGGCGTGACACGCTGATCCTGACAAAGGACGCCGTCACCCATCTCGTGGAGCGGTTGAAATGAGTGCGCGCCGGGAAAAACCGGTCACGGTGTCCGAGATTCAGGCTTACGACCTGATTTTGTCGCCCGTGGTGACGGAAAAATCGACCCTGGGGTCCGAGCATAATCAGGTGACCTTCAAGGTGCGGATGGATGCGACGAAGCCGCAAATCAAGGCCGCGATCGAGAAGCTGTTCAAGGTCAAGGTGACTGCGGTCAATACCTTGCGTCAGCAGGGCAAGGTCAAGCGGTTCCGGGGCAAGATCGGCCGCCGGTCCGATTACAAGAAAGCAATCGTCTCTCTCGCGGAAGGCGAAACCATCGACGTGACGACAGGGGTCTGACGACATGGCGCTCAAACAATACAAACCGAATACGCCGGCGCAGCGCGGGTTGGTCCTGATCGACCGGAAAGAGCTTTGGAGCGGGAAACCCGTTAAGTCCCTGACCGAGGGGCTGAACGGTAATGGTGGCCGGAACAATGTTGGCCGGATCACGGTTCGCCGCCGCGGCGGCGGACATAAGCGACGCTATCGTATGGTCGATTTCAAACGCCGCAAACAGGATATGACGGCGACCGTTGAACGGCTTGAATACGATCCCAACCGGTCCGCTTTCATCGCGCTGATTACCTACGAAGATGGCGAACTGTCCTACATTCTGGCGCCGCAGCGCCTGTCGGCGGGTGATCAGGTTATCGCCGGCGAACGGGTCGATGTGAAGCCGGGTAATGCCATGCCGATGGAAAATATTCCGCTCGGCACCATCATTCACAACATTGAAATGAAGCCGGGGCGGGGTGGCCAGCTTGCTCGCGCCGCCGGCGGTTACGCGCAGTTGATCGGTAAGGATGCCGGATTTGCGCAGCTCCGGTTGAGCTCCGGCGAATTGCGCATGGTTCCGGCGCGCTGCATGGCGACCGTTGGTTCGGTCTCCAATGCCGATCACAAGAACCAGAACATGGGCAAGGCGGGGCGCAGCCGCTGGCTGGGTAAGCGCCCATCCGTTCGCGGTGTGGCAATGAACCCGGTCGATCATCCGCACGGTGGTGGCGAAGGCCGTACGTCGGGTGGTCGTCATCCGGTGTCGCCCTGGGGCGTGCCGACAAAAGGCAAGAGAACACGCGGCAAGAAGGCGAGCGACAAGTACATCATGCGCCGCCGCCGGAAGCGTTAAGGGAGATCAACGTGGCTCGATCTGTTTGGAAAGGACCGTTTGTCGACGGTTATCTGCTCAAGAAGGCCGAAGCGGTCCGTGAATCCGGCCGCAAGGAAGTGATCAGGATCTGGTCGCGCCGGTCGGTCATTTTGCCGCAATTCGTCGGCCTGACGTTCGGCGTCTATAACGGTCAGAAATTCGTTCCGGTTCTGGTGACCGAAAATATGGTCGGCCACAAATTCGGCGAATTTTCGCCGACGCGGACCTATCGCGGCCATGGGGCGGACAAGAAAGCGAGGCGTGGCTGATATGAGCAAGAGTGCGACACCGCGCCGTCTCAAGAAAAATGAGGCATCGGCATTTTCGAAAGCGATCCGCATCAGCCCGCAAAAGCTCAATCTGGTCGCGGGGATGATCCGGGGCATGGATGCCAACGCGGCAATGACCGCGCTGAAATTTTCTCGCCGTCGGATCGCTGAAGACGTCAGCAAGGTCCTGTGGTCCGCGATTTCGAATGCCGAAAATAATCATCAGCTCGATGTCGATCGTCTTTATGTCGCTGAAGCGACCGTTGGCCGGGCCTTCGCCATCAAGCGGTTCCGCGCCCGCGCGCGCGGTCGTGTCGGTGGCATCACCAAGCCGTTCAGCAACCTCACCATCGTCGTGCGTGAGCGCGAGGAGAGCAATTAATGGGACAGAAAGTTAATCCCGTCGGGCTTCGGCTTGGCGTCAACCGGACCTGGGACTCGCGCTGGTATGCGGATGGCGAATATGCCGATCTGCTGCACGAGGATATCAAGCTCCGTAAATATCTGACGGACCGGCTCAGCCAGGCAGGTGTTTCCAAAATCGTAATCGAACGTCCGGCGAAAAAGGCGCGTGTCACCATTCATACCGCGCGTCCCGGCGTCGTGATCGGACGTAAGGGCGCCGACATTGAAAAGCTTCGGGTTGATCTTTCGAAAATGACCGGCAGCGAGGTCAACATCAATATTGTTGAAATTCGTAAGCCGGAAATCGACGCTAACCTGGTCGCCGAAAATATCGCCCAGCAGCTGGAACGCCGTATCGCCTTTCGCCGCGCCATGAAGCGCGCGGTGCAGTCAGCTATGCGGCTTGGTGCCGAGGGTATCCGTATCAATTGCGGCGGCCGTCTGGGCGGCGCGGAAATCGCGCGGACTGAATGGTATCGCGAGGGCCGCGTTCCTCTGCATACGCTGCGTGCCGATGTCGATTATGGCACCGCGACGGCTCAGACCACTTATGGCGCCTGCGGCGTAAAGGTCTGGATTTTCAAGGGTGAGGTCCTCGCCCATGACCCGATGGCGCTGGATAAGCGCGCGATGGAACAGCAGCCGGCCCGTTAAGGGACCGTGTTACGGATCGAGTAGGAAAGGCAAGAAACCATGCTGGCGCCCAAGAGAACAAAGTTCCGCAAAGCGCATAAAGGCCGCATTCACGGCAACGCCAAGGGTGGCACCGATCTCAATTTCGGTTCCTTCGGGCTGAAAGCGCAATCGCCGGGCCGCATTACCGCGCGCCAGATTGAAGCGTCGCGCCGCGCGATCACGCGGCATATGAAGCGCGCTGGCCGCGTTTGGATTCGCATTTTCCCGGATGTGCCGGTTTCCCAGAAACCGGCTGAAGTCCGCCAGGGTAAGGGCAAGGGCGCGCCGGAATATTGGGCCTGCCGCGTAAAGCCCGGACGCATCATGTTTGAGGTTGATGGCGTCAATGAAGAAACCGCGCGTGTCGCGCTGGCGCTGGCTGCCGCCAAGCTGCCGATCCGTACCCGGGTCGTGAAGCGGGTCGGGGCAGAGTAAGGGTAGAACGATGAAGGCAACAGATCTTCGGGTCCAGACAGAGGACCAATTGAAGGACCAGCTGGTCGCGCTCAAGAAGGAATCGCTGAATCTGCGGTTTCAGCAGGCGAGCGGGCAGTTGGAGGGAACGGCGCGCGTGCGAGAAGTAAAGCGCGATATCGCGCGTATCAGGACCGTGCTGAACGAAAAACAGCGCACGGAAAAGCAAGGATAAGCCATGCCAAAACGGGTATTGCAGGGGATCGTTGTTTCCGACAAGGCGGACCGCACCATTTCGGTGAAGGTCGAACGCCGGGTCAAGCATCCGATCTATGGGAAGTTCATTCGCCAGTCGAAGAAATACGCGGCGCATGATCCCGAAAACCGCTTCAAGGTAGGTGACACGGTGCGTATCCGTGAGTGCCGCCCGGTATCGAAGTCAAAGCGCTGGGAGGTTCTGGCCGAGGGTGAATAACCCGTGGGCCGATATGTAGGATATGATTCAGGTTCAGACAAAACTCGAAGTCGCGGATAATTCGGGCGCCCGCTCCGTACAATGCATTCGTGTGCTCGGCGGCAGCCGCCGGCGCACCGCTTCGGTTGGCGACGTGATCGTTGTTTCGGTCAAGGAAGCCATTCCGCGCGGCCGTGTGAAAAAAGGCGACATTCATAAGGCGGTCGTCGTGCGCACCGCCAAGGAAATTCAGCGGGCCGACGGTTCCGCGATCCGGTTCGACCGGAACGCGGCGGTTCTGATCAATAATGCGGGCGAGCCCATCGGCACCCGCATCTTCGGCCCGGTCACGCGCGAGCTGCGCAACCGGGCCTATATGAAAATCATCTCTCTGGCGCCGGAAGTGCTCTGAGGGGGCGGGGATCATGACGAACAAGATCGTAAAAAAATTCCGCAAGGGCGATGACGTCACCGTCATTACCGGTCGCGACAAGGGTAAGTCCGGCAGCATTCTGAGGGTTATGCCGGAAGAAGGCCGCGTGATCGTGCAGGGCGTGAATGTGGTTAAGCGTCACACGCGTCCGTCGCAGACCAATCCTGGCGGAATTATCGAAAAGGAATCGCCGATCCATGTGTCCAATATCTCGCACGCGGATCCCGATGACGGCAAGCCGACCCGCGTCGGTTTCAAGGTTCTTGAAGACAACCGCAAGGTCCGTTTCGCGAAACGGTCCGGCGAAATGATTGATTGAGGCTAGGCTGATGGCGCGCCTGTTTGACTTTTACAAGGAAACGCTTCGCGGCAAGCTGCAGGAGGAGTTCGGCTATTCGAACCAGATGCAGATCCCGAAGCTGGAAAAAATCGTCATCAACATGGGTGTTGGCGAAGCGGTCAACGATTCCAAAAAGATTGATGCCGCGCAGAACGAACTTTCGTTGATTTCCGGCCAGAAACCGGTCGTGGTCAAGGCAAAGAAATCCGTCGCGACGTTCAAGTTGCGCGAGGGCATGCCGATCGGTTGCAAGGTCACGCTGCGGCGCGACCGCATGTACGAATTTATGGACCGCCTGGTGAATATCGCGTTGCCGCAGGTACGCGATTTCCGGGGTTTGCCGGGCCGCAGCTTTGACGGCCGCGGTAATTACGCGATGGGTCTTCGGGAACAGATCGTGTTTCCAGAGATCGATTACGATCAGGTCGATGAAATGCGGGGGATGGATATCATATTCGTCACGTCCGCGAACACCGACCAGGAAGCAAAAGCCCTGCTCAAGGGCTTTAATATGCCGATTAACTGATTGAAGGGTCTCGGAGGACTCGCATGGCTAAGAAAAGCGCAGTTGAAACGAACCGCAAGCGGATGCGGATGGCGAAGAAGTACGCCAACCGCCGGGCCGCGCTCAAGGCAATCGCGAACAACAAATCGCTGCCTGCCGAAGAGCGTTTTGCCGCCCGTCTGAAGCTCGCGGAATTACCCCGGAATTCTTCTCCGGTGCGGGTCCGCAACCGGTGTGAGCTCTCGGGCCGGCCGCGCGCCTATTACCGGAAATTCCGACTGTCCCGCATTGCGTTGCGTGAAATGGCGTCGCAGGGGCTGATCCCCGGCATGACGAAGTCGAGCTGGTGAGGAGAACGCGTAAATGACGATGACAGATCCCCTGAGCGATTTGCTCACCCGTATTCGTAACGGCCAACGGACCTCGAAGTCCGTTGTCGAGAGCCCGAGCTCCAAATTGCGGGTAAATGTTCTCGATGCGCTGCAACGGGAAGGCTATATCCGTGGTTATTCGGTCGAAGACATCGAAGGCAAACGCGATCAGTCGACCGTTCGGATCGAGCTTAAATACCATGAGGGCGAACCGGTAATCCGCGAAATCCATCGTGTTTCCCGTCCGGGCCGCCGTGTCTATTCGAAGATCAAAGAACTGTCGCCGGTGTATAACGGGCTGGGTATTTCCATCCTGTCGACGCCGCGGGGCGTCCTTTCGGATGCCGAAGCGCGCGCCCAGAATGTCGGCGGCGAAGTTCTGTGTACGGTGTTCTAGGAGCGCGCGATGTCGAGAATTGGACAAAATCCCGTTTCCGTGCCGTCCGGCGTCGATGTCAACATCGCCGGCCAGGTCGTCACGGCGAAGGGCAAGCTCGGTGAATTGAGCGTGACACTGGTCGACGAAATTTCGATCGACCGCGAAGGTGATGAATTGAAGGTTGCGCCGCGTGATAAGTCAAAGCGCGCCCGGACCATGTGGGGGACCTCCCGCAGCCTGGTTCAGAATATCGTGACCGGTGTCAGCGAAGGTTTCACGGTAAACATGGAGATCACCGGTGTCGGTTATCGCGCCGCGGTACAGGGCAAGAACCTGGTGCTGCAGCTCGGTTACAGCCATGAAATTCAGTTCCCGATTCCCGAGGGAATCAATATGGCGTGTGAACGTCCGACGGCGATTGCAATCAGCGGTGCCGACAAGCAAAAGGTCGGTCACATCGCTTCCCAGATCCGCGCGTTGCGGCCGCCCGAACCCTATAAGGGGAAGGGCGTGCGTTATGCGGATGAATATATTTTGCGCAAGGAAGGCAAGAAGAAGTAGGCGGCCATGCTTAAAACGAACAAATTGCGCGAACGGCGCCGTATGCGCCAGAGGACGCGGGTCAAGAAGACCGCAGGCGACAGGTTGCGCCTCTCGGTTTTCCGCTCGAATAAAAATATCTATGCCCAGGTCATTGATGACCGAGCGGGGCTGACCGTCGCCGCGGCATCTACGCTTGATGAGGCGGTCAAAGGCGTGACGAAGTCCGGTTCCAGCACGGATGCGGCCGTCGCGGTTGGTAAGCTGGTTGCCGAACGCGCCGCCGAAAAGGGCGTCGGTCAGGTCTATTTCGACCGCGGCAGCTATTTATTTCACGGGCGCGTCAAAGCGCTCGCCGATGCGGCTCGCGAAGCCGGTCTGAAGTTTTAGGGAGACGGGTTTATGGCAAGAGGACCGGAAGGCGGACAGCAGAGAGATCGCCGCAATCGCGACGGACGTGGCGATGGCGACGATCTGGTCGACAAGCTTGTCCACATCAATCGCGTGGCCAAGGTGGTCAAGGGCGGCAAGCGGTTCGGTTTTGCCGCACTGGTTGTGGTGGGTGATGCCAAGGGCCGCGTCGGATTCGGTTCCGGCAAGGCGCGAGAGGTGCCGGAAGCAATCCGCAAGGCAACGGAACAGGCCAAGTCGCGCATGGTGCGTATACCGCTGCGCGAAGGCCGCACGCTGCACCATGACGTAAAGGGCCGTTTCGGGGCCGGAAAGGTGGTCTGCCGCGCGGCGCCTCCGGGTACCGGCATCATCGCGGGTGGCCCGATGCGCGCCGTTTTCGAATCTCTCGGTGTTCAGGATGTCGTCGCGAAATCGAACGGAACCCAGAACCCGTACAATATGATCAAGGCGACGATGGATGCGTTGCAGCGGCTGCAATCGCCGCGTGCCGTGGCGACGCGCCGGGGCAAGAAGGTTTCGGAAATTCTGCCGGCGCGTTCGAGCAACGTCGAACCGGCAGAGCAGAAGGAAGCGGTCGATGGCTGACGGAAGAATCAGGGTAACCCAGGTGCGCAGCCCTATCGGGCGCAAGGCGGATCAGCGGCAGACCCTTATCGGTCTGGGGCTGAATAAGCTGCACCGGTCAAAGGAACTTGAAGACACGCCCGCGGTACGCGGAATGATCAACAAGGTCAGCCACCTCGTCGAGGTCGAAGAAAACGTATGAATGCCGTCCGAGCCGCCTGAAATGGCGACCGGGCAGGAGTATATATCATGAAGTTGAACGAGATTGCGGAAAACAAGGGTTCCCGGAAGGCGCGCAAGC
Source organism: uncultured Rhodospirillaceae bacterium (assembly GCA_964492555.1). Taxonomy (GTDB): domain Bacteria; phylum Pseudomonadota; class Alphaproteobacteria; order MPNO01; family UBA2964. The sequence continues at coordinate 61,609 of CAZBKQ010000009.1, read as the reverse complement.
GGGTCGGACGTGGGCCGTCCTCTGGTTTGGGTAAAACCGCGGGCAAGGGGCAAAAGGGACAAAAATCCCGGTCCGGTGTGGCATTGGCCGGTTTCGAGGGCGGTCAGATGCCGCTTTACCGGCGTTTGCCGAAACGCGGTTTCAACAATATTTTCCGTAAGGATTTCCGCGAAGTAAATCTGGGCCGTCTGCAGGCCGCGATTGACGCCGGTAAGATCGACCCGTCGAAAACCGTCGATGTTGCCGCGATGCGCGAAGCCGGTCTGATCAAAACTCCGCGAGATGGCGTCCGCCTCCTTGCGAAGGGCGAACTCAATGCCAAGGTTACTGTAGAGGTTGCCGGCGCATCCAAGGCGGCCGTCGCCGCCGTCGAAAAGGCGGGTGGATCGGTTGTTATCGCTGTTCAGGCGAAGGCAAAGCCGGCTGAAGAAGCGCCGGCGGATTAACGGCCAACAAGGACCCCGCTTATGGCTTCAGCCGCCGAACAACTCGCAGCGCATATCAATTTCGGCCAGATCGGTAAGGCAACCGAACTCAAAAAGCGGCTGTGGTTTACGCTCGGGGCGTTGATCGTTTACCGGCTGGGTACCTATATCCCCTTGCCGGGGATCGACCCGGCGATTTTGTCCGATATTTTCCAGAGCCAGGCGGGCGGTCTTCTGGCCGTTTTCGACATGTTTGCGGGTGGCGCGTTCAGCCGCATGACGATCTTTGCGCTCGGCATCATGCCCTATATTTCCTCGGCGATTATCATGCAGTTGATGACCGCCGTGTCCCCGTATTTTGCCCAGCTCAAGAAAGAAGGCGCGGCCGGTCAGCGGAAAATCACGCAATATACCCGTTACGGCACGGTTTTCCTGGCGGCACTGCAAGGATACGGCATTTCCGTCGGGCTTGAGGGAACGACGGGGTCGCAGGGATCCGCAGTCATCGATCCGGGGTTGTTTTTCCGCTTTACCACAGTGGTTACCCTTGTCGGCGGCACAATGTTCCTGATGTGGCTCGGTGAACAGATTACGTCGCGTGGCGTCGGGAACGGCATCTCTCTGATTATCTTCGCGGGTATCGTCGCGAACCTGCCTTCCGCATTGGTCGGGACGCTGGAACTTGGCCGCACCGGTTCGCTCTCGGCCGCCTTTATCATTTTCCTGATTGCCATGGCCGTTGGCGTCATCGCCCTGATCGTTTATGTGGAGCGCGCGCAGAGACGGCTTGTCGTCCAATACCCCAAGCGACAGGTGGGTAACCGTATGTTCGGCGGCGAAAGTTCGCATTTGCCGTTGAAGATCAACACCGCCGGCGTTATTCCGCCAATTTTCGCCAGCTCACTGTTGTTATTGCCGATCACCATTGCCGGATTTTCGGCGGGGCAGGGGCCGGAATGGCTGAACACCGCCGTTGCCTATCTTGGCCGCGGTCAGCCGTTTTATCTGATCACCTATTCCCTTCTGATCGCGTTTTTCGCGTTCTTCTATACCTCGGTCGTCTTCAACCCGACGGAAACCGCCGACAATCTGAAACAGAACGGTGGTTTTATTCCGGGGATTCGCCCGGGTGCGAATACGGCCAAGCATCTCGACTACGTGTTGTCGCGGATTACCGTTCTCGGCGCGGTTTATCTGGTCGCGATCAGTATCCTGCCGGAAATTCTGATTTCGAAATATTCGGTGCCGTTTTATTTCGGCGGCACAAGTCTGCTGATTGTCGTCATGGTGACGATGGACACGGTGGCGCAGGTTCAGTCCCATTTGCTGGCCCACCAGTATGAAGGCCTGATCAAAAAAACAAGGATCAGGGGACGGCGGGGATGAGGCTTGTTCTTCTCGGTCCTCCCGGTGCGGGCAAAGGAACGCAGTCGGAAGTGCTGGAGCAGCGATGCGGGATGGTACAGCTTTCGACAGGTGAAATGTTGCGCTCGGCAATCGCGGAAGGCAGCGATCTTGGCAAGCAAGTACAGTCCTTGATGGATTCGGGCTCGCTTGTTCCTGATGACATCGTCATCCGGATGATTGCGGAACGGATCGGGAAGAGCGATTGCGACAATGGTTTTGTGCTTGATGGGTGCCCGCGGACTTTGGCGCAAGCGGAAGCGCTTGATGACATGCTGGCCGAAAAGGGAATGGCTCTGGATCACGTGATCGAAATGGCGGTGGATGCCGATGAGATGGTTCGTCGCATATCGGGCCGGTATAGCTGCCGTTCCTGCGGCGCGGGATATCATGATGAATTCAAAAAGCCGAAAACGGACGGGGTTTGCGACCAATGCGGTGGCACCGAATTCGACCGGCGCTCGGACGATAATGCGGAAACGGTAAGAAATCGGCTTGAGGCGTATGACAAGCAGACCGCCCCGCTGTTGCCGTATTACCGCGATAAGGGCTTGCTCAGGACAATCGATGCGATGGCGTCTATCGATGCGGTCACCCGCGAACTGGAAAACGTTATTTCCGACGGCGTAGGTTGACTTGAGCATGAAAATTTCTATAATCGCCGGCCTTTGGGCCCGGAAAAATCCAACTGAAAAACAGGACGTTTATCGTCTAAACGAGGAGTACTCGGCATGGCGCGTATAGCGGGTGTCAACCTTCCGAATAAGCCGACTTGGATTGCGCTGACATATATCCACGGTATCGGACAGACCACGGCGAAGAAGATCTGCGAAACGACCGGGGTCGATATGACTGTTCGCATCGACACGTTGAGTGATGACGAACTTGGGCGTATCCGTGATCTGATCGACGCCGATTACCGGATCGAGGGCGAACTGCGCCGTGATGTGGCGATGAACATCAAGCGGTTGATGGACCTTGGCTGCTATCGCGGTTTGCGGCACCGCCGCGGCATGCCGGTTCGCGGACAACGCACCCATACCAACGCGCGCACCCGCAAGGGCCGGGCGCGTCCGATCACCGGCAAGAAGTAATCAGGCGGTAAGGAAAGAATATTATGGCAAAAGCAGCGACCGCTTCCCGTGTCAGGCGCCGTGAGCGTAAAAACATTACCGCCGGCGTCGCCCACGTGAATGCGACATTCAACAACACCATGATCACCATCGCCGATGCCCAGGGGAATACGATCGCCTGGTCGTCCGCAGGACAGGCCGGCTTCAAGGGTTCGCGCAAATCGACCCCGTATGCCGCACAGATCGCGGCTGAAGATGCCGGGCGCAAGGCGATGGAGCACGGTATGAAGACGCTTGATGTGCTGGTGAAAGGCCCTGGTTCAGGACGTGAATCCGCGTTGCGCGCGCTCGGTGCGGTCGGGTTCTCGATCACCTCGATCAAGGATGTGACGCCGATCCCTCATAATGGCTGCCGCCCGCGCAAGCGCCGCAGGGTCTAGAAATTATGCGCCGGCGGGCATTGCCGCCGGAATTGATGAAATGACAGCCGTTTATCCGGCTGGCGAATAAAGAGGTCATACCCGTGATTCAGAAGAACTGGCAGGAATTGATCAAGCCGAACAAGCTCGAAGTTACACCGGGCATGGATGAAAACCGCTCCGCGTCCATTGTTGTGGAGCCGCTGGAGCGTGGTTTCGCGAATACGTTGGGCAACGCGCTCCGCCGCGTGCTGCTGTCCTCTCTGCAGGGCGCCGCGGTAACCGCCGTACAGATTGACGGCGTACTGCATGAATTCTCGTCCATTCCGGGCGTGCGCGAGGACGTGACCGATATCGTCCTTAATTTGAAGGCGTTGGCGCTGCGCTATTCCGGTACGGAAGCCCGCCGGATCAGCCTCACCGCCAATGGCCCGTGCGAGGTTACGGCCGGCATGATCGATGCGGGTCATGATGTCGAAATCGTCGATCCGGATCTGGTGATTTGCACGCTTGATGACGGCACCAAGATCAATATGGAAATGACCGTGTCGACGGGTAAGGGGTATGTTCCCGCCGCCGCGATGCGGGCGGAGGACTCGCCGATCGGTCTTATTCCGATTGACGCAATCTATAGCCCGGTCCGCCGGGTGGCTTTCAAGTCGGATAATACCCGCGTTGGGCAGGTTACCGACTATGACAAGCTGATCCTCGATGTTGAAACCGACGGCACCATCACGCCGGAAGATGCGGTGGCGCTTTCCGCGCGTATCCTGCAGGACCAGCTCCAGACCTTCATCAATTTCGAGGAACCGACCGTCGCGGCGGAAACCACGGAAGAAGCGGAGCCGGAATTCAACAAGAACCTGCTGCGCAAGGTCGACGAACTGGAATTGTCCGTTCGTTCCGCGAATTGCCTGAAGAACGACAATATCATCTATATCGGCGATCTGGTGCAGAAGTCCGAACAGGAAATGCTGCGTACGCCGAATTTCGGCCGCAAATCGCTGAACGAAATCAAGGAGGTGTTGACCAATATGGGGCTGCATCTCGGAATGGAAATCGTCGACTGGCCGCCGGAAAATATCGAAGATATGGCGAAAAAGCTGGAAGAACCGTTTTAGGAAAGCCGCCGTACGTCGGAACGGTTCCGGCGCGGTAATTCAGGAGCAAGTGTCATGAGACACCGTAAGAGTGGACGCAAACTCAACCGGACCAGTTCGCACCGTAAGGCGATGTTTCGCAATATGGCGGTGGCGCTGATCAAGCATGAGCAGATCAAGACGACTCTGCCGAAAGCGAAAGAGTTGAGCCCCATCGTCGATCAACTTGTCACGCTCGGCAAGAAGGGTTCGCTGCATGCGCGCCGTCAGGCCCTGTCCAAGCTGAATAACGACGCTGTCATTACGGCGAAGCTGTTTGATGTGCTAGCGGAGCGCTATGCCGATCGCGCGGGCGGGTATACCCGTGTTATCAAGGCGGGTTTCCGTCACGGCGACGATGCGCCGATGGCCTTTATTGAGCTGGTCGATCGTGATGAGGACGCCAAGGGACAGGATTCCGGCCCCGTCTTCTATGACGACATGGATGAAGCGGAAAACGCCGCAGCGTAACTCTCTCCCACTGGATTTCCGATCAGGGGCGGCCGTTCGGCTGCCCCTGTTTATTTTTGGTGTTATGCTTACATAAACGGCTGCCAATCCGTTATGCCGGACACCGATATGCGCAAATTTCTTCTCTCTATTTTCCCTCTGATCTTTTTGCTGACGGCCGCCGGCGCCCCCGCCGATGCCCAAAAGAGGACCTTGCCGTCATCGAGCGCCGAAATTTCTCTGTCATTCGCGCCTCTGGTGAAGAAAGCGTCGCCGGCGGTGGTCAATATCTATACGAAGCGCGTTGTGAAGACACGCCAGTCGCCGTTTTTTAACGATCCGTTCTTTCGCCAGTTTTTCGGCGATAATCTGTTCAATTTCGGCGCGCCGCGCGACCGGGTCCAGAATTCCCTGGGATCGGGTGTAATCGTCCGCCGCAATGGCATCATCGTCACCAACAATCATGTCATCAAGGGCGCCGATAAGATAATCGTGGTCCTGTCGGACAGGCGCGAGCTATCCGCCAAGGTGGTGCTCGCCGATGAACGGACCGATCTGGCGGTTCTTCGTGTCGATACCAAGGGGGAACGCCTACCCGCTTTGAAATTGCGGAATTCCGACGAATTGGAGGTGGGCGATCTGGTTCTCGCGATCGGCAATCCGTTCGGTGTCGGTCAGACGGTGACAAGCGGTATCGTCTCGGCGGTTGCCCGGGCGGCCGAGGGCGTGTCGGATTTCAGCTTCTTCATTCAAACAGATGCCGCCATCAATCCCGGCAACAGTGGTGGCGCGTTGCTGACAATGGACGGGCGGCTGGCCGGGATCAATACGGCGATATACAGCAAGAGCGGTGGTTCTCAGGGCGTCGGGTTTGCGGTACCGGCCAATATGGTGGCCCGGATAATCGAGAGCGCGTTGGGTGGTTCGGGGATCGTATCGCCCTGGCTCGGCGCGGCCGGTCAACAGGTTACATCCCGCCTTGCCGCCAATCTGGGGCTCAGACGGCCGGTCGGGGTTTTGATTAATGAAACCTATTCGGGCGGGCCCGCGGACAGGGCGGGTGTCCGGGTGGGGGACATCGTCACTGCCATTAACGAACAGGAAGTTGAAACCCCGGCGGCGCTGCGTTTTCGAATAGCAACCCTGCGGGTCGGCGACCGGGCCGCGCTTCGTATCTGGCGCGATGGCAGGACCCGTGAGTTACGTTTTCCGCTTGAAAAGGCGCCGGAAAAACCGCGTAAGAATCTCACCCGTCTCAAGGGAAAACATCCGCTGGCGGGCGCGCTGATCGCCAATATGTCGCCCGCCTTGGCTGAGGAATTGTCAATTGATCCGCTGAAGCGCGGCGTCATCGTCCTGAAGGTGGCGCGGCGCAGCGCGGCGAACCGGCTGGGTTTGCGGCCGGGCGATTATCTGGTGGAGGTCAATGGCAATAAGGTCACTCGGGTGGCGGCGGCGAAGAAATTGCTGGGCAAACCGCGCCAGCGTTGGGCGATTTCGATAAAGCGAGACGGAAAGATACTCTCCGTCATCGTGGAATAATTCATGCCCGCCGATGACGATCCCGGTCTGTTCGAAGACGCCGCGTCCAAGCCGCTTGCCGAACGGCTGAGGCCGGCGGCGCTTGATCAGGTCGTGGGGCAGGCGCACTTGCTGGCCCCCGACAAGCCGCTTGGTCGGATGGTGGCATCGGGCAAACTATCCTCAATGATCCTATGGGGGCCTCCCGGTACCGGAAAAACCACCATCGCGCGGCTGCTGGCGGAAAACACCGATCTGCGTTTTGCGCTCATCTCGGCAATTTTTTCCGGCGTTTCAGAATTGAGAAAGGTCTTCGAGGAAGCTCGCGAGCATCGCGCCGTGGGTCGGGGTACCTTGCTGTTTATCGATGAGATTCACCGGTTTAACCGTGCCCAACAGGATAGCTTTCTGCCGGTTGTCGAAGACGGCACGATTTTGCTGATCGGAGCAACGACGGAAAACCCGTCCTTCGAACTCAACCCGCCATTGCTTTCCCGCTGTCAGGTTCTTGTGCTT
>CAZBKQ010000009.1:0-54562 GCA_964492555.1 uncultured Rhodospirillaceae bacterium | reverse complement strand
AAGTCGCTGCGGGGGTCCGATGCCGATGCGGCGCTGTACTGGCTGGCGCGTATGCTGGCGGGCGGAGAGGATCCGCATTTTATCGCACGGCGGCTGGTGCGCTTTGCCTCTGAGGATGTCGGGCTGGCTGACCCGCAGGCCTTGCCGCTGACAATTGCCGCCTGGCAGAGTTATGAACGGCTGGGCACGCCGGAGGGCGAGCTGGCCATTGCACAGGCCGCGCTTTATCTCGCTACCGCGCCGAAATCGAACGCGGTCTATCGTGCCTTTGGTGCCGCGTCGCGTATTGCAAAATCCACCGGGTCATTGAGCCCGCCCGCACATATCCTGAATGCGCCGACGGGGCTAATGAAGGATTTGGGTTATGGCGCCGGTTACGAATACGATCATGACAATGACGACGGGTTTTCCGGGCAGAATTATTTTCCCGACGATATGCCGCGCGAAACCCTGTACAAACCGGTGGAACGTGGCTTCGAACGGGAAATTCGTAAGCGGCTGAGTTATTGGGAAAAATTGCGGCGCGAAAGGTCGGCCGGAGAGAGTGGCGCATGAAGATTGTTCTTGCGATAGCGTTGGGTGGCGCGACGGGCGCGGTGCTGCGGCACCTGACAGCCCAGTTTGTCCAGCAAACCATGCCGGGCGATTTTCCCTGGGGTATTCTGGCGGTGAATATTATCGGCTGCGCGATTATGGGCGCGCTGGTGGAGAGTTTTGCGCTCGCCTGGTCGCCGTCCGCCGCGATGCGGGCCTTTCTGACTGTGGGGATGCTGGGCGCGCTCACGACATTTTCGGCTTTTTCAGTCGATGTGGTGCTGATGATTGAACGCGGTGCGTGGGCGATTGCGGGGGGATACATCGTCGCCTCCGTGCTTTTGTCGGTGGGTGCCATGCTGGGCGCCATGGCGATTGTCCGGGGGGCGCTGGCATGAGCGGCGTTCAAACCGTGGAGGTCGCGGCGGATGATGACGGGACGCGTCTCGATCGTTGGTTCCGGCGGCAGTTCGGCGGGGTCAGCCAGGGGCAGATCGAGAAAATGCTGCGGACGGGACAAATCCGTGTCGATGGCAAGCGCGCGAAGTCCTCAACCCGCCTGGAAACCGGACAATCCGTTCGCGTTCCGCCTTTGCCCGAGGTTAAATCCGCACCTGCGGCCCCGCGCGACGCACGTCTGAGCGCGGCGGATCGCGATTTTATCCGCAGCCTGGTGATTTACCGGGACGATGACATCATCGCTATCAACAAGCCGTCCGGAATCGCCGTACAGGGGGGCACCAAAATTAAGCGTCATATCGACGGGTTGCTGGACGGGTTGCGTTTCGATGCGAAGGAACGGCCAAAACTGGTTCACCGGCTGGACAGGGATACCAGCGGCGTACTGGTCCTTGCCCGGAATGCGTTTTCGGCAGCGGCGCTGGCGAAGGCCTTCCGGGGACGCGATGTGGAAAAGACCTATTGGGCGATTGTCGCCGGTGTGCCAAAACCGCGGCGGGGAGAAATCGATCTCGCCCTCGACAAACGGGGTGAAGCGGGCCATGAAAAAATGGCTGCCGGAACGGGACGCCGCGCCATTACACGCTATATCGTCGTGGAAAATGCCGGCCCCGATGCGGCGTGGCTTGCCCTATATCCGGAGACCGGACGGACCCATCAGTTACGTGTCCATTGCAGCGCTATCGGGACGCCGATTGTCGGGGATCGGAAATATGGTGGCGTGGAAGCCGTTCCCGGTGGTTTCCCCAATGCCGACAGGCTGCATCTGCATGCGCGCGGCCTCACACTGGTTCATCCCCGAAAGGGTATGGTGACGATAGAGGCGGAGCCGCCGCCCTTTATGTCCGACACAATGAAATATTTCGGGTTCGATCCCCGGGAAGGCACGTTGGTCGATCGGCCCGACGCAAAGATATAAGTATTTTCCCGGGGTAGTCTCGCCGGTTGCAATGGGCTATTTCTGCGGCCATGAAAATCGGATTAATCGATGTCTGATAGCGATAGTCTGAAGCTTGCCGCGTTCGATCTGGACGGTACGTTGCTCGACAGTGCCGCGTCGATCGTCGCGGGCGTCATGGATTGCTGGGAAGCCTGCGGATTTCCGCTTCCCGAACCCGGCGATATCAAGCGGATTATCGGTCTTCCCTGGGATGAATCCGTGCGGGCGCTGCTGCCCGGCGCGGGCGACGCGGAATTCGCCCATATCCGCAATTATCATGACGAGGTCGCCCGTGGCGTCCGCACTCGGCCGGCACGGGAACAGACATTGTTCGAGGGCGTGCACGACATGCTGGATGAGGTCGAGGAAGCCGGGTTTCTGCTGGCGATCATCACCAGCCGGTCCGGCGGGCGGTTACGCGATCTGCTGGCCACTGAAGGTATTCACCATCGTTTTGTCACGCTGAAAACGACGGATAACGGGCCCGGAAAGCCCAACCCGCATTTGATGTATCAGGCGTTGGAAGAAACCGGTGTCGAGAAACACAATGCCGTCATGGTCGGCGACACGACCTTTGACATGCAAATGGCGCGCAATGCGGGCACAATGGCTGTAGGTGTTTCATGGGGTGTTCACGAAACCGGTGAGCTTGTGGAAGCGGGCGCCCACAGCGTGTTAGATGATATCAGAGAAATTTCTCCGACCCTTAACCGGCTGGCAGGAGGCAAATCATGAAATTTTCAACCGTTATCAAGATCGTCCTCGGGCTCGTTGTGGCGTTGGTCGTCACGGCGGTCGCCATTTTGTTCACTATGGATTTCAGCGCCTATAAGGGTGAAATCCAGACGGCGGTGAAAGACGCGACGGGCCGCGACCTCGTCATCGAAGGCGAGTTCGCGCCGAAAATCGGGCTCACCCCGGCGGTTGCCGTCGATAAGGTCCGGTTCGCCAATGCGTCCTGGGGTTCACGCAAGGAAATGGCAACCATTGAGAGTTTCCGTGCCGAGATAGAGCTTCTGCCGATCTTCTTTGGCGAAGTGAAAATCAAGCAGATCGTTCTCTCGGGCGCCGACATCCTGCTGGAGACCAAAAAAGACGGTACCGGCAACTGGGAAATGAAGGGCGCCGACAAAAAGGACGGGGAAAAGGATTCCGGTGGCGGAACCATTCCGACCATCGACAAGGTCCTGGTTGAGAATGCTCAGCTGGTCTATCGCGACGGCGTCAAGAACACGACAACCAAGTTGCGGGTGGACAGTTTGCAGGCGTCGGCGCCGGATAGCAGCGGACCGCTGTTGCTCAATTTCAAAGGTTCTTTCAATGATCAGCCGATTACCCTGAAGGGCGCGATAGATTCCCTTGCCAAAATGGCGGCGGGTGATGCCTTGAATCTGGACCTAGGGGCGGAAGCCGGCGGGGCCAAGGTGACGCTGAAAGGCGGTATCGCAAAGCCCAAGGAAAACAAGGGCATCAATATCGCGTTTTCCGCCGAAGGCCAGACGTTGGCCAGCCTGTCCGCGCTTTCCGGTTCGCCGATACCGGATATGGGATCTTACAAGGCTAGCGGCACAGTTAGCGAAAAGGGCGCCGGCTGGCAGATCAAGGGGTTGAGCCTGCGAATGGGCGAGTCTGATCTTTCCGGCAATGTGACGATCAACCCGTCGGCCAAGCCGATGTCGGTTGCGGCGACCCTGACGTCCGAATTGCTGCGTCTGCAGGACTTTCAGGACAAGAACGCGAAGCCTGCCGCCAATGAGGAGAAGAAACCCGCCGCAAAGAATGACGGAAGGGTTTTCCCCGATGATCCTCTGCCGCTGGATGGGTTGAAGGCGGCTAATGCCAATGTCTCCTTCCGGGGTAAAAAACTTGAAGGACCGGCGCTGATCCTGACCGATCTTTCAGCCGATGTGACGTTGAAGAACGGCAATCTGGTTCTGCGGCCTTTCAAGGCGACATATGCCGGCGGCAAGATCTCCACCGATCTCAGCCTGGTCTCCTCCAGCGCGATTCCGCAGCTCGCGATGAAGCTTTCGATCGCCGATCTCGATCTGGCGGAAATCATCAAACAGGCGGGCAATCCGGGACTGCTGGAGGGCAAGCTCAATATCGGCGCCGATGTCAACGGCAAGGGTAAATCGGTTCGGGCGATCATGGCCGGATTGAACGGCAAGTTCGAAACCCGAATGGGCGAAGGCCGGGTTCACAATGATCTGCTCGATTTCCTGTCCGCCGATGTGCTTAAGGCGATTACCCCCTGGAGCAAGGGCGATGACGGGATGCGGATCGGGTGCATTACCATCGATCACGGCATCAAGAACGGCCAGCTCAAGAGCAATGCGACCGTGATTGATACAAACAGGCTGGCGATCGTCGGCAGTGGTGGCGTCAATCTCGCCAAGGAAGAGATTGATTTCGGCATTATTCCCTACGCCGAGACAGCCAGTGTGATGGCGCTTCTCGTGCCGCTGAAGGTTGGTGGGACGCTGGCGTCTCCTTCGGTGTTGCCCGACCCCGCCGCGATGGTTGCGGGTACGGTGAAGCGGCTCGGCAGTACGGTTGGCGGGGCGGCAAACCTCGTCGGTGGGCTGCTGGGCGCGAATGGCGGGTCCGGCCAAAAGCAGGCAGCGACGAAATCGTCCGACCCGTGCGTCGTCAAGGTTATGAATGAACGGCAATCCGCGACGCCCAGCAAGTCGAGCGCCCCGGCGAAGACCGGCGGTGGAGAGACCAAGCCGTCATCCCCGATCCCCGATCCGGGCACAGCGATCGAAAAGGGTTTGAAGGGTCTCTTTGGTCGATGAAACGGTTTTTCCGGGAAGCCCGCGCGGCTGAGGCCGGGCGGGTATTCCGTATAGAGCTGGATGGCCGGCCGGTCCGAACGCCCGCAAAGCACGCGCTAGAGGTGCCATGCGCGGCGCTTGCGGGGGCCATCGCATCCGAATGGCAAAGTCAGGGAGATGAGATCGATCTGAAATCGATGCCTCTGACGCAGCTCGCCAATTCAGCCGTTGATCGCGTGCGTCCGGCACGGGAGACGGTCATAGCAGAAGTGGCGGGTTATGGCGGGACCGATCTGTTGTGTTATCGGGTAGAGAATCCCGCCGATTTGCGTGAGCGGCAAGACCGGGCATGGCAACCGCTTCTGGACCGGTTCGCGGCGGAAATGGAAATCAATCTTTCCATTACACGTTCCCTCACTCCTGTGGAGCAACCGCAAGAATCGTTGCGGCGGCTTCTCGCGGCAGTCGCCGCTTGCGACGATTTCCGGCTGGCCGGTCTGTTATCCGCGACCGCGACTACCGGCTCCGTTGTTCTTGGTTTCGGGCTGGCGAAAGCGTGGATTGATGCGGATGAAGCGTGGGAACTGGCTTTTCTCGACGAGCTCTATCAGGAATCGATCTGGGGCGAGGATCGGGAGGCCGCGGAGCGCAGGGAGCACATCAGGCATACCATCGGCGACGCAGTGCGCTTTCTCACGCTTTCGGCCGGGCAGGCGGCCTGACGGACGTCGTTTCCGTCCGTGTGTTTATCGCGGGGCGCGTGCAAGGCGTCTGGTATCGCGCCTGGACGGTAAGAAGGGCCAAGAAGCTTGGCCTCGCAGGATGGGTCCGTAACCGCCGCGATGGCCGGGTGGAGGCGCTGTTCAGCGGCTCGGGCGACGCTGTGGAGCGAATGGTTGAGGATTGTCATTCCGGCCCGCCTGCCGCCAGAGTTGACCGGATTGAACGGTCACCGGCGGATGCGCCTGAGAGCGAAGAGTTCCATCAGCTTGGCGATGAGTAGGTGTTCAGGCGCGTTTCGCGGCCGAAAGTGTCCTCGAATGCGCCCCGCAGGGCGTGCGCGACTTCGTCCAACGTGGCGGTAATACCCAGGTCGACCAGGGACGTCACACCGTAATCGGAAATGCCGCAGGGGACGATGCCGTCAAAATGGCTCAAATCCGGCTCCACATTCAGCGATACGCCGTGATAGGCGACCCAGCGCCGGATCCGGACCCCGATCGCGGCGATTTTCTTTTCCCGTGCTACGCCGTCCACGGATTTTCCTGTTACCACCCATATGCCGACACGGCCCTCGCGCCGTTCACCCCGGACACCGAATTTGGCGAGTGTGGCGATCAGCCAGCTTTCGAGGTCATGGACATAGGCGCGCACATCCTCGGACCGGTTTTTCAGATCAAGCATCGCGTATCCCACGATCTGACCCGGTCCGTGATAGGTAAATTCGCCGCCGCGCCCTGTTTCGAATACCGGGAAACGGTCGGGATCGAGTAAATTCTCTCGTCTGGCGCTGGTCCCCGCGGTATATAGCGGCGGATGTTGCAGCAACCAGATGGTTTCCGCGCTATTTCCCTCTCGGATCGCGGCGGCAAGCGATTCCATACGGTTCAGGGCGTCTGGGTATGGGACCGGATTGCCCAATTCCTCGATCCAATTGACGGCCGATTGCGGATTGGTCATGTCTTTACTTGCGAATGGCATGGCAATTTGGTATTCCCCGCCGCCTAGAAGCTGATTTTGTTAAGCACTATACTATAGTTAGGCGGTCGTGGCGGAACTGGTAGACGCGCAGCGTTGAGGTCGCTGTGGGAGAGATCCCGTGGAAGTTCGAGTCTTCTCGACCGCACCAAATTCAGGGCCCGTAGCCTAGCGCACGGGCCCGATTTCTTTGTTGATTAGCCCTGTCCGGGGCGGGAGAGGGATGGCATGGCAACAGACGCCACAGCGATTGACACGCAGCCTTCCTCTGCGGAACAGGCGGCCGGGCTCGACCCTCAACTGGTACAGGACGTAACGCTATCCCTTGAGTACCAGCACCGGTTCGAATCACGTCTTCTGGTCGAGGCGCTGAACCCCGCGGAACTTGCCGACTTACTCCAGCTCTTGCGGGGCGATCTGCGCGAACGGTTTGTGGAATATCTTCGCCCCGATTTTGATCCGGCGGTGCTGCCGGAACTGGAAGAGGATATCCGGAACGACATCGCCGAGCAGCTGGGCACCAAGACGATCGCGCGTGCCATCGTACGGCTGGAATCGGATGACGCTTTATCCTTGATGACGTCTTTGACCGAGACGATGCAACGCAGCGTCATGCAGGCGGTGCCGTCGGAGCTGCGCGAATTGCTGGAAGAGGGGCTGGCATTCCCGGAAGAAAGCGCGGGCCGGTTGATGCAGCGGGATTTTGTCGCCGTGCCCGCTTTCTGGTCGGTTGGTGAGATTATCGATTTTATGCGTGAAGCGGATGATCTGCCGGCGGATTTTTACGATATTTTTGTTGTCGATCCGCGCCACCGCGCCATCGGTAAGGTACCGTTGAACCGGTTGTTGCGCAGCCAGCGGCCCGTTCGGATCAGCGAATTTATGATTGAGGATATCGTCACCGTGCCCGGCACGATGGATCAGGAAGATGTCGCCTTCCTGTTCGCCCAGCACGATCTTGTTTCCGCGCCTGTGGTGGACGATGTCGGCCGGCTGATCGGGACAATTACCATCGATGATATTGTCGACGTCATCCATGAAGAGGCCGAAGAGGACATTATGGGCCTGGCCGGCGTCAAGAACGACGATTTGTATGCGGCGGTTCTGGAAACCGGACGGTCGCGCTTCTCCTGGCTGTTTCTCAATTTGATTACGGCGGTCCTGGCCTCGATCGTCATCGGGTTTTTTGAAGCCACGCTGGAACAGATTGTCATGCTTGCGGTGTTGATGCCGATCGTCGCGTCTATGGGCGGCAATGCCGGCACGCAGACCATGACCATTGCCGTCCGGGCGCTGGCGACGCACGAGCTGACGCCGGCGAACGCCATGCGGATCCTTGGAAAGGAAACACTGGTCGGGTGCTATAATGGCGCCGCCTTTGCAATCCTGATCGGGCTAGTTGTGTGGTTGTGGGCCGGCAGCTGGATGATCGGCGCCGTCATGGCCGCGGCGATGGTTGTTACGCTTATCCTGGCCGGGTTGGCCGGAATGTTGATCCCTCTTGGGCTCGATCGGACCGGAATCGACCCCGCCATTGCCTCCAGTGTTATCTTGACTACGGTCACCGATGTCGTTGCTTTTTCCGTCTTTCTTGGCCTCGCCGCCACGATTTTGTTGTGATCGGGCGCGTGCGGGTTTCCCACCTGATCGCTTTCGGCGCGGGGCTCGTCGCCCTGGCGCTGTTCTTTTTTCCGGATCCGGAGGGCAGCGCGGCCGGCAGCATGCGGACCGCCGCGGTCATGGTTTTGACCATCGGACTGCTGGCAACCGTGGCCTTGCCGGAATATCTCACCGTACTGGTGTTTTTCTTTCTTTGCCTGGTAATCGCCATTGCGCCGCCCGAGGTGGTGTTCTCGGGGTTTCTTTCCGGCGCGGTCTGGCTGGTATTCGGCGGAATGATTCTCGGCGTCGGGATCGAGGCGACGGGCCTCGGCAAGCGTCTGGCCGGATATATCGACAGATTATTCGGAAAATCCTATTTCCGGATCATCGCCGGAACGGTCTTCATTATGTGTCTGCTGGCGTTCCTGATGCCCTCGTCCGTGGGGCGGGTGACGATCATGTTGCCCATTATTATCGCGCTTGCGGACAGGCTGGGTTTCGGACCCGACAGTAACGGCCGGGCCGGGCTTATTCTGGCCGTGGGCGTCGGAACACTGACACCGACTTTCGCGATATTGCCGGCGTCCGTCCCAAACGTCGTTATGGCGGGCGCGGCGGAGGCGATTTACGGCATCAAATTCACTTACACCGAATACCTCGCTCTTCATTTTCCGGTGATCGGGCTGGTCACCATGCTGGCCTTGCCGGTTTTTATCGCCATTCTGTTTCCCGACAGGATCAAGACCGAGGCAGCGCCACCGGAACCCGCTGAATTGAAGCGTGACGAGGCCCGGCTTATCGGCGTGCTTGTCGTGGCGCTGGGATTCTGGGCGACGGACAGTATTCACGGTGTTTCTCCCGCCTGGGTCGCGCTGGGCGCCGGTATTTTCTGCGCTCTGCCGGGGGCGGGCATTATGCCGAAGGGACCGCTTCTGTCGTATATGAATTTTGGACCGTTTCTGGTGCTCGCCGGGGTTATCGGCGTGGGGGCGGTCGTGACCCATACGGGGTTAGGCGCGCTTCTCGGCGGACATCTGATTTCCGTCATGGGGCTGGGGAAGGGGACCGGTTTGGGTACTTTCGCCTCCGTTATCGGGCTCGGCTGGCTGTTGGAGCTTGTCACTACCCTGCCGGGGCAGCCGGCGATCATGACGTCATTTGGCGAAACGCTGGCGACGGCGACGGGGTGGCCCCTGAACGCGGTTCTGATGGCTCAGGCACCCGCCTGGGCGATGGTAATGTTTCCCTATCAGGCGCCGCCTCTGGTGGCGACACGGGCGATTTCCGGGCTTCCGGTAAGCAAGTTTATCCGGCTTCTGTTTCCAATGGCCATATTCGGATGGTTTGTAATGGTGCCGCTGCAATGGCTCTGGTGGCGATTTATTGACTATTTGCCTTGAAATCGGTGCCGGTTAAGAAATCAGAAACCGGCTGCGTGACATTATCTGCCCGTTCGGCGAAGGCGTAATTGAAGCCCTGAAAACGGGCTTTGTCGTGAGGCAGGAGAAGATGCTGGACCGTGAATCCCGTTATCTGCTTGATAATGTCAGTGTCATTGTTATTGATGACAATCCGCACATGCGGAGCCTGATTCTCAGTATTCTGCACTCGCTGGGTGTCGAAAAAATCTCTGATTCCGGAGATGCGCAGGAAGGGTACCAGCGATTACAGAATTTTGAGGCGGATGTTCTGATCGTCGATTGGGATATGAAACCGATGTCGGGGCTGGATTTTGCGAATATGGTGCGCAAGGATGAAGACAGTCCGAACCCTTATGTCCCGATCATTATGTTGTCCGGGGCGACCGAATATGAACATGTCCTTCAGGCCCGCGACGCCGGCGTGAACGAATTTGTTGTCAAACCGCTTTCGGCGAAGACATTGTTCGACCGGATTACCTCCATTATCGATAATCCGCGCCCCTTCGTGAAAAACGAACATTATTTTGGTCCGTGCCGCCGGCGCCGGGATCTGGGCCCGCCAGAGGGGATTCAGGAACGCCGCGCGGATGAAACCGCCAAAGAAGCCGTGGGACAGGATTGATGGCCGATATTCAGTTTATCAAACCGCCAAATGCGCTTCGCAAGGTCAAGGTGGGACAAGGCGAGGCACTCCTGGACCCGTTCCTTATCCGCCGGGCGGAAACCGCGGTCGCCGCTTTGCGTGACGATGACGGGAACTGGGGCACTGACGAATTTGACCAAATGGATGAGGCGCTGGCGCGGTTGGAAAAATCGGGCAACGACCTTGCCGGGCTTCGTGCGCTGCATCGAAACCTGATGGATCTCCGGGCCCAGGCGGCAAGCTATGGTTACGCGCTTTTGGGTGATATCGCCGGTAAAGCCATGGAATTTTCGCATCTTCGCAAATCTCTCGATGAGAATGACCTGGCCATCCTCCGGATCTTTCTGTCCGCGATGCGGGCAATTCATAAAGAAAGACGCGCTGGAGATGGCGGGCCCCTGGGGCGGGATTTGTTTGACTGCCTGGCGGCGCTGGCCGATAGCGGTCCAGAATAAATCGGGTATGCCACGCGATCGGGTGAGGTTGCGTGCTTTCACCGGATCGTCACAATGGGGCCATGACGGTTCACCTCGTGAAGATGGCGGTCGGGATTGAAAGCCTCGATCACTTGATGCGTATTCAAAAAGAACGCCGTGCCGGCAATAACGGGATACTCCGTCATCTGACCCGGAATGCGCCGAGACGTTCAGTCGAAGTCCTTGATGGCGGGTCGATTTTCTGGATCATCAAGGGGTATATCCGGGCGCGGCAACGTATCACCGGATTTGCGGATGCTGTCGGCCGCAACGGCAAGCCGCGTTGCGCGATATTGCTTGATCCCGGATTGAAACGCGTTGAATTGACGCCTCATAAACCGATACAGGGGTGGCGCTATATGGAGGACGCGGCGGCGCCGGGGGATATCGGAAACGCGGAAGGAAAGGCGATTGACGGGTTGCCTGAGGAAATGGCCGCGGAACTTAAATCGTTGGGGTTGATCTGACGGTTGTCAGCCTTTCAGCAACGCCTGCATTTTGATATCGGTGTTGGCGAGGTCCGCGGCGGTAACCTGTTTTCCCGCCTGCATCAGCCGCTTCCCGAAGCGCAAATCGCGCGTGCTGTTGACTGATATCGCGCCGACGATCACGCCGTCTTTCAGATAGAACTCAACGAATTCATTTGCCGATTTGTCGCCACGCGTCGCGGTTTCGTCCCATTCCTCCGGCAGACCGATCATCTGGATGTTGGCGTCGAACTGATCCGACCAGAACCAGGGGATTTCCGAATAGGGCGCGCCCGCATCAAGCATTGATTTCCCGGCATTGATGCCCTGATTCATGGCGTTTTCCCAGCTTTCCAGCCTGATACGACGCCCCAGAAGTCCGTTCGGGTGGTTTGTGACATCGCCTGCGGAAAAAATGTCCGGGTCCGAGGTTCGGCAAAATTCATCGACGACAATACCGTTATCGACTTCCAGCCCGGCTTCTTCCGCCAGCTCCACATTGGGGAGGACGCCGATGCCGATGACCACGATGGAACAATCGATGGCCGATCCATCGGAAAGAATTGCTCTGGAGACCGCGCCGTCGCCTTCCAGTTTTTCCACGCCGGTATTCAGCCGGACATCAACACCCTTGGCACGGTGGAATTCCAGCATCCAGTCGCTGATATCCGGCGTTACCGCACGGCCGCACAGCCGGTCGGCGAATTCGACTACGACCGGCTTGCATCCGAGCTTGCCGAGAGTCGCGGCGCATTCCAGACCTATCCAGCCGCCGCCGATAATGACCGCCGTGCCGCCCTTTACTGCGTCTTCCCGGATTGCCAGCGTATCGTCCATATTCCGGAGGTAATGCACACCGGAGAGATCGGCGCCGTCGATGGGCAGTGGCCGGACCCGGGCGCCGGTGGTGATCGCCAGCTTATCCCAGGTGAGTGTCTCGCCGTTGTCCAGCGTCACCGTCTTGGCTTCCCGGTCAATCGCTGTGACGCGCGTATTCAGCCGGACATCTATCCTGTCTTCTTCATACGTTTCCGGCGGCCAGAAATAGGTGCTTTCGACGTCGGTTTCGCCGAGCAGGGCATCCTTCGACAGCGGCGGCCGTTCATAGGGGAGGTAGGGTTCCTCGCCGATCATGATAACCGTTCCCTCGAACCCTTCATTGCGCAGGGTCTTGGCGGTCCAGCCACCGGCCTGGCTTGCGCCGATGATAATGAAGGTACGGTCGTCACTCACTATTCTGTCTCCGCTAAGGCGTTATTCGGCTTTCGGCACGCCGACCAGTATCTGGTCGCCCTCGATCTTCACCGGGAATTTCCGGAGGTCGACGGTTGCAGGCGCGGTCAGCGCCTTGCCCGTCTTGATATCGAAGCAGGCGCCGTGGAGAGGGCATTCGATGTTGCCGTCCTCGATATAGCCGTCCGACATTGCCGCATAGGCGTGGGTGCAGATATCGTCGAGGGCGAAAAGCTCGCCATCCATCTTGTATATGCCGATATCCAGCCTGCCGATCGACACGGCGACGACTTCGTCATCGCCGATCTCGCTGGTTTTGGCTACTGCGTGAAATTCATAATCCTGATCGCTCATCTCGACTTTCCTGTGTGTGGAGTTCCGGTTGCGGCGTGTGCTATTTCTCGACACCGACAAAAATTGTGTCTCCGTCGATCTTGACGGGATAGGTTTTGAGATCGACTTCGGCGGGCGGGTTGACGGCCTTGCCGGTCTTGATCTCGAAACAGGCGCTATGCAAGGGGCACTCGATCTTGTCGCCCTCGACGAATCCGTCCGCCAGCCCTACATTTTCATGCGTGCAGATGGCGTGGGTCGCGAAGAATTCGCCCTCTACATTGTAGATGCAGATTTCCTCATCCCCGGCCTTTACCTCCATGACTTCTTCCTCACCGAGGTCGCCAACACTGGCCACGGCATGAAATTCAATCTCACTCATTGGTTAACCTGTTGTTTCTTCAAATTAAATTCGGCAGATCGCCGATTTCACAAATAACGCGCCTGGCCAGCGCGCCATTCGGGCGGGATACTACACGTGCGCCATATCCCGTGCCAACCCTGCGAAGCGGTTCAGGCGCCGACGCTGAAACCGGCGAAACCCAGCTCTTGAACCGAATTCCGGACGGTGACGCCGGGCCGCAGCGCTTCCGCCGCGGTCGCGCCACCCGCCATGACGATCCAGCCTTCCTGCAGCGGTTCACCCGCGGCCGCGGCGATACGGGCGGCAGCGGCGAGAGAACGCGCCGGATGTCCCAGAATGGCGGCGGAAGAGCCGATCTGTACCGGCCTGCCGTCGAATTCGAGGATCATCCCGAGATTGCTCAAATCCGGTTCGGGGTTGGACCAGCTGCCGACCACAAACCCGCTGGAGGAGCTGTTATCGGCGACCACATCGGCCAAAGAGAATTTGAAGTTCTTGTAACGGGAATCGATGATCTCGATCGCCGGGGCCACCGCATCGACCGCTGCCATCGCTTCCGCCGCCGTGCAGGCATGGTCCAGAGGCGCGCCGAGCAGGAACGCGATTTCCGGTTCGGCGCGGGGATGGACGTAATTCTTGATATCGATGACGTCGCCGTCTTCGACCAGCATGCCGTCCGACAGCCGGCCCCAGATCATGTCGTCGATCCCCATCTGGATCATCTTGGCGCGGCTGGTAAAGCCCATCTTGATGCCGACCTGGGTTTCGCCCCTCGCCAGACGGCGGGAGAAGGTGGCGGACTGGATGGCGTAGCCTTCCTCGACGGTGAGTTCATCCTTGGCGGAGAGTTGCGGGATGGCGGTGGCGTTGCGCGCCGCGTCATCCACGATTTTCGCGAGTTTCAGAATATCGGCCATGATCAGGCTCCTCCCTGCGCGGCATCGCGTTCCTTGGCGAGATCAAGCGCCACATCGACGATCATATCTTCCTGACCGCCGACCATTTTGCGCTTGCCGAGTTCGACCAGAATATCGCGTGTATCGATGCCATAAAGTTTCGATGCGTTTTCGGCGTGCCGCAGAAAGCTTGAATACACCCCGGCATAGCCGATCGAGAGCGTTTCCCGGTCAACCCGGACGGGCCGGTCCTGCAGAGGCCGCACAAGGTCTTCCGCCGCGTCCATCAGACCGAACACGTTGCATCCGTGATTGAGCCCCATCCGGTCGGCGACCGCGACGAAGACTTCAAGCGGGGCGTTGCCCGCGCCCGCGCCCATCCCGGCGAGCGATCCGTCGATGCGGCTCGCCCCCTGTTCGACGGCGGCGATATTGAAGGCGATGCCCAGTCCCAGATTGTTATGGGCGTGCATGCCGGTCTGGGTGGCGGGGTCGAGGATATCATTCATTGCCTTGAACCGGTCGACGACGCCGTCCACCAGCAGCGCGCCGGCCGAATCCGTTACATAAATGCAGTGCGCGCCATAGGATTCCATCAGTTTGGCCTGCTCCGCGAACGGCTTCGGTTCGTTCATATGGGCCAACATCAACAGACAGGCGACATCCATGCCGGCTTCGCGCGCCCATTCGATATGCTGTTTGGAGATATCCGCTTCGGTGCAATGGGTCGCGACCCGGACCGAGCGCGCGCCAGCGTCATAGGCGGCCTTTAAATCCTCAATCGTGCCGATGCCGGGCAGCAGCAGAACCGTCAGCTTGGCGTTTTCGACAACCTCGGCCGCGGCGGAAATCCATTCCAGATCGGTCTGGCTGCCGAAACCGTAATTGAAGGAGGACCCGCACAGCCCGTCACCGTGGGTGACCTCAATCGCGCTGATGCCGGCCTGGTCAAGCGCCCTCGCGATATCGCGTACCTGATCCAGCGTGTAGCCATGCCGGATGGCATGCATGCCGTCGCGCAGGGTGGTGTCCTGGATATACAGCTTTCTATTGGGATCCATATCCATTTTCAAGCAGCCTTTCTGAGTTCGACCAGCCGTTCCGCGGTCTTGAGGGCGGCAGACGTCATGATGTCCAGATTGCCGGCATAATTCGGCAGATAATGCGCGGCACCTTCCACCTCAAGGAAGATGGAGGTCTTGATGCCGGAAAAATCGCCCTCACCGGGGATATGCAGCGGGGTATTGTCGCCGATGCGCTCGAACTGGATTTCCTGTTTCAGCCGGTAGCCGGGCACATAATCCTGGACCTTTTTTACCTGCTCCTCGATCGATTCCCTGATTTTGTCGGTATCCACCTCATCGCTCAGCACATAAACGGTGTTGCGCATCATAACCGGCGGCTCGGCCGGGTTGAGGACGATGATCGCCTTGCCGCGTTCCGCGCCGCCGACTGCTTCGATCCCCTTCGAGGTTGTTTCGGTGAATTCATCGATATTGGCGCGGGTGCCCGGTCCGGCGGACTTGGACGCGATAGAGGCAACGATTTCCGCATAGCGCACCGGCGCGACCTTTTTGACCGCATCGACCATCGGGATGGTCGCCTGGCCACCGCAGGTCACCATATTGATGTTGGGCGCGTCCAGCAGCTTATCCAGATTGACTACCGGCACCACATAGGGGCCGATCGCCGCCGGGGTCATGTCGATCATGGTCTTGCCGTGTTCGCGCGAGACCTTGTCATGATAGGCGTGCGCGCCGGCCGATGTGGCGTCGAACAGGATTTCGATTTCCTTGAATTCGGGCATTTTTACCAGCCCGTCGATGCCCTCGGCAGTTGTGGCAACGCCCATCTTCTTGGCCCGAGCCAGCCCGTCGGAGTCCGGATCGATGCCGACCAGCGCCGCCATTTCCAGTATCTCGGAATTGCGCAGGATTTTGATCATCAGATCGGTGCCGATATTGCCGGAACCGATAATGGCTACCTTGGTCTTCATATGCTTCTTCTTTCTATGCGCTGAAAGAGGCCTGAACGGTCCCGAGCCCCGAAATCCGGACTTCTACGACATCGCCCGGCGTGACAGGGGCCATGGGGCCCAGCGCGCCGCTCATGATGACGTCGCCGGCCAGAAGCGGCATATCGACCTCGACCATCTTGCGGGCGAGCCACAGCGCGGCGTTCAACGGGTTGCCGAGGCAGGCGGCGCCCGCACCGACGGAGACCTGATGGCCCTTGTTTTCCATCACCATGCCGCACATGCGGAGATCGATATCGCTCAGCAGCACGGGCTTGGTGCCAAGAACATAAAGGCCTGAGGAGGCGTTGTCCGCGATGGTATCCGTGATGGTGATGTCCCAGTTGGCGATGCGGCTGCCCACGACCTCGATAGCGGGGAGGGCGTAGGCCACGGAATCGAGCAGATCGACGAGAGTAAGCTGGTCGTCGACCAGATCGTCATCCAGCACCAGCGCGATTTCGCCCTCGGCGCGGGGCTGCATGATGCGGGACGCGTCGATCTCATCCCCGTCGCAGATTTCCATATCGGCGTAGAGAATGCCGTAATCCGGTTGATCGACGCCAAGCTGGGTTTGCACCGTTTTCGCGGTCAGCCCGATCTTGCGTCCCACCGGACGCCGGCCTTCCTTGATCCAGGTCTGCGTATTGACCGTCTGGATTGCATAGGCGGCATCGACATCGCCCTTCTTGATCAGGTCGCGGATCGGTTTGCACGGCTTGCCGGATTTGGCGGCGTTGCGGATACGCCGCGCCGCTGTCTGGATGGGGTCGGGTTTTTTCGCCATTTCTTCCTTCTCCCGAATGGATTTCGCAACTGTTTATAGCGGTCCCGGGCGGGCGCGAACAGGGGGTTTAAGGCGCCGGTTTTTCGGTCCGCTTCATCCGGCAGAGGACACCCCTTGTGTCGGCGGCGCCGGTCGCCGGGTCCCAGGGCCCGCCATAGCTGGTCGCCGCATTAATATTGATTTCGAACGCGCCGTAATCCGGTGCATTGGCCTCGGGACGCCACCAGCCCATACCGGTGCGCAATACACCGGGCAGTATGTTTTCAGTGACGTCCGCGCAGAGGCGGCATTTTCCAGACCCGCCGGCGATTTCGACTTCCACCCAGTCCTTATCGCCAATGCCGAAGTCTGCCGCGGTTTCCGGGTGAATTTGTATCCACGGGTCGGGTGAAACCTTTTGAGCCCATTCCTGCTCGTGAAAGCGGGAATGGTGATAGCTCCGTTCCCGCGCCCCGGTCAGCAGAACCAGGGGGTAATCGCTTCGGGTTTCCGCCGGCGCGGAATCGCGTGTGACCGGGACATAGGCCGGTAACGGATCCAGCCCCTGTTCTTCCAGCATTGTCGAAGAGAGCTCTATCTTCCCCGTCGGTGTTTTGAACCCGGTTTTTTCAAAATCGCCATAGGTGAATTCGAATGTCGCAAAACCCTTTTTCATCAGAGTATCCAGTGTGACGGGGCCGCCGCCCAGCAGATACCGGTTGAAGTCGCGCTTGGTTCTCCAGGGAAAGAATGTCCGGGCTTCCGGATAGCCGTTCGCTTCAAGCCTGTCGACGACCGCGGCGGCAATGTCGAAATCGCTGCGCGCATCGCCCAAAGGAGCATGAGCTGATTGTGTGGCGCTGAGACAGGGGCCATTGGCTTCCAGCGAAACCTCGTCTTCTTCCAGCCCTGTCGTTTTTGGCAGCACGATATCGCAGAGCGCGAGCGTCGGGTTCATCAGATGCCCGGCGCCAACGACGAAATCCAGCGATTTCAAAGCGGCGATCGTGCGGGGTGTATCCGGATAGGTGACCGCGATATTGACCCCGCTGACATATAGCGCGCGCACGGGGTAGGGTGCGCCTATCAGCATCGCTTCGATCACGGTCGGGTTATGGCAGGCGGTCTGCCACCCGTCCGGGCCGGCCCAGAGCGGAAACCGGTCCGCCCCGATGGTCTGTTTCTCAATTTCAAGCGGCAAGCGGAATTCAGCTTTGTGCAGGATATCGGCATAAGACGTGAAATCGGGCGGACGCTTGATACGGCGGTTGCCGCCTTTCCGGTCCAGATTGCCGCTTATCGCGACCAGACAATGGAAGGCCCGGAAGGTCTGAACGCCGGCGCTGAATGCGTCGATGCCATGGCCGCTGACGAAACTGCTCGGCCCGTCCGCGTACAACGCGGCGGCCTTTTCGATATCCTCTGCGGGAATGTCGGCAATTTCGGCGGCGCGGTCGATAGGATAGTCCGCGGCGCGTTCCGCCAGCGCTTCAAAACCCGACGTCCATTTTGCGATGAAGTGATGATCGACCCGGTCATTGTCGATCAGCCAGTTGATCATGGCCATGGCGATTGCGGCATCGGTACCGGGTCGCGGTCGTAGCCAGAGATCGGCGATATCCGCCGCCGGTGTCCGCGCCGGGTCG
Source organism: uncultured Rhodospirillaceae bacterium (assembly GCA_964492555.1). Lineage (GTDB taxonomy): Bacteria > Pseudomonadota > Alphaproteobacteria > MPNO01 > UBA2964. Next base: position 36,290 of record CAZBKQ010000009.1, on the reverse strand, counting down.
ATTGTAACGATCTTCGCGCGGCGTTCTTTCGCGCGTTTCAACGCCTGCCATTGAACCGGATCGGCGGCATAGGGGTTGCGGCCGACGATCAGGGCGCAGTTGGTGTTGTCGATATCCTCGCCGTTATGGATGGCGAGCCCGGTGACCTTGTCGGAGACGGCCCGGCATCCGCCGCACAAATCCTGATTGATCATCCAGTTGGGTGAACCGAATGCCCGCATCAGCAGCGCCACCACGGCACCCCGGCTGTAATAGCCGTTACTGACCGCGCCGGCGAGGGCGGGCGCGCCATAGGTCTGCTTTGTCTCCAGAAACCGTTCAGTGATTTCGTCGAGGGCTTCGTCCCAGCTGATTTCCTGCCAATCGCCGCCACCGCGTTCGCCTCGCCGGCGCAAGGGTTTAAGCAGCCGGTCCGAATGATATGTCAGATCCGGCAAGCCGCGCAGCCCTTTGACGCAGAACGCACCGCGCGAGGCCGGATGATCCGGGTTCGGGAGAATTTTCGTAACCCGGCCACTCTCCACCGTCAGCAGAGAACCGCAGCGGGTGCTGCATTCCCAGCAGGTGCTCGGGACCATCGCCTTTGTATCTGTCATGATCTGATGCTATCGCATGTGAAGACGGTAGGAACAGGGAAAGGCGGTTACTCATGAAGCTGGTTCGGTATGGCGAAAAGGGCGCGGAACGCCCCGGCCTGATTGATGCGCAGGGGGGCTTGCGCGATCTGTCCGGCGAAATTGAGGATGTCACGCCCGAAACACTGGCACCGGCGATGCTGGACCGGCTGCGCGCGCTCGATCCGGAGGCTTTGCCGGCGGTCGGGGGCGATCCCCGTCTTGGCGTGCCGGTGGCGGGCATCCCGAAAATCATGGCGATCGGACAGAATTATCTGAACCACATACTGGAAATGGGATATGAGCCGCCGAAGGAGCCGGTAATCTTCAACAAGGCGATCAGCTCGCTTACCGGCCCTTATGATCCGATGATCAAGCCCAGGACCTCCACCAAGATGGATTATGAGGTTGAGCTTGCGGCGGTGTTCTCCACGGCAGCCCTCAACGTGTCGGAGGAAGACGCGCTTTCCCATGTTGCCGGTTATGCGCTGTTCAATGACGGATCGGAACGCGCCTATCAGCGGGAACGCGCGGGCGGCACGACCAAGGGGAAAAGCTGTGACACGTTCGGCCCGCTCGGCCCCTGGCTGGTGACGGCGGATGAGGTCGGCGATCCGCAGGATTTGCGTATCTGGACAAAAATCAACGGCGAGATGCGCCAGGACGGCCATACGTCGGACATGGTGTTCACCATGGCGCAGCTGATTTCCTATGTCAGCGAGTTCATGTCATTCCAGCCGGGCGACGTGCTGACCACCGGCTCGCCGCATGGTGTTGCTGCCGGGTTCGAGCCGCCGAAATGGTTGCAGCCTGGCGACATTATCGAAATGGGGATCGACGGGCTGGGCGAACAACGCCACGAGGTGGTGGCCTATCCGGGGTAGGGAGCCTCGGCGGCCTCATAAGCACACTTGTCATCCCGGACAAGCGACATCGCGACCCGGGATCCAGAGTTTTGTTTTTTGCTGGACCCCGGCTCGGTGGCCGGGGTGACAATTTTGTTTGATCGGAGGCGCGTGCGACGCCTCAAGAAGACCTGTACCCACGCGCTTGATGCGGGGTCCATTTGTCCGCCGCACGGTTGTTTGAAACTGCGTTTAACCCTTCAATTCGAAAATCGCCTCGATCTCCATGCAGAATTCGCGCGGCAGTTCGAACATGCCGACGGCGGAGCGCGCGTGCTGTCCCGCTTCAGGCCCGAAAAGCTCGTAGAAAAGGTTTGACGCCCCGTCGATCACCGCGAATTGCCGCTGGAACCCCGGGGCCGAGTTAACCATGCCGGTGACCTTCACCACCTGCTTGATGTTATCCAGCGATCCGATCTGCTGTTTGACTGACGCGAGGATGTTCAGTGCGGTGGCGCGCGCCGCCTCTACCGCCTCTTCCTCCGATACCGTGCCACCGACCTTGCCATTTACCGTGACGCCGAAATCGACCGGCGGCGGATGGCCGGAGCTATAGAGCAGATGCCCCGCCACAACGCAGCCGGTGCGGTTGGGGCTCGGGTACACAAAGGGTTCGGGCAGGGTGCAGCCCATTTCCGTCAGGCGCGATTCAATGTCATCCATTCTGCTTCCTCGGAGTTCCAAAACCGACGATAGCGTCATGTCAGGCGGGGCCTGTGTCAAATCGAACTTTCGCGGCCACGCCCGATGTCGTATCAGAAACGCCTCTCTTAATGCTGGAGTCCGACATGGCAGACAATAAGGGCCCGCTTTCCGGGCTGATGGTTCTCGATCTCACCCGTATTCTGGCGGGGCCGTTCTGTACGCAGATCCTTGGCGATCTCGGGGCGGAGGTGATCAAGATCGAACGGCCCGGGTCGGGTGACGATACCCGCCGGTTCGCACCGCCTTATCTGAAAGACGATGACGGCAACGACACGGCGGAGGCCGCCTATTTCATGGGGGCGAACCGGAATAAACGTTCGGTGGCGGTCGATATCTCCAAACCGGAAGGGCAGGCGCTGATCCGCAAGATCGCGGCGAAGGCAAACGTTCTGGTGGAGAATTTCAAGCTCGGCAATCTCGCGCGCTACGGGCTTGGCTATGACGATCTGAAGGAGATCAATCCCGGGCTGGTCTATTGCTCTATTACCGGTTTCGGCCAGACCGGCCCCTATGCCCAGCGGCCGGGTTACGACCCGCTGATCCAGGCGATGGGCGGCATCATGTCGGTAACCGGCGAACCCGACGGGGAGCCGATGAAGGCCGGTGTGCCGATCGCCGATATCATGGCCGGCATGTACGCCACCGTCGCGATCAATGCCGCGCTGCGCAGCCGGGAAGTGGACGGCAAGGGGCAATATATCGATATCGGCATGCTGGATACGCAGGTGGCCTGGTTGTCGATCCAGGCGATGAATTACCTGATCGGCGGCGCGGCGCCCGCGCGGCTTGGCAATGGTCACCCCAATATCGTGCCCTATCAGGTGTTCAAAACCGAAGACGGACACATCATGGTGACGATCGGCAATGACGCGCAGTTTCAGCGCTTTTGCGAATATGCCGGGTGCGCGGAACTATCGGCGGATGAACGCTTCGCAACCAATGGCGGCCGGGTCGCCAACCGCGACGCGCTGATCCCGCTGCTGGAGCCGGTGTTCCTGACCAAGCCTTCCGCCGAGTGGCTGTCGGAGCTGGAAGCGCGTTCCATCGGGTGCGGCCCGATCAACACGGTGGATCAAGTCTTTGCTGACCCGCATGTCATTGATCGCGGCATGGTGGTGAATATGGCGCATCAGGCGCTGGGCGGCGGCGCCGCGCCGCTGGTGGCCAGCCCGCTGCGCTTTTCTGAAACGCCGGTCAGTTACCGCCACGCACCGCCGGTGCTCGGCGCGGATACCGACGATGTTTTGCGGGAAGTGCTGGAGCTGGATGAGGCGGGGCTCGCCGAACTGCGGGAACAGGGGATTATTTGACGGGCGAGACCGGTTTCATTCTTTTCGCGTCTCTCACGCCTCTAGAATATTTGTCATCCCGAACAAGCGCCAGCGCGATCCGGGAACCAGTCTTTTTGTTTTTGTGGTTTGTCTGGACCCCGGCGCGGAGGCCGGGGTGACATCCTTGTCTTGTTGAAGGTGATTGCGCCGGATCGAAAAAATATTGTCATCCTGCACTTGATGCGGGGTCTATTTCACTACCGCTTCAGTGTTTGACGTCAGACCGGATGGCCGGGCCCGGCGTGGCGCGAAGGAATCAATACCCCCGTCCGATATCCACCGGCTGCAATAACGGCTCGCCGGCGCGGAAACGGCGGATATTTTCGATCAGCTGCGGCGTCAGGAAATCGGGGCTCGGCCGCCGCGCGATATGCGGCATGACCAGCACGCGGGGATGCGCCCAGAACGGGTGTTCGGCGGGGAGCGGTTCCTGGCGGAAGACATCCAGTGTCGCCGCATTCAGATGACCTGAATCCAGCGCCGCGATCAGATCGTCATCCACGACATGTTCGCCGCGGCCGAGATTGACCAGCGCCGCGCCTTCCGGCAGTTGCGCGAATGTCTCCGCGTTAAGAATATTTTCCGTCTCCGCCGTCAGCGCCAGCAGATTGACCAGAATTTCCGACTGTCCGAGAAAATCGCCGAACTGATCCGGCCCGGTGAAATGTACCATGCCGGGCTCGTCGCTGCCCGACCGGGTCCAGGTAATTACCTTGAACCCGGAATCGCGCAGCCGGCGCGCGACAGACAGCCCGATAATACCCAGCCCCATTAACCCGACCGTGCGTTCATGGGTAAAGCTGACCCCTGGATTGATCCAGTCGCCGGTCGCGTTGGCGGCGATCAGATCGGGAAAATGGCGGTGGTGATGCATGACGCACAGCAGCGCGTAATCGTCGAGCATACGGTCGCCATCCGGTCCCTGCGCGCGGCAGAGTGAGACGTCCGGAAGACCGCGGAGTGCCGCGACCAGATCCTCCACGCCTGCGCGCTGGGCGATGACGAGTTTCAGATCGGGCAGTTTTTCGAACAGTCCCGGCTTGGGCTCCGCGATGATCACGATCTCGATATCTTCATCCGCGCCGTAATCGGGCCAGACGCGCACGTCTTCATCGGGCAGGGCGGCGGGAATTTCCGCCTTCCACGCGTCCATGCGGGTTGGCGAAGAAATAACAAGAATGGCCATGGCGGGGATATCCGGTCAGAGAATTGGAGCGGGTGAAGAGAATCGAACTCTCGTCTTAAGCTTGGGAAGCTTCTGCTCTACCATTGAGCTACACCCGCGCGCCGGGCGCGGATAATAAGGCCGGACGGGGGCAAGGGGCAAGCATTTCCCTTCCGCTTTCCCGATCCTTTTTCCTCAAATACACTGCCGCACATGGCTATTGAAAAAATCATAGGCGAGCTTGCCACCGGGGTGGGGGAGGCGACCGGCTTTACCCAGCTCGACTGGGCGAAAGACGCATTCAGGCAGTATCTCTCTCTGGAATGTTATCCCGGCACGGTGAATGTGCTGGCCACGAGCGATCAGGCAAGGGCAGCTTGGGAACGTGTGTGCGGTTGGGACGGTATCATCCTGCCGCCGCCGCAGCCGGAATGGTGCGCGTCGCGTGCCTGGCATGCGCGTATCAACGGTGAAATTCCGGCGGCGGCGATCCTGCCCGATGTGGACTCCTATCCCGCTACCCAGATCGAACTGATCGCGCCGGTCGCCGTCCGGGATACGCTGGGCCTGAAAGATGGCGATCCGGTCACGGTTGAAATCAGCGACGGGACGGAGGCCATTTGATGAGCGTCAAAATCGAACGGGCAAGCGCGGAGCTCTGGCGCTATCCGTTGCCCGGCGTCACCGGCGGGTCGGGCATCACGTCGGTCGATGTCATTGTCTGCGATCTTGAGGCCGGCGACGGATATGCCGGGACCGGCTTTTCCTATGTGTTGGGCGGCGGCGGGGAACAGGTCGCCGCGATGGCGCAAACAATGCTGGAACGTTTCGTCGCGGGGAAGGAGATCGCCGCGCCGCAGGCGCTGTGGCGGACGCTTGCCGGCTCGCTCAATCGTCTCGGGCGGGGCAGCGGCTATCTGGCGATCGCCGCCATTGATGTCGCCGCCTGGGATTTGCACGCCAAACGCCAGGGCGTGCCGCTGGGTGTCGCCATGGGCGGGGCGCCGCGGACTTTGCCGGTCTATGGCAGTGGCGGGTTCGGCCCGGCGCAGGATCCGGCGGCGGCGGCCGAACAGGCGGTGAAATACGCCAAGGCCGGGTGTTCGGCGGTAAAGCTGCGCTTTGCCGGCAACCCTGCTGATCTGGAACGGCTGGAGGCGGTCGCCGACGCCTTGCCCGACGATGTCGGGATCATGGCCGATACGAATGAGAAATGCGATCTGGTCACGGCGCGCTGGCTGACCAACGCCTGCGCCGACTTCAACCTGATCTGGCTGGAGGAACCGTTGCCGGCGTCGGACGTGCACGGCTATGCCGCGCTTGCCGCGTCCTCTCCCGTCGCCATCGCCACCGGCGAACATCATCAGGGGCTGGTGGAACTTACGCCGTTTTTCGAGGCGAAATCCTGCGCCGTGGTACAGCCCGATCTCGCCATGATGGGCGGGCTGACTGAGGCGCTCCGTGTCGCCACGGTGGCGGAGCATTTCGGCGTGTCCGTCGCACCGCATTTCCTGCCGTCCCTTTTCATTCATCTGGCGGCGGCGTCGCCCGCCGTGACCTGGATGGAGGATTTTCCGCTGTTGGAGCCGCTTTTTGAGGATCCCGCCGGTATGGATGAGAACGGTATGATCGCGCCGCCGGACGCGCCCGGTCACGGGCTGGTCTGGGCCTATGGCGCGCGGGATGAATTCCAGGCGGACGGTTGATCAATGAAGCCCATCAATATGTTTTACGCCGCGGGGTCCCTGACGCCCGATGCGGTGGCGATTGACGGGCCGGATGGCACGCTGAGCTATGGAGAGCTGCGCGCGCGGGTGGATGCGTTGGCTGCCGGGCTGCAGGGGATCGACCCCGCGCCGCAATCGCGGGTCGGGATTTGCGGCTATAACTCGCTTGAGCATTTGACTGGTCTTCTGGCGACGATGGCGGCGGGTAAGGTGTGGATACCGCTGAACCCGCGCGACGCGAAAGAGGAACTCGACGCAAAGCTGGAAACCGCCGGGCCCTCGATCCTGATCCTCGATGAGGATTGCGAGAGCAAAATCAGCCCCAACGCGCCGCATATCGTGCATGGCTGGGGGGGATCGGACACCGCATCGGACAGTGTTGCCGGGCTGATCGCGGCCAACAGGGGCAAGATACCGGAAATTCACCCGCTGGGCCCGGAAGACACCCAGGCGATCAAGTTTACAGGCGGCTCCAGCGGCCGGCCCAAAGGCGTTCTTCAGCCCTATTGCGCCTGGTTGACCGGGGCGGCCTGCATGATTCATGAGCTGGGGTTGAGCGCGGCGGACAAATATCTGCTGGCCGCGCCGCTGACCCATGGGACCAGTTGCTACATCACGCCGACGCTGGGTGTCGGCGGCACGCTGGTGCTGGGCGAACGCACCATGCGCCCGGCGGAAATTCTCGAAAGTTTCGCGGCAAAGGATGTCACAACGACTTTCATTCCGCCGACCGTGATCTACATGATGCTGGCGGAGCTCGGCGGAGAAGCCGATTTCCCGGCGCTCAAGCGGCTGATCTATGGTGGCGCGCCGATGCCGCCCGAGAAGGTGCGCGAGACCAGGGGCGTGTTCGGCGAAGTGGTCGCAACAAATTACGGCCAGACCGAGGCGCCGCAGGTCGCGACTTTTCTCGGCCCGCGCGAGATGGCCGATGACGATCTGATTGCTTCTGTCGGACGGGCGAGCTTTCTCACCCGTGTCGCCATTATGGAGCCGGGCTCGGACAAGATATTGCCACCTGATGAGGATGGCGAGATCGTGCTGTCCGGCGGTCTGGTGATGACAGGTTATCTGAATATGCCGGAAGCGACGGCTGAGGTGATGCAGGGTGACTGGCTGCGCACCGGCGATGTCGGGGCGCTGGATGCGCGGGGTTATCTCTATCTCAAGGACCGGCTGCGTGATGTGATTATCTCCGGCGGGTTCAATGTCTATCCGAGCGATGTCGAGGCCGCGCTGGTCCGCCATCCGGTGGTGAATGAGTGCATCGTCTATGGCATCCCCGATGAGAAATGGGGTGAGGCCGTGCAGGCTGCCGTGGTTCTGCGGCAGGGCGCCAACGCTGGCGAGCAGGAGTTGATCGATTTCGCGAAGGATACGGTGGGCTCGGTGAAGGCGCCGAAGCGTATCCGATTGCTGGAGGATCTGCCGCGCAGCAGCGTCGGCAAGGTGCTGCGCCGTGAGGTCCGGGAAGCGGCGCTGCGCGATAAGACCGGGCAGAGCTGAAAACTCCCGGAAATCCCCGTAGATTCGTGTTTCCCGCTTGACCGGCGAAGGCCCGCCGGATAGCCTTCCCGCGCATTTTTCAGCCAGTGGCCGCGTTTTGGGTATTTTCGGCTATTGCGGGCCCAATCGTTAGTTTTTTGATAACTATATTGCGCAAGAAATTGGACGGCTCGACAAGGTTGCTCTTGGGGGAGGATTAACGGGCGATATGTATCCCGAACGCCCATTACATCACCGGATTTGGCGCAGGTTTCTGGAACTGACCGAGCCGCGCGATTTCTATATCCGCCGCAACGGCATGGTTCGGTATTGGCGGATGCCTCGCTGGCTGCAGGTCGGCTTTATCTGTCTTTTTGTCGGAAGTGCCGGTTGGCTTGCCAATGTGACAGTCGTCTATTTCGGTTTCGATCACATTCTCGAACAGAAGAACGACCGAATCGCACGGTTTGAGGCGGAAAATTCCCGGCTGTCGCTTCGCGTCAACTCAATGCGCGACAACATGACCGATGTCGCCGGCACGTTGAAACAAAGCCATCATAATCTGGTCGGACTGCTGGAGCAGAATGATACGTTGCGGGCGGATATCGCGGCATTGAAGAAAAAGCTGAACGCGTCCGAAGCGCGGCGCGCGCATCAGATCAGGCGTTACAGCGCGCTAAACCAGAAGCTGAAAAGTCTTGAGAGCAACCTGGTCAGCAGCAAGGATAAGGGAAGCATGCTGGCGTCGGTTCTGGATCAGGTGCGGACCGATCTGGGGAAGGTGCAGTCGGAACGCGATTCGCTCGCGGAGACAGAGAAGAATGCCAATCAGCAGATCGCGGCCCTGCAAGGGCGCGTTCAGCGGTTGCGGGATGAGCAAAAGGAAGCGCTGGACCGGATCGCCGACAAAACGGTTCATGACATCAAACGGATCGAGAAAATCATCACGGTCGCGGGACTCAAACCGCTGAGCCTACTGAAAAAGCTTGATCCGGAGGCCTATGCCGTCGGCGGTCCCTTTATTGCGTCGCCCGATGATGCGAAGGGATTCAATGAAGGGCCGACGGCAATCGACCGGCACGTCGCCCATTGGGATGCGTTGCGCCGCGTTCTCGCCAATCTGCCGCTTGTCGCCCCGGTGGATCATTACAAGATCACCAGTAAATTCGGCCGCCGCCGTGATCCCATAAATAATAAATGGGCCACGCATCAAGGGCTCGATCTTGGTGCCCCAAATCGTACGCCGGTCTATGCGCCGGTGCCGGGAAAGGTCGTCTATACCGGCTGGAAGGGATATTACGGACGCTTTGTGGAGATCGATCATGGCATGGGAATCCGCACCCGTTATGGTCATTTAAGACGGATTTACGTCAGGCGCGGTCAGCGTGTAGACTATCGCAAGAAGATCGGTCAGGTGGGGTCGTCCGGTCGCAGTACCGGCCCGCATCTGCATTACGAAATCATTGTGAACGGCAAGCGGATTGATCCGCTCAAGTTCCTGGAGGCGGGCAAGGATGTTTTCAAAGGCTGACGCAACGGATGGCGGCAAGCGCAAGAGCGGATCGCCGACCATAATTTCCTCTGACCTCAAGATTGGTGGCGACCTTACCAGCGAGGGCGAAATCCAGGTTGACGGCACTATCGAGGGCGATGTGCGCTGCAACAAGTTGAGCATCGGTGAGTCCGGTGTGATCACCGGCGCGGTCGCCGCCGATCATTTGCTGGTACGGGGACAGGTCGACGGCCAGATCAAGGCCCGGATGGTTATTCTGAATGAAACGGCGCGCGTAAACGGCGACGTCTATCACGAAACGCTGTGTATTGAATCCGGCGCGCAGCTTGAAGGGGATTGCCGCCGTTTGAATGCGTTCGAAGAGAATGAGGATGAGGATATCGGCATTAATCTCGTTGTCGATGACGGCAGCGTTCAACCCTTCAACGCCAACAAAAGTTGATTTGATCCCTATTTTCCGGTGACGGCGCGAAACAACGCGTCGTCAACATTGCCGCCTGAACAGACGGCGACAACGATTTTCGCCGCAGGGGCGGCTTCTTCCAGCAATGCGGCGAGCGCCACAGCACCGCCCGGTTCAAGGGTTAGCGTCTCGTTTTTCCAGGCGTGGTGCATGGCGTTTCGGACCGTGTCGTCGGAAACGGTCAGCCCGCCTTCGAGCAATTCCTGCATGATCGGAAAAGTAATCGCGCCGGGCGTCGGCACCAGAAGCGCGTCGCAGATCGAATTTTCCGCATTCGGGGCATTGCTTACCCGTTTTCCGGCGGCGAGCGATCGCGCGATGTCGTCGAAATTCTCCGGTTCGACGGAATACACCCTGCAATCTGGAAATCGGTCCTTGATGGCGATGGCGCATCCGGAAACCAGCCCGCCGCCGCTCGCCGGGACAAGCATAAGATCGGGTTTCAGCCCCTGAGCTTTCATGTCGTCGGCGATTTCAAGCCCCACCGTTCCCTGACCGGCGATAATCAACGGATCATCGAATGGCGGAATGATTGTCATGCCGCGTTTCTTCGCTACCAGGTGCGCGATGTCTTCGCGCGATTCCGTCCAGCGGTTATAAGTAATGACCTCGGCACCGAAGCGCTTCGTGGCATTAAGTTTTTTCGCCGGCGCGTCTTCGGGCATGACGATGACGGCAGGGATGCCAAGCAGCTTTGCAACACAGGCGACCGCCTGGGCATGATTGCCGGAAGAATAGGCGGTTACGCCGGCGGCTTTGGCCGCATCGTCGACCCGGCTGATCCGATTATAAGCGCCGCGGAACTTGAACGATCCGGTCCGTTGTTCGGTTTCTGTCTTCAGAAAAATCCGGCTGTATTTCGGACTGGCCGATGTTGTTTCAATCAGCGGGGTGCGGTGTGCCTGTCCTTTCAACCGGGCGGCGGCGTCCTCAATGTCGGCGATGGTGGGCGCGGTCATGGTGTCGATCTGGCGGTCAGCAGTGCCGGAAGTTGCGACAGATCAGGCATCTGGTTGGCCGGGCCAGAGGGAAGAAATTCGCGCGGCGCATCCGTCCGGTTGACCCATACGGTTTCGAACCCGAAGCTTGCCGCGCCTGCGATGTCCCAGCCATTTGCCGACATAAACAGAATTTCACCGGGTTCCAGCTTAAGCCCGTCGCAGGCAATCCGGTACACATCGGGGTGGGGTTTGAAGATGCTCACCGTTTCGACGGAATAGACCGCGTCGAATAATGACCCGATTCCCGCGGCCTCAAGACCGGCCCCAAGGGTTTCCGGGTCGCCATTCGATAATACCGCCGTCATGTATCCGGCGTTCCGGATTGTCTCAAGCACGCCCGTCACCTCGGGATAGGGAGCCAGTGTCCGGAACAAAGCGAGCAGATCGTCCCGCAGGGCCATATCGTGAATTTTAAGCGCCTGAAGACTGAAATCGAGCGCGTCGGCGGTAACTTGCGAAAAGTCGGTATGGCGGCCCATCAGACTGCGCAGCCAGGAATATTCAAGCTGTTTCTGCCGCCACAGCGCCGAGAGACGCCTGGCGTCCGGTCCGATCCGGTCTTCCAGCCGCGAAACGGCGGAGGAGAAATCGAGCAAGGTTCCATAAACATCGAATACGCAGGCGGCGGATCCGTCTTCAGGTGTTTTCATGCCTCTTTTCGACCGCCTTACCGCTTGAGATCCGTTTCGAGGGTTACGGCAATTTTGCCGCCCGTTTCACGGTAGCGAAAAACCTGGAGATTTCCCAATACCCTTTGCACATAGGTCCGGGTTTCCGAATAAGGTATGAGTTCGATCCAGTCGATCGGGTCGATACCGCCGCCGCGCGGATCGCCGTTCTTTCTCAGCCACCGTTCGACCGCGTGCGGCCCGGCATTATAGGCGGCAATGGCGAGAATATACGAACCGTTGAAGCGCTCTAGCATCCCGGTGATATAGGCGCGTCCGATACGGATATTATAGGCTGGATCTTTGGTCAGCTTGCTTTTCGAATAGCGCAGACCGATCCGCCGGGCGGTTTCCCGGGCGGTTGCCGGCATAAGCTGCATAACGCCGAGCGCACCGCTTCGGCTGCGGGCTTTGGGATCGAAATTGCTTTCCTGCCGCGCAAGTGACCGAAGTAATGCCGGTTCAACCCCGTCGCGCGGCATCGGGACATGAGGATAACCGTCCTTCAGCAGAACATTGCCGTCCCGGAGCGCGCGGCGTGAAATCCAAACGCCCATATCACGGCGGCCCAAAGCGCGGGCGAGATAAACCGCCTGCACGAGCGTTTCCGGCGATGCGCCCGGTCTGGGTATGTGAAGCAGAAATCGCAAGGCGAGCCGATGCTGGCCGATTTGATCAAGCAGGATAACCGCTCGCGCCAGTTCGGTTTTACGGAAAGCGTCGGTCTCCCCGCGTGTCGGCAAAGGGTCCGACCCCTTAAAGAGCGGGCGCATGCGCGGCGGCAATTCATAGGCCGCGAGTTGTCCGTGATAGGTCGTCCAATGAATGGCTGCTTTGGCAAACCATTGGTTGGATTCTTCCCGGTCGCCGGTGCGGAGCGCCGCCCGCGCAATCCAATACGCGGCGCGCGATTTGCTGACGGGGTACCGAACGGCGTCGAATAAATCCCTGAATCTGGCATAGGCTTCGCCGGGCTTGTCGAGAAATCTGAGGGCGATCCAGCCTGCAAGCCATTCGATTTCGGCATAGGCCGCTCTGTCCAGCGCCGGGTCTATGCGGTGATCGGCGACGGCATCCCAGGCATCGTCGGGGCGTCCTTTGGCGAGCAGGCGCCGCGCGATAATCATCCGTTCTTTCGCCCATAACTCCGGACGCCCAAGGTTACCCGGCGGATTCTTCAGGATGGCGAGGGCGTCGTCGGTCCTGTTCTTCTTTCGGCGCCAGCGGAGTCTTTCGAAAACAAAACCGGGCTCACCGCGCATCGCGGCGGGAAGCCGGGTGATCGCGGCATCGACGCCGCCGCGAAAGGCGCGTAGCCGTATGCGGGCCTCGGCTTCAAGCCTGCGGTCCTTTGATACATAGTGAAGGACGCGCCGCGCCTGGCTGCGCATGCCGCGCCATAACAGCCAATCGAGCCGCGCCCAGTGATCACCGCGGTTCAAGAGTTTGCTGTGCCGTTTCAGAAACCGCCTCTGATCGCGCGCGGTAAATGAGCTCGTACGCCATATTCTCCGCAGCAATTCATGGGCGCGTTTCCGGCTCCCTGTTTCCAGAATTGCCTCCGCCTGCAGCACCCGGCCCGTTGTTGTGACTGGCGGAAACCGGTCGAACCAGGCGATACGGTGGGTGGCGGGAAGCTTTTCCCCAGCCATCAAGCTTTCCGCCCGGCGGCGCAATGATTTCTGACGCGGCCAATCCGGATTGTTAGTCAGGAACAGGTCGATTTCTCTGAACGAGAAATCGCCGCGGCTCCGGCTCATCGCCAACCAGGTAAGAATTTTGTCTGGAAGCGGTGCGGTTGCCCGCCGTTTCAGGACAGACGCCCGTTTCCAGTTTCCCTTTTCGATGGCGGAAAAGATTGCGCTATATAATTTGCGGTCCTTGTTGGAAAGCTGGGTCGGCAAATCCGCCAAAGCGGATGCCGAGGGGACAGAAACAAGCGCCGCAATCAGGAAAGGAACTGACGCGCGCCAAAGGAAGGCCTTCGCTCTATCTCCAATTTTGGCTTTTAAGGCCATTCCGTATGCCCCGTCGCCGTCCCGCGCATTGCGAGCGTAGAGACGGCGACGGCTCAAGGCAACAGCCCGGCCATTCAAGATGTGCGCCCTTGCAGTCAAAATTAAGCCGTTTTAAGTTGCGCCAAAGCCGCAGTCTGGCGGCAAAATGTTAAACTTCAGATACTTGCGGGAATTCGACATGTTTCAGGGGTCTATCTGTGCGCTGATCACACCTTTTCGTGATGGCGCCCTTGACGAAAACGCGTACCGGGATCTGGTTAACTGGCATATAGAAGAGGGCACCGAAGGCCTGGTTCCTTGTGGCACGACGGGTGAATCACCGACGCTTAGCCATGAAGAACATATGCGGGTAGTTGAACTCTGTATCGAAACCGCAGCGGGCCGGGTGCCGGTTATCGCGGGCACGGGGTCGAACTCCACGGACGAGGCGGTCATGCTCACCCGGCACGCAAAGGATGCCGGGGCGGATGGTGCGCTGGTCGTCACGCCCTATTACAACAAGCCGACCCAGGAAGGGATGTACCGGCATTTCAAGGCGCTGAATGACGCCGTCGATATTCCGATTATCATTTACAATATTCCCAGCCGGTCGGTGGTCGATATGTCTGTGGAAACCATGGCGCGGCTGGCGGAACTGCCCAATATCGCCGGGGTCAAGGATGCGACCAATGATGTGTCCCGCGCCACCTTGCAGAAAATGGCGGCGGGAGAAGATTTTATTCAGCTTTCGGGCGAAGACGGCACGCAGCTGGGTTTCCTTGCCCAGGGCGGGCATGGCTGTATTTCCGTTACGGCGAACATTGCGCCGGGATTGATGGCGGAATTTCACAAGGCATGGCGGGCAGGCGACATTTCCCGCGCGCAATCCATCAATGAAAAGCTGATGCCGTTGCATAAGGATTTGTTTTGCGAGACCAACCCGGGTCCGGTGAAATATGCGGCTAGCCTCCTCGGCAAATGCACGGAAGATGTGCGTCTGCCGGTTTGCCCGATCTCGGATGACAGCCGCAAGAAGGTTGAGGCCGCGATGCGGGCCGCCGGTTTGATTTGAACGGAATCGATGAATGGCGACCGCCAGTGCCGGACGTGCCGCGGCAGTCAACCGCAAGGCCAGATATAACTATTCAATTGAGGATTCGCTTGAGACCGGGATCGTCCTGACCGGCAGCGAGGTCAAATCCCTACGGGCGGGCCGCGCCAATATCGCTGAATCCTATGCCAGCGAGGAAGGCGGCGAAATCTGGCTGATCAATTCCTATATTCCCGAATATGAACAGGCCGAGGGCCGCAATCATGAACCGCGCCGCGCAAGAAAGTTGTTGCTGCACCGGCGTCAGATTGAACGGCTGGGCGGAGCGGTGCACCGGCAGGGGATGACTCTCGTGCCGCTCAAGCTCTATTTCAATGATCGCGGGATCGCCAAGCTGGAACTCGGGCTGGCGAAAGGTAAACGTCAATATGAGAAGCGCGAGACCGAGAAGAAGCGCGATTGGGAGCGCGAAAAGGGCCGATTGATGCGCGAAAAGGGTTAGGTCATGCCTGATAAAAAGGATGACGGTTCCGGGCCGCGCGAAAAGCTGGTTGAGACGAAACAGGAATGGGCGCGGTCGGGACGGTTGCTGACCGGAAAGGACGGTGATCCAAACCGGGATCGCCTGCCGCCCGGTCAGCGCCTGGTAAAGGATTGGCCGGTTCTCGATCTTGGCGTTACGCCAAAAATCGATCTTGAAAAATGGCGTTTGCGGATCGATGGGGCGGTGGAAAGCCGCGTTATCTGGTCGTGGGAGGATTTTCTGTCGCAACCGCAAACCGGGACCGTCAGCGATATTCACTGCGTCACCGGTTGGTCGCGCTACGATAATCGGTGGAAGGGCGTTTCGGCGGCGCATGTTATTGCCTGCGCTAAACCCGCTGCCAACGCGACTCATTGCATCTTTTACAGCCGCGACGGCTAAACCACCAATGTTCGGCTCGACCAGTTTGCCGCCGATGATGTTCTGCTGGCGCATAGCTGGAATGGCGCGCCGTTGACGGCGGGACATGGTGGCCCGCTGCGAATTATCATGCCTCGCTGGTATTTCTGGAAAAGCGCGAAATGGGTGCGGCGGATCGAGTTTGCGGTGGATGACCGGCCGGGATACTGGGAAGTCCGGGGCTACCATAATGAGGACGACCCCTGGAAAGAGGAACGCTACGACGATTAGCCGGTATCGGCGTCAAAAACCTTTTCCGGGATTCGTCATTATTCCGTAACCTGATTCTGGTACTCGTATGAGTGCCGCAGTTCAGGCGCTGGTCTCGACGTGAGTAGTACAATTCCTCGTCCCGACACATCAGGTTCGCACGAACCAACCTTGGATCCGGAAGCTCCCATTTTGGCGATGGGGGCTTTTTTGTTTCCCGGGGACGGCACCGCTCGGCATGTCTCGGCAAAACTGATGGAGGTTTAATTGGGCAAAAGGTCCCGTCGTAAGGCAACGCGTCACGAAGCCCGTGTCCACGCTTTGTATCCCGAAACAATGCGTCAGGAGCAACCCGGATTTTCCGGAACCGACACGCGCTATGTCCGGCATATCAAACCGAAGAGCGAAAAACAGGCGCTGTTGATTGACGCGCTCGACACCTCGGATGTCGTTCTGGCGCTTGGTCCCGCCGGAACGGGTAAGACTTTTATTGCCGTTTCCAAGGCCGTGGAAGCGCTGGAGGCCGGCGAAGTCCAGCGCATCATTCTATGCCGCCCGGCGGTGGAGGCCGGCGAGAGCCTTGGTTTCTTGCCGGGCGATATGGAAGCTAAAATCGCGCCCTATCTGCGGCCAATCTATGACGTGCTCTCCGACCGGTTGGGGGGGAAACGGCTCAAGGCGCTGATGGCGGAAGACGCGATCGAAGTGGCGCCCATCGCCTATATGCGCGGGCGCACGCTGAATAACGCCTATGTCGTCATCGATGAGGCGCAGAATTGCACCTATGGACAGCTAAAGATGCTGCTGACGCGTCTCGGCTGGAATTCAAAACTGGTTCTGACCGGTGATCCCGAACAGACTGATCTGCTGACCGGGATGTCGGGACTACGAGAGGCGGCAACGCGTCTTGATGATATGTGCGATCATGTTTCGGTCGTCAGGCTGGGACAGAAGGACGTTGTCCGGCATCCGCTGGTCGCGGCGATGCTGACCGTTCTTTGATTCTTTGCTGGGCGGTCCGGGAACCTACTGAGCGGGATCGCCCAGCAATGACCTGATTTCGGTAAACACGGCTTCGAACATTTCTTCCGTAAGCCGGCCGGTGTTCGTGTTGTAGCGCGAACAATGATAGCTGTTGGCCAGAACGAGCCCGTTGTCCAACAGGTGAAACGCGGCATGTCCGAATTTCCAGGCCGATTTTTTTTCACCCAATGCCGCCAGGGTCGCTCCATGCGACAAGGCACCCAGTGTCAGAATACAGCGTAAATTGGGCATCGCGGCGATTTCATTGATCAGAAACGGGCGGCAAGCGGTAACCTCCGCCCCGACCGGTTTGTTTTGCGGCGGCACACAGCGAACAGCATTGCTGATGCGGCAGTTTATCAGGTCAAGGCCGTCATCCCTGATTTTCGCGTAGCTGCCTTTGGCGAACCCGAACTTGTCGAGCGTTGCGTAAAGCAAATCGCCGGCATAGTCGCCCGTAAAGGGGCGGCCGGTTCGGTTCGCCCCTTTCAGGCCGGGGGCCAATCCGACGATCAGAAGTTGTGCATCGAGATTGCCAAAGGCGGGAACGGGAGCGTTGAACCATTCCGATTCGCGCCTCCGCCAGTCTTCCCGAAACGCGGCAAGTCTGGGGCATAGATCGCAATCGGGGTCCGGGTCTGAAAAGGGAAGACGGTCCAATGTCGTGCCTGTTAGGCGGGCTCCAGCATATCGTCCGGCGCCCCTGGAGGCGGATCGAAATCATCGGGATGACTGTCACCCTGCCGCGGCTGACGGGCGATCCGGTCGGCAAGATCACCGAGTTCGATGAAGTTGTCGGTCTGGCGGCGCAATTCGTCCGCGACCATCGGCGGCGAGGTGCGGAAGGTGCTGACCACTGTCACACGGCAACCACGACGCTGAACCGCATCGACCAACCGCCTGAAATCCCCGTCGCCAGAAAACAGCACGACATGGTCGATATGTTCCGCCATCTCGAGTACGTCGATGGCGAGTTCCATATCCATGTCGCCCTTGATCTTCCGCCGGCCGGCGGAGTCGGTGAATTCCTTCGTCGGCTTGGTGACCATTGTGTAGCCGTTATAGTCGAGCCAGTCGACAAGCGGACGGATTGGCAGATATTCCTGATCTTCCATCAGGGCGGTGTAGTAATAGGCGCGGACCAGCCGGCCGGATGAGGAGAAAATCTCCAGCAAATTCTTGTAATCGATATCGAAACCCAAAGCGCGCGCGGCGGCGTAGAGGTTGGAACCATCGATAAACAGACCGATCCGTTCTTCCGGATAGAATTTAACGTTTTTCATATCGGATCCTGAAATTTAGGGAATAAAGCAAGAAATCTGAATAAAATCGGATAAATAGGCGGCGCATCGCGCGCCACTCGAAAATAGATAATAACGCTTGTCTCACATAACAACCCGGCCATACGAAAAAGGGGTGTTTTTCGATGATATTCATAGGGCTCGGCGCCAATTTGCCGCATCCTGAATTTGGTGCGCCCAAAGAGACGGTAAGGGCGGCAATTCGGGCGCTCGACGGTACGAATACGTCCGTTCTCGCCTGTGCGCCGCTTTACGAGAGCAGCCCGGTCCCGGTGTCCGCCGACCCCTGGTTCGTAAACACTGTATTATCTCTTGAGACCGGGCTTTCCGCCTTGGATTTGCTGGAATTCATGCATGAGATAGAAGACCGTTTCGGAAGGGTTCGGGGCGACCGGAACGCGCCGCGAGTCCTGGATCTCGACCTGATCGCGTACGGGAATATCGTTTCCGGGCCTGATCAGCGTCCGGTCTTGCCGCATCCGAGAATGTCAGAGAGGGCATTTGTCCTGATGCCGCTAAGGGATATCGCACCGGATTGGCGTCACCCGAAAACAGGGGCCGGGCTCCATGAATTGTTGTCCGGTTTGCCGCCCGATCAGGAATGCCGCCGGATGTCCGGTTGATATTCGCTTGAATTCGGCAAAAAGCGATATAAACCACTTACATATCTTGCTTTTCGGGGGAGGTTTCCCCTATATTCCCGGCAATCTGGAAATTTCGTGCAGAAGGAGCGTGACGCATGGCCCGCGTGACAGTCGAAGATTGTGTTGAAAAGGTACCAAACCGGTTTGAACTGGTGCTTCTTGCCGCCCAGCGTGCGCGAGACCTGTCGGTCGGCGCCGAGATGCAGGTCGAGAAGGACAACGATAAAAATCCCGTCATCGCCTTGCGTGAAATTGCCGAGGAAAAGGTTGAGAACGACGAGCTTCAGGAAGAAATCATCCGCGGCATGCAGCGCCATATCGAGCGCGAGGACGCCGAAGAGGATGAGGACGATATCGAGGCGCTGGAAGCGGAAATGGCCGCGACCGCCGAAATTGAGGCGATGATCGAGGCCGCCGGTATCGATGCCACGCTTGCCGATACCCAGGCGGCACCGGAACAGTCCGAAGACGCCACGCCGACCGAGTCCGCGGATGACAACAAGGAGCAGGAATAGGACGGGTCCTCGCACCGCCCGTCCGGCAACCGCCCTGCTGACCAGCGGGAGGCGGCATGCTGCGCCAATATGAACTTGTAAACCGGGTCCGGGCCTATGATGCGGACGCGAATGAAGAGGCGCTGAACCGCGCCTACGTCTTTTCCATGATGGCGCACGGTTCGCAAAAGCGTGCGTCGGGCGATCCCTATTTTTCCCATCCCGTCGAGGTCGCCGGAATTCTCAGCGACCTTAAGCTCGACAGCGACACGATCGTTACCGGTCTTCTTCACGATACCGTCGAAGATACGGTTGCGACGATCGAGGAAATCGAATCCCTTTTCGGAGAATCCGTCGCGGCTCTTGTCGATGGCGTGACCAAACTCTCCAAGCTGGAGCTTCAGTCCGACGACAAGCGGCAGGTCGAGAATTTCCGAAAGCTGCTTCTGGCGACCTCGCGCGATATCCGCGTGTTGCTGGTCAAGCTGGCGGACCGTCAGCACAACATGCAGACCTTGCGCCATATCAAGAGCCCCGAAAAACGGGCGCGTATCGCGCGTGAGACGCTGGAAATCTTCGCGCCGCTGGCCGAACGGATCGGAATGCATGCGCTAAAGGACAATCTGGAGGATCTGGCCTTTGCGGAACTGCACACGGATGCGCGCGCTACCATCGTCGCGCGTCTGAATTTTCTGCGTGAAGAAGCCGTCGAGCAGGATATCGTTGCCCAGATCGGCAATGAACTGACAGCTGTTCTTCAGGAAGCCGGTCTGCCCGCCATGGTATCGGGCCGGGAAAAGAGCCCCTATTCGATCTGGCGCAAGATGCAGCAGAAGAACGTCGAATTCGGACGTCTTTCCGATATTATGGCGTTTCGCATTGTGGTCGATAGCGTGGAGGATTGTTACCGCGCGCTGGGCGTCATTCATAACGCCTATCGCTGCGTGCCCGGTCGCTTCAAGGATTATATCTCAACGCCTAAACGCAACGGCTATCGTTCGATCCACACCGGGATCATCGGCCCGCTGCGCCACCGGATTGAAATCCAGTTCCGGACCCAGGAAATGCACGACGTCGCCGAATTCGGCGTCGCAGCCCATTGGCGCTACAAGCAAGGTGCCGACCCCATCGAGACCGTGGAGTATGGCTGGGTCAAGGAATTGCTCGAAATTCTGGATGACGCCGCCGATCAGGAAGAGTTTTTCGAGCGCACGCGCCTCGACCTCTATAAGGACCGGGTGTTCTGTTTTACCCCAAAGGGAGAACTGATCGCTTTGCCGCAAGGGGCGACACCTGTCGATTTCGCCTATGAGGTCCATTCCGAGGTCGGCGACGGTTGCGTCAGTGCGAAAATCAACGGGCGGATCGTTCCCTTGCGGACCAAGCTCCGAAATGGTGATCAGGTGGAAATCATTACCTCGCAACCCGGAACGCCGGAACCGGAATGGGAACACTATGTCGTTACCGGTAAGGCCCGCTCCCGCATCCGGGGCTTTGTCCGCAGTCAGCGCCGGAACGAATGTATCAAGCTTGGCACGGCGATATTGGAAAAGGCATTCGCCGCACGCGGATTTGACTTCTCCGAGGCAATTCTGACGGATGTGTTGCCGCGAATGGATCTGTCCAATATCGATCAGCTTTATTTCGAGGTCGGAGAAGGCCATCGCAACGCCGAGGCGGTGATGACGATCCTGTTCGGGGCTTCTGACGGCGTGGAGGCGGATAAGGGAGACGACGGACACGAAACTGAGGGAGGGGAACAGAACGGGCAGAGCTATGCCATCCCGTTACGTGGCCTGACTGCCGGTGTCGCGGTCCATTATGCGAGTTGTTGCCACCCGCTGCCGGGCGACCGGGTCGTCGGAATCCAGACACCTGGCAAGGGCGTCGCGATCCATACGATCGACTGCGTCACGCTGGAAAGTTTCTACGATATGCCCGAACGCTGGGTTGATGTGTCATGGGATTTGCCTTCCGCCGAGAAGCATGTCCATGTCGGACGGTTGCGGCTCAATGTCGAGAACCAGCGGGGAACGCTGGCCGAACTGGCGGCGGGTGTCGCAAACAATGAGGGCAATATCATCAATCTTAAAATAACGAACCGGGATCCTGACCTGTTTGAGATGGCGCTCGACATCGAAGTCAGGGATACTCGGCATCTGAACGAGATTATCGCGGCATTGCGCGGGCTGTCCGTGGTCAGCACGGTTGAGCGGGCGGACGCGTAACAGCAATACAGGGAGGAAAAAAATGGCTGTAATCGACGCGGACGCGCATGTGTTGGAAACGCCGGCGACCTGGGAATATCTGACTGGGGACGACGCGAAATACAAACCGATGATCGTGAGTCAGGGTTTCGGTAACGAGGTCAAGGCGAATGACGGCGTCAATGTTCAGAAAAATTACTGGATGATTGGTCCGCGGACCTTCGGAAAGGACCGGAATGTGGGCAATGAGATGACCCGGCAAATCCGCGAGATGGAGGACATTCCCGGCCGCCTGAAACATATGGATGAACTCGGCATCGATATTCAGGTTTTATATCCGACGCTTTATCTCCGGCCGATCACCGCCGATGTCGAGGCGGATTACGCGCTGATCAAGGCCTATAACCGCTGGGTCGCGGATATTTGCAAACAGGGTGAGGACCGCATGCGCTGGGTCGTCATGCCGCCGGTCCAGACCATGGATCGGGTCCGGGATGAGCTGGAATTCGGCAAGGAAAACGGCGCGTGCGGCGTATTTATGCGCGGGCTGGAGGGGGACCGGGCAATCGGCGACCCGTATTTTTATCCGCTCTATGAAATGGCGGAAGAGCTGGACTTGCCGATTTGTTACCATTCCGGCAATGGCAGTATTCGCCATCATGACATGTTCGAAACCGATACCACCTTTACCAAATTCAAGCTGGCGACGGTCGGCGCCTGCCATACGGTGATCGAGAAACGCTTGCCACAGATGTTTCCGAAATTGCGTTGGGGTTTCGTGGAAATCAGCGCCCAATGGGTGCCCTACGTACTGTGCGATCTGGAAGACCGTTTCCGCCGCAACCGGTGGGACTGGTTTGAAAACCCGCTCAAGGACAACAACATATTTGTCGCCTGTGAAAACACCGATGACCTGCCTTATGTGCTGGAACATGCGGGAGAAGATAATCTGGTGATCGGTACTGATTACGGCCACCATGATCCGTCGAGCGAGGTCCTCGCCGTGCACAAGCTGCGCGATGATAACCGGATCAACTCCGTGGTGTGCGAGAAGATACTAGAGGCCAACGCGGCCGCGCTCTACGGTCTGAACTGAACGGAAAAAGGCAAATGGACGACACCTATCTGCGGCTAGGGGTCAATATCGACCATGTCGCCACCATCCGAAACGCGCGGGGTGGCGATCATCCCGACCCGGTGCGCGCGGCGCATGCGGCGCGCGAAGCTGGCGCCGACGGAATCACCGCGCATCTCCGCGAAGACCGGCGGCATATCCGGGACGCGGACATACATCGTCTGTCATCCGAAATCGGCCTGCCCCTGAATCTGGAGATGGCGGCGACGCCGGAAATGCTTGGGATGGCCCTTCGGCACAGGCCGCACGCCGCCTGCATAGTTCCCGAGAAGAGGGAAGAACAGACGACGGAGGGCGGGCTGGATGTCGCCGGAAACAAGGCGGCGCTCGCCGATTATGTGGGGCAGATGACCGAAGCTGGTATTCGAGTGTCGATGTTTATTGAACCCGATTTGCGCCAGATCGATGCATCGAGCGAAGTCGGCGCGCCGGTGATAGAGCTGCATACCGGACGGTATTGCCATGCCGCCGCCGGTTCCGAAGCGCGGGAGGCTGAACTGGTCCGGATTGTCGAGGCCGCCGCGCATGCGGAGTCTATCGGCACCGAATGTCATGCCGGGCACGGGCTGGGGTTCGATACGGTGATGCCGGTTGCCGCCATCGCCGGCATCAGGGAGCTCAATATCGGCCATTTCCTGATTGGCGAGGCGATATTCGGCGGGCTCGACGGTGCGATCAAGCGCATGCGGACGCTGATGGATCAGGCGCGGGCAAGCGGTGCCGGGCAACGGAGCGCCTGAGATTGTGATCATCGGTATCGGCAATGACCTGATCAATATCGACAGGATCGAACGCACGCTGGGGCGGTATGGCGACCGCTTCATCAACCGTATTTTCACTGCTGTCGAACAGGAAAAATCGGAACGCCGCGCCAACCGGGTGGAAAGCTATGCAAAACGCTTTGCCGCCAAGGAAGCCTGTTCCAAGGCGCTCGGCACCGGGTTTCGCAAGGGCGTTTTCTGGCGCGATATGGGGGTGATCAATCTGCCGGGCGGCAAACCCACCATGAAGCTTACCGGCGGCGCGGCAAAACGGCTTGCAGAAATTACCCCCGACGGGATGCGGGCGCAGATCGATATCACCCTGACCGATGAACCGCCGATCGCCGAAGCCGTCGTCATTATTTCTGCTGTGCCGGGCACCGGTGAAGATGCTTAGGGATAGGCGCTTGACAGCATGCCGTCCCGCTGGCTTGATCGCGGCCGGTTAAGACCGCTGGTTTTATTGTATTTCAAAGGCTTATGAGTATTCGATATGGCGGATCCCTTAGAAGATATCGATAAGAAGGAAGGCGGTTTGTGGGATACCGTCAAAACCATTGTCTATGCGGTTCTGATCGCGCTCTTGATTCGCAGCGTGGCGTTTGAACCTTTTAACATCCCCTCCGGGTCGATGATTCCTAACCTTCTGGTCGGGGACTACCTGTTCGTATCGAAATATTCCTACGGCTACAGCAAACATTCCCTGCCGCTCAGCCCGCCGATTTTTTCCGGCCGGATCATGGCAGAAGAGCCCGAGCGGGGCGATGTGGCCGTGTTCAAGCTGCCACGCGATAACGACACCGATTACATCAAGCGAGTGATCGGGCTGCCCGGCGATAAGATTCAGGTTATCCAGGGCCGGCTTCATATCAATGGCAAGTTGGTGCCGCGCAAGCGGATTGAAAATTTTATCGATGTCAGGGCGGGGCAAAGTTGGCCTCAATATATCGAAACCCTGCCAAACGGTCGTCAATACCGCATTCTTGAACAGCTCGGCGATGCGTCGCCGCTGGACAACACGCCGGTCTATACCGTACCGCCGGGCCATTATTTCATGATGGGCGATAACCGGGACAATTCCGCCGACAGCCGTGTCATTAACGGGCCGGACCGGGTCGGATTCGTTCCGTTTGAGAATTATGTGGGACGCGCGGAAATCCTGTTCTTTTCCACCGATGGCAGCGCAGAGCTATGGGAAATATGGCAATGGATTCCGGCCATGCGGTTCGGGCGTTTCTTCCAGGTGATCGAGTAGTGTGCTTGGGTGCCGACGCGCCTCAAGCCCTCGCCGAGAAGCTCGGTCATGGCTTTTCGCGGCCTGACCTTCTTATCCGGGCGCTGACCCATTCCAGCTTCGCCGACGGGGCGGAAGGTTCGAACGAACGGCTGGAATTTCTTGGTGACCGGGTCCTTGGGCTGGTCGTGGCCGATATGTTGTTGACCCGATTTCCGGATGAAGACGAAGGCAGCATCGCCCGCCGTTTCGCTTCGGTCATTGATCGCAACAGCCTGGCGGGTGTCGCCGGTTTTCTGGAACTTGGCGATTATCTGCGGGTGGGGAATGGCGATGCACAGAGCGGCACACGAGAACAGGCGGCGGTTTTGGCCGACGCGATGGAAGCGTTGATCGGCGCGATCTATAGAGATGCCGGGCTCGAAGCGGCGCGGGGCGTTATCGAACCCTTGTGGCAACCTCTGATCGATGCGGCGCCGAAGCCGCCTGTGGATGCCAAGACCGCGTTGCAGGAATGGGCTCAGGCGCGCGGTATGGCGTTGCCTGTCTACCGGGTGGTGGAATGTACCGGCCCGGATCATGCCCCGGAATTTTCCATTGAGGTTTCGCTCGACGGTCAGGGAACCGGCGCCGGAAAGGGCGGGTCCAAACGGCTGGCGGAACAGAATGCCGCGGCCGATCTCCTTTCCCGCATCGGGAGCGGCTCGTGACGGATCGGGTGGAATGCTGTGGCTATGTCGCGCTGGTCGGCGCGCCCAATGCCGGAAAATCGACCCTGATGAACCAGCTGATGGGCACCAAGGTTTCCATCGTCACGCACAAGGTCCAGACCACCCGCGCGCGGGTCATTGGCGTGTTGGTCAGGGATGCCGCGCAGATCGTCTTTGTCGACACGCCCGGGATATTCGACCCAAAGCGAAGACTGGAGCGGGCGATGGTTGCCGCCGCATGGAGCGGCGCCGCCGATGCTGATATCGTTGTCTTGCTGGTTGATGCCAGCAATCCCGATGACGCCGACGCACAACGCATTATCGAGGGACTGAAAAAGGCGGGCCGTAAGGCTGTTCTCGCGCTCAACAAGATCGACAAGGTGGACCGCACGGCGCTTTTGGCTTTGGCCGAACGGCTGAATGAAAGCGGCGTCTTTTCGGAAATTTTCATGATCTCCGCCCTCACCGGCGACGGGGTCGATGATCTGGTGTCGTCATTGGCGGCGGCGATCCCGGAGGGGCCGTGGCTCTATCCGCCTGATCATCTATCTGACATGAACGACCGTCTGTTTGCGGCGGAAATCACCCGTGAAAAGCTGTTTATGCAGTTGCATCAGGAATTGCCCTATTCCCTGACCGTGGAAACGGAAGGGTGGGAAGAACGCAAGGATGGCAGCGTCCGCATCGAACAGGTGGTCTATGTCACCCGTCCGGGACAGCGCGGTATTCTTCTCGGCAAGGGCGGGCAGCAGATCAAACGTATTGGTGCGGAATCACGCAAGGAACTCGAAGCTCTTCTGGACCGGCGCGTGCATTTGTTCCTGTTCGTGAAGGTTCGCGAGAAATGGCGCGACGATCCGGAACGCTACCGCGAAATGGGGCTGGATTTCAGCGACTGAACCTGTCGATGATCATGTCCGCCGCGTTCTCTGCCGCATCATAAGTGACCCGATAACAGGGCGCGGCCCCCAGCACATCGATGAAGGCTCTCAGCATATCCTCGCCTTGCAGCTGGTATGAAAAATTCCGGTTAATCGCATAGCGCATGGTGAGACCCTTGGTGATCGGTTCAATTTTCGGCGTCACCGGCGTTTCCGACCGGTCGAGCAACGCGGCCCCGACGATGGGGAGCCGTTCCCCGAACCGGGCGACATTGCTCGTTCCCGGATCGATATAGCCGTATCGTTCGCCTTTCAGAACCAATGTGTCATCCACGAATTTCCTGAACTCCCGTCCGGAATTTTCTGGCAGTGGAAAGCGCAGCCGGGGCAGATATCCGGCGGCGATGGCGGTCCGGGATGTCGGATCGACCGGTACGATATCGTCGCACCAGACCCTGTGTCCTCGCATCGCCATGTGGCTGGTCAGGACCGATTTACCCGCGCGAAAAGTGTTGGGCACGATCACCACGCCGCTGCCGATGCGGAACGCGGCGCAATGCATGAACAGCACGCTATCAAGGTCGGCCAGATATTGGCGGCCCAACTCGGCCAGAATATCGCACACCGTATCGCCCATATCGGGGCAGGGGTCCATGATCGGATGTTTGTCGGAACTGATCCCCCAGCCTTGCAGCGTCCGCACAATACGGGCGGCCGGCCTGACATTCGGCATGCCCGGCCATCTTCGAATACGCCAGCCCCGCAAGGCCAGTTTTACCGCATCCAGCACCGGATCGGCATTGCGGAACTGAAACGGTCGCGTCAGATCGTTGAACTGATACAGCATCGCCTAATTTTGGCGTAATGCCGCAGCCGCGCAATCGGCTAAAATAAGATCATGGAATGGACGGATAACGGGTATGTTCTGACGGCGCGGCGGCATGGCGAGAACGCGCTGATCGTCACCCTTTTGACCGAGCAAAACGGCAGAAACGCGGGGTTGGTCCGGGGCGGGGCGTCGTCCAAGCGCCGGGGTCTTTACCAGCCGGGGAATCTGCTGCGCGCCACCTGGCGGGCGCGGTTAGCCGATCATCTCGGCAACTATGGCTGCGAGATGATTCGCGCCCATGCCGCCGGTTTTCTGGATACGCCGCTGCCGCTGCTGGCGCTGAGCTCGGCGGCAACCCTTCTTGACCGCGCCCTGCCGGAACGCGAACCGGTGCCGGAACTCTATGAAATGTTTGGTGGATTGCTGGCCGCGCTGCAACAGGATGGCTGGGCGGTTTCCTATGTCCGATGGGAACTCGAGCTGCTGGCCGTTCTCGGGTTCGGGCTCGATCTGTCGCAATGCGCGGCGACCGGCGTTACCGAAGAACTTACCCATGTCTCGCCAAGATCGGGCCGCGCGGTGTCGGCTGTAGCGGCGCGACCTTATGCCGGCAGGTTGCTCTCGCTTCCCGGATTTCTGTTGCGCGGCGATACGCGACCTGAACCGGGTGACCTGGCGGAAGGGCTTTCCTTGACCGGATATTTCCTGCGCCGGCACGTATTGGGCGACCGGCCCGACGCCTTGCCGCCGCCGCGTGAAAGGCTGATTGCGGGCCTGACCTGAATCGGCTGGGCGGTATATAAAGGGATCATGGCGGGAAAAGCGGAAATACCGGCGGAACCGAAAGACGTCGCGCTGGCCGATGCGCTGGGTGAGCGTTATCTAGCCTATGCGCTGTCGACCATTACCTCGCGGTCGCTGCCGGATGTCCGGGACGGGCTGAAACCCGTTCATCGGCGGCTTCTTTTCGCCATGCGCCAGCTTCGGCTGGATCCTAATCAGGGTTTCAAGAAATGCGCCCGCGTCGTCGGCGATGTTATCGGTAAATACCACCCTCATGGTGATACGGCGGTTTACGACGCGATGGTGCGGCTCGCCCAGGAATTCGCGGTACGCTATCCGCTGGTTGAGGGGCAGGGCAATTTCGGCAATGTCGATGGCGATAGTGCTGCCGCCATGCGCTATACCGAAGCGCGGCTGACCGAATACGCGCTGGCCATGCTGGAGGGGATCGACGAAGACGCGGTTGATTTCCGAGAAAATTATGACGGAACGGAGCAGGAGCCGGTTCTGCTGCCCGGTGCCGTCCCCAACCTGCTGGCCAATGGGGCTGCCGGGATCGCGGTCGGGATGGCGACATCTATTCCGCCGCATAATCTGGATGAGATTTGCCGCGCATTGCTGCATCTCATCAAGTTTCCGAAAGCCACCATCGACAAGCTGATCGAATTCATGCCGGGGCCGGATTTTCCGACCGGCGGTGTGCTGGCCGAGACGGCGGAGAACATCAAGGAAGCCTATGCTTCCGGCCGGGGCGGTTTCCGCCTGCGGGCGCGGTGGGAAACGGAAAAGCTGGGCCGCGGCCAATGGCAGATCGTGGTAACGGAAATCCCCTATCAGGTGCAGAAAAGCCGACTGGTCGAAAAGATCGCCGAGCTGATGCAGGCCCGCAAGCTGCCGATGCTGGAGGATATTCGGGACGAATCCGCCGCGGATATCAGGCTGGTTCTGGTGCCGCGCTCGCGCGCCATGGAACCGGAAATGCTGATGGAGGCGATTTTCCAGAATAGCGATCTGGAAACCCGGATCGGGCTTAATCTAAATGTTCTGGATTCGGAAACCGTGCCGCGCGTGATGAATTTGCGCGAGGCGCTGCAGAGTTTCCTAGATCATCGCCATGACGTGCTGGTCCGGCGGTCGAATAACCGGCTGGAAAAAATCGAGAACCGGCTGGAGGTTCTGGCCGGGTACATGATTGTCTATCTCAATCTCGATGAGGTCATCGCCATCATCCGCGAGGAAGACGAGCCCAAGCCGGTGCTGATGAAGCGCTGGGACCTGACCGAAAATCAGGCCGAAGCCATCCTCAATATGCGGCTGCGCAGCTTGCGCCGGCTGGAGGAAATTACCATCCGCGTGGAAATCGAAGGGCTTGAAGCTGAACAAAAGGCGCTCAGGAAATTGCTGCGCGACAGGAAGCTGCGCTGGAAACAGATCGGTGAGGAAATCGGCGATATCCGCAAGCGCTTCGGCAAGAAGACGGAGCTGGGGGCGCGGCGAACCGAAATCGGCGAGGCGCCGAGCGCCACCGTCGTTCCGTTGACCGCCATGATCGAACGCGAGCCGATCACCATTATCTGTTCGCAGAAGGGCTGGATCCGCGCCGCCAAGGGGCATCTGGACGACGCATCGGGGCTGAAATTCAAGGAAGGTGATCGCGGCCGCTTTATTCTGAAGGCGCAGACGACGGACAAGCTCCTGATATTCGGCACCAATGGGCGGTTCTACACGATCGGTTGCGACAAGCTGCCTGGTGGGCGCGGCCATGGCGAACCTGTAAAGCTGATGGTCGATCTCGGTAACGATCACGACATCATCGGCATGATGGTGCACCAGCCGGAACGCAAGCTGGTGGTCGCGTCCAGTGACGGGCGCGGGTTTGTGGTGCCGGAAAACGAGGTCATCGCTCAGACCCGCACCGGCAAACAGGTGCTGAATGTATCGGGTGAGGTGGAGGCCCGGGCCTGCGCTGACGCGGAAGGCGATACGCTGGCGGTGGTCGGTGAGAACCACAAGCTGATCCTGTTTCCGCTCTCCGAACTGCCGGAAATGACCCGGGGGCGCGGCGTGAAGCTGCAAAGCTATAAGGATGGCGGGCTGGCCGATGTGAAGGCCTTTACCCTGAAAGACGGGTTAAGCTGGAAATCGGGTGAACGCACCCGGACGGAAACCGATCTGAAGCTCTATATCGGCAAGCGTGCCCAGGCCGGGCGTCTTGCGCCGCGCGGGTTCCCGCGTTCCAATAGGTTCGGATAGGAAAAGTATTCCCCAGACAGCTTGAGGGGGCAGGGTGGACGCGCTCGCCGGTTTCGTCCGGACAATCGACAAGATCAACGAAACAGTGGGCCGCGCCGTATCGTGGCTGACCCTCGCGATGGTGCTGATCACTTTCGCGGTCGTGGTGTTGCGTTATGTGTTCTCGCTCGGCTGGGTATGGATGCAGGAATTCTACGTCTGGTTACACGGCATCGTTTTCATGGTCGGGGCGGGGTACACGCTGCTGCATAACGGCCATGTCAGGGTAGATATTTTCTACCGGCCCGCGACCGACCGCTATCGCGCGCTCGTCGATCTTTGCGGCGCAATTCTGTTGCTGGCGCCGATGATCGTGATGGTGTTCATCGGCAGCTGGGATTACGTCATCAGGAGTTGGGCCGGGCTGGAGGAATCGCGCGAGGCAGGGGGGCTGCCCGGGCTTTTTCTGTTGAAATCCGTGCTCTGGATATTCTGCCTCCTTGTCGCTGCGCAGGGGCTGTCGCTGGCGGCACGGTCGATCCTGATCCTGAACGGGCGGACGGAGTTCGTACCGCATGGCGAAAAGGCCGGCTGACATGGGCGTTGAATATATCAGCCTGTTAATGTTCGCCGTGACCTGCGGTGTGTTGCTGCTGGGGTTCCCCGTTGCCTTTACGCTGGCGGGGGTCTCGCTGCTGTTTGCCTTCGGCGGCGCGGCGTTCGGGGTAATCGATCTTTCTTTTTTCGGCGCGGTGCCGTCGCGCTTTGTCGGGGTGATGACCAACGAAGTGCTGGTCGCCGTCCCTCTGTTCGTCTTCATGGGGGTGATGCTGGAACGCTCTCGCATTGCCGAACAGTTGCTGGAAACGATGGGGCTGATGTTCGGCCGGATGCGCGGCGGGCTCGGCGTTTCGGTCATCGCGGTGGGCGCGGTGCTCGCGGCCTCCACCGGTATTGTCGGGGCGACGGTGGTTACGATGGGATTGCTGTCGCTGCCCGCCATGCTGAAGGCCGGATACGATCCGAAGCTCGCCACCGGCGCGATCAGCGCCTCCGGCACGCTGGGGCAGGTCATTCCGCCCTCGATCGTACTCGTGCTGCTCGGCGACATTTTGCAGGGCGCCAATACCCAGGCCCAGCTCGCAAAGGGAAATTTCGCGCCGGACCCGGTTTCCGTGGTTGATCTGTTTGCGGGCGCCTTCATCCCCGGCATGGTGCTTGTGGTGCTTTATATGGGCTGGGTGTTTTTCAAGGCGGTGGCCGACCCGGAATCATGCCCCGCCCTGGTCGATGAGGGCGGGCGTCCCGACGATATGGGGAAACGGGTATTCAGCGTGCTGGTGCCGCCCACTCTGCTGATCGTGCTGGTACTGGGGTCGATTCTGGTGGGCGCGGCAACGCCGACCGAAAGCGCGGCGGTGGGCGCGGTCGGCGCGATGGTGCTGGCGGCGATGCGCGGTCAGCTCACTATGGACATATTGCGGAATGTGATGCGGTCGACCACGCAGATTTCCTGCATGGTATTTGTCATTTTGCTGGGTGCGTCGATTTTTTCCCTGACTTTTCGCGCCTATGGCGGTGACGATCTGGTGCATGAGTTGCTGAATGCCATGCCGGGCGGGGCGTTTGGCGCCATGTTGGCGATCATGGCGCTCATGTTCGTGATGGGATTCTTTCTCGATTTTATCGAGATTATTTTTGTCGTCGTCCCCATCGTAGGTCCGATCCTGCTCGGGATGGGGCTCGATCCCGTCTGGTTCGGGGTAATGATCGCGATAAATCTACAGACCAGCTTCCTGACTCCGCCCTTTGGCTTCGCGCTGTTCTATCTACGCGGTGTCGCGCCGGCCAGCGTTACCACGATGGATATCTATCGCGGCGTCATCCCGTTTGTGATCATCCAGCTGATCGGGCTCTGTATCGTCGCCTATTGGACCGGGCTCGCCACCTGGCTGCCCAAGCAGCTGTTCGGATAGGGCGCCGTATTCCATGAGTGCCATCGCCCGTCTGCAGCATTTTGCCATCCGGCTCGCGCGGCAATATGCGCTGCGCGTGCGGGAACCGGAAACGATCCGCCTGTTTCATCCGTCATGCCGGCTCGGCCGGTCGCATGCGCTGCCCGGCATGTATGGCGGTATTTTTGTGAGTGGCGAATATTCGCCGCCGGTCGCGATGCCCGCGCGCCCCCGTATCGTCGATCTCGGTACATTCATCGGGCTCGCCTCGATCTGGTTTCTGGAGGAATTCCCCGATTGCCGTCTTACCTGTGTTGAGGCCAATCCCTATACATTCCGGGTACTGGAAAAAAATATGGCGAGCTATCTG
The DNA here is from genome assembly GCA_964492555.1 of uncultured Rhodospirillaceae bacterium. Lineage (GTDB taxonomy): Bacteria > Pseudomonadota > Alphaproteobacteria > MPNO01 > UBA2964. The sequence continues at coordinate 3,953 of CAZBKQ010000009.1, read as the reverse complement.
GGCGGGCGCGACCGCGATGTCACGCTTCTCAACAAGGCTGTTGCGGACCGGCCCGGGACGGCAACCCTGACCGTCAATGCCGCCCAGCCGGTCAACGTGGCGACCCATCTTGGTGCACGCCCCGATATGGGATGGCGGGTGGAGGAAGTCGACGTGCCGTTGCTCGATTTCCACGAGATGCTGGCCGAGCCGATTGATTTCCTGAAAATGGATATTGAGGGGGCCGAATATCCGCTGCTCGCCATGGATGATTTCAATCCCGATAGCGTGCGCGCCATGTCGCTTGAAATTCACGATATCCCGGATCATAAGAGCGAAATCCGCGCCTTCTGCGACCGCGTCGCGCAGGCGGACGGATATCGCATCAGCACAATTACAGGTAGGCCCGTCAGCGTCGATTAGATACTCGCCGAACCGGAATCCGCCGTCTTCAAGTTCTTCCGGTGAGGAGAAGCCGCGCGGTTACGCGGCCCCCACATCTATATCGGCGTGCGGTTTGACGCCTTCGACCCAAAGACCCTGAATATTGTCGCGGAACACCTGCGGGATCGGGCGGGCATGTTCGTCGTCATTCAGCCACAACCGGTAAAGATGCCGCTTGCGTTCCGGTTCCGGCCAGTCCTCGAACGCGTCGCGCGAATGCAGCACCACGTGATTATGCAGAAAATTGATGTCACCCGGAATGACATCGACGGTTGTCGATACCGCGACGGCCGTTTCGCGGTATTTGTCGAATGCCTCCAGCCGCTTTTCGCTATAGCGCGGGACTTCGGGAATTGCCTGGGATTTCATGATGTGGGACGAAACCCCCTTGGCTGAAAAATAGCCGTCCTCGAAATTAAACACCGACAGATCGTACCAGGGTTTCTCGCCCGGATTGATCTCGCCATGCAGCGACCAGTGACTCGGCGCGGTCAGTTCGGGAAGCAGTTCCGGCGTCTGATTCAGAATTTCGTTATAGACGGTGACGGAACTGGCGATCCGGCTGGAGCCGCCCGTTTTCGCCTGTTGCAGGCAGAACAGCACCACGTAATCGCACTGATCGGCATGGAAGCCCATCCGCGCGTTGGTCAGATAGCCGCGTGTCTTTGGGTCACTGTAATCACCGCCGAGATCCTTGATATGGCCCAGCATGTCGCCGCCGCCATTCTGCGATAGCGGCCGTCCGAGATGCACGCCCAGCCCGTAAAAGGCAGCGGCGGCTTCCGCCTTCGACCATTTTTCGACCGGCATGCCGCGAATTTGGGTAAAGCCGAATCCGTTCTGAAGCTGTTCGCGGATTTGTCCCAGCGCGGCGCTGACTTTCGGCAGCGGGAAATCCTCTTTGGTGATATCCACGATATCCATGCCGCGTTCGCGCACGGACTGCACGGCGGCATCGATTTCCGCGATTTCTTCGCGGGACAGTACATAGCGCCAGTCCTCGCAGGCGGCGACATCTTCCGGATACCAGCCGGCGGGGTCGATAACCGGCTTACCGGCGGCGGCGGGTTGTCGTTCGGTTCTGGAGAGTTTGAACGGATTCTCGGACATCATGCGCCTCCTTGTTTGTGCCTTTTCTCTCTTGAAAGTATCTGATAGCGGGGTAAAGCACCATATGCGGCACGGTGTCGCGCGCGGTTCGTTCCATTGCCCGGTCCGAGCTTTGCTCAATCTGTCCGAGGGGCGTATAGTTTTGACGTCGTCAGAGTACCTGGCCAAACACAACTATAACCCGAGCCAGGGGCGACTACACACATTGAGAAGGGAGTCTCACGATGAAGATGACTGTTGCTGTGGCAGCTGCGCTTGGCGCTGCCCTGATGGCCACGTCGCCGGCAATCGCCGACGAGGTCGCCGATTTCTATAAGGGAAAGACCATTACGATCTGGTCCGGCTTGTCCCCGGGCGGGTCCTATACCGCTTACGCGCTGGCGCTTAAAGACCACATGCCGCGCCATATGCCGGGCAATCCAAACATCATCATTGGCAGCCGTACCGGTGGTTCCGGGCGTGTGCTTGCCAACTGGATGTATAATGTCGGGCCGCGCGACGGTTCCATGTTCGGGCTGATCCATGAACGGATGGGGCTTGAGCCGCATGTCTACCCCAAGGGCACCAAGTTCGATGGGCGTGAGATGAGCTGGATCGGCAGTCTCGCCAAGCAGAAGAGCGTCTGTTTCACCTGGCATACGTCCAAGGTGAAAACCTTTGAAGACGCCCAGAAGATGCAGGCGATCGTGGGCACGAGCTCCTCGACCGCGACGGGTTCGGTCATGCCGCGCATGCTGAACTCAATGGCGGGCACCAAGTTCAAGATCATCCGCGGTTACGATCCGGCAGAAGTTTTTCTTGCGATGGAGCGTGGCGAGCTGGACGGGTTGTGCGGCTATGGCTGGGGCAGTCTGAAAACGGCGCGTCCCGACTTCATCAAGGACAAGAAAGTCAACTTGCTGCTCCAGTTTTCCGATACATCTCATGCGGAGCTGGATGGCAAGGTTCCGGTGATGATGGATTACATCACCAATCCACGGGACCGGGCGATGCTCGAAATCGTTTTCGGGACGCAGGAAATGGGCCGCCCGTTCGTTGGCCCGCCCGGCATGCCGAAAGCACGCCTTGCCGCCATTCGGAAGGCGTTCATGGACACCGCGAAGGATCCGGTTTTCCTTAAAGATGCCGTGAAGCGCCGTCTCGAAATCGATCCGATTTCCGGTGAAGAAGTCGAACGGCTGGTCAAGCGTCTTTATAAGACCGACAAGAAAGTTGCTTCGCTGGTCGCCGGGTATCGTAAGCCCGCGAAAGTCGGTGAATCCAAGCGCAAGATTATCTGGAAAAAGGTCAATGTGGCGCTGACAAAGAAGAAAGGCCGCTATGTCTATTTCATGATTGACGGCAAGGAACAGCGCGCAAAGCTTCATGGTAAGCGGACCAAGGTCGAGATCGCCGGGAAAAAGGCGAAGACCAAGAATCTGAAAGCCGGTCTGATGTGCGAGGTGACCTTTCCCGGTCATCACGGGCTGGCGAAAAACATCGCCTGCAAATAAGGCTAAATCCGCGTAACGAAAAACCCGCCTCCGGAGTGGAGGCGGGTTTCTTTTTTTATCCGGATGTTGTCGGGCTCAGCCGCCGTAAAAGACGTTATCGCCCAGTTCGCCCATCAGCAGGATGGCTTCGTCCGGGCGTCCGTCGATGCCGTCCGTGCCATGCACATCGACCGCTTCGCCGACGACGATATGGTGATCGCCTTTCTCGACGATTTCAGCCACCTTGAACTCGACGCAGGCGGGCGCGCTTTGCAGCACCGGTGATCCGGTGGAGCCGTCATGATAGGGCTCGCCGCTGATCTTGCCGTCCTCGACATCGGCCGGTTTGAAGAAGGCGAAGGCCGCGCCCTGTTGGCCCTTGCCGAGCATGTTGAGCGCGAAGCAGCCCGCGCCCTTCAAGGCCTCATAGGCGCCGGAATCCGCCTTGACCCCGATGGCGACCAGCGGTGGGTCAAAAGAGGTTTGCGTCACCCAGTTAACGGTCGCCGCGGCGATATTGTCGCCGTCCTTGGCGGTCAGCACGTAAATCCCGTAGGGGATCATGCGAAGGGCGGTTTTTTTCTTGTCGGCATCCATAGATAGAATCTCCCTGAAACTGTCTGAAAAATTGCGGGGGAAAATAGCGGGCGCGCGTGTCTCCCGCCACCGGGTCAGAGCGAAATAATCAATAAAACCCCGCCGATCACCGCCGTGTTGTTGCAGGCGATATAGAGCTTGCGGTTCTTCTCCATCGGGTCGGTTGTGTCCCAGAAATTGTGATGGACGTAAATCGCCGCCATGGTGAAGAGGATCAGCAGGACACTGCCATATTGGGCGTAATAATCGATGGCGACGGAGACTCCGCCGACCAGCATGAAGCCCAGCCCGAAGGTGAGGACAAAACCGGAAAACGGTATGCCCCGCGACGCGAGCCGGCTGGAATGTTCG
>CAZBKQ010000008.1:67805-86034 GCA_964492555.1 uncultured Rhodospirillaceae bacterium | reverse complement strand
TTGAGGGAGGATTTCATGATCAACGCGGCGATGATCGGTCTCGGACGCTGGGGCCAGTATCTGGTGGATTCGGTCCAGGGCTCAAGCTACAAGATCCGCTTTACCGCCGGTGTGACGCGCACCAAGGCCAAGGCGGAGGATTACTGCAAGAAAGCCGGGATCGATCTGCACGACGATTATTCGGAAATCATCAATGATCCCGATATCGACGCGGTGGTTCTGGCGACGCCGCATACACAGCATGCCGAACAGATCATTGCGGCGGCAAATGCCGGCAAGCATGTGTTTACGGAAAAACCCTTCACGCTGGATGCGGCATCCGCGCAGCAAGCCGTCGATGCCTGCAAGGCCGCGGGGGTGACCATCGCGCTCGGCCACAACCGGCGTTTTATGGACAATATCATCGCGATGAAGGCGCTGGTCGATAAGGGAGAGCTTGGCACGCTGCTGCATATCGACGGTAACCAGTCATCCGATCTCAGCGGCACCGCCGCGACCTGGCGCGATTCGCGGGCGGAAAGCCCGGCGGGCGGAATGACCTCGCTCGGCATTCACGCGCTGGATTGCATGATCCATATGGGGGGGCGTATCGCGGAGGTCGATTGCTACAGCACCCATCGCGCCATTCCGTTCGATATCGATGACGCGACCGCGTCGGTCGTGCGGTTCGAAGACGGCATGACCGGCACGCTTGTATCGCTGGCCTCCTCGCCGCGTATCTGGCAAATCCGTGTTGTTGGATCCAAGGCATGGGCCGAGGCCACCGATCACCGCACGCTGACGATTTGCCGGGGTGGAGAGATTGAGACACAGGAATTTCCCGACAGCCCGTACCCGCATATGCCGTCATTGACCGGTGAGCTGGAGGCCTTTGCCGAAGCCGCCTCTGGCGGCGCGCCCTATATCATTACGCCGGAGCAGATGGTGCATGGCACGGCGGTGCTGGAAGCGGTGATCAAGAGCGCGGCGACCGGCGGGCGGGTAAAACCCGCGGGCTGAACGGTCGGGGGGCGTTTTTTTCGGTTTAATCGACCAGGCGGATATGGTCCGGATCGCGCGCAGACAATTCCCGGCAAATATCGAAGAACGCCTCGATCACTGGCAAACCAACGGTGTTTTGCAGGCTGACCCCATAAACCTCGCCCCTGGCGGCCGCGTCGATGATCTTTATCTGATGTAATCTGGCGTCCTCGCCGAATTCTGAATCAAAAACGATGCCGATCCCGAGCCCGGCGGCCGCCGCCTCCTTGGCCGCTTCGCGGCTGGGAACCTGCATGGTGTTTTCCGGGTCGGTATTCGCCATCTCGCAGCAGATTTCAAAAACCTGGCGGGTTACCGATCCCTTTTCGCGCAGGAGAACGCGGTCACTTTCAGCGATTTCCCTGAGGGTGATTTCGTCGCGTCCCGCCAATGGATGATCACGGCTTACGGCAGCAACCAGATACTGGGATTCCAGCCAAAAACTGCGCAAATTTGCCGGCGCGTCCTTCATGGTCATGATGGCGACGTCGATCCCGAAATCTTCCATCAACTCAAGTAACTCACCGGTGTTTCCGGTTACCTGCTGGATCGCAAGACCGGGGTTCATCTCGCAAATCCGGGCGATATAGGGCATGGCCACATTGGGTGTGGAAAACCCGATCGCCAGCCGGCCATGCCGCAATTCGCCGAGATCACGGGCAAGCCCGCCAAGTTCATCCGCCTGGCTGATCAGAAACCGGGCCCGGTTAAATATCTCCCGTCCCGCGTCTGTAAGTGTGACGCCATTGCGGCGTTCCAGAAGGCGAAGCCCGAACAGCGTTTCCAATGATCGCAGACGCTGGGAAACGGTGGGTTGGCTTATGTCTAGCGCCTGGGCGGCGGCGGAAAAGCTGCCGGTTTCCACGACAGCCACGAATGCCCGCAATTCGCCAAGCGAATTCATCGAAATCGGGCCGCCGGCCATCGCCGGATTTCGGGTAAGATCAGCCATGGATAAGCCCCCGCCTTCTTGTCGCGCGGGGAGTGTCGGCGATTTCACCTCAATGCTCAAGGACCAGTACGACAATTGTGTGATCCCGGGGGGGCTCACTGGAATTTGAACAGGAATTTCTGGTTAAATGCCCACGAAAGTCGGATCATGATGGCATGGTTCAATCTCTCAAATCGCTTTTTTCGCGGCAAAGCTGGTTTTCGATTTTTGCCGCCTTGTTCGTGGTCGTGGCCACCGCCCATATCGCCTTTGGCGCGACGGGATGGGAGGCGGCGTGGCCAAAGACGGATTTCAAGAAGCATTCCGTTCCGCTTGATGAGATATCTTCCGGCGGGCCGGGCAAGGACGGGATTCCGGCAATCGACGATCCGGAGTTCAAGCCGCTTTCTGAAATTCCTGAACAACATGTTCCGGCGGATACCGAGCCGGTGATCACGCTGAAGATTGACGGGAAGGGAAGGGCCTATCCGCTACGCATCCTGATGTGGCACGAAATCGTCAATGACAGGTTTGGCGGGGTGCCCGTCGCGGTGACCTATTGCCCGCTTTGCAATTCCGCGATTGTTTTCGACCGGCGTGTCGGGGGTCGGGTTCTCGATTTCGGAACGACCGGGAATCTCAGGAATTCGGATCTTGTCATGTATGACCGGCAGACGGAAAGCTGGTGGCAACAATTTATCGGAGAAGCCATTGTCGGTGAAATGACCGGCACGCGACTAAAGGCGATCCCGGCGCGGGTCGAGTCGTTCGCCCGTTTCAAAAAGCGTTTTCCGAAAGGCGATGTTTTGGTGCCGCCCAAAGGCGTCTGGCGCGCCTATGGCGTCAATCCTTATGAAAAGTATGATTCGTCGTCCCGTCCTTTTCTCTATCGCGGAAAGACGCCGGAAGGTATCGCGCCGCTGGCGTACGTCCTTGTTGTCGGGAAAGAGGCATGGACCCTTGATCTCATCCGCAAGAGCGGAAGAATTGAAAAAGATGAACTGGTTATTACCTGGAGTCCGGGTCAGAACTCCGCACTTGATTCAGGGCAAATAGCCACCGGTCGGGATATCGGCAATATTGTGGTGCAGCGCAAAACCGGTTCAGGGCTTGTGGACGCTGTTCACGATCTGACATTCGCCTTTACCTTTCACGCCTTTCATCCGGATGGGATGCTGCACAAATAGGCGCTTCCCGGTCGATCAGGGGCATCTTCCGGTGGCATATCGGGGGTTTGCGCCCTATCTTTCTAAATGGATATGAGCGGAAAAGACGACAAACTGCCCTCGTCGCGCGGCGGCGGAGACGTTCAGGCCTTTCTGGACAAGCTGTCGGCCATGCCATCCATTCAGACCGGTGGCGGGCGGGGACGGCTTATTTTCGCGATGGATGCGACGGCCAGCCGGGAGCCCACCTGGGACAATGCCTGTCACATCCAGGGCGAAATGTTTCTGGCGACCGAAGGTCTCGGTGGGTTGGAAGTGCAGCTCGTTTTTTACCGGGGGTTCGGCGAATGCAAATCAAGCCCGTGGGTGAGTTCGTCCGTTGATCTTGTACGCAGGATGACGGCGGTTACCTGCCTCGGCGGCCGCACTCAAATCAGCAAGATTTTCAAACACACATTGCGGCAGACAGAAAAGCAGCGGGTTAATGCGCTGGTCTTTGTCGGTGATTGTATCGAGGAGGACGTGGACGCGCTGTGTGATCTGGCGGGGAAGCTTGGCTTGCTGGGCGTTCCTGTATTCGCCTTTCAGGAAGGCGCAGACCCGGCGGCCACAATGGGCTTTCGTCAGTTCGCGCGCTTGACTGGCGGGGCGCATTGCCAGTTCGATCAGGGATCGGCGGAAGAGTTAAAGGCATTGCTGGCGGCGGTCGCGGTTTTTGCCAGCGGCGGGCGCAAGGCCTTGGAAGATTATGGCAAGCGCGGCGGGGCGGCGGTGGCGCGAATTACCTCGCAGGTAAAATGACATGCCCTGGCTGATCTTCGGCATCGCCGTCGTCATCGGACTTTTTCTGGTCTTTCGGGGCGTTCTGGGGCTCGATCCCAGAAAGGCCTTCAAACTTCTCCTTTGGATCGTGATTGCACTGGGAGGGGCGTTGATCGCCCTGGTCGCGATCCGGGGCGGAATCGGATATGCGCTTGCGGCCGCCTCCTTTATCCTGCCGATGTTCCTGCGCTGGCGTCAGGTCCGGCAGTATTTCAGGAATCTGAAAGGGCCGTCCGCCGGAGCGAATAGCGGGGTGGAGACCCGTTACCTCAGAATGAGTCTCGATCATGATACCGGAACGCTCGACGGGTTGGTGCTGGATGGAAAATTCAGGGGACGTCGCCTTTCCGAGCTTTCTCTGGAACAGCTTGTCGAGTTGCTCGGTGAATGCCGGGTAAATGATCCTGAATCCGCGACGGTGATCGAGGCGTATCTGGACCGGGTCCACGGCCCCGACTGGCGGACGGGAGACGCCGGCGGCGATACTGGAAAAAGCGGCAAGGCGTCGCCCTGGTCGACGGCGATGAGCCGCGAGGAAGCGCTCGAAATTCTGGGGCTGACGGAAGGCGCGACGGCGGATGACGTGAAACGGGCCCACCGGGAAATGATGAAGCGGCATCACCCCGATCAGGGCGGATCCAACTATTTCGCCACTAAATTGAACGAAGCGAAGGAAATGTTGCTTCGTCGGTAACGGAATTGGCGCATTTCTTGCATTTTTAACTTGTTATGTGGCACATAAGGCGCGCCCGCCTGCTGTGCTGGCGATCGATTAGACAGTTTGCGACAAATTACGGGTTTATATGATGGCGAAACCGGTGCGAAAGGCGGTATTTCCGGTTGGCGGTATGGGAACGCGTTTCCTGCCGGCGACCAAGGCGATGCCTAAGGAAATGCTTCCCGTAGTCGACAAGCCGCTGATTCAGTATGCGGTGGAAGAAGCGCAGGCCGCAGGCATTGAGGAATTCATATTCGTTACAGGCCGCGGGAAAACAGCCATTGAGGATCATTTTGATCATTCCGTGGAACTCGAAGGGCTGATGACTGCGCGTGGAAAGGATCGCGAGGCGGCGATCGGGCGGCCGATGTTCCAGCCGGGGCAGGTCGCCTATACCCGTCAGCAGGAACCGATGGGGTTGGGGCATGCCGTCTGGTGTGCGCGGGACCTGGTGGGCGACGAACCGTTCGCTATTTTGCTGGCCGACGATCTTGTCATGGCCGATGTCCCGTGCCTGAAGCAAATGGTGTCGAGCTTCGAACAAACCGGCGGCAATGTTGTTGCTGTAATGGACGTACCGCCCGAACATACCGACCGCTATGGCGTTCTTGATCCCGGGCAGCAGACCGGCGATCTTGTTGAGGTAAAGGGGCTGGTCGAAAAGCCCGACCCCGCCGATGCCCCATCCACACTGTCGGTAATCGGGCGGTATATATTGTTGCCCGAAGTGTTTGAGCATCTCGATCAGCAAGAAACCGGGGCCGGGGGAGAAATCCAATTGACGGATTCCATGGCCAAGATGATCGGCAATCATCCTTTTCATGGGCTGAGATTTGAGGGCAAGCGATTCGATTGCGGTGACAAGGTCGGGTTTCAGGAGGCCAATATAGCGTTCGCCCTGGAACGACCGGATATGAAAGATCAGTTGACGCAAATTTTGGCACAGTACGCACAATAACGCCGGAAATTTTTCCGGGAATTTTCGAGGGCAGTTGAATGAAAATCGCAATGATCGGAACGGGATATGTCGGTCTGGTTTCCGGCACCTGTTTTTCCGAATTCGGTGTGGATGTCACATGCGTGGACAAGGACGAAAATAAAATCGCCCGGTTGCTTAATGGCGAATGTCCTATCTATGAACCGGGGCTGGAACCCCTTATCGCCTCGAATGTCGCCGCAGGCCGGTTGGGCTTTACAACCGACCTCAAAGAAGCCGTTTTGGATGCCGACGCGGTATTCATCGCGGTGGGGACACCCAGTAGGCGCGGTGACGGGCATGCGGATCTTTCCTACGTCTATGCCGCCGCCGCCGAGATTGCCGAGGCAATGTCCGGATACACTGTCGTCGTGACCAAATCGACGGTTCCGGTTGGAACAGGCCGAGAGGTCAAGAGGATCATCGCCGAGACCAATCCGGGCGCGGATTTCGATGTCGCCTCGAACCCGGAGTTCCTGCGTGAAGGTTCCGCAATCAACGACTTCATGCGGCCAGACCGCGTCGTGATCGGGACGGAAACCAGCCGCGCGGCTGATGTGCTGCGTGAACTATATCGGCCGCTTTACCTTCTTGAAACGCCGATAGTAGGGACCGACCTGGAAACCGCCGAACTGATCAAATATGCGGCGAATACATTTCTCGCCACCAAGATTACCTTTATCAATGAGTTTGCGGACCTCTGCGAACGCCTCGGCGCCAATGTTCAGGATGTCGCGAAAGGTATCGGGTTGGACGGGCGGATCGGCAACAAGTTCCTGCATGCCGGTCCGGGATATGGCGGCTCCTGTTTCCCGAAGGACACGCTGGCGCTTGTAAAAACCGCTCAGGATGCCGATTGCCCTATCCGCATTGTCGAGACGGTTGTCGATATCAACGACAAACGTAAAAAGCAGATGGCCGACAAGGTGGTCGAAGCCTGTAGTGGATCGGTTCAGGGTAAGACCATCGCGGTGCTCGGGCTGACCTTTAAGCCGAATACCGATGATATGCGCGACAGTCCCAGTCTTGCCGTTATCCCTGAATTACAGGCGGGCGGTGCCGATATCAGGGCATATGATCCGGAGGGAATGGAAGAGGCGTCAAAACTTCTTGAGAACGTTACCTTTTGTACGGGCCCCTATGAAACCATTCAGAATTCGGATGTGGTGGTGATCATGACCGAATGGAATGCCTTTCGGGCGCTGGACATGGCGCGTGTCAAATCGATATTGCGCGAGCCCATCCTTGTCGATCTTCGCAATATTTACCGACCCGGTGACATGGGGGATGCCGGTTTCACATATTACAGTATCGGGCGCGCGCCGGTGATCCCCGGGGCCAATTCGTGACTTCCCATCAATTCAATCCCTCAATCCTGCGGGAATACGATATCCGTGGCGTGGTCGGGCAGACCCTTTCAACCGACGATGCGTTGGCCATCGGCCGATCCTTCGGCGCAATGGTCGTGCGGTCGGGCGGAAAATCGGTCTGTGTCGGGTATGACGGAAGGGATAGCTCTCCCGGATTCGAACAAGCCGTCACGGAGGGGCTGACGAGTTGCGGCCTCAAGGTGTTCCGAATTGGGCTGGGCGGGACGCCGATGCTCTATTTTGCAGTCAATACGGTTCCGGCTGACGCGGGCATCATGATCTCCGGATCGCACAATCCGCCGGAATATAACGGCTTCAAGATGATGATGGGGCACGCCCCGTTCTATGGCGACGATATTCAGAAACTCGGTGAGATTTCTGCCGCCGGCGACTGGCCGTCCGGAGCCGGATCAGCCGAGGAAATCGCGATCTTCGATGATTACGTGAACCGTATGGTTGAGGACTACACCGCGGAAAACGGCCTCAAGGTCGCGTGGGACGCGGGTAACGGCTCCGCCGGGCCGGCGATGGCGGCGCTGACAGCGAAGTTGCCGGGTGAGCATATTCTGATCAATGCGGAAGTCGACGGCAATTTTCCGAACCATCACCCCGATCCGACAGTGCCGGAGTGTCTGGAGCAGCTTCAGGAAGAAGTCGCTCGTTCGAAGTGCGACCTTGGGCTCGCCTTCGATGGCGATGGCGACCGGCTCGGCGCAATAGACGGCGAAGGTCGAATTCTCTGGGGCGATCAGCTCATGGTCATGTTGGCCGCGGACGTGCTTGCCGCTCAGCCGGGTGCGACGATTATCGCGGATGTGAAAGCCAGTCAGACGCTGTTTGATGAGATCGCGAAAATGGGTGGTGAGCCCATGATGTGGCGCACGGGTCATTCCCTGATCAAGGCGCGGATGGCTGAGACCGGCTCGCCGCTGGCGGGTGAGATGAGCGGCCATATTTTCTTTGCCGATAAGTGGTTCGGGTTTGATGACGGGCTTTATGCCGCGGTCAGGTTGTTGAATTACCTGGCCGGTCAGGACCGGTCCCTCGCGGAGATACGGGACTCACTGCCGCAGCGCGTTAATACGCCCGAACTACGTTTTCCTTGCGACGACGTCCGAAAATTCGAGGTTGTCCAGGAAGTGTTGGGGCGTATGCGGTCATCCGGCGCCAATATCGTTGATGTTGACGGGTTACGGGTTCTTACCGAGGACGGATGGTGGTTGCTGCGTGCATCAAACACGCAGGACGTGCTCGTGGCGCGCTGTGAGGCTCATGACGGGGAGGGGCTGAACAGGCTTCGCTCGGCCCTGGTTGATCAACTTGTTCAAAGCGGCGTCGAGCCGCCCGAATTCTAGCCCTGGTCCGCTAGCGGTCGCCTTCGGCCGTTTCGCCGATTTGAACGACCTGACAGGAAACCCGTTTGGCCTTGAGCTCCCGGCAGGCGCGCATGGCGCGGTTCTGCGATATGTCCAGCAGACGCGCGCGGTATAGGCGCTTACCCCGGACAACGCTCTGTTCGACGGAAACCCGGGCCCAACGCAAACCGTCGGCCGCTTCGACGGCGCGGTTGGCCGCCAGAAAGGCCTGTGCGAACCGGCTGTAAGCCCCGATTTGTATTCCCCAACGCTGATCGGCGTCGTTGGACGGTCGGGCATCAATCTTGCCGAAGCTCGTCCGCCGGCTGGTCTGAATCGGGGCGTTGCGGCTAACCGGCGCGTTGCGGCGCACGATGCGGTCGAGCTGTGACATCATTTTGAGTGTTCGCCGCAGCAGGGTGATCATCCGGTTGTCGCGCCGCGCGGACGTCTTGCCGCCGAATATCACCCCGATCAACCGGCGTCCGTCGCGTTCCACCGAGACCGCGAGGTTAAAGCCGGAGGCGTTTATGTAGCCGGTTTTTATTCCCGTGGTCCCGGGAAAACGTGCAAGCAGATTATTGTGATTGCGAAATTGCCGGTGCCCGTATTTGAAGGACTTCATCGAAAACAGATCAAAGTACTTCGGAAAATCACGCCGGATGGCGATCGAAAGTCGGGCCATGTCGCGCGCGGTGGTGACCTGGTTGCGATCGGGCAAACCGGATGCGTTCTGAAAGACCGTTGCCGTCATTCCTAATTGCCGGGCGCGGTCCGTCATCAGCGCCGCGAAGCGCGTTTCGGTGCCGGAAATGGCCTCGGCGACGACGGTCGCCACATCGTTCGCGGATTTGGTGATCAGGGCGCTGATGGCGTTCCTGACCGTAATCGACTGGCCTTTCCTAAGCCCCAGCTTGGACGGCGGCCGCCGGGCCGCCCGGGCCGAAACGGGAAGCCTCTTTGACATTGTGATCTTTCCGGCGCGTAACTGCTCAAAAACAAGATACAGCGTCATGATTTTTGCCAGCGAGGCCGGGTGTGTTTTCATATCCGGATTTTCGGCGTGAAGAACCTTTCCGCTGCGCTCGTCGACGATCATGGCGGCGTATTGACGCGCTTCGGCGACCGCCAGGCCAGCGGCAAAATAAACCAAGAAACCGATTAACAGGATAATTCTCACTGACTTTCCCGATTATGAGACCGCATCTGGTTCCGGTCAGTGACATCCGGAAGCAGACGTCAGGGTATTTAAGACTCCCAGAATCTACAACAGCATATAGCTTTTCCACCCCGGTATCCTAACTAATGAGGGGTCTGACTATACGATTCGATTTATCCACAGTAGGGGGCAACAAGGCGGTTTCCCGTTAACCATTGGCGAAATTTGCCTTTTGACGTCTCCAGCGCTTTCAATATCATTATCCCTGACGGGCCAGTCCCTGACGAAAGGACCGAACTCTGATTTTTCGAGTGAACATGAGTGACGACGACAAGGATGATCCACCCGGCAATGGGCCGGGGACGGGGCTTGTCGTCGACTCAAAACCGAAGACGCGAAAACCGTCGATGTATCGTGTCATCATGTTGAACGACGATTACACCCCGATGGAGTTCGTCGTAATGGTTCTGGAAAGATTTTTTTCAAAAAGTAACGATGAAGCGATCAAGATCATGCTTCATGTGCATCAGAAAGGGGTAGGCGTCTGCGGGGTCTACACCTATGAGGTCGCCGAAACCAAAGTCAATCAGGTGATGGATTTGGCGAAAGAGCACCAACACCCCCTGCAGTGCACGCTCGAAAAGGAATAGCCCATGCTATCGCGCAACCTTGAACGCAGTCTCCATCAGGCCCTCGCGCTGGCGCGTGAGCGCAGCCACGAATTCGCGACTTTGGAACATCTTCTTATGTCGCTGACTGACGATCAGGATGCGGTGGCGGTACTCAAGGCGTGCGGCGTCGATATAGAAAAGCTCCAGCACCAGCTCGGGGAATATCTCGATAACGAGCTCAACAACCTTGTGGTCAACCGGGACGACGACCCGAAACCGACTTCGAGCTTCCAGCGGGTGGTGCAGCGCGCGGCGATTCATGTGCAGACCTCCGGGCGCCAGGAAGTAACCGGTGCGAATGTTCTGGTCGCCATGTTCTCAGAACGGGAATCGCACGCGGTCTTCTTCCTGCAGGAGCAGGAAATGTCCCGCTTTGACGCGGTGAATTATATTTCGCACGGAATCGCGAAGGTGCCTGGCCGTTCCGAAACGCGAACGGTTCAGGGAGCTGATGAACCGGCGGAAGAAGAACAGAAGGAAAAGGAAGAAGGTCGCGAGGCATTGAGCGCCTATTGCGTCGACCTGAACCAGAAGGCGCGCGACGGCAAGATCGACCCGCTGATCGGACGGGCACATGAAATAGAACGCACGATCCAGGTACTATGCCGCCGGACCAAGAACAATCCGCTTTATGTCGGCGATGCCGGCGTGGGCAAGACGGCGCTGGCCGAAGGTCTGGCGTTGCGCATCGAAAACGGGGAAGTTCCCGATGTGCTGCAGGAGGCAACGATCTTTTCTCTCGATATGGGGTCGCTGCTGGCAGGAACGCGCTACCGGGGTGATTTCGAGGAACGGCTGAAAGCCGTGGTGACAGAGCTTGATGCCTGCGATAACGCCATCCTGTTTATCGATGAAATTCATACCGTCATCGGCGCCGGCGCGACAAGCGGCGGATCGATGGACGCGTCCAACCTGTTGAAGCCCGCCTTGCAGAGCGGAACGCTGCGCTGCATCGGGTCGACAACCTATAAGGAATACCGTTCCTATTTCGAAAAGGACCGTGCGCTGGTCCGGCGTTTCCAGAAAATCGATGTCGATGAACCGTCGGTCGAAGATGCGGTGAAAATTCTGCGCGGTCTCAAACCGTATTATGAGAAGCATCACCGGGTGCGCTATACGGCGGAGGCGTTGCGGACGGCGGTAGAGTTGGCGGCGCGCTATATCAACGACCGGAAGTTGCCAGACAAGGCGATTGACGTGATTGACGAGGTGGGTGCGGCGCAGAAGCTGCTGCCGGAAGGACGCCGCCGCAAGATGATCGGGGTAAAGGACGTGGAGGCCGTGGTCGCCAAGATCGCGCGGATACCGCCGAAAAGCGTTTCCCGCAACGACCAGAAGGCTCTGCTCAATCTGGACCGCGATCTGAAGACCGTAGTTTTCGGCCAGGATAATGCGATCGATGCGCTGGCCACCGCGATCAAGATGTCGCGTGCCGGCTTGCGCGAACCGGAAAAACCCATCGGGTGCTATTTGTTTTCAGGGCCGACGGGCGTCGGAAAGACCGAGGTCGCGAAACAGCTTGCCCTGACCATGGGGATTGAATTGATCCGGTTTGACATGTCCGAATATATGGAGCGCCACACCGTGTCGCGGCTGATCGGCGCGCCGCCGGGTTATGTGGGATTCGATCAGGGCGGCCTGTTAACCGACGCCATTGATCAGCATCCGCATGCCGTATTGCTGCTTGATGAGATCGAGAAGGCGCACCCGGATCTGTTCAATATACTTCTGCAGGTGATGGATCACGGCAAGCTGACCGACCATAACGGCAAGCACGTCGATTTTCGCAATGTGGTATTGATTATGACAACCAATGCCGGCGCTTCCGATCTTGCAAAGGAAGCGATCGGAATCGGGCGGGACAAGCGCGAGGGCGATGACGAAGAAGCGATCAAGAACCTGTTCACACCGGAATTCCGGAACAGGCTGGATTCGACGATCGCTTTTGAATCCCTGCCGCCGGAAATCGTCGAGCTGGTGGTCGATAAGTTTATTATCCAGCTGGAGGCGCAGCTGGAGGATCGCGGCGTTACGTTCGACCTTGATGAGGCGGCCCGCAAGTGGCTGGTACGTGAAGGCTATGACGAACGGTTTGGTGCAAGGCCGATGGCGCGGGTCATTCAGGAAAATATCAAGAAGCCGCTTGCGGATGAGTTGCTGTTCGGCAAGCTGGAACGCGGGGGCGTGGTCAAGGTCGGCGCCGCCGATGGCAAGCTGACGCTCGATGTGACGCCGGCGAAAGTCAAGAAAAAGCCGAAATCCGGTGGCGGCAAGAAAGAAGAGGACCACGCGCTGGTCGAATAGACAGGGCCGGAACTAAAACGGCAGATCCTTGCGATAGGGCGACATTTCGTCCTCCAGCATCGCCATTTCCGAGCGGTTTTGCGCGCGTTCATGGGTGAGAAAGTTTTCGACCGCGTCGCGGAAGCCCTCATGGCGGATCCAGTGCGCACTATATGTTTCCGACGGCAAATAGCCGCGGCTGATCTTGTGCGGTCCCTGGGCCCCGGCTTCCACCTTTGCCAGGTTGTTTTCGATCGCGTAATCGATTGCGCGGTAAAAGCAGGCTTCGAAATACAGCATGCGGAACTGCGCGGCGCAGCCCCAGTTGCGGCCATAAAGCGTGTCGCGTCCCCGCAAATTCAGGGCCGCGCCGACAGGTGCGCCGTCATGGCTGGCTAGAACCAGTACGACGTTTCCGGCGAGGCGTTCGCGAAGCAGCGAAAAGAAATCGCGGTCCAGATAGGCATGCGCCCATTTGCGGTCAACCGTGTTGAGATAGAAGCTGTAGAACGCGTCCATATGTTCTTCGCGTAAATCATCGCCGGTCAGAATTTCTATTTCTACGTCTTCATTGGCGACGCGCCGTTCCTTGCGGATGGATTTTCGTTTCCGCGAGGTCAATGCGCCCAGAAAATCATCGAAATCCGCATAGCCGCGATTGTGCCAATGAAACTGCTTGCCGACGCGTTTCAGAAACCCTTCACCGACAAGATGGTCGTGTTCTTCCGGCGTGCAAAACGTTATGTGGAGAGAAGAAACCTCGCGCTGGCGGGCGAGTTCCTGAAGACCGGCGGTGAGAACCGTGGTCAGTCTCTCGCGGTCGCCATCCGGGCGAATCAGAAGGCGCGGCCCCGTTACCGGCGTAAACGGAACCGCGACCTGTAATTTGGGATAATATTTTCCGCCGGCTCTTTCGAAAGCCTCCGCCCATCCCCAATCGAAGACGTATTCGCCGTAGGAATGGCTTTTCAAATAGGCCGGGACAGCGGCGATTACCGTGCCCGCCGCATCCTCCACCAGAAGGTGTTGGGGCAACCATCCTGTTTCGGCGCTGACGGACCCGCTGTCTTCCAGGGCCGACAGAAATTCAAAAGACACGAAGGGGTTGTCGTCGCCCGCACATGCATTCCAGACTTCGGAGGAGGTCTCGGACAGGCCTTCGATTACCTTGACGGTAACCGTGTCTTCACCGTCCGGCATTCTTAGGCGATTTCAAATACGCCATCGACCTCAACGGCGGCGCCGCTCGGCAGAGACGCCGTGGCGACCGCAAAGCGGGCATGCCGGCCGGCTTCTCCGAAAATCTCAACAAACAGATCGGAAGCGCCATTCATAACCTGCGGAGGTTGTTTGAAGTCGGGCGCCGCATTGACGAAACCGCCCAGCTTGACGACACGGGTTACCCGGTCCAGGTCACCGTCGCAGGCATTTTTCAACTGAGCGATCAGGTTAAGAGCGCAAGCCCGTGCCGCGCGTTGCCCGGTCTCGATATTGAGCCCGTCTCCGATCTTGCCGGCGATCAACTCACCGTTTTCGTGCGATATCTGGCCCGAAACGAATACGAGATTTCCCGTAACGACAAAGGGTATGTAGTTGGCCGAGGGTGCCGGCCCGTCCGGTAACGCGATTCCAAGTTCCTGTAGTCGCTGATCGATCTTTCCCGCCATTGGGTCCTCCTCTTTGGCCAAATCCTAGTCCAAAACCGGCCAATAGAGAACCGTGGGGCGCATATGGCACAAAAAATCGGGGGGTAACAAACCCCCCGTAGTTTCAGGGAGACACAGCGTCAGGATTGACGCTGATCTGTCGCGGCGTCCGCTGAGGAACTGACGGGCGTCGCGCTTCGTTCCTCCGGCAAAACCGGAAGGGACGAAGTCGTTCGGTCACCGGCGGACGGCCCGGTGACAGCGTCTGGAACAAGTATCGGACGATCCGGCGCAGTATGTCCGGTGTCATCGCGAAGAGTGATGGTCTCTGGTTTACTCACCGCCGGCGCCAACACCAGCGCCCTCAGGCCGACATTTCGCGCATCGGCAATCCAACCTTCGATCTGGTCGTTTTCCGTTGCGGCGGGCAAGGTCAGCGGGATCGCGATAGCGCCGGTCAGGAACCGTTGAATCCGTCCCATCGATTTGATCCGGTCGGCGGGGCTGATTTGTGTGCCGGCTTGCCGGTCCATACGTACCGGGTGGGCGTCTGAGGGGGCGGCGGCAATCCCGCCGGTGCCCAGCGCCCAACGCGACGCGGCGTCTATTGCGCCATCGCAGAAACCAATTGCGGCCAGGACATCGAAATCGTCTTGCGACAATTCCCCAGGATCCAGTTTTAATGCATCCACGCAAAAGGTCCGGCCGAGTACTGCTGGTGCAAAACATTGCGATAAATCATTGGCCGTCTGGAGCAACCGTTCGACCCGTCGGAGCACTTCTTCCGTAAACCCGCAGCGGCGCAAGCTCGTGTGATTTACCCCGGGCGCATTGCGGAGCGTTCGCCGCCCCGCGATTTGTCCGGCGGTGCCGTCGATTATGGTCTCGTTGTATCCCTCAGCTCTCATATCCGGGAGATTGCGCGCCTGGTCGTTTGCGCGCGGCGCTATTCCCGGCTTGACCGGCGCATTGAAGACGGCTTGCGGCAATTTCGGCGCACCGGCGGACAGCACAATCGCATTTCTAAGGGGCGCGCGGTCTTCGTCCGCCGGGTTCCGCCAGGCGCGCGCGGCCGGTCCAGCCGTTCCCAGCATCGCTGCCTGTTCCCTTTGGGCCGAGAGGGCCGACTGAATGGCGTCCTGATGGTCCGTATAGCGGGGAAAGGCGCCACGTTCTTCTGCGAGTTCCCGTGCCGCCCTCCATGACGCCGCAGCGGCCACAGCCGACAATTCTGCACCGGATTCATCGACCGCAAGATTGCCAAGGCAAATATTAATTGGCCGGAAATCCCATATCCGACGGGCGATTCGCGGGTTGGGTGACGGGGAAATGTCAATCAGGATATCGAGGGCGAGGGCGGTCAGACCGATAGCGTGCTCCATACCGCTGGAATCGAGGCCGATTTGCGAACTATAGGCGCCGGCGTTGATGGTCGCCGTCGGCGCGCCGATATCGTCGGAGAACATAAAGCCGTATTCCGGATCCATAGAGCGAATGGTACCGGCATCGAAAAACATGGTGGTTTCGGTATCCGGGTTTCCGATCAAAATCGTTAAACTGTCACCCGACTGGGTGGCCCGGTTGGCGTAATCCGCCACCGTCTTTGCCTTTGTGTCTGAATTCAAGACCACCGTACGGCGAGTCTCGGTGGCGGCCGCGCCGGCGGGGACGGGACCCATGATATCGTCCGCTGAAAATGTCTGTCGCCGCGCCAGCTTCTCCAGAATCGATTCGAGCATGGAGTCGGGAATGCCCGCTTGTGTGGCGGACAGTAAAGCCATCCTGAGGCGGGGCGATATAGCGTCGCTTCCATCCGGGGCTTCATCGCCCCAGCTGTCGATGATCGCGTCTATGTGACGGCGGAAAATTTTGTCCCCCGCGTCGGCGGCGGCTTGCCGGGCATTTTTGTACAGATGATCATCCCGAACGCCGGTAAAACTCTCGTCGGCGGGACTGATGGTCAGGAGCCCACCCGCTGGGGCCTCTTCGTAGAACCGGCGGAGCGCTCCGGGCCTCCTCCCCAAGCCGGGATTAAGCGACCAGCGTCCGCCGCTTTCCGATATTTGCTCAAGCGTCTTTTTCAGGCCGGTCAGCCCCGATGAATTCTCGGAAATCCCGTTTGCTCCGATGATAAAACCGGAATAAACGGGCATATCTTCTGAGTTCGCCGCGCGGACAGCGCCTGTCCGCCAATCGGCGATACAGCTTAACGGGTCGGATATCTCGATCCCGTATGCCCAGGAAATTCCTGCCCATTTCCAGATGCCGTTCTCCGGGCAAAGATGGCGGTGCGCGATCAGCCAGCGCAACTCGTCAAATGCGGCGCGGGCATCGTTTTCTGCGTCAAAATAGCCTGCGCGCCAGCCTTGATAACAAATGCCGCCCGCGATCCGATCAATGACGTCGTACAGCGAGTTTTCCCTGACGGCCACGCAGATCTTCGCCGGGGCAGCGCGCCAAAGCCAGGCGGGAACATCGTCTTCGCGGAGTTTTTCAATTTCCTTTTTGGGAACAGCCGGCAGGATTTCGGCGATTGAGGCTACGGCGGATAAGGGCCAGCTATCGGGGTGAATGAATACAAATTCCTGTCCGGTGGAGTCGATAAACGTGCCTCGAATCGCCTCCAGACCCATATAGGGGGCGTGATCGGCTTCAGAATGTCGACGGGTGATGCGCATTGCGCCTCCTGACCGGTCGACGGCCGCCAGCGGGTCCTGCCGAAGAACACCCTGGTGTCCGTATCTGTTCTTTCCGGCTTCTTATGAACCGGAATTTGGTCCCCCCAGATCGAGACGCCTCCCACACGAAAAACGCTACTCAACGCCAACTACACATCGACAGCCCCAAATCTGGGGGGCAATCTATGCTTAACTGCAATATATCGAATACGCAACAACATTTTGGGAGGGTTTTGAAATAAGTACGAAATATTGCATCATCAGAGTAATCGAAAGCAAACTGGCGTGTTTTCCGCGCTGGACCAATATCCATCCGCATGTGATATAGTCTGCCGCCATCGCCCGATGCGGAGAGAGAGAATGTCAATTGGAACCCGTTTGCTGACGCTTTTTTCCGGAACATTTGTCGGAGAAGACGAGCAAGGGAACAAATATTACAAGGATTCGCGTCATCCCCGGAATGGACGGGAAAAGCGCTGGGTTATTTATAGCGGTAAGGTCGAGGCCTCGGCTGTGCCGGCAGAATGGCATGGCTGGTTGCATCACCGGACGGATGCGGTTCCCGGCGACCAGGCCCCGCCGCGCAAACCCTGGCAAACGCCGCATGAAGCCAATCCAACGGGGACGGACGAGGCCTACAGGCCGCCCGGGCATATCCTGAAAGGTGGCCAGCGTCGCCCGGCCACCGGTGATTACGAATCCTGGCAGCCCGACCAATAAGGGCGTGCCGATCCTGTTTTCCGAGGAATAGGTAAAATGCAAAGCAAGCTGGTTGAAACGCTCGTCGGCGCCGCGGTCCTGATCGTCGCCGGCGCATTTCTTTTCTACGCCTATAATACCGGTGGGCGCGGGTCGGTTGCCGGATATGAGATCATTGCCAAATTTGATCGTATTGATGGTCTCAAGGAAGGCAGTGATGTCCGGATGAGCGGGATCAAGATCGGCACCGTAACGCGCCAGGTTCTCGATCCGCAGACCTACCTTGCGGTCGTCACCTTCAATGTAAAGGAAGACGTGAAACTGCCCACCGACAGTTCCGCCCAGGTTGCTTCCGACGGCCTTCTTGGGGACAAGTACCTCACCCTCCAGCCCGGCGCCGAAGAGGCAATGCTGGCGGCCGGGGATGAAATCACCCATACGCAGGGATCGGTGGATATCGTATCTCTCGTCGGCCGCATGATCTTCTCTCAAAGCGGAGAGAAAAAGGATTCGGGCGCGGCTGATGGCGCCAAGTGAGGCATCAGAATCGGGTCAGCGTTGGATTGCCGAGCGGTACGCCGCCAATGCCCGTTTTGTCGCCGACCTGGGTGAGCCGCTAATCGATTTGCTGGCGCCGACGCCCGGCGAACGTATCCTCGATCTTGGCTGTGGCGACGGTGCTCTGACGGAAAAGCTGCTTTCGGTGGACATCACGCTTGTCGCGGTCGATGCTGC
>CAZBKQ010000008.1:62958-67705 GCA_964492555.1 uncultured Rhodospirillaceae bacterium | reverse complement strand
CTCTGACGGAAAAGCTGCTTTCGGTGGACATCACGCTTGTCGCGGTCGATGCTGCGTCCGATCAGGTAGCCGCCACCCGGGCGCGGGGGCTGGACGCCCGGGTGGCCGATGGCTATTCCCTGCCGTTTGATACGGAATTCGACGGTATTCTTTCGAATGCCGCGCTGCACTGGATGTCCGACGATCCGGATGCGGTCATCGCCGGTATGTGGCGCGCGCTCAAGCCAGGTGGCCGGATCGCGGCTGAAATGGGTGGCGCAGGCAATATTGCCAGTATAACGCGCGCGCTTGGGGACGCGCTGTCGCGTAGGGGAATCGACGCGGCATCCCTTTTTCCCTGGTATTTTCCGGCTGCGGAGACCTACAGCTCCCAACTGAAAGATGCCGGGTTTTCCGTGCCTTATATCGAACTTATTCCGCGGCCGACCGAATTGCCGGGTGATATTTCCGGATGGCTGGTTACTTTCGCGGAGCCGTTTCTTTTTTCGGTTCCGGTGGAGGAACGCGATGCGCTGATAGCGGAAGTCGCAGATCAATTACGTCCGGTCCTGGTCAAGGACGGGCGCTGGATCGCGGATTATGTGCGCCTTCGATTTTTGGCGGAGAAGCCTGAGTGAGGCGTTCTTTCATAGCGTTGATGGGGATTATGCTGTGCGACGCGCCGCTTTGCGCACAGGAAAACGCCGTGCCTGCGGCGCAAGGCCCCGCCGGCGCGGTTCCTTCGGCTTCTTCATCCGGAGACAACGGTAAGGAGCAAGAGGCACCGGCGCGCGTTCCGGTAGGGGGAGTACTTCAGGGGCTCGACAAGGTCACGGCGCGGATTTCCGAATTCGAGGCGCCGGCGGGCGTCATGGTGCCATTTGGTTCGCTTCGCATCACGGTGCGTGATTGCCATAAGCGGCCGCCGGAAGAAACGCCGGAAAGCGCGGCATTTGTCGTGATAGACGATATCGGTGCGGATGACCGCGCGGTCAGATATTTTTCCGGCTGGATGTTCGCGTCAAGCCCGGCGCTCTCCGCCCTGGAGCACCCGGTCTACGACGTCTGGGTCGTCGATTGTATGAAATCTTCCAGCACTTCTTCTGGTAGTTCCGACACGAATTCCGCTGATACGTCCAAGGCGGAAGAAAGCAACTGACGATAGCCGCTGCGATGGATTTCAACGACACCGAACTGCGCCAGATGGCTGGTCACGAACTGAGTGTCGAGTAGTTTGAAGCCGCCGGCGCGAAGCCGCGCCACAAGGTGGACCAAAGCGATCTTGCTCGCGTCGCGGGCGCGGCTGAACATGCTTTCCCCGAAAAAAGCTCCGCCCAACGCCACGCCGTAAAGCCCGCCGACCAGCTCTTCGTCCTGCCAGGCTTCGACGCTGTGCGCCCGGCCGATATCGAAAAGGTCCGAATAGAGCTGAATGATCTCGTCGTTGATCCAGGTTTCTTTCCGGTCGGGCGCGGGGTCGGCGCACCGGCGGATGACTTCTTCGAACGCCGTATCGCAACGGATATCGTAGACGCCCTGGCGGACGCTCTTTTTCAGACGGCGCGGTATATGGAATGTATCGAGCGGCATGATGCCGCGCTTCTCGGGGTCGATCCAATAGAGGGTGGGGTCGTCGTGGCGTTCCGCCATGGGGAACAACCCCACCGCGTATGCGCGCAACAGAATATCCGGATCAAGTCCGACCATGGATCAGCCGCTTGATCGCTTTTCGACCATTTTCTCCAGCCAATGTATGTCGTAATCGCCATTTACGAAATCCGGCTGGGCAATAATTTCCTGATGAAGGGCAATCGTGCTTTCGATTCCACCGATGACATATTCGTCAAGCGCCCGCCGTAAGCGCATCAGGCACTCATTGCGGTTTGTCCCGTGCACGATCAGCTTGGAAACCAGGCTGTCATAATGCGGCTGCACGCGGTACCCGGCATAAAGTCCTGAATCCACTCGGACTCCCAGGCCCCCGGGCGGATGATAATCCGTGACCTGCCCCGGCGAGGGGACGAAGTTCAGCGGGTTTTCGGCGTTGATCCGGCACTCGATCGCGTGGCCGCCGAAGGATATGTCTTCCTGTGTCATGCCAAGCGGGGCACCGGCCGCGATGCGAAGCTGTTCCCGAACGATATCAATCCCCGTAATCATCTCTGTCACGGGGTGTTCGACCTGAAGTCGCGTATTCATTTCGATGAAATAGAATTCGCCCTCTTCATACAGAAACTCCACCGTCCCCGCGTTGCGGTAACCGAGTTCCGACAGCGCGTCGCAGACACGTTTGCCGATCGCGTCGCGTTCGGCAGCGTTCAGCGCGGGTGACCCGGCTTCCTCAAGAACTTTCTGGTGGCGCCGTTGAAGGGAACAATCCCGTTCGCCCAGATGGATGACGTTGTTTCCGTTATCACCCATCACCTGGATTTCGATATGGCGCGGCTTTTCGAGAAATTTCTCGATATAGACAGCGTCATCTCCGAAAGCCGCCCCGGCTTCCGCGCGCGCGCGCGACAATGCGGAGGCCAGTTCGTCGGGTTCACGCACAATCTGCATGCCGCGCCCGCCGCCGCCCGCCGATGCTTTGACCAGAACCGGATAGCCGATGTCTTTCGCCAGCTTTTTGGCATCTTCGGCATCGGTGATCGCGCCGTCCGACCCCGGGACGACCGGGATGCCGAGCGATTTAACTTTCGCCTTTGAGGCGATCTTGTCGCCCATCAATGCGATATGTTCCGCCGTGGGACCAATGAAATCGATCTCATGTTCATCGACGATTGAAGCAAACCGCGCGCTTTCGGAAAGAAATCCGTAGCCGGGATGGATCGCATCAGCGTTCGTCACGACGGCGGCGGTGATGATTGCCGGAATATTCAGGTAGGATTCAGTGGCGCTCGGACCACCGATGCAAACGCTTTCATCGGCAAGTCGCACATGCATGGCGTCGGCATCGGCGGTCGAATGAACCGCGACGGTGCTGATCCCCATTTCGTGGCAGGCCCGGTTGATCCGGAGCGCGATTTCGCCGCGGTTTGCTATCAGGACCTTGTCGAACATTGGGAAATTTTATTCGATGATGACGAGTTCTTCGCCGAACTCGACCGGTGTCTTGTCCGAAACAAGAATATTCGTGACCTTGCCCGAACGCGGCGCGCGCACCGGATTGAAGGTTTTCATCGCCTCAATCAACAAGAGGGTATCGCCTTCATTGACGGTATCGCCGGGCTTTACAAAATTGGCCGCGCCGGGTTCTGGGGACAGATAAACAACCCCGACCATGGGTGCGGTGACGGCGTCCCCGGATGCCTCTCGCTCCGCCGCTTGTCCGGTCTCAGGAGCCAGGGCGGTGCCTGCCGGTAAGGCGGCGGCAGCCGGCGCAACGACGGCCTGGCTCTGGACAGAGCGGGAAATGCGAATGCTCTTGTCACCGTTGGTGACCTCGATTTCCGAAAGTCCGGTTTCCTCCAATAGTTCCGCCAGCTTCCTGACCGCAGATTCCTCTATATCGAATTTCGCCATTTGGGTGACTATCCGTTTTCTAACAAATCCCTGGCTGCGTGAATTGCGAGCATATATCCGTTTGGGCCGAATCCACAGACCAATCCCGTGGCAACGCCTGAGATCATGGATTCGTGCCGGAAAGGCTCGCGGCGGAAAATATTCGAAATATGCAGTTCAATGACCGGACTGACGCACAGGGCCAGCGCATCCCGGATAGCGACAGAAGTATGGGTATAGGCGGCGGGGTTGATGATAATCGCCGCGGCTTCCGTCGATTGTTGAATCCAGCCGACCAGTTCACCTTCCGAATTCGATTGGCGGAAATCGAGGTCGAAACCGAGATTTTCCGCAGTCTTGCGGCAGTTTGCTTCGATATCAGCGAGTGTTTGCTCGCCATATATCTCCGGCTCGCGCGTGCCCAGCATGTTCAGGTTGGGTCCGTTCAGAACCAGGATTTTCCCGTATTGAGCCAACGACCTTCGTCCAAAATTGTTCTATTCGCGAATTTCCTTACCGCAGCGCTGGTCGAGGCGCAACGACGCGGGGCGTTCGGTGTTTGGCGATTTATCGTTAATTAAGGAAATTTTGACACAGGATAGGGTGGGTACGAGGGCCGGAAGGCCTTGCGGGTCCCCAATATCACCACCGTCAACGAAGGTTCCGAGATGCGTGCCTACGAAATACAGCTTTTAAAGAACAATAAATGGGAATTCGATTCCTATATTAATGATCGCGGCACGGCGATGGCGGAGGCGGAGCGTTTGCTGGCGACTAACCGCCATGAGGGGGTTCGGGTAATCGAAGAGGAATATGACCCGGCAACCAATAGGTCAAAATGCAATATCCTTCTCTCACAAATGCGGAAACCGCAGCGATATGCGCGCGGTCCGGTAAGAGGCGGGACGGGTCGACGCAAGACGTCTTCAAAGCGGGGCGCTCCGCGACGGCGGAGAACGGGCGGCAGGCGCCCGGCCTCCGGCAAGACCGCGGCGCGGCGGCGGCCGGCGTCGGCTTCGCGGCAGAAAAAGAAAGCCCAGACGGGGACGTTGTCGCTGCTCTGGGTTGGCATGATCATAGTGATTACCGGGATCGCCGCTTTGATCGGTCTGCAGGAAGTTGCCGAATTTCTCTGAGTTTGCGCCGATAATCGTCTTTTCGGAATTTACCGCATTTTAACCTCGTAAGGTCATGATGAGGCCAAGGAACTAAGTATGAAAGCGAATGGCAATGACGGAACTTCTATCCGACGCTCAGCTTGAAGACA
>CAZBKQ010000008.1:53989-62858 GCA_964492555.1 uncultured Rhodospirillaceae bacterium | reverse complement strand
GTATGAAAGCGAATGGCAATGACGGAACTTCTATCCGACGCTCAGCTTGAAGACATTGGCGAGGCGCTCCCCAAGGGGATGGAGCGACGGCTGGCGCTCAGGCTTCTGACGCAGTGGCGCGATTTGTGCGCCGGTCGGGCGTTCCCGGCATTTTCTGACATCAATCCGGCCGATCTGGATGATATGTGGCCGAATTGCTTTGTTCTTGATACCGAGGGTTTCGAGACCGATCCTGTTTTTCGCATTGTCGGCGATGTAATTGCGGCGAAATTCGACGATAGCCTCATCGGAAAAAGAGTCTCTTTTGTCCCGCCGGGCAATCTGTTTTATGTCGCGACGAGTTATTTTTCTGCCGTCATGCAGAAGGAGGCGCCGATTTCACGAGGCGGGGAGTTTATTTCCGAGCACGGCGACCGCATCTTGTATCGGAGCGTACTGTTGCCGGTTAGTGACGATGGCATTTCTATCTCCGGCATTCTTGGCGGCGCCAACTGTCGAAAAATGGACGACTGACGATGAAGGCGTTTGAAATTCAGACATTTGCTGCCGGAAAATGGCGGATAGATTCGGTGTTCGACGATCGGGAGCTCGCCATGTTCGAGGCCAGGCGCATCGATCAAAGCACCCGCTATGCAGGCGTTCGCGTCGTCGAAGAGACGTTCGATGAGAGCAGTCAACTCAGCACCACGCGGACGATCTTTCGCGGCGGATCGGCGGATCGTAACGCGCGGGCGGAGCCCGCAAAGGAACAGGCCTCCGGCGCGAAGCCAAGACGTAACTCCCGCAACAGGAATGCGCGTGATCGTGCCGGTGCGAAGCGCAAGCAACCGGCAAAAGAGAAAAAGAAAAGCATGGCCTTGCCGCTGCTAATTCTCGGTGTAATCATCGCGGTCGGCGTTGGCGCATTGTTCGGCTTGCAGGAACTGTCCGGCGCGTTCTAGCGTTCGCACGTCCGCAACGACCAGAAATAGTCCCTTTCCGTCTTTTTTATTTGCGCCCCCGCGTGTAAAACCGCTCGCCGGAATTATCGCTGTTCCGCCGCCTGTGGCGAGGGGTTGCCCATGAAAGACAAAATCGCGCGTTTTCTCGATGAGAATGAGCCGGAGAGCCCATGCCTTGTCGTCGACCTTGACCGGGTTGCCGACCATTTCCGGCGTTTGGCCGCCGGCCTGCCCGAGGCGGAGATTTTCTATGCGATAAAGGCAAATCCCGCCCGGGATATTCTCATGACGTTATTGCCGTTGGGAGCGCGGTTCGATGCGGCCAGCATCTATGAAATCAGGCAATGTCTTGCGGCTGGGGTGTCGCCCGAGGAGATTTCTTTTGGCAACACAATCAAGAAAGAGTCGGCGATTTCCGAGGCCCATGAGGCGGGTGTTTCCCTCTTTGCGGTGGATTGCGACTCGGAAATAGACAAGATCGCCCGGGCCGCGCCGGGGGCATCGGTGTTCTGCCGGTTCCTGACAAGCGGGGCGGGGGCTGATTGGCCGTTATCGAACAAGTTCGGCGTTTCGCCGGCTGGCGTGGCCGAGGTTCTGGAATACGCGAGTAGCCGTGGGCTCAGACCCGCGGGCGTTTCCTTTCATGTCGGCTCGCAGCAGCGCGAACTGGAGCAGTGGGATCACGCGATCGGCCAGGCGTCAAAGCTATTTCTGGCCGCCCAAAAGTCGGGATTAAAACTCGACCTTCTCAATATCGGCGGCGGCTTTCCGTCGCAATACCGGGAGGAAACGCCCGCGCTCGAGGCAACATGCGACGCAATCCAACAGGCCATCCGGCGTCATTTCGGAACGTCGCCGCCCCGCCTGATAGCCGAACCAGGCAGGTACATTGCCGGTGACGCGGGGGTTATCGAAGCGGAAATCGTGCTGGTTTCAAAGAAGCGCGAGGGCGGCCGACGCTGGATCTATCTCGATATCGGAAAATTCGGCGGATTGATCGAAACGATGGACGAAGCGATCCGTTACCGGATCGAGACTCCATATGACGGCGGCACCACCGGGCCGGTTGTGCTGGCAGGGCCTACCTGCGATGAGATGGATGTCCTCTATGATGCGGCGGGATACGAATTGCCTTTGGATTTGAAGGAAGGGGACCGCGTAAGAATTCTCAGTGCCGGAGCATATACGGCGAGTTACTCTTCCACCGGATTCAACGGCTTTCCGCCACTTCGCGAATACTATATCTAGGTCGTATACGGCAGAATCGAACCTCAGGGAGATCACTCAAAGATGAAGTTTTACGGCTATTTTCGTTCGTCGGCGGCGTTCAGACTGCGGATCGCGATGAACCTCAAGGGTCTCGATTACGATTTCGAGCTGATCAATCTGCAGGCCGGTGACCAATCGGGGGCCGCGTTCAAAAAGATCAATCCCCAGGGCCGGGTGCCCGCTCTTGATACCGGTAGCGATATTCTTGTTCAGTCGCTGGCGATCATTGAGTATCTTGATGAGCTTCATCCCGAGCCGGCGCTCTTGCCCGCTGATGCTCTCGGGAAAGCCAAGGTCAGGGGCATCTCCAATATTATTTCCTGCGATATCCACCCGCTCAATAATCTCGCGGTATTGAATTATCTGCGGGATCGGCTCGGCGCCGACGAGGCAGCACGGACGGAATGGTATCAGCATTGGGTGAAAGAAGGTTTCGAAGGGGTGGAGGCAATCCTCTCGGAAAGCCCCGAAACGGGCCGGTTCTGCTATGGCGATACACCGGGGCTCGCCGATATCTGTCTGGTCCCGCAAGTGTTCAACGCGCAGCGCTTCGACTGTCCACTGGATATTTATCCGACGATTTCTCGAATTTTCGAGACCTGTATGGAACAGCCCGCGTTTGCCGACGCTCACCCGATGAAACAGCCGGAAGCGGCGGAGCTGGCGTAACAGCCTAATTTTGCCGCGGCTCGGTCTGTACGACGATATCCTGCGCGCGCAGCCAGGCCGGTTCGCCTTCCTTTAACAACCTCATGGCGCGCTGCGCCTGTCCGCGCGCATCGCGTTTTCGGCCGAGCAGCAAGTTGTATTCGGCCTGAGCCCAGGCGGATAGGCCGAGATCGCCGGCCCGGCCGTGAACGGTGGCAAGAAGACGCCAGGCGAGGGATATATAGCGGTCGGTCCGCACGGCCTGTTGCAGATGCCCCCGCGCATCGGGCAGGAATTTTTCTTGCCCTGATTCCAGCATGACATGGGCGAGGCTTACTCTCAGAAGCGGTGCCGTCGGTAGTATCCGAACCGATTTTTCGTATGCGTCGCGGGCCTCATCGATCCGGCCGTTTTCAAAAAGCATCTGTCCCTTCAATTCGATATAGAACGGATTTTTTGGAAAATCCCTGATCAAGCCGTCGACCAGAGGCACGGCTTCTTCCAGATTGGCGTTCCGGTAATGCGCGATTGCGCGGGCATAGCGTTTGATTTCGCTGTCGTCCGGCGTCGGCGCATATTTACGGAGCGTGATCTGCGGCGCGTCAACAAAGGCGTCGATTTTCGCGACCATGCGGGCGTGTAGCCGCAGAATGGCTTCCGGTGGTTTACGGTCGGAGTATTTCGATTTTGCGACGTGGTTTTCAACAAAGGCGATACGGTCGCGAGTGAGGGGATGAGTCTGCAAGTATGGATCCTGGTTCAGTGTTACGAGCAATTCCTGGCCCTGCAGATATTCCAGAAATTCCAGCATGCCCCGGCTTGAGAGACCGGCATGATCCATATAGCGCACCGCCGCCTGGTCCGCCGATTGTTCCTGTGTGCGGCTGAAACTCAAAAAAGAGCGTTCCGCGACCTGGGTGCCGCCGCCGCCGACCGCCGCCGCGACGCCGGGGTTGCCACTGAGAAGGCCGAGGGCAACGCCGAGAAGTTGGGTGACCAGGGCTGTATCGCCGGCTTTGGCAAGCGCGCCATGCAGCCGCGCGAGGTGGCCGCCCGAAATGTGACCCATTTCATGCGCCATCACGCCGAGGAGCTGATTGGGACCCTTTGTCGCCCGCATCAACCCGGTGGTCAGAAAGATGCGTTGGCCGCCGGCGACGAATGCATTCACCTGGGAATCATTGATCAAGTGGAAATGGACCGCTTCGCGGTTGAGGCCTGCGGCGCGCAACAGCGGAGTTGCATAAATCTCGATAGTGCGTTCTATCTCTGTATCGCGGATAATTGAGCCGCTATGCGCCGGCGCGGACAATAACAGCACCGCAATCGAGGCGGATACGCCAAGTATCTTGAAAATTCGATTGCGCCTGTTCATAGATTGGCTCCGGCAACGGGCATTATAGGTAGGAGTAGCATGTATAGCCGTCAATACCGGGCCGTTTTGCAAAAACTTTTTTCCATTGCCGCATTGGCTGTCACTCTCACCGCATGCGGCGGCGATGAGCCCGTGCCGGAAGGGGCGGTCGGGCACGTAAAGAAATATTTCGGCGGGGTAACGGCCGATGAACCCCATGCCGCCCTGATCGGGCGCGATGTATTGTCTGCGGGCGGAACAGCGGGCGATGCAGTAGCCGCGATGGCCTTTGCCCTGATGGTGACCAGGCCGGATTCGGCCGGCGCGGGGGGTGGCGGCATTTGTCTCGGTTATGATCCGGAAACGAATAAGGCGGAAGCGCTCGAATTTTTGCCGCATCCCGCGCGGGCGCGGCCGCCGGCAGGCCGTTGGGTCGGGACGGCGCCCGGATCATTTCGTGGCTTGTTTGTGTTTCATGCGCGTTACGGCAAATTGCGTTGGGAA
Organism: uncultured Rhodospirillaceae bacterium; assembly: GCA_964492555.1. Lineage (GTDB taxonomy): Bacteria > Pseudomonadota > Alphaproteobacteria > MPNO01 > UBA2964. The sequence continues at coordinate 58,142 of CAZBKQ010000008.1, read as the reverse complement.
CAGATCGTATTTCCCGCGGAGAGACTGGCTCGCTTCGGCGTTGATACGTCAAAATCGTTTGTTCTGGCGCTCCAGCAGAGCGGCGCACATTTGCAGCACCGTCCCTCAACAGCGTCTCGGTTCTTTCCCAACGGCAAGATGCTGGCGATCCGCGACCGGTTGGTACAGCCCGACCTGGCCGGAACGCTCGGCCGTATCCGGATTGTCGGTCCCGGTGATTTCTATGAAGGAAAATTGTCGAACGATTTCGTCGGCGCCGTCGGCGCGCTGGGCGGCTGGTTGTCCAAGGATGATCTGCGAGACTACCGCCCGCGATGGCTGACGCCGGAAAAGCTGGAATTCGGCAATCACGCGATTTTCTTTGCGCCGTCGCCCGCCCTGGGCGGGCAAGTAGCCGGACAGCTCTGGCGGGCGCTTGGAAACCGGTCTTCCTTTCTCAAAGCCAAAGAGTCGCGGCGCCTCGCCGCGCTGGCGAATGCCGCTCATCGGGCCTATGCCATGCCCAATCTCGGCTCGTCCACCTCACGTTCAAGTGCCGGCGTGGCGGCTATGGATCGCTCGGGCCGCGCCGCTGCCTGCGTGCTGACGATGAACCGCTCTTTCGGGGTGGGCCGTCTCGCGGGGGAGACTGGAATGATCCCGGCGCCCCCGGCGGATCTTGATTCGACGTTGGGACTGGTTCCCGTCGTAATGGCGAATACTCATACTGAACAGGGCTATCTTGTCGCTACCGGAGCCGGTGACCGGTTTGCGCCGCTAAGCCTGGTGTCTGTTCTCTTGAGGTTGCAGAATTCATCGCAGCCCAAATTGGCGGATGCGATTGCGAGTCCGCGTGTCGCCCCATTGACCGGACAACAGTCGCTTTTCGAGAATGCCGGGGCCGATGCAGTTGCCGCGATCAGAAGCACCGGACGGCAAATCGTCGCTGCCGGGCCGATGGGCATTAGCAGCGTGAACGTTCTGATCTGCACGGATGGCGTCCGGGACGAGCCTAATAGCTGCCGCATAGCCGCGGATCAACGCCGCGGTGCCTATGCTGTTAATGCGGAAAAGTACTAAATGCCGTTAAAGATTTCGGACCGCGGGGCCGTACCGCCTTTTATCGTTATGGATGTTCTGCGCGCCGCCAATCAGCGGCAAGCGGAAGGCCGGGATGTGCTGCATCTCGAACTTGGGCAGCCCGCGACCTCCGCGCCGCAGGGAGTAATCGCGGCGGCGAAGCGTGCGATCGATACCGACCCGATCGGTTACACTGAAGCATTCGGGTTGCCGGAACTGAGGCAACGGATCGCCGGCTGGTACAAGAGCGAATACGACGTCGATGTGCCAACTGACAGAATCGTCGTGACGACAGGGTCGTCCGCGGGATTCGTACTGGCCTTTCTGTCCGCATTCGATGCCGGAGACAGAATTGCCTTAGCCGATCCCGGCTATCCGGGTTATCGGAATATCCTGCTTTCCATGAACGTAAGGCCGGTCGGATTGGCCGCGTCGCAGGAAACCCGTTTTCAGCCGGTGCCTGAAATGTTGGACGGCGAAAAGGACGCGCTGGACGGCCTGATTGTGGCAAGCCCGTCCAATCCCGCCGGCACCATGATTTCCGCTCCGGAACTTGAACGGCTTGCTGATGCCTGTCGAGAACAGGAAATCCGGTTGATTTCCGATGAGATTTATCACGGTATTTGTTACGGTGAGCCCGGAGAAACCGCGCTAAAATTCGATCAGCGCTCCATCATCATCAGCAGCTTTTCAAAGTATTTTTCGATGACGGGGTGGCGTATCGGCTGGATGGTCGTGCCGGAAGAATTGCTCCGGTCCGTGGAATGCCTTGCCCAGAATATTTATATTTCCGCGCCGACATTGTCGCAGCTTGCAGCGATTGCCGCTTTTGATTGTCGCGAGGAACTCGACCGGAATGTGGCGCGTTATGCCGCCAACCGGACGGTGTTGCTGGATGGGCTCTCGGAAATTGGGCTCAATCGCCGTGCCCCCGCCGACGGCGCTTTTTACGTCTATGCGGATGTCGGCGATCTGACCAACGACAGTGAAGCGTTCTGCCGGACATTGCTGAATGAGACTGGCGTTGCGATAACGCCCGGAATCGATTTCGATCCCGGGCGTGGTAATCGCTATATCAGGCTTTCTTTTTCAGGGGCGACCGGCGATATCGAAAAAGCCGTTGAACGTATGGGCGATTGGCTTTCCCGGTATCGCTGAAGCGCTAGTCGAGAATGCGTTGCCACCAGCCCCGTTTTGGTGGTTCCGCAGGCGCTGCGGCCGTCGCTTCAGCTGCAGGTGTTTCGTCGTTTGCTTCACCGGCCGCGTTATCCGGCGTTGTTTCTGCGACCGGGGTTGGCTCCGGCGGCGCGCTGTTTTCGGCGCCATTCTGTTTTTCCGCGCCGTTGTCCGGATTATCGTCATCGGGTGCGGCAGAGGTGTTTTCCGCAGGCCGTTCCGCTGAATCGTCGGTGGTTGCCGATGATTGCTCTGTTGTTTCTTCAGCGTCGGACGCCTGTTGACGGCCCTTGCCGCGTTGATTCCGCCGCCTTCCGCCGCGTCGGCCGCGTCGCCGGCGCGAGGGCTTTTCCGAACCCTCGGCATTTTCTCCAGTCGCATCCGCCGCTTCATCCTGATCAGCGGTCTGGTCGTTTTCGGTCTGATCCGATTCCGGAGCTTCCTCCGCCTGATCCTGATTTTTCCGGCGCCGTCTGCGTGACCGCTTCTTCCGGGGGGCGTCGGTGCTTTCGCCGTCCTCGCTCCCGGCCTGTTCCACCCGTTGTGCGCCGGAATCAGCAGCGTTCTGGCCGCCTTTCGCCTTTACCCGGTCTATCTGAATTTCCGTCGGGTTGACGGAATCGTCGCCGAGTACGCGGATTCGGAAACCGTATTTCGTTTCCATTGCTTCCAGCGCATCGCGTTTTTCATTGAGCAGATACAGCGCAATACGGGTCGGCAACGTGACCGAGACCTCGCTGCTCCGCATGCGGGTACCTTCTTCCTCGATCAGACGCAATGCATGCAGGGTCATGGACTCCGTGGAGCGGATGTATCCCGTCCCGTCGCAATGCGGGCATGGCTGCGTGCTGTTTTCGACGAGGCTCGGTCGCATGCGTTGACGCGACATTTCCAACAACCCGAAATTACTGATCCGGCCGACCTGGATCCGCGCCCGGTCTGTTTTTACCGCGTCCTTGAAACGTTTTTCGACGGCCCGCTGATTGCTTCTTTCTTCCATATCGATGAAGTCGATGACAATCAGCCCGGCGAGGTCGCGGAGCTTCAGCTGGTGGGCGATTTCGCTCGCCGCCTCCAGGTTCGTTTTGGTTGCGGTTTCCTCAATATTGCGTTCGCGCGTCGCGCGACCGGAGTTAACGTCAATGGCGACCAATGCTTCGGTCGGGTTGATGACCAGGTAGCCGCCTGATTTCAACTGCACTGTCGGGTTGTGCATTGCCTCGATTTGGTTTTCCACCTGATAGCGGTGGAACATCGGCATTGATTCATCTTTGTAGGGCTGCACGCGTTTAGCGTGGCTGGGCATCATCATCCGCATCAGCTTTTTGGCGGATTGATAGGCGTCCGTGCCCTCGACCCAGATTTCCTCAACCTCTCTGGTGTAAAGATCGCGGATCGCCCGCTTTACCAGGTCACCTTCCTCGTATACGAGGTCGGGAGCCGAGGATTCGAGCGTTTTCTGACGTACGTCTTCCCACAGCCGCATCAGATAATCGAAATCGCGCTTGATCTCCGATTTGTTGCGCTCCATCCCGGCGGTCCGCATGATCACGCCCATCCCGTCCGGCACTTCCAGGGACTTGAGGAGGTCGCGCAGTCTCCGGCGGTCGGTCGCGCTGGTGATCTTGCGGGAAACCCCGCCATTGCCGCGCGTGACGTTGGGCATAAGCACGCAATACCGGCCCGCCAACGACAGATAGGTCGTCAACGCCGCGCCCTTGTTGCCGCGCTCTTCCTTGACGACTTGAACCAGAATGATCTGGTTGCGCTTTATGACTTCCTGAACCTTGTAGCGTTTCGGTTGTCCGCCGCTGCCTGACCGCCGCCGGCGCCGGTCGCGACCCTGTCGTCCGCCTTTGGATTCCGGTACTTCTTGATCGGCAGCGGATTGTTCTTCTTCATCCGCCTCATCCGCGTC
>CAZBKQ010000008.1:39608-53889 GCA_964492555.1 uncultured Rhodospirillaceae bacterium | reverse complement strand
GTCGTCTTCAACGGGCTCGGCGTCATCGCCATCGACCTCGGCAGCATCATCTTCATCCGCAGAACGCAGCGCCTCTGCTTCTGGTTCTGTTGCGTCGTCAGCTTCTTCTTCGGCTTCCGCTGGTTTCTCCGGTTCATCTCCCGTACCGGCGTCGGCTTGCGGATCGCTCTCGTCCTGATCGCTGGTTACATCGTTTTCCGCATTGACAGGTTCTTCCGACGTGACGCGCTCGATAACGGCATCGGCGGCTATCGTCCGGTCGTTGTCTTCGGTTTCCCCATTGTCGGTGGGTGCGTCGTCGCCGCCATCGGGGGCGGCGTCTGCACCAGCCTCCGCTTCCGGCTCCGGCGTGTCATCGGAAACTTCAGTCTCTTCGAATTCCTGGTCCTCTACCGCGTCGCCCGCCTCTGTGGAAACTTCGGTCTCGGTATCGCCGTAATCCTCATCCTCATCCGCATCCAGCCCTGAATCCGCGTCGACATCGTCATCAAGATCAATCCCGGCATCGCCGTCGATTTCGTCGAGATGTTCCTTGGCGGCGGTGGCGGCTCTTTCGAACTCCGCCGCGTGTTGTTTCAGCGCTTCGCGATCCTCGATGGGAATTTGATAATAGTCGGGGTGTATTTCGCTGAAGGCGAGAAATCCGTGCCGGTTTCCACCGTAATCAACAAAGGCGGCCTGAAGGGAGGGTTCCACCCGCATCACTTTGGCGAGATAGATATTTCCCTTGTTTTGCGTCTTTGTAGAGGATTCTACGTCGTAATCTAGAAGTTTGTTGGCTTCCGTAATGACCACGCGCACCTCTTCCGGATGCGCGCCGTCAATGAGCATTCTCCGCGTCATTGTAATTTTCTCCGCGGCGGCCCGGCCCGGTTCGCATTGCGTGGGGCGTCGGTCGCCGACGATATGGGGGCGGGTCAGCTGGGGGTCTACCCTCCGCGCGTTCCAAAATCCGGGAACTCGCCGATCAGGGACCCACAGGGACAGCCGTCTCCGGCCCCGGGGTTTCTAACATCTGCCGTATTTCCTAAGCGCAACCCAGCGGGATCTGAACGTGGCACATCTGCCTGCCCGCGTGCCGCGCTCTCTTTCACCAGTCTCCGGTGATCAGAACGGTCACGGCATTCCTAACGCGGATAGAATAGTCCAATTTCTATCTCCTCCACAATGACATAATCAGCGAATTCTCCATGTATTAAATCCAACGGTTTTCCACAGTTTATTCACAGGGTTTTGTCATCTGTTTTCAACAATCAGTTATTGAGTCGGTTCAGGCCGGGCGCTATATATGGGGTCACTGCGGATTCTGGCGTCTATATGTGTGGAATTTCGACTTTTACGCGCCAAATGGGGATTTTCATTCTTGTTCTGGTCGCGATTGCCGCGCCGGCGCTGGCTTCGCCGAAGATCGGCGGAATCCGTATCGGCGACTATCCGAATCACACCAGATTCGTCCTTGATATCAGCGAAAAAGTCGATTTCAGCGTGTTCACGCTTGCCGATCCCTACCGGGTCGTCATTGATTTACCGGAAGTTGTCTGGCATCGCGCGGCCCGGATCGCGCCTCGGGGAAAACGCATAACCGGTTACCGGTTCGGGCTTTTTGAGGCGGGACGTTCCCGCGTCGTCATCGATCTGAAATCGGCGGTTCGCATAAAACAGTCTTTCATCCTGCCGTCCAAGGGCGCGAGGCCCTACCGGGTCGTACTCGATATCGAACCCGTCACGCGTACCGTGATGTTGGGAGAGATCGAAAAAGCGCGCCAGAAAATTGCGGCACCACCCCGAACCGCCGCGGCTACGCGGCCTCCCGTGCCCGTAAAGCCAAAGCGGCGAAAATTGGCCAAGAAACCCCTTGTGATGATCGATCCCGGACATGGTGGCGTGGACCCTGGCGCGCGGTCACAATCAGGGGCGTGGGAAAAGCATATTGTTCTGAACCAGGCGCGGGTGCTTCGCAGGCATCTTCTCGAAACCGGTCGTTATCGCGTTCATTTGACCCGTGAAAAGGATATATTCCTAAGGCTGCGCAAACGGATCGCGATTGCCCAGGATATGCAGGCGGACCTTTTCCTGTCGCTTCACGCCGACTCGATCAAGAACCGGAATGTACGCGGCGCTTCTATCTATACGCTGTCGGAGAAGGCGTCGGATAAGGAAGCCAGCATGTTGGCCGAAAAGGAAAACAAGGCGGATATCATCGCCGGGATCGACCTCAACGATAAGAGCAAGGCCGTTGCGCGCATTCTGATCGATTTGCGCCAGCGCCTCACCAAGAATGAATCCGTCAGATTTGCCGACATGCTGGTAAGCGAATTGCGCGGCAAGGTGCCGTTGTTGAGGAAACATCGCCGCTATGCCGGTTTTGCGGTACTGAAAGCGCCGGATGTCCCGTCCGTTCTTGTCGAGATGGGGTATCTTTCCAATCGCCGCGATGAACGTATGCTCAGAAGCCGGAAACATCAGGAACGGTTTGCCGCGTCTGTCGTACAGGCGGTGGATACATTTTTTCGGCGTCAGCGCGCGCTCTACGCTCCCTGAAATTGCCATAATTGTATGATTTTCTGCCGCGCGTTAGTGTCGCGCCAGGCGAGACGCTTTTAGAAAGCCTGATGATGAGACGTCTTGGCAAAATTTTGTCGGTTTTGGTCGGTTTGACCCTGTTGGCGGCGGTCGCGGTGGCGGTCGCAATCATCGGTGCGTTTTGGCATTTTGGCCGTGGTCTGCCGGACTACCAGCAATTGGCGGATTATCAGCCGCCGACAGTCACCCGCGTCCATGCAGGTGACGGACGGCTGCTGACGGAATTCGCCCGTGAAAAGAGGGTCTTTGTTCCGTTCCGTTCGATCCCGAAGCGTGTCGTAAAGGCGTTTGTTTCGGCGGAAGACCAGAATTTCTATACCCATCCGGGCATTGATTTTATCGGCGTTGCCCGCGCGATCATCACCAACCTGCGCTATCTGGGCAGCAACCGGCGGCCGGTCGGCGCATCGACTATCACGCAGCAGGTCGCGAAGAACTTTCTGCTTACCAACGAGGTGTCGATCGACCGTAAGGTCAAGGAAGCGATCCTGGCGTTCCGGATCGAACACGCGCTTTCGAAAGAGCGAATTCTGGAACTTTATCTCAACGAAATTTATCTGGGGCAGGGGTCGTACGGTGTCGCCGCGGCGGCGTTGAACTATTTCGACAAATCGTTGAACGAACTCTCCATCGGAGAGGCCGCGTTTATCGCCGGATTGCCCAAGGCGCCCAATAATTATCATCCCACGCGCCGTCCAGAAGCCGCCGTTGGCCGGCGCGGTTATGTCATCGGACGGATGCTGGAAGACGGTTACATCACCGATGCCCAAGCGTCGGAAGCGCGCGAGGAACCGTTGATCATACGGTCCCGTTCGGCGACCCTGGTCGCGCAGGCGGATTTTTTCGTCGAGGAAGTCCGGCGTGAGCTTTATGACACGCTCGGCGAGAGCAAGCTCTATGGCGGTGGGTTGTCGGTAAGGACAACCCTGATCCCGCGACTTCAGGAAATTGCCGATCGTGTGCTGCGTGACGGTTTGTTGGCCTATGACAGGCGTCATGGTTGGCGGGGGCCCTTGAAAAGACTGGATTCCGCCTCCGGGTGGGCGTCGCGTCTTACGAATATCCCCAAACCCAAGGCCCTCTCTGATGCGGCCGCCGCCTGGCGTCTGGCTGTTGTCCTCAAACTCGATGACGCCAACGCGTATATCGGTTTCGCCGATAAGTCGCGCGGACGAATTCGGCTTGCGGATTTGAAGTGGGCTCGGAAATATCTCTCCGACAACAGCCGGGGGCCGGTCGTCAGAAAACCCGGCGATGTGTTGCAGCCGCTTGATGTCGTGCTCGTGGCGCGCGCCGGACCCGATAAGGACGGCAAGGCCCCGCCGGACGATGCCTGGGCGCTGCGTCAGCTTCCCGAGATTGATGGCGCGCTCGTCGCGCTTGATCCGCATACAGGTCGTGTCCTCGCCATGTCCGGAGGCTACAGCTATTCGCGCAGTGAATATAACCGGGCAACGCAGGCAAAACGGCAGCCAGGGTCCGCCTTCAAACCTTTTGTCTACCTGGCGGCGATGGATCACGGATTTACACCATCCAGTATTGTGCTGGACGCGCCTTTCGTGGTCGACCAGGGTCCCGGTCTGAAACGCTGGAAACCTGCGAATTACACAAAGAAATTTTACGGTCCCAGCCCGTTGCGGCTTGGTATTGAGAAATCACGCAATCTGATGACCGTCCGGTTGGCACAGAATATGGGAATAGAGGTCGTCGCTGAATACGCGGAAAGGCTGGGCGTTGTTAAGGAATTTCCCCGGCTTCTGTCCATGTCGCTTGGCGCGGCGGAGACAACCTTGCTCGATATCACCAACGGTTACGCCATGCTGGTAAATGGCGGGCGGAAGATCCGTCCAACGGTGATCGACAGGATTCAGGACAGGACGGGCAAGACAATTTTCAAACATGAAACGCGCTCCTGCGACGGTTGCCGGGATTTGCAGTGGGAAATGCAGCCCCCGCCGGCGATCCCGGACGGTCGTGAGCAGCTCGTCGATCCGCAAAGCGCCTATCAGATCGTTTCGATGATGGAAGGGGTGGTCCAGCGCGGTACCGGGATTCGCATCCGCGTGTTGGGCAAGCCTCTGGCGGGAAAGACCGGCACCACGAATGACAGTGTGGACACCTGGTTTATCGGTTTTTCTCCGGATTTGGCGGTGGGCGTGTTCGCGGGGTTCGACACGCCGAGATCCCTGGGGAAGCGTGAGACCGGCTCTTCCGTCGCCGTGCCGATTTTCCGCGATTTCATGAAGGACGCGTTGAAGGACGTTCAGCCCATTCCGTTCCGGTTGCCGCCGGGAATTAAACTGGTGCGCGTCGATGCCAAGACCGGGGCGCGGGCGCATTCGGGTGGTCGCGGCACCATTCTCGAAGCCTTTAAGTCCGGCCAAAATCCGCCGGCGCCGGCCCGGGCGCGGGGTGCCGCGACGCCAGCCGGTTTACCCGCCGCGACCGGTGGCGCGGTTGGCGGAATCAAGGGTTTGTATTAATTAATTCTACCGCTAACGGAATTTGATAACGGTCGAAAGAACATGCGCGCCGAAACGGAATCCCTTCTCCATGAAATCAAGCAGTCGGTCGAACTGCTGAGGAGGCATCTTTGACTGGGAAAATGCGCTCCGCCGTCTTGATGAGCTGAATTCGCTCGCCGAAGATCCCGACCTCTGGTCCGATCAGGACCGCGCCCAGAAAGTGATGCAGGAACGCACCTGGCTATACGGGGCGATCAATAACGTTCAATCCCTGGAGCAGGACGTAGAAGACGCCGTGACCCTGATAGAGCTGGGTGAGGCGGAGGAAGATGCCGACACCATCGCCGAGGGCGAGGCGGTGCTCAACGGGGTCAAGGTGCGCGCCGCGAAGGCGGAGCTGGAATCGCTTCTTTCGGGCGAAGCGGACGCAAATGACTGTTTTCTGGAAGTCCATGCCGGCGCTGGCGGAACCGAGTCGCAGGACTGGGCGCAGATGCTGTCGCGCATGTATGTCCGTTGGGCCGAGGCGCATGGCTATAAGGTCGAATGGCTGGAGGAAAGTCCCGGCGAAGAAGCGGGGATCAAATCGGTCACCATCAAGGTTTCCGGTCGCAATGCCTATGGCTGGCTCAAAACGGAAAGCGGCGTTCACCGGCTGGTCCGGATTTCGCCCTATGACGCTGCGGCGCGCCGCCATACGAGCTTTTCCAGCGTCTGGGTCTACCCGGTGATCGATGAGTCGATCGAGGTCAGTATCGAGGACAAGGATTTGCGCGTGGACACCTATCGCGCGTCGGGTGCCGGTGGGCAGCATGTGAACAAGACGGATAGCGCGATCCGTATCACTCATTTGCCGACGGGCATTGTCGTGCAATGCCAGAACGACCGGTCGCAGCATCGTAACAGGGCGGAAGCCATGTCCATGCTGCGCGCACGGCTTTATGAAGTCGAGCTGCAAAGGCGCGAAGAACAGATGCAGGCGGAGCATGACGCCAAGACGGAAATCGGTTGGGGGCACCAGATCCGGTCTTATGTCTTGCAGCCCTATCAGATGGTGAAGGATCTCCGGACAGAGGTCGAAACCAGCAACACGCAGGCGGTCCTCGACGGCGATCTCGATATGTTTATGGAGGCCTCTCTGGCATCCCGCGTGGAAGGTGCAGGCAATATGGGCGCGGAGGGGAGCGGCGCATGACCGTGGTCGCACAGTCGATAGAACAGAAGCTGGCGGCGTTGGCGCCGGCACATCTGGAAATCCTGAATGAAAGCCATATGCACAGCGTGCCGCCGAATTCGGAAACGCATTTCAAGGTCGTCGTGGTATCTGACAGATTTGATGGCCAGAACCGGGTGGCGCGCCATCAATCGGTAAACCGTATTCTGGCGGATGAACTCGCCGGACCGGTCCATGCGCTGTCCATCCAGGCTTTTACACCCGCTGAGTGGCAGGCGCGCGGCGGTTACGTGCCGGAGTCGCCGCAATGTCTGGGGGGCGGAAAGGTTGATCAGCCTGATTGATCGAGAGTTTCGTATTCCCTGTTGAGAAAACCGGCCGCTTCCCGGGCTTCGTGGTTGAAAGGCGGTTTTAACAACCCCGCGAAATTCTCCCGGACCAGCTCCCGCCAGGCGTCTTCGGCAATCAGTCCGCGTTTTTCGCATAGATGTTCGAACCAGCGCCGCCCGATGGCGACATGGCCAATTTCGTCCTGATAAATCCGTTCCAATATGGCGACGGTTTCCGCGTCCTGCGCCTTTTTCATGCTGGCGATCATCGCCGGCGTGACATCCAGACCCCGCGCCTCCAACACCATCGGCACGACGGCCAGCCGTGCCATGAGGTTGTGCGCGTTATTTTCCGCCGCTTCCCATAACCCGTCATGAGCTGGCAGCGCGCCATAAAAACTGCCGAGGTCCGTCAATCGTCCGGAGAGCAGGTCAAAATGCAGCGCCTCTTCCTCCGCGACGCTTACCCAATCGTCATAGAATTCGCGGGGTAACGCAGGTGCAGCAAACCGCGCGATCAGGTCGCAGGCCAGATCGACGGCGTTTAGCTCGATATGAGCGAGCGCATGCAGCAGTGCGATGCGGTTTTCCAGCGAGATACCGCGGCCGCGTTTCGGCATATCGCGCGGGGGACGTAGATCCGGTTGTGCCGGGCGGGCGGGGCGGTCAGGCGCAGAGGGATTTCCCGGCTTTAAATCGGGGGCCGTGCGCCACCGTCTCGCCATTGCGGCGGCACGCCGTGCCTTGGACGGAGGGTCGGGTTCTGCAAGGATCGCCCGGGCGAGTTCCGCAAGCGTCGTCACGCGCCCCGGGCCGCCTCCAGCACCGCCTCGGCATGGCCCTTCACCCGGACATTGGTCCAGATCTCGGTGATCTTGCCTTTTTCATCGATCAGAAAGGTAGAACGAACGATTCCCATATAGGTACGGCCATAATTCTTCTTTTCCTGCCAGACGCCATAGGCTTCGCAGACCGTGCCGTCCTCATCCGACAAGAGCGGAAAATTGAGATCGTGTTTCGCCTTGAAATTATCGTGGCGTTTCACGCTGTCGCGCGAGACGCCGACAACCGCCGCGCCCGCTTTTTCGAATTCCGGTAACAGATCGCGGAATGCCTGGGCCTCGGTTGTGCAGCCGGGTGTCGAATCCTTGGGATAAAAATAAAGGACCAGCTTCTTGCCCTTGTAATCCTGCGAAGCGACGCTGCCGCCGCCATCCGTTGTCCCGCTGAAGGCGGGTGCTTTATTGCCGATTTCCAGTGCCATGATCAGTCCAGTTCGTATTGTCCGTCAGAGAATTTAACGCGGATGTTAAAGCCGCCTTCATTTACTTCCCACGCCTGGATTCGATAGCTGCGGTATCCCGCCTTGTGGAAGGGGTCGGCATCGGCAATTCGCTTCGCTTCGGCCATTGATTTGGCCCGGACTACGATCATCCCCGGGCCTTGCGGCTTTCCCTTGCCGTCGACGAAAGGCCCCGCCGCGAACAGGATGCCCTTCTTTTCGATTTCGAGCTGATAGGCGATGTGTTTGTGAAAAATTTTCTTGCGGTCACCGGTCTTTTCTGTGGGTTCGGAGAAAATGATGTAAAGCCGTTTATGCAGCATTTTCGCATGAAGACCGTCGATGTTCTTCGGGGTTAGGGCCATGTGCGCATTCCTGTTTCTTTCGTTGCAACTGAATTCGTGATTGGGATGGCGCCCGCCCGGACGCATCGGTGCAGGGTAAGACTTGTATTTGCGTTCGCAAAGCGCTCTCGTTCAGCTTTCCCGGGAAATTTTCTCCGCCGGGATCTCTATCAACTCGCGAAAGATCGCGTGGCAGCGTTCGCCGTGACTTGCCATCAGCGTTTGCAGGCTATCCAGGTCTTTGGCGCCGCAGGCCCGGGCGAGGGTTGCGCGGCTGGCATCTGATGACGCTGTTTCATCAAAGTTTTCCCCCACAGTCAGCCTCAAGATGCCTTGCAGATTTCGCCAAAGCACCAACCCTTCCTGCAACGCGGTGGCATGATCCGCGTCGAGCAGGCCGCCATCGACAAGCGCCTTGAGCGCGGTCCCGGTGGCGGGAGAGAGAATTTCGGGATGGAGATGTGCGTGTCGAAGTTGCAGATATTGCGCAATGAACTCAATATCGACCAACCCGCCCCGCATATTTTTAACATCCCACGGGCCGGCTGATTTTCTGTCGCGTTCCATCCGTGCGCGCATATCGGCGACATCGGCCAGCAACTTGTCCGGGTCCCGCTCCAATGTGAGGACGGCGTTGATCGCGGTTTCCAGAACCTCCTGGAGTTTGCTCTCCGCGTGGACGATCCGGGCGCGTGTCAGCGCCATATGCTCCCATGTCCAGGCGGCGGTACGGTGATATTCAACAAAGGATGCGAGAGATGTCGCGAGTGGCCCCGCATTGCCTGAAGGACGTAGCCGCATATCGACTTCATAGAGCGTGCCCTGTCCGGTCGGAGAACTGATCGCGCTCAGATAGCGTTGACCCAGCCGGGTGAAATAGGGGATGGCCGTCAGCGGCCGTTCGCCGGTGGAGGTGTCCTCCGATCCGTTATCATAAACAAGGAGAAGGTCGAGATCCGATCCGATAGTGATTTCGCCGCCGCCCAGCTTTCCCAGAGCCACAATGGCCATATCGCCGTCGGCGAAACGGCCGTGGCGTTCCGCGAAATTGTCGATGACCCGGTTATAGAGAACACTCAGGACTGAATCGGCGATCGCCGTCAGATGACCCCCCGCTTCTGACGGGGAAAGATGCCCGCGAAGGATCAATACGCCGGTCTGAAAAATCCGGTCATTAACCTGTCGCCGGCTGATGTCGAGCACGTCCTCGAAATCATTGGCTTGCTTGAGTTGTTCCTGGAGCTCCCCGGTCAATGTTTGAGCGTCGGGCGGTGCGTCGAAGAAATCGGACGTCAATACCGCGTCGAACAGAATGGGGTGCCGTTTCAGTGTTTCCGCGAGCAACGGTGCGCTTCCCATTATTTCGGACAGGAGATCAAATAAGGCCGGGTTGGTATGCAGCAGCGACAGAAGTTGTACCCCGGCGGGCAGACCCGAGAGAAAATCATTGAAGCGCATCAGTGCGGCGTCCGGATCGAGGGTTTTCGAAAACGCCTCAAGCAGGGCCGGCACCATTTCGGTGAGCAATTCCCGGGCCCGCGCGCTGCGCAAGGCCCTGAACCTGCCATGGTGCCAGTTCCGGACGATACCGGAAGTGGTTGCGGGCTCGCGAAAGCCCATCTCCGACAGGGTGTGAAGCGTATCCGGGTGGTCTTCGCCCCCGGTGAATACCAATGAACCGGGTCCGCTTAGGGCCGGCGCTTCCTCGAACAGGGCGGCGTAGTGATCCTCTACCGTATGGAGGGTGTTACTGACCGCCTCGACAAACGCCTCGACGGTTTCATAGCCGGAAAACGCGGCCACGGTTTCAATCTTATCGGGATCATCGGGAATTTGATGGGTCTGTTGATCGTCGATCATCTGCAGCCGGTGTTCGATCCGTCTCAGAAAACCATAGGCGGTCAACATATCGTCTCTTGCCGCCGGATCGACATGCTCCGCATCGGTCAATGCGCGCAAAGAGTCGCAGGTCGGACGGCTGCGCAGCCCTGCATCGCGTCCGCCCCAGATAAGCTGTTGGGTCTGTGCGAAGAATTCGATTTCGCGAATGCCCCCGCGTCCCAGTTTTACGTTGTGCCCCGCAACCGCGATCTTCGCTCCGCCCCGAACCGCGTTGATCTGGCGTTTAATCGAGTGAATGTCCTGGATCGCCGCGAAATCCAGACTGCGCCGCCAAATGAAGGGGCGCAATATTTGAAGGAATTCTTCTCCCGCCTCGCGGTCGCCGGCGACAGGCCTCGCCTTGATCATCGCAGCGCGTTCCCAGTTTTGACCTGCGCTTTCGTAATATGTCTCCGCGGCCAGTGTAGATATGACGGGCGGTGTCGACCCGGGGTCCGGTCTGAGCCTCAAATCGACGCGGAAAACATACCCGTCACGCGTGCGTTCTTCGATGACCGAAAGCAGGTCGCGGGCGAAACGGCTGAAAAATTCCTGCGGACTGCGCTTGCCCGTATAGTCGATCAATTCGTGGTCGTAGAGCAGAATAAGATCGATATCGCTGGAATAGTTGAGCTCCTTCGCGCCAAGCTTTCCCATGCCGAGGCAGATAAAACCGCACTGCGATTCCGGAGTGTCGGGATCGGGCAACACGATTTCGCCCCGGTCGTGGCCGCTACGCAACAGGTGAGACGTCGCGGCCGAAAGAGCGGTTTCAGCAAAATCCGACAGGGCCCCGGTGACGCGTTCTAATTCCCATGCCCCCTGGCAGTCGGCCACGGCGCATGTCAGAGCGACGCGTTTGCGGGTTTCTCGCAAGACCTTCTTGAGGGTATCCGTTGCCGCTGTGGCCGGGCCTACCTTGGACAAATCCCGAAAAGCGGCGGCTAGCGCGGCATCGGGGCCGTCTTCGAATAGCAATCTGGAAAATTCGGGGTCTGCGACAAGGATACCGGCGAGAAAAGGACTATTTCCGGTTATTCCGTCAATCACGCGGCGGGCCTGTTGATTGGTAAGCACACGTTCCCAATATTCTCTGAGGGAGTCGTCTTCCGTTTGTCCGGCGTTTTCGGTCAGCCGTTCGGCAAACCGGTCCGCCGCATCCGCATTACGCGATAGCGGTGGCGATTTTGTGCCAGAGAGGAGACTTTCAGAAATCAATGTCTACGCGTAGGTTCTACCGGGCGCGGTGCAGTCGCAGAGTGCGGGATGCGCATGTGTAGGTCAAGCCAACAGGATCAGTACCGATGATCGGTCGAAGTACCAGGCACATAATCGAATTCTTGTTGCTGGCGGCGTTGGGGGCTGGCCTGTTGGCCGGGCTTTGCGCCTGGCGACTGTCGCAGGGGCCTGTGAATCTTGGATTTCTCAACGGTCATATTGAATTTGCGCTAAACGGTCTCGGCGTGCCCTTTAGGCTCGAGATCGACGGCACGCATGTATCTTGGGCGGGGTGGGAGCGCGCTCTCGACCTTCGGATTTCTGGGCTGCGGGCGGTCGATCAGAATAATCGGACCCTGGCTCACATCGATGAGACTTCGGTTCGGTTCAGTTTTCGGGGCCTGATGCGCGGGGTCGTTGCACCGCGCTCTCTCGATATCCTTGGTCCGTCCGTCCGGGTGATACGCAATGGCGACGGCACGGTGCAGTTCGCCATGCGCGGTAACAATGACGCGGCCCCCGCCAATATCGGTCTCTTTGACAAAATCGTTCAGGGGTTGAGAGACGAAGACGACCCCGAGCGGCCGATAACCTATCTCCGAAGAATTAGTGTGATCGGGGCGGATCTCGTTCTCGACGACAACAAAACGGGTGCCTTCTGGAAGGCGCGAAATACGGATTTTATCCTGCTTTCCGGGTCGGCGGGTTCGCAGGCCACATTCTCGGCCGAGTTGGATATCGAGGGGAAGTGGATGGAGCTGGATGGCTCCGCCAGCCTTTCTTCAGCTGATGAACAAGTCGTTGTTACTGTCCATCTATCCAATCTGAGGCCGGATGCGTTGGCTTCCCGGATAGGAAGACTCAAGCCGCTCAAAGGTGTCCGGCTTGCCCTTGATGGGACGGTTACAATGAACCTGTCGGCACAGGGCGGTCCACGCAAGATCGGGTTTCATCTGACCAGCGGCGCCGGACAGATCGACGATAAGGAATTCTGGCAGCAGGAAATTCGCGTGAAATCCGCTTTGTTGCGCGGCACGGTCGATCTTGAGAATGAACGCGCGGATATCCGGAATTTTCGCTTTGATCTGAACGGTCCGGTAATAGATGTCGCTGTGACGGGTCAGCAGAAAGACGGCGTTCTGGATGCCTCGGTTGATGCCAAATTCGAAGGGCTGAAGGCTAAGGATCTCGGACGCCTATGGCCCATAAATGTGGCGCAAGGCGGCAGGCGGTGGGTGATCAAGAATATTGCCGCGGGCGATATATCGGATGGGCGGATATCGGCCGAAATCCGTGTTGATGGCGAGACGGGCGCTGTCGGTGTTCCCAAACTCGCGGGACGAGCCCGTATCGACGGCGTGAAGATTTCCTATATGGACGGAATGCCCGCCATTGTGCAGGCGCGTGGGACGGTGGAAATCGGACTGGATCAGATATTGTTCCGCCTGGAAGGCGGCGAGTCGCGCGGCGTGGCGATCGAGACCGGTACGGTGGCCCTGACCGAGCTGGACCGCTCGAAAGAGTACGCCAAAGTAGACGTTACCTTGCTTGGCTCGCTCAAGGACAAGGTCGGAATCATTAATGTGCCGCGCCTGAGATACGCCACTCGTTTCGGGTTGGACCCGAAGACGCTTGGCGGGGAGGCGCGGACTCGTCTTCGCCTTGTCGTCCCGCTGATCGACGCAGTTACCTTTGACGATATCAAGCTGAGCGCGGCCTCAAGCATGACCGGTGCCGCGATTCCCGGTGTCGCCGCCGGTAAGGACGTCACCGACGGCACTTTTACAATGAATATTGATCTTGCCGGGTTGGAGTTAACGGGTGATGCCAGGATATTGGGAGCCCCCGCTGAAATAAGATGGATAGAACGGTTCGGTCAGAACGAAAAATACGTCCGGCAGATTGAGGCGAAGAGCGTCCTCGCTCAGCCTCAATGGGAGGAATTCGGCTTCGGGTTCTTTTCTGAAAGGTTGAGCGGACCGGTCGGCGTGGACCTCGCCTTGCTTCAGCCCTCCGGCGGAAAACCGATGGAGATTGTCGCAAAACTTCAGATGCAGGATGCGACAATGCGATTCGAAGAGCTGGGTTGGAATAAATCGCCTGGAGAGGTCGCGCTTGGCTGGGTAACCGCGTTCATCGCGCGGGATGGCGGAATCAATGTTCGCAATTTCAACATGGCAACCGCCGGTCTGAAGGTCTCAGGTGGATTGTTGCTCGATCCCAAAGGCCGGTTAATACGGCTTGATCTGAGCAGTTTTGTGTTGAATGAAACCAATCTGCAGCTGGTGGCGACCCCCGATACTGAAACGGGCGGGCTCGCGATAACTGTCCGCGGACGGTCCTATGATGCGTCCCGGATATTCGATGCCGGTTTGAATGAGGCGACCGCCACGGACCAGTTGCCCCTGACGATCAATCTGGAATTGAATAGGCTTATCCTTTCCAAGGAGACGCGCCTGAACGCGGTGAGCGGAAAGATCGTCCGTGATGCAAAGGGTTGGCGGTCAGCCCGTTTGGTTTCGAAATTGCCTGCCGGTATGCCGATGAAGATCGATTTCGATGCCGGCGCCGAAAATCAAACAATATCGATTTCTGCCGACGACGCCGGCGAAGTGGTGAAATTCTTTGATATTTCGGATGCCGTTAAAGGCGGCAAGCTGAGGATCCTCGCAAAAAGGCTGAACGCCAAACCGAAAGATGGTTGGGCCGGCGTCGCGGAAATGACGGATTTTTCGCTGGTCGACGCGCCCGTGCTCGCCCGCATGCTTACTCTTGCTTCCTTGTCGGGAATTCTGAACACACTCTCCGGTCAGGGTGTTGCCTTCGCGCGGTTTCATGCGCCGTTTCGGTGGCAGAACGATGCCCTCAGAGTCGCCAACGCCCGCGCGGTTGGTTCGGAACTCGGGATTACCGGCGAAGGGAGCTACGATCTGAATCGCGATATTCTCGATATCAGTGGCACCATCGTTCCGGCCTATACGATCAACAGCGTTTTGGGGAATATT
>CAZBKQ010000008.1:3830-39508 GCA_964492555.1 uncultured Rhodospirillaceae bacterium | reverse complement strand
GACAGCTTGATGGTTCCGTCTTCGGTCACGTCCGATTGGGAAATAGTTGTGGTCTCGTCCGCGATAGGTTGATCATTCACGCGCGCGCCACCACCCCGGATCAGCCGCCTCGCCTCGCCATTGCTTTTGGCAAGCCCGGCGGTCACAAGGGCGGCAAAGGCCGGCATCCCGCCATCCAGCTCTGCGCTTGCAACCGAAACCGTTGGAAGCCCCGCATCCGCGGCGCCCTGTTCGAACGTCGCTACCGCGGTTTCCTCGGATGCTTTGGCGGCCGCTTCGCCGTGGCACAACATGGTGGCCTGATAGCCGAGGACCTTCTTGGCGTCGTTGAGCTCCGCGCCTTCCAGGGCATCAAGCTTTTCAATTTCGGCAAGCGGCAGTTCGGTGAAAAGTCGCAGGAAGCGCCCGACATCCGCGTCTGCCGTATTTCGCCAGAATTGATAATAATCGTATGGCGAAAGACGGGCTTCGTTAAGCCAGACGGCGCCTTGCGCGGTTTTGCCCATTTTTTCGCCGGACGCCGTGGTGATCAGCGGTGATGTCAGCCCGAAAAGCGATGCGCCGTCGGCGCGGCGGCCGAGCTCCACCCCGCTCACGATATTGCCCCATTGGTCGGATCCGCCCATTTGCAGAATGCAGCCGTTGTGGCGGTAGAGCTCCAGGAAATCGTAGGCCTGCAAAATCATATAGTTGAATTCGAGAAAGCTCAGCGGCTGTTCGCGTTCAAGCCGGAGTTTTACGGATTCGAATGTCATCATCCGGTTGACCGAAAAATGCTTGCCGTACTCTCGCAGGAACGGGATGTAGGAAAGCCCGGAAAGCCAGTCGTCGTTATTGATCATCACGGCGTCCGTCGGTCCGTTCCCGAAAGTCAGAAACTTTTCGAAAATGGTCCGGATGCCTTCCATATTCGCGGCGATTTGTTCTTCGGTCAGAATCTGGCGTGATTCGTCCTTGCCCGAAGGATCGCCGACCTTGGTCGTGCCGCCGCCCATGACGACAATCGGCTTGTGACCGGATTTTTGTAGAAGCCGCAACAGCATGATCGGCACGAGGCTGCCGACATGGAGCGAATCCGCAGTGCAGTCGAACCCGATATAGGCGCTGCGCGGCGCGTTCTCGGCCAGTTCATGGTCAAGCGCTGCCTCGTCCGTGCATTGGTGGACATAGCCGCGATCATAAATCGTACGCAAAAAATCTGATTTGAATTCGGTCATCTTGCCTGGCGGCCTTGCGGCCGGAAATTGGGGTTTCGCGATTTCCGGCGTGGTTTAGCATGGCGTCATGTCAATTGGCGAGCCCGCACGCAATTCAGATGAAACCGTCCACCGTCCGCTCTGGGCGCTCGGCTTGATGAGTGGAACCTCTCTGGACGGAATTGATCTTGCCCTAATTCGTAGCGACGGTGTGTCGGTCCTGGAACGGGGGGCGGTCCAATTCGAGAGCTATAGCGACGGGCTGCGCGATGCGCTGCGCGCTGTTCTGGGCGGTAACGGTGATACCAATGCGGTGGAACGCGAATTGACGATAGCCCATGCCGCCGCCGTCGCGCGTTTTTTGAAAGATGATCAGGCCGGTGGGTTGGTTCCGGACATCATCGGATTTCATGGTCATACGATTTTGCATCAGCCCGGTGAGGGGCGTACCTGGCAAATTGGCGACGGGCAGCTGCTTGCCGACCGCACCGGGATAAAGGTTGTCGGGAATATGCGCGGGAATGATGTCGCGCATGGCGGGCAGGGTGCGCCGATTGCACCGCTTTATCATGCGGCTCTCGGCTGGAATCTGGAGCGCCCGTTTGCGGTGCTGAATATCGGTGGCGTCGCGAATGTGACCTGGATCGGATTGTCGGATGACAATCTTATGGCGTTTGACACCGGGCCGGGCGGTGGTCAGCTCGACGAATGGGCGGAATGCGAGACGGGAGAACGGTTCGACCGGGACGGAGCGCTCGCGCGGTCGGGTGTGGCGAACAAGGAAATTGTCGCGGGGCTTCTGCGGAACCCCTATTTTTCCACGCTTCCGCCGAAATCGCTGGATCGTATCGATTTTTCGATTGAGCCCGTAAAGGGGCAGTCGCCTGCGGACGGCGCCGCGACGCTGCTCGAATTCACCTGCGCGGCGATTGCCCGGGCGGTCGATTTCCTGCCGGAACCGCCCCGTCAATGGCTGGTAACCGGCGGCGGGCGGAAGAACGGTTTTATGATGGAACGATTGGGCGATCTGCTGGCCGCGCCGGTCAATCCGGTTGAGATGGCCGGATGGGATGGCGACGCGCTGGAGGCGCAAGCCTTTGCCTATCTGGCCGTAAGGAACCTTTACGGGTTGCCTCTGACCTTACCCGGGACGACGGGTGTGGACCGGCCCCGGACGGGAGGAAAATTGTTCAGGCCGGCGCCGGGATAATGCGGTTCAGTCTTCGCCGGCTTTCGCCTTGGCGACCTTTTTGAATTGTTTGTCGACATATTTCGAGGCATGACCGCTCAAATCTTCCGCCTTTTCGTGGAAGAAATGGTTGGCGCCCTTTATGACGTTATAGGAAATCTCGATCCGTTTCTGGGCGGAGAGCTTTTTCGCGAGCCCGGCGACAGAATCTTCCGGGACCATGGCATCGCTCGCGCCATGCAGAATAAGCCCGGATGACGGGCAGGGCGCCAGAAAGCTGAAATCATATTTATTGGTCGGCGGCGCGACAGAAATAAAGCTGTCGATTTCCGGCCGCCGCATCAGAAGCTGCATGCAGATCCAGGCACCGAAGGAAAACCCGCCCACCCAGCATTGCTGCGCATCGGGATTGGACGCCTGCAGCCAGTCCAGCGCGGAGGCCGCATCGCTCAACTCTCCCGCGCCTTCGTCATATTCTCCCTGAGACCGCCCGACACCGCGGAAATTGAAACGCAACGTGGAGAAACCGCGCTTGGCGAAAATATTATAAAGCTCGAATACCACGCGGTTATTCATCGTTCCCCCTTGCTGGGGGTGCGGGTGCAGAATCAGGGCGATCGGCGCGTTCTCATCGCGCGCATGGTGATAACGTCCTTCTAGCCGGCCTTCCGGACCCGCGAAAATCACTTCTGGCATCGTCGATTGCCTTTCACTTGTTCAATTTGCCGCCATGTCGGCACCAATTCAGCGGACCGAAAACCGTGGCGTGGCCCGGCGGAAAGGGGATAAACCTGTATCAGGCGCGGGAATATAGAGAAACGGCACCCTCAATTACAAGCCCGCTGTTGCATTCATCGGGAATTCGTTTTGACCGGCGCGGTTCGGATGCTATCTCCAACCCGTCGGTTTTCGCCAAAATGGGCCATTATCTATATGTTGCAAGTCTATTTCGATTTCAATGCCACCGCGCCCACGCGAGGCGTGGTGATTGACGCGGTCAACGAGGCAATGGCTGCGGGCGGTAACGCGTCATCCGTTCACGCGACAGGCAGGGCCGCACGTGCAACCGTCGAAAAAGCCCGGACTTCGGTGGCTGGACTGGTCGGGGCGGAGCACGGCTGGGTAATTTTCTGCGGAAGCGGCACCGAAGCAGACAATCAGGTATTACGTTGTGCCGGGGCTGATACGGTTCTGATTTCCGCCATTGAGCATGAAGCGGTCCTGCTGGCGCGTTCCGATGCGGTCAGAATTCCGGTCGGCGCTAACGGAGTAATCGACCTCTCCTTACTGGAGGAAGCCTTGGCGGCCAGCAAAGGTAAAACACTGATATCCGTGATGGCTGCGAATAACGAAACCGGTGTTCTCCAGCCGATGAAAGAAATATCGCGCCTGGCCCGCAAATACGGGTCCATGTTTCATACCGACGCTATTCAAGCTGCGGGAAAGGTCTCCGTCGATATGGCGGAATGGGATGTCGATTTTCTCAGCCTTTCGGCGCACAAGATCGGCGGGCCGCAGGGCGTCGGCGCTCTTGTCGCACGGGACCGGACGCTGTTGAATCGTTTCGTCCATGGCGGTGGGCAGGAAGGCGGTCTGCGCGCGGGCACGGAAAATGTCGCCGGGATTGCCGGTTTCGGAGCCGCGGCAGAGGCGGCGCTTGACGGTCTCGCGGAATTCGGAGCCGTGGCGGCGTTGCGCGACCGGCTTGAAGAAGCACTTCTTGCAATAGAGCCCTCAATCGAAGTTTTTGGCGCGGATCAGGCGCGGCTGCCCAATACCAGCAAGCTCGCGACGCCGGGGCTGACATCGGAAACGCAGGTTATGGGGATGGATCTCGCCGGCTACGCCATCAGCGCCGGTTCGGCCTGCGCGGCGGGCAGGGTTGAACCGCCTTATGTTCTGACCGCGATGGGGGTCGATGACGCTCTGTCGACCTGCGCCGTTCGGATAAGCCTCGGCTGGACGACGACGGCCGATGAAATCGACGGTTTTGTCGCGGAATGGTCAAAGCTGCATGCCCGCAATCGGGGGCGGTCGGCGCGGGCAGCGGGTTGATCGGAATGGTAGCCGTTACTTTTGTGTTGCCCGATGGCACCCGGCAAATGCTGGACGGCCAAACCGGCGATTCTTTGCTCGATATCGCGTGGGATAATCATCTGCCGGTCGAGGGTGCTTGTGGCGGGGTTATGGCCTGTTCGACATGTCACATGATCGTCGATCCGGAATGGGCCGGGAAGGTTGAGCCAACCGGTGAGGAAGAAGACGCGATCCTTGATCTTGCCTGGGGGGTGACGGCGACGTCCCGGCTCGGCTGCCAGATTGTCATGACAGACTCGCTGGATGGGCTGGTGGTCGCTCTGCCCTCTGAAACGCATGACCTACAGGGGTAAGAAATGAACAAACGGGAGTTTGCCGCTGATCCGGCGCTGTTTCCTTCCGGCGGTATTCTGGAAGCTTTGCGGGATCACGCGACGGACGAATGGCGCGCTTATCTTCACCACCCCTTTGTCGAAGGGCTCGCAGATGGCAGCCTGCCCGAAGCCTGTTTTCGCCATTATCTGGCGCAGGATTACCTGTTTCTGATCCATTTCACGAGGGCCTACGCCCTGGCGGCCTATAAATCCGACTCGCTTTCCGATATCCGGAATGCGGTAGCGGCCTGCGCCGCCATCGTTGACGTTGAGATGGGGCTGCATGTCGAATTTTGCCGGGGATGGGGCCTGACGGAGGCGGAAATGGAAAACACGCCCGAGGATACCGCGACCCTCTCCTATACGCGTTATGTATTGGAATGCGGTCTTGCCGGGGATGTGCTGGATTTGCAGGTCGCGCTGGCGCCCTGCGTGTTGGGGTACGCCGAAATCGGCGCGGCATTGTCTAAAGAGGCTGTATCGCAAAACCCTTATGCCGCCTGGATCGAGATGTATGCCGGTGACGAATACCAGCAGGTCGCGCGTGATGCCGCGGCGCATATCGAGAATTTGGCGGCGCAGCGGGGCGGGCGGGACCGGCTGGATAGTCTGAAACGTACTTTTTCCGAGGCAACAAGGCTGGAAATCGCTTTTTGGGAACAGGGGCTGGCGGCGGAAAAGAATTGATCAGCGGTGCCGGCTACCTATATTGCCCGCCATGAACTCTCTCGGACTAGATAAACCGCCCGCGGAAACCCGGGTCGTCGTCGCCATGTCGGGCGGGGTGGACAGCTCGGTAACGGCCGCGCTCCTGAAAGAGCAGGGCTATGACGTCGTCGGCATCACCTTGCAGCTTTATGATCATGGCGCGGCCATATCCCGGAAAGGCGCGTGTTGCGCCGGGCAGGATATTGCGGATGCGGGTGCGGTTGCCGCATCAATCGGCATACCGCATTACGTGCTGAATTACGAGCAGCGTTTTCGTGAAGATGTGATCGAGCCCTTCGCGGATTCCTATATCAGGGGGGAAACGCCGATCCCCTGCGTCTTGTGCAATCAGACCGTCAAGTTTCGCGATTTGCTGGACACCGCGCGCGACCTTGATGCCGATGTGATGGCGACGGGTCACTATATCCGGCGGGAAGTGGCGGAAGACGGTCCCGCTCTCTACCGGGCGAAGGACGACAGTAAGGACCAGAGTTACTTTCTGTTCGCGACGACACGCGATCAGTTGGCGGAGTTGCGTTTTCCTCTTGGCGAAATGACCAAGGAGGAAACCCGCAAATTGGCGGACCGTTTCGATTTGCCGGTCGCCGCCAAGCCGGACAGTCAGGATATCTGTTTCGTGCCGGAGGGGCGCTATAGCGATATCGTCAGAAAGATCCGGCCCGAGGCAGCCGAACCCGGCGATATCGTCGATCTCTCCGGCGCGGTAATGGGACGCCATGACGGGATCATCAACTACACCGTGGGGCAGCGGCGCGGGCTGGATATCGGCGGCACGGAGACGCCTCTTTATGTGGTGCGGCTGGTGCCCGAGATCCGGCAGGTTCTCGTCGGGCCGGCGGATGCGCTGGAAACCCGAACGGTTCGATTGAAGGATGTGAACTGGTTGAGCGGCTTCGAAGAGGGGGTCGAAATTGAATGCGAGGTTCGCGTCCGGTCCAGCCAGCCGCTGGTTCGCGCTATCGTCCGGCGGGAAGGCAGGGATAACGCCACTGTAGAACTAGCCGCCGCGACCCGGGGCGTTGCTCCCGGACAGGCTTGCGTCTTTTACCAGGAGGACCGTGTTCTCGGTGGCGGGTGGATAATGCGGGAAGAAGATCATCAGGCAGCATAACCGCTTGACGGCGGCGGTATTCCTGCTTATTACGCTGCGTCTTCCGGTGGCGGGGTAGCTCAGCTGGTTAGAGCAGCGGAATCATAATCCGCGTGTCGGGGGTTCAAGTCCCTCCCCCGCTACCAACTTTCCTGATATTCGAAATTCGACGGGCCGATCCCTCAAATTGTCGGGAATTTTTTACGAATCCGGCGTGCCGCAGTGTTCCCTTTTCGGCTTGAAGCTCCGCGCGTAAGATATACCTAACAAACAACAAACTATTCAGGGGCTTCACCAATGCCGGATTCCGGTTCTCCGAACGAAAAACCCGCCGAGGGAAAGCAGGGCTATGTCGATCCACGCTATGTGGACAGTAACGCGTCGCGCGATCAGCAACTGGCGCTGGAATTACGGCGGCGTTATCCGAATGCCTATGATCTGAGGGAGAAAGCGCGGAAGCGCCTGCCGAGATTCGCCTTCGAATATATCGATGGCGGCGCGGGTTCCGACGGCAATATCAAGCGCAACTGGGGCTCGCTCGACGGGATCGAACTGATGCCGCGCTATGGCAACGTCATCGCCCCACCGCCGACCGATACCGAACTGTTCGGTGTGCCCTATAACGCGCCCATCGGTATCTCGCCCATCGGCGGGCCGGGCACTGGTTATCCGGGCGCGGAGAGGTTTCTCGCCCGCGCGGCGCAGGCGGCAAAGGTGCCCTATACGCTGGGGGTTCTCTCCGCCATTACGATTGAGGAAGCCGCCGAAATCGCGCCGGACGTGTTGTGGCTGCAGATTTACCGGTTTGCGCGCAACGATCACAAGATCGGGCTTGATCTCGCTCGCCGGGCGGAGGAAGCCGGGGTCAAGGCGCTGGTTCTGACCTGGGATACGCCGGTGCGCACCACGCGTCCGCGCGAGGTGAAGGCGGGGATCACCAACCCGTTCAAGCTGAACATGCGGTTGCGTATGGACGCCATGTCCTCACCGCCCTGGCTGATGTCGATGGTCCGGAACGGCATACCGCGCTTCGTTTCCATCAAGCCCTATATGGGCGGCGCGACCAGTCTGGAGGAAGCGGCCAAATTCATGCGCACGGAAGGCGGTGGCGCCTTCACCTGGGACGAGATCAAGCGCTATCGCGATGTCTTCAAGGGACCGCTGGTCATAAAGGGAATTCTCCATCCGGAGGACGCCCGCCGTGCGGTGGAGGTTGGCCTCGATGGTTTGTTTGTCAGCAATCATGGCGGCCGCCAGATCGAGGCGTTGCCGGCCTCCATTGATGCGGTCCCGGCAATCGCGGCGGAGGTCGGCGACAAGGCGACGATCGTGCTGGATTCCGGGGTTCGCTCCGGCATTGATGCGGCGCGCGCGCTGGCGGTTGGCGCGGATGCGGCCTTCGCCGGAAAGGCGTTTCTCTGGAGCCTTGGTGCGCTGGGCGAACGCGGACCGGCGCATATGATCGATGTACTGAAGGCGGAGCTCAGCTCCACCCTGGGGCAGTTGGGCTGTCTGTCGGTCGATGAGCTTCGCGGCGTGGCCCGGCGGCACAAGACGGCCTGGAGCGCCGATGATTACGCGACCGGACGACAATAGATGACGAACGAACCGGCTGCGCCATGGCGCATCAAGGGAAAGCGGGTTTACCGGGAATTCAATCAGCGTGAGTTGAACGCTCAGTACGATGCACGGGGAACCGCGCCCGACGGGCAGAAATTCCGTGATTTTCTGACCAGTGAAAGCGAACGCGCGATCAAGGAACTCGATTGCCGCCTTGAGGTGCCTTACGGACCCACACTGGATGAGATCATCGATGTGTTTCCGGCTGAAACGCCCGGATCGCCAATCGTTTATTTTATTCATGGCGGCTACTGGCGGTCTTCGAACCAACGTGATCTCGATCTTTTTGCGTTGACCTTTGTGCCGCGCGGCTGTGCCTATGTCAGCGTCAATTACACTCTGGCGCCACACGCCACGATCGATGAAATCGTCCGTCAGTGCCGCGCCGGGCTCGCCTGGACCTACGACAACGCCGAAAGCTTCAATGGCGATCCGAACCGGATTTACGTCAACGGGCGGTCTGCCGGAGGACATCTGACCGGCATGATGCTGTCAACCGACTGGCAAGGCGTCTGGGGCCGGCCCGACGATCTCATCAAAGGGGCCACGGCGGTCAGCGGCATGTTTGATCTGGAACCCGTCCGATTATCCAGCGTCAATGATTGGGCGAAGATGGACAAGGATGAGGCCTATCGCAACAGTCCTGTGCATCATCTGCCGAAGGTCCCCTGTCCGTTGATCCTTGCCTGGGGCGGCGATGAGACATCCGAATTCAAGCGCCAGTCCGACCTGATGGCGATGGAGTGGCGGGCGCGCGGCTGGCCGTGCGAAACGCTGGAGCTTCCCGGCAAACACCATTTCGCGACCATGCCGGATCTGCTCGACCCCGAGGCCGATCTGACGAAGGCCGTGTTCCGGCAGATGGGATTGACCTGAAAACTGCTGATATTTGGCTATTAATTAAGGTGCTAATGGCCTTAGAATTGCGCTCTTTCCTGCACTAACAGCCGGCTAACAGGCGCGGAGAAAATTCGAGAATGTTTAACGGAGAGGAATTTCACCATGGCTGACAATCTGAAAAAACTTGTTCTGGAGACCACCGCGCCGTTTCAGGGGCTGTGCGAGCTCGTCGCCGACAAGGAAGGCCTTTTTGAGAAAGAAGGGCTGGTCGTCGAATGGGCGGATCGCGACAAGGATGTCGATAAGGAGGTGCGCACCGACATTACCGACCCAAGGGGGCTCAACGCGCATTCCAGTCACGGAAAGCTGTTCGAACAGGGCGCGGCGGATATGTATAACGCTTGCGAGTGGGGCAATTACTGCCGCGTGCAGGACACCAAGATCGATAGCGGCCGTCAGATCGGTCGGCGCGCCATCGTGACCTTCGCCGGCATCGTCGTGCGGCCCGAATCCGAAGTTTATACCGCGCAACAGCTGGCCGGAAAGCTGATCGGCGTGCCGTTCTTCTTTGGAACGCATTATCTGACGCTGCATATGCTGGAAGGCTTCATGCCGCGCGATCAGATCAAACTCTGCAAGGCCCCGAACGGCTCTCGCTATCGTTATGACGCGATGATGTCGGGAGAGGTCGAGGCGACCACCCTGACCGAGCCGTATCTGAGCCTTGCGGTCAAAAATGGTTGCCGGGTCATCTGCTCGGCCTTCTATCACGGAACGGAGGTCGCATCCGAGAAGGTGGATGCCGAAACCTATGCCCGCTTTAACCGCGCGGTGAAGGAAGCGGTCAAACGTGTCGATGCTGATAAGGCGAAATATGCGCAGTACTTCATCGATTATCACAAGGAAAAGGACCCGGAGATCGGCGAACTGAACGCTTCCGATATTCCCCTGGGTCATATCGTTGTGGTCGACCCCGCACCGATCCCCGATCATGAGCTGGAAGCCACGGCAAAGTGGATCCAGAGCTGGGGCATGCTGGAAGAAACCGAAGATCATATGGATCTGGTGAATATGGAGGTCCAGACCGGCGGTCACGCGGCGGCTGAGTAAGACTTTTAGCGTTTCGGTCCGGCCCGCTCCCCCTCCCGGCCACCCAACGGGATTATCCTTGGGGTGGCCGGGAGGGGGAGCGGGCCGGTGCCGTATGGCTGCAGCCGCAAATGGACGGAGTCAAAACCCCGTTCCTTTTTCGATTCGATTGCTGTCTTCCCGCTGTAACCATAATTCGCTAGAACCCTGCCATGACTGGAAATATCTCTCCCGTAACACGGCGTAAAAGCGTCCCTGTCGATGTCGGCGGGGTGATCATGGGCGGCGACGCGCCCGTGGTCGTGCAATCGATGACCAATACCGATACGGCGGATATCGATTCCACCGTTCAGCAGGTGGCGGAACTTGCCCGCGCCGGATCGGAAATCGTCCGTATCACGGTGGATCGGGAAGAGTCCGCCGCCGCTGTGGCGCATATTCGTGACCGCCTGATGGTGATGGGGGTGGATGTGCCACTGGTCGGCGATTTTCACTATATCGGTCACCAGCTGCTAACCAAATATCCCGATTGCGCGGAGGCGCTCGCCAAATACCGCATCAATCCCGGCAATGTCGGGTTTCGCGAAAAGCGCGATTTGCAGTTTTCCACGATGATCGAGGTGGCGCTGAAATATGACCGCCCCGTGCGTATCGGTGTCAATTGGGGCTCGCTCGACCAGGAAATGCTCGCCCATCTGATGGATGAGAATGCGAAGCTGGAAACCCCGAAAGAACTGCCTGAGGTCACGCGCGAGGCGATGATTCAATCGGCGCTTTTGTCGGCGGAACGGGCGCATGAGATCGGGATGGGACCAGAAAAGATCGTGATCTCGGTCAAGGTCTCCGATGTGCAGGATCTGATCGCGGTCTATCAGGATATCGCCGGACGCTGCGATTACGCGCTGCATCTCGGTCTGACAGAGGCCGGAATGGGGTCCAAGGGTATTGTCGCGTCAGCAGCCGCGATGGGGGTGTTGTTGCAGCAGGGGGTCGGCGACACGATCCGTATCTCATTGACTCCGGAACCGGGTGGTGACCGCACACGCGAGGTTATCGTTGCCCAGGAATTATTGCAGACGATGGGGCTGCGTTCCTTCCTGCCGCTGGTGACGTCATGCCCCGGCTGCGGGCGCACGACCAGCACGGTGTTCCAGCAACTCGCCGATAAAATTCAGGGCCATATCCGGACCCGCATGCCGGAATGGCGTGAACAATATGAAGGCGTTGAGGAAATGAACGTCGCCGTCATGGGCTGCATCGTGAACGGGCCGGGCGAGAGCAAGCACGCCAATATCGGCATCAGCCTGCCGGGGACGGGTGAAGAGCCCGCCGCGCCTGTCTTTATCGATGGCGAAAAGTCGACCACGCTGCGTGGGCCGAAGCTCGCCGAGGAATTTCAGGCGATCGTCGAAAACTATATCGAGAGCCACTACGCCCGGCGGGATTAAGAGGTCCGGTTCACGTCCTTGTCCGCCGCTTCCTTTTGCGTCAGCAGGAAAGATGAGCAGACAATCACCGCGCCGCCGATCCAGACCCAGATCACCGGCCATTCATTGAACAGGATTAGCCCGATAAGGGCGGCGATGGGCAGGCGCAGGAAGTCCAGCACTGTGACGACCGTCGCGTCCGCCGCAGCGAAGGAACGCGCCAGAGTTCGCTGTGTCATCGCGCCGAACAGTCCGAGCAACATCAGCCAGGCCAACTGTTCCAGCGTCGGGGTCTGCCAGACGAAAAGTGCCCCGATCAGGGCGAGCGGGGCGACGCACAGCCCCTGATAAAGCGCGATAGTGTCGGGGTGTTCCGTCCGCGACAGGTATTTGATGAAAATCGTGTTGCAGACAGTAAAGGCCACCGCGCCGAAGGCATAAAAGACGCCTTCATTGATTTCCGCGAATCCGGGGCGGACGATGATAATCGCGCCGCAAAAACCGATCCCCATCGCGATCCAGCGTCGGGTGCGGGCCAGTTCTCCCAATATCAGGATGGCCGCGACACAGGCAAAGGCCGGGCGGGTAAAGCCGATGGCGGCGATATCGGCCAGCGGGATGTGAATGGCGGCGAAGAAATAGAGAACAAGGCTGAGATAGGCGGAAATGCCGCGTATCGCGAAGATTCTTCCCTTTCCGGTTTTCAGGATCGAAGGGCCGCGCCGCATGACGATGGGCGACAGAAACAGCAATCCGAAAATCGCCCGGAAGAAGACGATGACGAATACCGACAGCTCCGGCGACAGGTGCCGGGCGACCGACATCATGCCGGTAAAGGTGGCCCCGGTCAGGCTGATCCAGAAACCGGCCCGGATGGGGCCGGGCAACCGGTCGAATGCCGCGTTAATCGAATGGAGAAAACCCATTCGATTTTATAGGCCGCAACGGGGATTTCGGCCAGACGGCGGAAAGTGGTTGATAAGGGGCAATGAACGCGCTAGCCCGGTCGCATGAGTGATAACGATCTGCAAATCACCGGGACATTGAGCGTTCCCGCCAGCGCATTGACGGAAGAATTCGTGCGCGCGTCCGGTCCAGGCGGGCAGAATGTCAACAAGGTGGCGACTGCGGTGCAGCTGCGCTGCGATATCACGCAACTGGCGTGGCTTGATTCCAGCGCCAGGGAACGGCTGCGGCGGCTTGCCGGATATCGCATGACATCAGCGGGTGTTCTGGTGATAGAGGCCAAACGGTTCCGAACCCAGATACAAAACCGGGAGGATGCAGAACAGCGCCTTGCCGAATTGGTGCGCAGCGCACTGGTGCCGCCGAAGAAACGCCGCGTGACACGGCCATCCCGCGCAGCGAAACAACGCAGGCTCGATGGCAAGAAACAACGCGGCCAAGTCAAAAAGGGCAGGGGGCGTGTCACAGGTTTTTAGTAACTGGCGGCCCGTCATTGGCCTCGTCAAACCGACCATGCGTCCGGGCTCGCTGGAAGAATTGGTGCGCACGTTGCCGGATGGTGTCGGCGTACTTCCATTGCATCAGCATATCGAAGAGGGCCGCGAGGATGAGTTTGAGGCCGCGCTGGAGGCCTATGAGCGCGCGGCGGCCATTCTGGCGGAACAGGGCGTAGATTTTATTCACCTGTCCGGGACGCCGCCTTTCATGATGTTGGGGCGGGAGGGAGAAAAGAAACTCATTGCCCGCTGGAAACGGAAATTCGGTATCGAAACTTCCGCCGCGCCTGAGTTGGACGCCGCAGCGCTGCGGGCTCTCGGCGTCACGAAGCTGATCGGTGTCACCTATTCCGAGTTCCAGAATGAACTCTCACGCGACTATATGAATGAGGCCGGGTTTGATGTCCTCGCCATGGAACCGATGAAGGCGTCCTTCGCCGGGGCAAGTCATCTCTCGCCCCATTCGGTCTATGCCCATATTCGTAAGACCTTTCTGGCGCATCCGGAAGCGGACGGGATTTACATTCAGGGCAATGCCTGGCGGGTGCTTTCCGTTATCGAGATGGTCGAACGCGATTTCGGCGTGCCGGTGGCGCACGCCAATTGCGCGCTCACCTGGCGGATACAGAAAATGTTCCGGATCAATGAGCCGCGCGAGGGGCTGGGGCGTTTGATGCGGGAGCTTCCCTGATCAGGGGACTCAATACATATGCTGGCCGCCATTGATGGAGAGCGTTGCCCCGGTGATGAAATCTGCCTCATCCGCCACGAGAAACTTCACACCGCGCGAAATATCCCGTGCGGAGCCGAGCCGTCCCGCAGGAATACGCTGAATGATTTTTTCCAGAACGTTTTCCGGCACGGCGCGGACCATGTCTGTATCGACATAGCCGGGCGCAATGGCGTTGAC
Source organism: uncultured Rhodospirillaceae bacterium (assembly GCA_964492555.1). Lineage (GTDB taxonomy): Bacteria > Pseudomonadota > Alphaproteobacteria > MPNO01 > UBA2964. The sequence continues at coordinate 25,544 of CAZBKQ010000008.1, read as the reverse complement.
CGTAATACCAAGCGCCGCGCCTTCCTGCGCCAGCGCCTTGGTGAAACCGTGAATGCCGGATTTGGCGGCGGCGTAATTGACTTGGCCGTACTGTCCGGCCTGACCGTTGATTGAGCCGATATTGACGATGCAGTCGAATTTGCGTTCGCGCATGCCTTCAATCACGCAGCGGGACATGTTGAAGCAACCGCCAAGGTTGGTGTCGATCACCGCCTGCCAGCTATCGTGCCCCATCCGGTGCATCGTGCCGTCCCGGGTGATGCCGGCATTATTGACCAGCACATCAACCGGGCCGAGATCTGCCTCGATCTGCGCGACGCCCCCCTGGCAGGCCTCGAAATCACTGACATCGATCCGGTAAACCGGGATGCCGGTCGCGTCTTTGAACTTCTGCGCGGCCTCGTCATTGCCGCCATAGACGGAAGCCACATTGTAGCCGGCTTCCTTCAGTTCAAGGCTGATGGCTTCCCCGATCCCGCGGGTGCCGCCGGTAACGATTGCCACACGGGCCATCAGACTGTCCTTCGCTGCGTTCCTTGATCAGTCGCGGGCGACGCACATGGCGATGCCCATCCCGCCGCCGATGCAGAGCGTGGCGAGGCCTTTTTTGGCATCGCGCTTCTCCATCTCATGCAGCAGGGTAACCAGAACACGGGTGCCGGAGGCGCCGATCGGGTGGCCGATCGCGATGGCGCCGCCATTAACGTTCACCTTTTCCGGGTCGAGCCCGAGATCCTTGCCGACGGCGAGTGCCTGCGCGGCGAAGGCCTCATTGGCTTCGATCAGGTCAAGCTCCTCAACGGTCCAGCCGGCTTTCTCCAGTGCCTTGCGGCTGGCCGGGATCGGGCCCGTCCCCATGATGGCGGGATCGACGCCAGCCTGCGCCCAGGAGGTGATCCGTGCTTTCGGCGCGAGACCGCGTTTTTCCGCTTCGGCCGCCGACATCAGCGTTACCGCCGCGGCGCCATCGTTGATCCCCGATGCGTTGCCGGCGGTTACCGTGCCATCCTTTGAAAAGGCGGGGCGGAGGCCGGAGAGCGTTTCAACGGTCGTGCCGTGCCGGGGATATTCATCATCCTCTACCACGACATCACCCTTGCGTGTCTTGATCGTGACCGGCGCGATCTCTTCCTTGAATTTGCCTGCCTTTTGCGCGGCTTCGGCGCGTTGTTGTGATTGGGCGGCGAAGGCGTCTTGCTCCTCGCGGCTGATCTGCCACTGACTGGCGACGTTTTCCGCTGTGCAGCCCATGTGATAGCCGTTGAAAATATCCCAGAGACCGTCGCGGATCATGGTATCGACCAGATCGGTATTGCCCATTTTCACCCCGCCGCGAAGATGGGTGCAGTGCGGTGACTGGCTCATGCTTTCCTGCCCGCCCGCGATCACGATGGCGGAATCGCCGTTGCTTATGGATTGCGCACCGAGCGCAACGGAGCGAAGCCCGGATCCGCAAACCTGATTGACGCCCCAGGCGCAAACCTCGATTGGCATGCCGGCATTGATCGCGGCCTGGCGGGCGGGGTTCTGACCGGCACCCGCTGTGAGAACCTGACCCAGAATAACCTCCGATACGTCGCTTGCCTCAATGCCGCTGCGGGTCAGGTTTTCCTGAATGACGGTCTTCCCGAGGTCGGAAGCCGGCAGTGCGCTCAATGCGCCATTGAAGCTGCCGACCGGGGTGCGCGCGGCGCTGGTGATGACGACGTCGTCCATGGTTTTCTCCTGTTAATTCTATGTGCTTCTGTTTCCGACAATACGCCTGGCTATATCGCATGACAAAACGAGTCAGGACATGGCTGCGTTGTGTTTCCTGCATAACCAGGTCTGCAACCCTGACCTATTTCTGTCACGGTGAGGTTTTCTATTTATGAAGGCCGAATGAAAGTTTCGTGATCTGCTCATCCGCGCTCGGGAATTGCGGCGGCAACGGGCTGCGGATAGAGTTGACGAAACCACAGGATCAGAGGTGGAGAGCGATGGTCGACCGGGTGGAAAAAACCGATGATGAATGGCGGAAGGAACTGACGCCGGAGCAATATCATGTCTGCCGGGAGGCCGGGACGGAACGGCCCTTCACCGGCAAATACAACGAGTTCAAGGGAAAGGGAGCGTTTGTCTGTTCCTGTTGTGGAAACCCCTTGTTTGATGCCGAAACCAAGTTCAATTCAGGCACTGGCTGGCCGAGTTTTTATCAGCCGATTGCGAAGGACGCGGTGAATTACACCAAGGATTTCGCGTTTTTCATGGAACGGGTTGAGGTAACCTGCGCCGCGTGCGACGCGCATCTCGGCCATGTTTTCAATGACGGGCCGCAACCGACAGGGCAACGCTATTGCATGAATTCCGTATCGCTGGATTTCAGGGAAGGCGATAGCCGGGCAGAAAACGAATGATTGTCGTTACCTGCGCCCGTGGCAAAACCGGCTCGGCGATCGCGTCCCATCTGGCGAAAGGCGGTCACAGGATTCGTGCGCTCGTCGGGCATGAGAATTCGCTTGCCGATATCGCCGAACTTGGCGTTGCCGAGGCGATGGATTGTGATCTTTATGATGCTCATGCGGTCGAGGCCGCGCTGGAAGGGGCGGAGCAGCTTTATTATATCGCGCCCAACATGAACCCGGCGGAACGTTCTTTCGGCGATAACGTCATTTCCGGCGCGCGGGCGGCCCGGCTCAGGAAAGTCGTCTTCCATTCGATGCTGCATACCCAGATCGAGGATTTGCCGCATCACTGGGAACGGCATTATGTCGAAGGCGATATTATCAGCTCCGGTCTGCGTTATGTGATCCTGCAATGCGGGTCATACATGCAGAACATGTTGCCTGCCTGGCCGAAGATGCTGGAATCCGGCGTGCACACCATGCCTTATGATATCAACCAGCCGATGAGCCTGGTCGATCTGAACGATATCTGCGAGGTGGCCGAAAAGGTGCTGACCTCCGACGATTATGATTACGGCATATACGAGATTTGCGGCGAAGCGATCACGCTTGTCGAGAAGGCGGAGATCCTGACCGATGTTCTCGGCTCTGAAATCCGGGCGGAGAAAGAACCGTTAAAGCAATTCGTCGCCCATGCCGAAGCGCTGGGTTTCAGCGATTACACCATTCAGACCATGCAGCGGATGTTCCCCTATTACGACAAGCACGGGCTCGCCGCGTCGCCGCGCGTTCTGGAATGGATGCTGGGCCGCCCGGCGACCGATTTCCGGACTTTCGTCGAACGGGTTGCGGCGGGCTGACACGCTGGCCAATAAGGACGAATTCCCGGAGGTTCCCTGGCGCGTTCAGGCGGCTGTATATGCCTGCGGCATGTTCAGTCACAGCCTCAACAACATGGCGACTGTTATTCTGCCGCTATGGGTGATTTCCCTGGGCGCATCGCCGCTAGTCGCCGGTATTGCGCTGGGCTGCCGGTATCTCCTGTTGACCCTGTTTTCAATTCATTTCGGCGCGATGATGGACCGGGTCGGAACGCGCCGGGTGATCGTTGTCTTCGGTATCGCCGCGATCATTCTCAACGCGGCCTATCCGTTTTTTCCGGCGCTCGCCGCCGTGATCATTATCCAGCTTTTCGCCGGTTGGGCCGGTTCAATGGGCTGGCTCGGCAGTCAGGCCATGATCGGCCAGGTGATGAAAGGCAATCCGGTTTATGCCGGGCGGTTGAGCGCCTCGCTTCGGGTGGCGGCCTTTGTCGGTCCGCCGCTCGTCGGCGCGACATGGGACCATTTCGGGCCCTGGGGAGCATTCGGCCTTTTGGCGTGTTGGGGATGTCTGCCGGTTATATCCGCATTCCTGCTGCCGGCGGAAGCCGACAACAAGCCCGACCGGGCGCCCGGCTTGTCAGATCTGATGCCGCGCTGGAGCGACTATCAGGACGCCCTGCGGCTTCTGGCGGTTCCCGCCATCGTTCTCGTCCTCGCCATTACCATCATGCGCTATGCCGGAATATCGGTTCAGCACAGCTTTTATGTCGTGTGGCTGAATGAGATCGGCCTGACCGGAACGAAGATAGGATTTTTGCTTACGGTCTGGGCGGTGGCGGGCGGATTTTCCGCCTTGATGGTGGGGCATCTTCTGAAGATTGCCCGCGACCGCTGGCTGGCAATGGGAATGGTGGCGACACAAATCACCCTGTTGTCGATTACACCGATGTTGCCGGGTTATGAGGCGTTGGTCGCGGTGATGACGGTGTATGGCGCGACGATGGGGATCAGCCAGCCGTTGTTGATCGGTATGATGGCGCGGGCGACACCGTCGGAACATCAGGGAAAGAGCGCCGGTCTCCGCGCCACCGCGAACCAGTGTTCGGGGGTGGTGCTGCCGATGACCATGGGCGCAATCGCCGAATGGGCAGGGCTGGAAAACGCGTTTTATATCGTTGGCGTGGCGTTGTTGGTCACGATCAGCGTTATCGCCGTGACCGTCGGCCGCAGGGATGTCACGCCTCGTAGATCGTCGCCTGAATAGGTTGTCCGAATTCGGGCGCCGCCAGATCGGGGCAGGCCGACGCCGCAACGGCCAGATCCATTTCCGCCCGGAAGTCGATATAGATGGGATCTTTCGGCCTGTTGGGGCTGTGTTTGATCTCACCCGATTTCACGTCGATATCGACATGCTGAAAGATATTCAGCGGGCTCGGGATCAGCTCCGGGGGAACATTCCACTGGCTGAACCCGTCGATCAGGTTTTCCCAGCATCCATGATCCGGAATCGGGATGTCATCGCCATGGTGATACTGGTTCAGCCGGCCTTCCTCCTTGGCGCGCGCATAGCGTGGCCCCGAGCAAGTGCCGTATTGCAGATCGTGATAGCCCATTCCGGCAAACTGGTCCTCGATGATGGTCATCATCGGGTTGTTGAGCTTGCTGTATAATTTGTCGCCGGTCGAAATCCAGATCTTCATATTGTAGACCTTGGTGCGCGCCTGATCGAAACGCTCATCCGTGTTGTTGAGGTTGATACAGGCGAAATCGACAATCGTCTTCGCGGCGATGCGAAGGATTTGGCCCTTTTTCATCGGGCGGCCCCAGCCTGTATTGGCGGGAACGAAATCGTCGGTGATGATGTTCATATTCTTGTCCTCGCTTGTCCGGGGTCAGGGCTGCAAAATCGTGACGGTGCAATCCGCCGCAGATGCTGAAAGCTCCGCCGCCGGGCAGTTTACCAGCGCACAGATCAGATCAATTTCCGCTTCCAGATCTATATCGACCGGCTCCAAAGGTCCTTTTGGTTTCGGCTTTATGCGGCCGTCGGGAGAAATATCCATATTGCGGAAAAACCCCATCGGGTCCGGCAGGTTTTCGATGGTGAATTCATTGAGCGGTGCGACGGTTTTCAGCATCAGTTCCGGGCATCCCTGGCTGGATTGCAGATCGTGCAGTCCGGTGCCGTTAAATCCGTCCGCGATAAACCGCATCATCGGGTTGTTCTGCTTGCTGAACAGCCGATGTCCCGCCGTCGGATAAATATTGAGATTGTAAATCCGGGTACGGGCGGTATCGAAATATTCCTTCAGGTCGTCCCGTTTGAAGCAATTGAAATCGATCATGCTCTTGGCGGTGACGCGCAGGATCTGTCCGGCGTTCAGCTCTCCCATCCAGCCGTCATGTGGACGGACGGTCGCTTGCGATACTATTTCCATAAACCGTTTCTCCTTGCCGCTAGTCTCACGGCTGCAAAATCGTCGCCTTGACTTCCAGCCCGCCGGTTCTCGACGCCATGTCCGGGCAGGCGCTAAAGGCCACCAGTAAGTCCTTTTCCGCGCGCAATTCTATCGGCACCGGTTCTTCCGGTCGAATTTGCGTGCGTTTCATCGCACCCGTCTCCTGACTGATATCCATGTTCTGGAACAAATTGACCGGGCTCGGAATGTTTTCGTATGTGATGCCCCAGGGTTCCAGCGCCCAGGTCAGGTTTTCTGCGCAACCGTGATCGGGAAGCTCCAGCTTCTCGCCATGCAGATATTCGTTGAGGCGGCCTTCCGCCGCCGCCCGCTTGTGCCGCGCCCGCCCGCACATGCCGAACTGCATGTCATGCGTGCCGAGACCCTTAAAGCCGTCTTTGGTCAACGTCATCAACGGAGCACCGGTGCGGGAGACCATACGGTCTCCCTCGCGCAGATAGATTGCGCCGTTCTCTTCTTTCGACGGGGCCTGGTCGAACGCCTCCGCATAGTTTGAGGCGTCGAAGGCGACAAAATCGATAATGGTCCGGGCGGTCAGCCGCAAAATCTGGCCCTGCCGTATTTCCGCCGCCCAACCGGTATTCCGTGGCGCAATTTCTTCTGTGAGTATCCGCATATCGTCACTCTAGCGGGGGTTGGGATGGGCTCCAACCCCCGCTAGAGTGCGCATCTTACAAAGGGAGGGTGCATTGAAAATTCTCATTTGGCCGGGCTCATTGCGGCAGGGGTCCCTGAACCGAAAGCTGGCACGGGCAATTGATGCCAAGCTTTTCGAAAGGGGTGTGGAAACCGATCACATCAATTTTCGCGATTATGACATGCCGCTTTATGACGGCGATATCGAGGCCGATCAGGGGCTGCCCGCGGCGACGACCGCGCTCGCTGAGAAAATCTCCAATTGTGACGGACTTGTTCTGGTAACGCCTGAATATAATTTCGGCGTCCCCGGTCCCGTGAAGAACGCGATCGACTGGATGTCGCGCATCAAGCCTTATCCGACCACCGGTAAAACCTGTTTTCTGGCTTCCGCCGCGCCAGGCCTCGTCGGTGGCGGGCGCGGTCTGATCGCGCTTCGCCCGACGCTTTCCTTCATGGGGGCATGGCTGGTCCCGGATTCCTTTTCCCTCGCCCAGGCGGGGCAGGCCTTCGGTGAAGATGGCGGGCTTGTGAGCGAAGATATCGACAACATGCTGGATGGGATGCTCGACCAGTTTCTGGCGGCGGCGGAATCTCTGAAACTTTCATGAAGCTCGGAGAAATTCCTTTTGCCGCGGCTGAACGCGCGCCGGAGGCATTGGCCATAGTTGATGGCGACCTGCGCCGCTGTTGGCGAGAATGGCGGGACGATATCGCCCGGACGGCGGGAGGGCTTGCCGGGATGGGTCTGGGCCGGGGCGATCATTGCGCCTGCATCATGCCGAACCGGTATGAGATGGCGACGGCCTATTTCGCCTGTCAGATATTGGGAGCGATTTTCACGCCCTTTAACTGGCGGGCGACGGTTGAGGAAATCGCCTATGTCCTTGAAGACGCCGAAGCGGTTCTGATCCTGATCGATGAAGACGCCGCACCCGCCGCGCGGAAGGCGGCCCAAAATTCCGGAATCGAAAGGATCGTTTCAATCGCCGGCGGCGCGGAAGAAACGCCTTTTGCCGAACTGCTGGAGGCAGAGCCCGTTAAACCCCGCCCGTCAATAAAAGACGACGATATCTGCCTGATGCTCTATACCTCCGGTACGACCGGCAGGCCCAAGGGCGTGCCCCGTTCGATATCGGCGGAGCGCACGGCGGCGATGGCCTGTATCGCTCAGTTGAGGTACCGGGCCGGAGAACGTTCGCTCGGCGTCATGCCGCTTTTTCACACGATGGGCATCCGGGTTTTGCTGATGACGGCGCTGATCGGCGGCGCGTGGGTCAATATGCGTCGCTTCGATCCGGCGGGCGCGGTCGGATTGATTGCGGCGGAAAACATCAACGCTCTTTTTCTGGTGCCGACCATGTTCCATGACATGTTGGGTTGTCCGGAATTCACGGACGCGGGCACCGGATCGGTCCGGAATGTCGCTTATGCAGGCATGGCCATGACCAGCACGCTTGAGCGCAGGCTGGCGGCGGCCTTCATGCCGGACGTCTTTGCCAATTATTACGGCTCCAGCGAGATATTCACCTTTTCCTATTGCGACGATCTGGCGGCAAAACCCGGCAGCGCGGGCCGGGCGGGGATGGGGCAGGTGCTTCGCATTGTCCGGGTGGATGCAGAGGGAACGGTAAGCGGCGACGATATCGTGCCGCAGGGAGAGATCGGCGAAGTCGTCGCCACGATGAATAGTGCGGAAGCCTTTTCCGGATACTGGAAGCGCCCCGATGCCGACCGGAAGGCGATCCGCGACGGCTGGTATTTCACCGGCGACCTCGGCTATTTCGATGAAGACGGTTCGTTGTTTTTGTGCGGGCGCGTCGATGACATGATTATTTCGGGCGGCGAAAATATCCATCCGGAAGAAGTTGAGAATACGCTGGCGGCGTCCGGCCTGGTCGGCATGGCGGCGGTAGTCGGCGAGACGGATGAGCGGTGGGGGCAGAAGGTTGTCGCCTATATCGAGCCGGTATCGGCGGAGGCCAGCGCTGTTTTGCTTGATGTGCATTGCCGGGAATCGGCATTGGCGGGATTCAAGCGCCCCAGAAAATACGTATTTGTGGAAAAGATACCGGTGTCCGCATCCGGCAAGCTGCTGCGCCGGTTGTTGCGCGAGGGTGACTATGTCGCGCTCGAAGGCTATGAAACCGCACTGGAATGAAACGACGCCTTTAATTGGGAACAGGAGATGCAAAAGGATTATTCGGAAGAACGCGCCGCGACACTGCGTGAACTGGATGGACTGCGTGTCGAGGTCGATGCGGCCAAGAAGATCGGTTACCTGATCCTCGACCGGCCGCCGCTCAACATCGTTTCCTATAAAGGGCGCGCGCAAATCCGTGCGATTATCGAGGCGATGGACGAGGACCCCGATGTCGGGGTGATCGTGATCCGCGGCGCCAACGGGCTCTATACTTCCGGCGGCGATGTGAAGGCATTTCCTGATATCCCGTTTGACGGCATGTCCGACCTCGCCTGGAATATCGGTGCGCCGGAACGGGCGACCAAGCCGGTCATTGCTGCGTTGGAAAAATATGCGTTTGGTGTGGGGTTCGAGCTCGCCATGGCGTGCGATTTCCGTCTGGCGACGAAAGAGACACTGGTGGCGTTGCCCGAGATCAATCTGGGTGAGATGCCGGGGTCGGGCGGTAGTGTCCGCGTGGTCAAGATCGCCGGGCTGACGCGCGCCAAGGACATGGTGATGCTGGGTAAGCGCATTCCCGCGCCGCAGGCCAAGGAATGGGGGCTGATCACCGAAGTGGCAGAAGATTCGGATGCGCTGACGGTATTGATTGAGGAATATGCCGGGACGCTCAACGCCAAGGCGCCTTTGGCGCTGCGCGCCCTCAAACGGGTGCTGAATTCGGTTTACGATACCAGCCTGAAAGTCGCGCTCGATATTGAGGGCCATTCATATGAAAAGCTGCGCTCGACAGCGGATTACGCGGAAGGCATCGACGCCTTCGCCGAAAAACGCAAGCCGGAATATAAGGGCGAATAAGTCGGCGGACCCTCAGTACAGCGCAAAGTTCGCCTGCTGAAATCCACTATCCTGCCGGTCGTCCGAAACGGTTTCCGAGAACACGGCGAGGTTCGGCGTATATCCGCCCCCCAGGCTGTCGGCAAACAGGGTTTGGGAATTTTCCGTTTCAGAGGCCTCGGCCGTTACGGTTGTGGGTGAAGCGGTCGATATGGGCGCCGTCACCGCGACTGTTTGCGGTGCCTCCCGCTCCAAACCGGAGAGACCCCCAAGCGTCGATATTCCAATCCCGACGGCGATTCCCGCGACGGCGGCTCCCGCGATGGCCGGCCGCATCAGAGCGCCGAAGAAGGCAGTCATCCGTTCAGTTAATGAGGTAGTGCCCATCGTGCTGACTTTCCGGTCTTGAGGGCCAAGAGCCATCACACGATTGCGCAAACTGTCGGACAGTTCGGGTTGGGGGACCGCCTCCAGGAGGGCGTCCAGAGCGGCCGCGGCCTTGAACAGGGCCTGCGCCTCAACCGAGCGGACGAGAAGGTTTGCGGCCGCAGGCGCATTCTCCACAGGCCAGAGGTCCTGGTTGGCGCCCCAGCTATTGAGCAAATCGCGGAATTCATCCACTGTCATATCGTTCGTCCCAGCCATTTTCATTCTCCTAATAGGTCCGGCAGTGCGCCCGAAAGGTCGATGCGCAACGCCTTGCGGGCCCGCGCAAGAAGCGACTCCACCGCTTCAACCGAAATATCGAGGGCCTTTGCCGCCTCGTTTCCTGAAAAACCTTCAAAATGAACCAGAATGATTGCCGTCTTCTGGCGTTCTGGAAGTTTCTCCAATGACAGCTGAACCGCCTTTTCGATATCGATCCGTCGATCCACCTCGAATGCATTGTCTGAATCCGGCGTGTCTTCGATGGTGTCGATCGGCAAGGCGGTCTTTGCCCGTTTGCGGTCGATACAGAGATTTCGCGCGACCCGGAACAGCCATGTTTTCAGGGACGCGCCGCCGGGCTCCCACTCAGACGCCTTTTTTGTCAGGCGGAAAAAGGTTTCCTGAGCGACGTCTTCGGCAGCGGCGTTGTCACGCAAAATCCAGTTGGCGTAACGCGTCACAGGCCCCAGATGTCGGTCGACCAATACCGCCCATGCGGCGGATTCATCGCGCGCGACGCGGGAAAGAAGGGAATCGTCAGATTCCCTTCCGTCCGTTTCGGACCTGCGCCGAAGCTGTCCGAACAAATTTCCGTCGCGGGGCACGATAGCGCTTACCGCCCGCGGCGTGATCCCTTGCGTCCGCGGTGATATCCGCGGCCTGGTACCTCATCCGCCTCCATCGCGCCGTCGCCGTTCTCGTCATACCGCTTGAACCAGCGTTTGCTCGGCCCCTGGACTTCCGACAGCGACAATTTGCCGTCGCCGTTGATATCCAGCATGTCGAAGATGGTCGCCGCGCGGAATACTTCCAGCGTCCGTCCGCGGCGTTTCATTTCCTCGACAGAGAGGGTTTTGTCACCATCGACATCCATCGCGCCAAATACGAGGGCCTGATCCTTGGCGATTTCATCCGGCGTGACCTTGCCGTCATCGTTCAGATCATAGAGCCGGATAAAGCGGGATGCCTGGCGTGACGTATGCCCGCGCTTTTTCTCACTCTTCTGCATATGTTTGCCCGGTCCGCCCTGACCCTGGTTCATATGCGGTCCGGAACCTTGAGCGCCGCTTTGCTGGGCCAGTGCCATGGTTCCGGCCGAAAGGCCGATGGCGGTAACGCCGGCCAAAGCCAGCTTCGTGATATTTGCGTAAGTCTTGCGTGTCATTTCGGATACTCCTGAAAACATTCTGCCATTTTTTCGGCAGTAACCGGTGCTGCTGATCTTATACACGCGGATGTGCGTAAAATTCCGTCGCGGAAACTTGCGGTATTCCGTCTGATGTTTCACTCTTTCTCCGTAATTCAACACCAAAGAGCAGGGCCTTGGCAGAAAATTCATTGAGAAACCTTGTCCTCCGATCGATGGAGGCGCCCGAACGTGACCGTTGCGTCGATCTGTTTCGGCGACCGGACGGAACGTGCGGGTTCGAGTTATGGCGGCGCGACCCGGAAGCTGGGCGCTGGATTGCGACCGGCGGTTTCAGTGACGTCGTATTCGATAATGAAATGGCGGCCTTGTTCGCTGCGAAAACCGTTGTGCCGTGGCTCGCGGCGCCAGGGCTGGAAAACGGGGCGCCTCCCCATGAATGATCAGGACTGGCATTGGGCCCCCGATGTCCATCGCCATTTTCAGGAAATCGGTATCAGTCAGGCAGCCTATGTGCCCGATGGCGGGCTCGCCCGGTTGATCGAGCTGTGTAACGCGGATGAGACGATCCGTTCTGTCGTTCTGACGACCGAGGAGGAGGGCGTCGCGCAAATCGCCGGGGCCTGGCTTGGCGGCGAGCGCGGCGTGTTTTTGACGCAGTCTGGCGGGGTTGGAAACTGCATCAATATGTTCAGCATGATCGCGGAATGCCGTATCCCGTTTTTCGCCATGGTTTCGATGCGCGGGCAATGGGGAGAAACCATTCCCTGGCAGGTTCCGATGGGACAGGCGACGGCCGCCGCGCTGGAGGCCGCCGGTGTTATCGTTCAGACCGCATGGGACCCACGGGAAGTGCCGGAAATGGTGCAGGCGGCGACAAGGCTCGCCTTCGACGCGGGGCGCGCCGTGGCGGTTGTCATCTCCCAGCGCATAACCGGTACGGGGGAGCGCGGCTGATGACTGAATACACGCTTGAACGGCGCGACGTCGTTCACCGCATACTGAAGGAACGCGGCGATGCCGCCGTTGTCACCGGGATCGGCAATGCCTCTCACGATGTGGCCTCCGCCGGTGACGATCCGCTGAATATGTACCTGTTCGGTGTCATGGGGGGCGCGGTCATGACCGCGTTCGGCATTGCCTTGGCGCAGCCCGATCGCCGGGTGATGGTCATCACGGGCGATGGAGAGTTGCTGGCCGGGATCGGCAGTCTCGCGACGGTCGGCGTCGAGAAACCGAAGAACCTGTCTATCGTTGTCATCGACAATCAGGCCTATGGCGCGACGGGCGGGCAACTGACCCATACGGCGGCGGGCGTCGATCTGGTCGGTATTGCCGCCGCCTCCGGTATTCCGCGCACCGCCCTGATTGAGGATGAATCCGTATTGGAAAGCGCGATAAAGGATATTTATCAGGGCGAGGGGCCTTATTTCGCGGTGGTAAAAGTCGTGGCCGTGGCCGCGCCGAGGGTCCATGTGCCGAATGACGGAACATTGACCGCGCGGCGTTTCCGTCAGGCTGTATCCGGGAAGGTGGGCTGAGCATGGCCGAACAGACCGGTTGGTCGGATGAGGTGTTTTCCATCCTGAGGGCGGCCGGCGTCGCTCAGGTGGCTTATGTGCCCGACGCGGGCCACAAGCAGCTGATCAACCGGTGCATCGCGGATAACAAGATCAAGCATGTGCCGCTAACGACCGAAGAAGAGGGCGTTGCCCTGCTGGGTGGCGCATGGCTTGGCGGCGAACGCGGCGCATTGCTGATGCAGTCCTCAGGCGTCGGCAATATCATCAACATGTTGAGCGTTTCAAATGAATGCCGTTTCCCGCTGCTGATGATTGTCACCATGCGGGGTGAGTGGGGTGAGTTTAACCCCTGGCAATTGCCGATGGGGCAGGCGACCCAGACAACGCTTGAAGCGATGGGTGTCATCGTGTTGCGCGCGGACGCTCCCGAAGACGTACCCGAAACCGTGGCTGCCGCCGCGAAACTCTCCTTCGAGGCCGGGCGCATGGTGGCGGTGCTGATCGGCCAAAAGGTCATCGGCTTCAAGAACTGGGACAAGTAATGGCGGATTCGAGCGATATTGTTCTTGATAGGCGCGATGTGGTTTCGCGCATCCTGGCCGCACGCGGCGACGCATTACTGGTAACCGGGCTCGGCGCGCCGACCTGGGATGCGGCGGCGGTTGGCGATCATCCGAATAATTTCTATCTCTGGGGCGGGATGGGCGGCGCGGTGCCGACCGCGCTGGGGCTGGCGTTGGCGCAGCCGGACCGGCGCATATTGGTGTTAACCGGCGACGGGGAAATGCTGATGGGTATCGGCAGTCTTGCAACCGTTGCCATCCAGAAACCGGAGAACCTCGCCATCGGGATAATCGACAATCAGCATTATGGCGAGACCGGCATGCAGGAGACCGCGACCGCGCATGGCGTCGATCTTGCCGCGATGGCAAAGGGAGCGGGTTTCGGACTGACGGCTACGGTCCGGACGGAGGACGATCTTGTGGCAGCCATCCCGCTGATTTTCGATGCGCCGGGGCCGGTGTTTTTCGACATCAAGGTAACGGCGGTGGACCAGCCGATGACGCTACCGGAAAAAGATGGGTTGGCGATCAAGCATCGTTTTCGGGCAGAGCTTCTGGGCGACACGGCACAGAAATAATTACGGAGAAGGATCATGGCCGATCTCAAGAAATATCAGATGGTGATCGACGGAGAATGGGTCGATTCATCCGGGGGCGAGACCTTCGAGAGCTTTAACCCCTATACGGCGCAACCCTGGGCCTTGATTCCCAAAGGTAATGCCGAGGATGTCGACGCGGCGGTGGAAGCCGCCTGGCGCGCAGGACGGCCGGGCAGTGAATGGCGCTCGATGACGCCGACGGCCCGGGGCGCCCTGATGCGAAAGCTGGGTGACGCGCTGATGGCGGCGGCGGACGATCTGGCTGAGACCGAGGTGCGCGACAACGGCAAGCTGATTGCCGAGATGTCGGTGCAGTGCAAGTACCTGACCCAGTGGTATCACTATTTCGGCGGGCTGGCGGACAAGGTCGAAGGGTCCGTCATTCCCATCGATAAGCCGGCGACATTCAATTACACGGTCTGGGAACCGCTCGGCGTGGTTGCCTGCATCGTGCCGTGGAATTCTCCGTTGCTGTTGCTTGCCTGGAAACTGGCACCGACGCTGGCGGCGGGCAACACGGCGGTGATCAAGCCGTCGGAATACACGTCGGCCTCCACTCTCGAATTCATGAGAATCGTTGAGGAAGTCGGGTTTCCGCCCGGCGTAATCAATGTGGTGACCGGGTTCGGCGCCGATACGGGCGCCCCGCTGGTCGAACATCCGAAGGTGGCGAAGGTCGCCTTTACCGGATCGGACGCGACCGGCGCGCATATCTATCAGGCGGCGGCCAAGAATATGAAGCATGTGACGATGGAGCTCGGCGGGAAATCGCCCAACATCGTTTTCGACGACGCTGAAATGGAGAACGCGGTGAAGGGCGTTGTCTCCGGCATATTCGCGGCGACCGGCCAGACCTGCATTGCGGGCTCGCGTCTGCTGGTCCAGGAAAACATCCATAACGAGTTTGTCGACAAGCTGGTGGAGCTGGCCTCGACCGCGCAGATGGGTGATCCGATGAGCTTCGATACCCAGGTCGGTCCGGTCACCAATATTCCGCAATATGAGAAAATTCTCGACTATATCGATATCGGCAAGGGTGAAGGGGCGGAGGTCGCCCTCGGCGGCGGCAAGGCCGCGGCACCCGAATGCGGCGATGGCTGGTTCGTGCAGCCGACGATTTTTACCGGTGTGAACAACGGCATGCGGATCGCGCAGGAGGAAATCTTCGGGCCGGTGTTGTCGATCATCCCGTTCAAGGACGAGGAAGAAGCGATCGAGATCGGCAATGACGTGGTCTACGGACTCGCCGCCGGTGTCTGGACCCAGAATATCCGCCGCGCCATGGTCATGGCGGAGAGGCTGGAAGCCGGCACCGTCTGGATCAATACCTATCGGGCGGTCAGCTATATGTCGCCGTTTGGCGGGTATAAACGCTCCGGTCTTGGGCGCGAGAGTGGTCAGGAAATGGTCAAGGAGTATCTACAGCAGAAATGCGTGTGGATATCCACCGCGACCGAAGTCCCGAACCCGTTCGTTCTCAGATAGAATCCCGTTCCCGGTCTGCGATCCGTGTCCGCAGGTCGTCCACGATCTGATGGTTGCTCGGTTCGTCCGGGTTTCTGCGATCTTCAGTTGTGCGCATAACGGCCCCGTAACGGATCGACATTCGTCTGCCATCCGCGATGGATTGCCCCAGACCGGAAAGCCATCGGGCCGGCCGCAGAATGATCTCGGTGAGACGAAGAGGCGTGATGGGGTTCCGTCGGGAATGAAAGCATATGGACATCGTTTCTCTCCTCGGTGAATTCGAAGAGAAGCTAATGCGGAAAAGACATATATAAAAATATATTGTTTATGCATTATTCATATGTAAAAAATATGGATATGGAGCTTCGCCAATTTCGTTATTTCGCTGCCGTCGCCGAGGAAAGCCACATTACACGGGCGGCTGAACGGCTGGGCATCCAGCAGCCGCCGCTCAGTCAGCAAATCAAGGCGTTGGAAGAAGAACTCGGCATACAGCTTTTCCGGCGAAAGCCGCGCGGGGTGGAGCTGACCGACGCGGGAAAGGCGTTTTACAGCGATGCGCGGGATATCCTTGAGCGGGTGGAGAATGCGCTGGTCCGTGCAAAGCGTACCGCGCGGGGCGAACAGGGCAGGTTGTCGGTCGGCTTTACCAGCTCTGCTCCCCATAATCCGATTGTGCCGGGCCTGATCCGTGAATTTCAACGCGCCTGGCCCGGTGTCTCGCTGGAACTCGTGGAGGACGGCACCGGCATTCTTGCGGAGGCCGTGCAGGCGGAACGCATCGATGTTGCATTTGTCCGTTCCAATATCGGAAATGCGGAGGGGTTGCGGATCCTTCCCGCGGTGGAAGAGCCAATGGTCGCGGCGATCCCCGCTGATCATGCGCTGGCATCGGAAAAGGAACCGATATCGTTGAGCCGGTTCCGCGACGCGCCCTTTATTCTCTATCGGCGGCAATCCGGCCCCGGCCTGTTTGATGCCATCGTGGGCGCTTGTGCGCGGGCGGGGTTTAACCCTGATATCGTGCAGGAGGCGCCGCAGATTGTCTCGACGCTTAATCTCGTGGCGGCGGGAATCGGTGTTTCTTTCGTGCCGCAATCACTATCGGCGCTCGCCATGCCCGGCGTTCGCTTCTTGGCGGTTAGAGCGCGGCCCGCATTGATCGCGCCGCTCTATCTGGCCTGCCGCAGGGTCGATTATTCCGAGCCGGCAAAGAATTTTACGGCGCTTTGGCGCTCCGAAAACGAAAACCGGAAAACCTGACGGCTATTCGGCCTCCAACGGCGCGTGAAACCGGGTGTCCGCCGTAACGATGCCGCCCTGGACCCGTTCGGCCAGCACCTCCGGCAAGGGACGTTCGCCATCGACGCACAGCCACAGCCGAAACAGATGCCGTTTGCGTTCCGGCTCCGGCCAGTCCTCAAACGCCGTCCTGCCATGGACCGTCGTGTGGTTATAGAGGAACTGGATATCCCCTTTCTGGAAGGTCATCTTCATGTGCTGCTCCGCGAGAAGCTGATCGAAGAAATCCAGACCTTCGGCTTCTTCCGGCGTGGTGCGCGGGACCTGCTCAAACCGTTGGGTCGAATCGATATATTGCCGGCCATAGCGGCAGCTGAACCAGCCATCGACAAAGTTGAAGACCGGGAGGACATACCACGGGTCCTTTCCGTCAGGCACTTCGTTGCGGCGGTCCCAATAGGATGGTTTGGAGAGCGCGGCCGCGAGATCCGGGCGACGTTTCAGCATCTCGTTATGGACGGCGACGGTGCTGGCGATACTGCTGAGACCGCCCGATTTGGGCGTTTGCAGCACCATCAGCCCGACGATGTCGCAGCTGTCTGAATGGAAACGTTGATCGACATTGGTACGATAGCCGCGTTCGCGGGCATCTGTGTTGTAATCCGCGTCCGTCAGCTTTTTGACATGGCCGAGCATATGCCCCTTGGCGTTCTGCGAGACCGCGCGTCCCAGATGCGATCCGATCCCGAAGAAAGCCGCTGCCGCCTGCGCCCGGTTATAGCGTTCTATCGGAAAACCCCGGATCAGGGTCAGGCCGAGCCCGGAGAGGAGCTGCTCGCGGATGGTCTTCAAGGATTCGCCGAACACCGGCAGTTCGAAATTGTCTTTCGATATTTCCATGATATCGAGCCCGTCAGCTTCCACCTTGCGCACGGCACGGTCGATATCGGCGATTTCCGCCTCCGTCAGCGGATGAATCCAGTCATCGCAGGCCTCAAGCTGATCGCCGGTCCACTCAGCAGGATCGATCACCGGTTTTCCGGCTTGGGCCGGTTGGCGTTGGGTTTCCGGTATGCGAACGGTCATGGCTCTCTCTCCCTCAGTCGTTTGTCAAATCGATGACCGCGCCTGTGGCGGTCTTTCCCTGGCGCCGGTAGTGGCCGATCTTTTCCAGAAGCGGCCGGTCGGAAATCGTATAGAGAATGGCGTTTTCCCTAGCCGATCCGTTGATATGCCGGTGCCAGAGATGGTTGGGTACGACGAAGATATCGTTTTTCTCCCAGGCATATTCGGTGCCGGCGATCTCGGTGACGCCCGATCCTTCGATGCAGCAATATAGCATGCCGGCGCTTGCCCGGCTCGCCTGGGTTGCTTCGCCCGCCCGCAAAAGCTGCGCACCATAGCCCAGCGTTGTGAAGGGGGCGGCGCCGTCCACCGGATTGGTGAACTCGATGGCGATGCCGTCATACGGATCGCCCTCTTCGCCCGACATGCCTTCCAACATGGATTGGATGTCGGGTCCCTTGAAATGAAACATCGGCGAATTGCCCTGGCCGATGCCGCGCCGGTGATCGCGCCGGGCGGGCACCATGCCGCCCGCGCCGTAATGGCGGCCCGACCAGTCGGGCGAGGGGGCGGGGGCATTTGCGGCCTTTGCCTCGTCTTCTTCCTCCAGCCAGATACAGTCCAGCCGTTCCAATACAGGCCAGTCCAGCACATCCATCCAGATGACCGGCGCATCGTCGTTATTTCCGTGGCCGTGCCAGGTGCCGTTGGGGGTGAGAATCAGATCGCCGCGTCCGGCCTTGCAGATTTCGCCTTCCACCGTTGTATAGCCGCCGGCGTCCGACAGGATCGTGCGGCTGGCGTTCGGCGTGTGACGATGGGTGACCGCCTGGTCGCCCGGTTTATAAATCGATACGGCGACGCGGATGGTGTTGGTCACCTGAAGCGCCCCGTCGCAACCGGGATTGACCAGCAGGAATTGCTGGCGCTCGGTAAATTCCAGAGGCGCGATTTCCGCAATCCGGTGCAGATAGGGCTCGATTTCTTTCCACTTCCATAGATGCGGCGCCGGCTTGTAGACCGGCGGCGGCGGACGCACGGTGTCGGCGTCGGCGGGAATTGGTTGCGGGGTTTCCGCCTCACCAAGATGCCAGGGCTTTTTCTGTGGCTGGTTGGCGCGCGTCCGCAGCCAGATATGCAGCGGTGCGGCCTCCGCGTTCAGCCGTTCCATTTCCTCGAACACATCCGGCGGCAATGCGGGATCCGCCAGCGTGACGCCCAAATTCGTCGCCATCATTTTCCCGTCAGAAGTTTTCTCTATTCTATCCCTTGCGGGAAGTTTGTCAGGCCCGTATTGCTCTATACGATCATTTGAGACGAGGTTCCCCATGGCATTGAGAAAACCCGCAATTACCAGCCAGCCGGTTCACGATCTGATCCGTCAGCGCTGGTCGCCGCGATCCTTTACCGATCAACCGGTCGATAACGACACGCTGGTCGCACTGTTTGAGGCCGCGCGCTGGTCCGCGAGCTGCAACAATTTGCAGCCCTGGCGCTATATTCTGGCGACGAAAAACGATCCGGATGCGTGGGAGACAGCGCAGAACTGCACGCTGGACCGCAACCAGCGCTGGACCCGCACCGCGCCGGTCATCGGATATGTGCTGGCGGAACCGATCGATCTGCCGAGTGGCCATGCCAATGTCTGGCATCAGTTCGACGCGGGTATGGCGTCGGCTCAGCTGACGATTGAGGCGGAATCGCGTGGCCTGGTGGTGCATCAATTCGCCGGAATTGATTTCAAGGCGGTCCGCGAAACCTATGACGTGCCCGACCATGTCGACGTCATTTGCGGCATTGTACTCGGCTATCAGGGCGAGCCGGAGGCCTTGATCGAGGACCTTCCCGGTCGCGAGATCGAGGAGCGCGAGCGCCATCCGCTTTCCGATTTTATCTTCAAGGGTAAATACGGTGAGAGCGCGCCGGAGGTTGACGGCAAATGATCGTTACATCCACCGAAACCATCGAAGGCAAACAGGTCACGCAATATCTCGGTATCGTCTCGGGCGATGCGGTGATGGGAACAAATATTTTCCGCGATATGTTCGCCGGTATCCGCAATATCGTCGGCGGCCGTTCGGGGTCTTACGAAAAGGAACTTCGCAAGGCAAAGGCCGCGGCCCTGGAAAGCCTGATCGAGGAAGCGCAGGAGCTCGGCGCCGATGCGGTGGTCGCGGTCGATCTTGATTACGAGGCCATCAGCGATGATAACGGCAATATGCTGATGGTCAGCGCCAACGGCACGGCGGTGAAGTTGGGGTAACGGGCGTCCCTAAACACTCACCGGCGGAAAAACCAGCGATTTGATCACCACCGGCACGGCGCCGGAGGCGTTGATCATCTCACCGATATCGATGAAATCGAATTCGTGCAGCGTGACCCCGTCGATGGAGATCACCGGGCAGGAAAGTTTCATTTCTTCCTTCAGGTGAATCCCGACAAGACCGCCGATATCGCCGTCATTGACAAGCACCAGCGGGATTCCGCGATCGATATTCTCCTTTAGCGCCTTTTCGACGCCGCGACCGAACTGTTCCAGCCGCTGAAAACTGGCCGAACCCTTCCAGGTGAATGAGAGCGCCAGCGGCGAATCCGCATCGGCGAGGTCAAGCCGCGTCCGCGCGGTGTTTATCGCGGCGGCAATGCTGTCCGGGTCGATCTCCGCGCCGGAGAAATCGAAATCGGCGGCCAGCACAGGCACGTTGCGGATCGGGATCGCCTCCGTCGGGGCGATATAGATCGTGGTGCCCGAAAGCTGCACCGTATATTGCGAGGCACCGACCACGGTCGCCCGGATGGTTGCGACTGGTTGTTCGATCGGAACGTCGAAAGCTTCCACCCGCAAGCGCGTGCATTGCGCGAGTTGCGGACCAAGATCGCCGAACGAGGCGCTTTCATTACCATAGACGAATTCCGATACGCCGCCGGAAAAGGTCAGCGCTTCCACATTGTCGACCTGCGGCAAGGGCGGCAGCAAAAGCATCTTTTCGGTCTCGGGCGACATCTTGTTGAGCCCTGCGGCCTCGACAATGCGCATTGCCATGCGATCGGCCATCGCGGCGAGGGTCTCGGCATCGGGCTTGTCGCCGATAGCGAGCGGCGTGCCGATATCCTCTGCATGCATCTTGCCGGTGGGCTCGATGCGGGTGATGACACCGTCATCGTCCAGCACCAACAGCCGCGCGCCGGCGTCGACGGCGGTCACCTGCCGGACCTTGCCCTCGAAACAATGGGCGATTTTCGTCGTGCCGCCGCCGATATCGATATTGATGACCAGACCGTTCTTGTCGGCGGACCGGATAACAGCGCCGGAGCCATGCGCCGCCATGGTCGCTTCCAGCCCGTCCCCGGCGCTGACCGCGACAAACTTGCCGGCTTCCGACGAAAACAGATCGCCGATGGCGCGCGCATTGGCGCGGCGAACCGCGACGCCGGTCAGGATCAGCGCGCCGGTATCGATTTCGGACCGTTTCAACCCGGCACTGACATAGGATTGTTCGATAAATTCTCCGAGCGTGTCGGCGTCGATCGTGTCGCCCTGTTCGTAGGGGGTGAGCTGGATCGGCGCCTCATGCAGCGTTTCGCGCTGGGCGACGAAGTATCGCGCGCCCACCCGTTCCATCAGCACGCGAGAAAAGACAAGGTGAGAGGTGGAGGAGCCGATATCGACACCGACGCTGGTCAGTTCGATCTCTTCCTCTTCCTGAATATGGCGGTCGGCGCTGGTGAAACGCCCGCCACTGTTGGCGTCGTCAGCCACGGTAAATCCTTTCTGACAAGAAGCCGGTTCCGGCCCGTTCCCTGGTCGGAAGCGGGCCGGCGCGCATCGAAAAAGCGGCTAGTTCGCCTGGCGCTCGTAGAGCTCCGGCTCCATCCGGGTCTTGATACCGTACCCGTCGAGCCCTTCCTCGAACTCCTTGCGGAGATAGGGGTCCTCGATGTCGTAACCGATGGCGGTGCCGCCATCGCGCACATCGATGGCGCCGTAATCGGTGGCTTCCTCGCCCGGTCGTTTAACCGTACGGCCCGGATGATGCGGTCCGAACCAGGCGGTCAGGCGGAAAGGCCCGTCAGACATGCCGAAATGCTGATGATACCAGTCGCCCGACATCGGCGCGGCGGAGACCATGCCGACCGGTTCGTAATCCTGGCGCAG
>CAZBKQ010000008.1:0-3730 GCA_964492555.1 uncultured Rhodospirillaceae bacterium | reverse complement strand
CGCCCGACATCGGCGCGGCGGAGACCATGCCGACCGGTTCGTAATCCTGGCGCAGCACCTTGTCCCCATTGCCGTCCTTCCAGGGCGTCTCGCCGTATCTGGCCGGCCAGGTATAGGTGTAACCCTTGCCCTTGATGCAGATGAGGATCGCGGCGGAGCCGTGCGCGTGGCCCTTGGAATAACGGCCCGGTTCGTGCTGCCCGATCCAGAGATAGAAGCTGTTATCCGTCATATGCGGTTCGATGCGCCGGTACCCGGGCGAACGGCGGTTATCGAGCGGCAATTCGCAATCGACGATATCGGGGACGATATTGGTCTGGGTCATTGCCAGCCCGCGGATCGGATCGGCGAGAATTTCGTCGGACGGCTTGTAATAATCCTCCCGATCCGGATCGAACCGGTCGCGGAAGTTATAGGGGCAATTAAAGACGAAATCCGGATTGCCGTAGATGTTCATCACATTCGGCGCGGTGTTCCCGCCGAGCAGAAGTGCCGGACTGCTGGATGCGTTAACGATCCGGTATCTGGCGTTCATCGGAATCGACCAGAGAGAGCCCTTCTGCCATTCAAAGACATGCACCTTGTCTTCATGGCCTTCTTCCCAGACTTCCGTGGAGCCGCGCCCTTCGACGACGAAATATTGCTGCTCGTAGATATGCTTGACCGGGATGGTCGCGCCGGCACCCGGGACTTCCATCACATGGCAGCCCCACATTCCCTCGGTCCCGAAGAGCTGTACGAAGGTCGCGTTGGCGCCCATCATCTTCCATGGTTTGAGGGGCAGATTCTGGACCTTGTCGATACCGATATGGCGGTAGACCGGAATTTCCTGCTCTTCCATCCAGATGTCATAGGCGCTCTTGGGCGCCTTGAACTTGCCGTGACCGGAACGTGTCAGCAAATCCTTGGGTTCAACCCAATCATGTGTGTGTCCGTCGGGGCCGTCATGCGGGGCCATGTGCAAATCTCCCTGTTAAGAGTGTTCGTTATGGCGCGCAGTTTATCAGAAGCGGTGCAGCCCGCCAGTCCTTGCGGGTATCGCCGTCACCCGGCGGCGTGGGCGCGTTTTTCGGAAAGCGCCTGGCCGATGATTTTCGCCGACGACCAGAGAAACAGGCTTGCCATCGCGAAGGCGGCGAACAGATCCGGCCATGCGGAATCGAGCGCGAACACACCGGATGCCGCCAGCACGACCGCGATATTGCCGATGACGTCATTGCGGCTGCACAGCCAGATGGAGCGCACGTTGGCGTCACCTTCGCGGTATTTCATCAGGATGAGAAGGCAAACGATATTGGCGGCCAATGCGAGGAAACCGATTGCTCCCATTACCGCTGCCTCCGGCACCCCGCTGACAAAGACACGCCAGAGAGTCGATCCCAAAACCCACATCGCCAAAACGGCCAATGAAATGCCTTTGAAGATCGCCGCTTTGGCGCGCCAGTGCGCGGGCTTGTTGATCACCCAGAGGCTTAAGCCGTAGGTCGCGCTGTCGCCGAGAAAATCCAGCGCGTCGGCCTGCAGCGCTTGTGATCCCGCATGCAACCCGGCGCCGAGTTCTATAACGAACATCGAGAAATTAATCGATATGACGGTCCAGAGGACGCGCCGGAAGGCCGGGTCGTCGCCGGTAAAGACCGGTTGGTTTTCACAACAGGCTGACATGGCGGTACGTTAGGTTATTCGGGAAGGTTATGGAATTGCCGGGTTGGCTGGTGAAACCATAAAATTTGCTCTGGGCCTGAGCAGTCTTACCCGATCGCCGCCTCTCTGCACGTTGTCCGGCGCATGTCCCGGATATATTTCTGGTCCGGAAACGGCGTCGCGCGGTGCATGGTGCAGAGATTGTCCCAGATCAGCACATCGCCGACGGACCATTGATAGGACAGCACGTATTTATCCTGCGTCGCGAAGCCGTTGAGTTCGTTCAGCAAATCCCGTGCTTCATCCTCCGGCATGCCTTCGATCCCGCGAATATGGGAAGCGAGATAGAGTACTTTCCGCCCGGTGCGCTTGTGGGTGTCGATCAAGGGATGGCGCGCCGGCGGACGCGAGGCGCGTTCCTCATCCGTAGGTTCCGGCCCGCCGCCGAGGACGCGTGAATGCCAGTAGCAATGTTCGGCGACCAGCCCGTTGAGGCGTTTCTTCATCGTCTCCGGCAGATCGTCATAAACCGCGCGCATGTCGGAAAACTCTGTATTGCCGCCTTCCGGCGGGACGGCATGCGCTGAAAGGGCGGAGTAAGAGGCGCGGATCGGGTAGAAGGACATATCCGTGTGCCATAGCCGGTTGGCGCGTTTGAAGGCGAGCCGCCGGTCGCCATCCTGATATATTTCTCCTTCAGGCCCCAAATTGGATTGATCGACGATTTCGCTGTGCGGTACGCGCGTGCCGGTGCGGGCGATTTTCTTTGTCGACCGTTCCATCGGGCCGAGCATGCCGGAGAAATGAATATGTTCCTCATCCGTCAGCGGCATTGCGTGCGGCACGGCGCAGACGGCGTATTGATCCATAAGCACTAGGAATTCATTCAGCTTTCCCTCCGGCATGTCGCGGAGGTCGAGCCCTGAGAGCCTGGCCCCAAAAAGCGGATGCAGAGGGGCGGCCGTTATCACCATTATTTCAGCGGCCTGATTTCGACCGGACCGCCGCCAGGACTGGCGAAATTCCGCGCCGGCTGCCCTTTGGGCGAGACCGTCATCGAAACCCGTGCGCCGCCGAGCGTGCGTGAGCCGATCTGGATGGTGGCGGCGCGCCCGTCGCGCGTAAAGGTCAGCACGCTGGTCGCGGCGCGGACGGTGGTCACGGCGGTCCAGCCGAAGCGCGGCATTTCGGAGAAAAAGAAATCATAGGCGCGGCCGGGAGCCAGTTCGGTCGAATAGACCAGACGGCCGATCCAGCTTTCACGATCACCCAATACCAGCGTGCGCTCCAGATCCATCGACGCGCCGGCGGGCACCGGTACATCGGTGAATTGCGCATAAGACGACGGCGCAGGGGCGCCTTGCGGTTCCGACCGGCTGGAGAGGGAAAGCGACGCGGTTTCGCCGCAGCCTTGTAAAAGGATCATCGTGCCGATAAGCGCCGCCGCAGCCGTAAGCTTGGCAGTGTTTTTCGGGCCGGGCGGGGAAAGAGTCAGCATGCGATTCACCAAAAATCCGGAAGCGCGGACGAATTCTTTCCGCGTTTTTCGAATCCTATATCAGGGGCCGAGTCGTCTCCAAGCCCGTCACGGGACAAAACTTTTCCACCGGCATGAAAATTCCCGCCTGGGAAATTTCACCGAAAGGCTTGGAAATGCTGATTTTTATCGCTATATAGAAGGGACGCGTTGGGGACGTTTCCGCGTGAGTTTAAAAAAAATGTCTTTTTTTGTTAAAAGCGTTTGACAGGGCCGGGACCTGACCGTATAACCCGGCCTCCTTGCAGCCCACCTGAGGGCGGGCCGCACGGTTTTCTTTTTCCCCGCTTCTGGCGGGGCTCCGAAAACCGGGCTGTTTGAAAAGTAAATATTGGAAGGGATGCGCAGGCGGCGACGTGTTGTCGAGCACGCTAAGCCGTTTAAAGCTTGCGCATTCTTGATTACTCATAAATGTGCATATGCTTTAAGCGAAGCGAGGCGAGCTCCTAGGATTACGACCCTGCGGACTTCGGTCCAAAGGGGATACCGTAAACCTGAGAGTTTGATCCTGGCTCAGAACGAACGCTGGCGGCAGGCCTAACACATGCA
>CAZBKQ010000007.1:20837-105516 GCA_964492555.1 uncultured Rhodospirillaceae bacterium | reverse complement strand
CCCGCAATATCTCCAGCAATGCGCTGGCGCGGCGCGCGATCGCCTCGGGTTCGCCCGAACCGGCAAGATATTCGGTAAGCGCCGCGCGCCCGGATTCTCCCGAAAGCGCGAGCCCCAGCAATTGCCTGTCACGCGCCGCCGCGGCGTCCGCATCGGCGGGCTGTTGCGCACGGGCGGAAGGCAAAAGCGGAGAGGCAACGAAAACAACAGCGCAAAGGAAAGCGAAAACAGGAATGAATAAACGGCGCACGGAAATACCCTACGAAATTCAACAAAATTCTGTCAGGAAGAAGGCCGGTTCATTCAGACGCCCGGCGTTACGGCACCGCCCCTTTCATATAGAGCGAGAAAGCCGGAATTTCAATAATGGCGCGGGAGCGCGGCCATAGGGTCAGCCTTCCAGCGTCACCAGCCCTCTCTTGACCAGCGCGTCCAGCGCCACCTCAAGATCGCCTGACAACGTCTTCGCCGGCGCGTCGGGAAAGGCCGCGGCAAAAACCGTTTTCGCCTCCGCCAGGGTCTGGGGCGTGTCCAGAAGACGCCAGAGCCCCGCGCCCACGGCATCGAGATAAAAAACGTCTTGCGATCCGGGCTCGACAAGAAAAATTTCGCCATCGACGTCCGTCTCGCTGACATCGGGCCGTCGCAGATATCGTGGTGCCGCCATGTAGAATTTCCCTCCGCCTATCCGTCCACGCGCAGTGTTTCAATGATCGCGCGGGCGGCATCCGCACATTCGGCGTAGCGTAGCCGATAGCCGGGCGCGGCGGAAGCAAGCGCCGTCATGCGCGGGACCAGCGCGGCATGATCCAGATGCGGCGAATAGCTGTTCTGCAGCAGGGCACGGACAAGGTCCGCGCGCGGCAATGGCGATACGTCGCAGCCGCCTTCCGCCGTCCTGTCGAGCACAAAGAACGCCGCGATCGGCGCCTCATCCTCAAACGCCGCCGCCTCTCCCTCCCACAGCTTGAGATAGGCGGTGTCGTCGGTGCGCATTTCAGTAAATCCGGCGATGAATTCCCTGAACCGCGCATCCGCTGACGCCGGCAGGGGCAGCCGCGCCTTGGGCATCAGCCCGAGGCAAACCCCGTTCGCGACGCCCCCGACCGGGTCCCGCGCCACCAGCCGATCGTCACCGAACAGACGATACCCGGCGGCGGCCAACTGGAGTGAAAGCGTGCTCTTGCCGGCGCCGGAATCACCGAGACATACGGCGAGCGCCCCATCAATGAGGGCACTGCCCGCGTGAAAACAGACCCGGTCGTCCTGCCGCGCGGTATAGGCGGCGACCAGCGTTCCGGCGAACCCGCTGGCGGCGGTGAACGCGGAATCGAATGCCGCCGGACCGCCACCGGGCCCGGACAGCGAAACGATGATATCGCCGGCCGTGTTGGCGCTGATCTCTATATCCGGGGTGATGTCCGCATCGGCATCCAGATGCCGGAACGGCCAACCGCCGAGAAAGAACGGGAGATAGGCGAGAAGCCGTTCGGCATTACGGACGACGAGTTCGCGGCCCGCGGGACCGAACGCCCAAAGGCCGGCATCTTCCGGCGCGCCGGGCGGTTTTACATACGACATTCGGCCACCCGCGCTTCAGTCGCCTGACGGGTTTACTTCCCGCGGCGCCCGTTTGGCGAGAATCCGCTGAAGCGTGCGCCGGTGCATATTCAGACGACGCGCCGTTTCCGAAACATTACGGTCGCATTGTTCATAGACCCTCTGAATATGTTCCCAACGGACACGGTCCGCCGACATCGGGTTGTCCGGCGGCGGCGGCAATGTATCGCCCTGGGCCAGCAACGCCGCCTC
This sequence comes from uncultured Rhodospirillaceae bacterium, assembly GCA_964492555.1. GTDB lineage: Bacteria > Pseudomonadota > Alphaproteobacteria > MPNO01 > UBA2964. The sequence goes on along the minus strand of CAZBKQ010000007.1, from coordinate 103,704 downwards.
CACCTGGTCGGCATCGGTCGGTTTCGCCAGATAATCGACCGCGCCAGCCTTCACCGCGGCGACGGCGGTCGCGATATTGCCGTATCCGGTCAAGATGACGACGCGCGCATCGGCGCGCCGGTCGTGGATATCGGGGACCAGATCAAGCCCGCTGCCGTCCTGCAACCGCAGATCCAGCACGGCGTAATCCGGCGTGGCGGCCTTGATCTTCGCGCGCCCCGCCTCGACTGATTCGGCGGTCTCCACATCGAACCCGCGGCGCGCCATCGCCTTGGCGAGCCTTTCGCGGAACGGCGCATCGTCATCGACGATCAGCAGCGACCGGTCGGGCTGTCCCGAGGCGTCCGCGTCATTTCCAGTAGAATTCGTCATCAGCCGTCAATCAGTTGTCTATCGCGGATCCGCTCTGGAAAGCGGCCAACGGCCAGGTCACGGTGACTTCCGCGCCGCCATCGGGCCGGTTGCGGAATATAAGCCGCGCCCCGGTTCTTTCAAGCAGTGTCTGCGCGATGAATATACCAAGACCCATATGGCCTGTCCCGTGGTGACGCGCAGAAATATAGGGTTCGCCGATCCGGTCGAGCACCAGTTGGGAAAACCCGGGTCCGTCGTCATGGATGCTCACCCGCGCGGTCGTATCGTCCCATCGGGTTTCTATCGTCACCTGTTTTTTGGCGAATTGAATCGCGTTCTGGGCGAGATTTCCAAGCCCGTGAATGATTTCCGGGGCCGCGCGGATGCGCGGTTCCACGGCCGCGCTGTTTTCGGCGGATGCCGCATTAAAGACAATGTCCATATCGTCAGTCTGGTGCAAATCGGTCGATTGTTCGACCACCGCACTGAGCGGCACCTGCGAAAAAGCGACGGAATCGCCTTCCGGCCGTTGCGCCAACGCCGCCAGAATATCGCGGCAGCGGTGGGTTTCGCTAACCAGCAGACGGATGTCTTCGGCGATCGGGCTGTTATCCGGTAATTCCCGCGCGATTTCGCCGGCCACGACGGCAATCGTGCCGAGCGGACTGCCGAGTTCGTGCGCCGCCGCCGCCGCCAGTGTGCCCATTGCCGAAAATTGCTGTTCCCGGGCCAGCGCCATCTGGGTTGCGTTCAGGGCTTCCGAAAGCTGGCGCGCTTCTTCCGCCACACGGAACGTATAGATCGCGAAAAACAGGACGCCGATCGCAAGCGACACCCAGACCCCGAGGACGTAGGTCAGGGGAAAGGGCGGGAAAGCCTCCATCCAGGGCAGCGGCATATGCCATAACGCCAGCCCCGTGACCGCCGCGATCGCCAGCCCTCCCAGCAAAATCACGCTGCCGAGTGACAAAATGGTCGCCGATACCGCGACCGGCGCAAGCAACAGAAAGGCAAACGGATTTTGCAGCCCGCCGGTAAGATAAAGCAGAACCGCGAGCTGAATTATGTCTAAAGCGAAGAAACCAGCGGTCGTCCGTTCGCCCGCGCCGCCGCGGCTTGCCCGCGAAATAAACAGAAAATTGGCCAGAACCGAGGCAGCGACGGCCAGCAGCGCCGCGCCCATCGGCACCGGAAATTCGAACCCGTAATGGACCACCAGAAGGGTCGCGCTCTGCCCCGCGATCGCGACCCAGCGGATAAGCGCCAGCGTCCGTACCTGCGCGCGGCCGAGCCCGCCGATGACCGAAACCGGACCGCCGCCGGCCATGACGACACCGGGACGTGTCATCGCCGCGCCGCCGCACTGGAAACTGTCATCGTCGCATGATCCAATGCATGTCTCCGAATTTTGTCCATTTCTCATTATGACGCGATATTGATCGAATGACATCAACCGCTATCGACGTGTCCGGCCTGAGCAAGATTTATGGCGAAACCGTTGCCGTAGACGATATATCCTTCCGTGTTGCCGCCGGTTCGATCACCGCGCTTCTGGGTGGCAACGGCGCGGGTAAAACCACCACGATCTCAATGCTGTTGGGGCTCCTGACGCCCAGCGCGGGAAAGATCGCCGTGATGGGCGAAGAAATGCCGGCCGCGCGCTCCCGCGTTCTTGCGCGGATGAATTTCGGATCGCCCTATGTCGATCTGCCGAAACGGCTGACCGTCCGGCAGAATCTCGACGTTTTCGCGCGGCTTTACGGTATCCGCGACCCCGGCCGCCGGATCGGCCAGCTCTGCGAAGAGCTTGCACTGGGCGATTTTATCGACCGGCCGACGGGAAAATTGTCATCCGGCCAGGGAACCCGCGTCGCACTGGCCAAGGCGCTGATCAACGCGCCCGCCCTGCTGTTGCTGGATGAACCGACGGCGTCACTCGATCCCGACACGGCGGACTGGGTGCGCGGCTATCTGGAGGCCTATCGCGATATTACCGGCGCGACGATCCTGCTGGCCTCTCACAATATGGCCGAGGTCGAACGCATGGGCGATACGGTGCTGATGATGAAAACAGGGCGGATTGTCGATCGCGACAGCCCGGCGGCTCTGGTCGCGAAGTATGGCCGCGAGACGCTGGAACAGGTCTTCCTGGATATCGCCCGGTCGGAAGAGGCGGACGCGGCATGAGCGGGAAAAGCACCGGCGAACGCGTTATCCGGCCCGGAGAACCGGCTGTCGACCAGATGCCCGATACCGGATTTTCGCCCCGCCGGATCGCCGCGATGGTCCGCCGCTACGTCTATCTGATCCGCAGTGGCTGGATCCGGATTGTGGAGCTCGCCTACTGGCCGATCATGCAGATGATCCTCTGGGGGTTTATGACCGAGTTTCTTCTCAACGCATCGTCGGAGATCCTGCGCGCCGGCGGTGTGCTGATCGCGGCGGTGCTGCTCTGGGACGTGATGTTCCGCAGCAATATCGGGGTCGCGGTTTCGTTTCTGGAGGAAATGTGGTCGCGCAATCTCGCGCAGCTATTTGCCAGCCCGCTGCGCCCTTATGAGTGGGCGCTGTCGCTGATCGTCATCAGCCTAATCCGGACGGTGATCGGCGTGCTGCCGGCGGCGTTGCTGGCCATTCCGCTCTATCATTTTTCGATATTCGAGATGGGTCTGCCACTGGTCGCGTTCTTCTTCAATCTGATGATTTTCGGCGCGGCAATCGGTCTCGCCGTATCCGCAATGGTGCTGCGTTACGGATTGGGGGCGGAAAGCCTTGCCTGGGTGGGTATCTTTCTCGTCGCGCCGATCAGCGGGATCTATTACCCGATCGCCATATTGCCGGACTGGCTGCAACCGATCGCCTGGGCGTTGCCGTCGGCCCATGTGTTCGAAGGCATGCGGGCGGCGCTCGCCGAGGGTGTTTTCCGTACCGACCTGTTTTTCAACGCGGTCGGGCTGAACGCACTCTTTCTCGCGGCCGGGCTCGCGATATTCCTCGGCACCTTCCGCATCGCGCGGCGGCACGGGCTACTGATGCAGATCGGGGAATAACCGGCCGGCTATCCGTGAAGCGCGAGGGAGAGCCCCGCAAGCCCGGCCATCATAAGCAGCAATATCAGCGAAACCAGCCACCGGCCGCGCGCGACACCGGCGACACCCTGCGCCGCCAGAAACACCTCCGTCTGCCGGAAACCGGGCCGATACCAACCGGACAAACCGGCTGACAGTGCTGCGCCGGGATTGGCCCCGGGAACAAATATCGCGGCGGCGGCGGCCAGCGGCCACGCCAATAACGATGGAAAAAGGGCAAGGACATCCGCCAGACGGGACGGGATGAAACCGAAAGCGTTTTTGTCCGACCCGCCATCGGCAAGCGCGCGGGCAGCGGCAAAAACCGCGGCGGCGGCATAGAGCCCGGGCGCACCCAATATAGAAAACCAGAACACCCCACCCAGCGTATTTTCCACCAAAACCGTCCACCCGGTCGCGGTCGGGCGGGTCCCGCCGCCGCGCAACGCGTCCAGCGCCCGGCGGGGCCGCAAAACGGGCAACACCAACAAAAACGTCGCCGCGGTAACGCCGGTCAGGGGAACAAGAATTGCCTGAGCCGCCCAACCGGCGACGCCGCCGATCGCCAGCAGGGAAAGGCTCACGATCGCGCCCCGCCATCGCAGCGCGGCGAGGCCGCGTGCCGGCCGGTCGAGCTTGCGGGCAAGCCACCCGCAAAGTCCGGAAATCAGCCGGTCGGGGCAATCGGCAAGCGCGCGCCAGGGCGGCAATGCGCCGACGGCCAGATCAAGGGCGAGCGCCGCCAACAGGACCAGGGGCGCCAGCTAGTACTGATCCGGTGTCATCCCGCCATTGCCGTTTGAGGCGCCTTATTCACGCACACCCGAGGAACGCATAAAGCGGGCAACCCGTGCATGATTGTTTCTTTCCGCCCACATCAAGGCTGTACGGCCGGTAAAATCAGTCGCCGCGACGTCGGCTTTCCGTTCCATAAGAAATTGTATAGCAGCCAGCCGGCCGTTGGACGCGGCGGCGATCAGGGGGGTTACGCCCTGACGGTTTTCTATATTGATATTCGCGCCGGCATCGGCAAGAAGTTCCAATATTTCCAGATTGCCGTTCCGCGCGGCGTAAAAGGCCGGCGTATTGCCGAGCGTGTCGCGCCCGTTGAGCGCCGCCTTGTGCTTGATAAAAACCTCCACAATGGCGGCATTGCCGCGTTCCGCCCCGACGATCAGGCCAGTTTTACCTTTGCTGTTCTGAAAATCGGCCGGCGCGCCCCGATGCAGAAGCAGATCTATTTTGGCGCTGTCCTGATTATCAATGGCGACAAACAGGGGATGTTCGGTAAACAAATCAATATCCGCGCGCGCGGGAACGGCGATACAGAGCATCGCGCCCAGCGCCACGAGCGCCGCCATCAGCAAGTTGGAATTAAAACGCATAGTCATTCTAACGGGATACCTGCCATTTAACCGTACTGTCGGCTCTTAGACTAACAGCGCCCCCCGCACACGCACAATCCGCTTGACGGTCATGCTGGCGCGCGGCGTCATTGCGCCCTATATCTGGTGCCTCGACACGCCCACGCAAGCAGGAGAACCGGACAAGATGAATATGAAGATTCTGCGCATCGCCGCGATATTCGTATCCGTCGGCGTTATCGGGACACTGTTTGCGTGGCAGTACGGATTTCTTTCCCCCGACGGACGCCGCCCCGGGACCAGCGGCATCGCCAAGATCGGCGGTCCCTTTTCCCTGACCGATCATAACGGGGTCGCGCGGACAGAGGCAGATTTCAAGGGAAAGTTCCAGCTGATCTATTTCGGATACAGCTATTGCCCCGACGTCTGCCCGACGGCGCTTCAGGTGATGAGCGTCGCGCTCACCGATATCGGTGATAAGGCGAAAGCGGTTCAACCATTGTTCGTCACCGTGGACCCGGAGCGCGACACGCCGGCGCTTCTGAAGGAATATGTCGCCAATTTTTATCCCGGCCTTATCGGGCTGACCGGCACCGCCGAACAGGTCAAGCAGGCCGCGCGCGCCTGGCGCGTTTATTACCGCAAGGCGGAAAACCCCGAAGGCGGGACCGGCAAGGACTATCTGATGGATCATTCCTCCATCGTTTTTCTGATGGACCGGGACGGTAAATACGTCACCCATTTCTCGCACCAGACCCAGCCGTCGCAAATGGCGGCGGAACTGCGCAAGCATTTCTGACCGCATGAACGGCGACGGTGCGCGGCCCTTCTGGGAGACCAAGTCTCTCAAAGACATGTCGGTCGGGGAATGGGAGTCGCTTTGCGACGGGTGCGGCAAATGCTGCCTCTTGAAGCTGGAGGATGAAGACACCGGCGACATCGCCTTTACCGATATCGCCTGCCGGCTGCTGGATCCCGGCCAGTGCCTGTGCACCGACTACGCCAACCGCCAGAAAAAAGTACCGGATTGCATCATCCTGAAGCCGGAGAATATCGCGGCGCTGAAATGGATGCCGAAGAGCTGCGCCTATCGTCTGCTGTCGGAAGGCAAGAAGCTTGAATGGTGGCATCCGCTGGTATCGGGCGATCCGGAAACCGTGCATCAGGCCGGCATATCAGTGCGCGGCCGCACCGTGCCGGAACAGCGCGGTGACGATCCCGAAGACCGTATCGTCACCTGGGCGGAGTGAGGTTTATTTCTTTCCCTGTTGCGCGTTAACCAGGGCGACCCCCGCGAGGATCAGCACAATCGCGCCCCAAACCCAGACACTGGGCAGTTCGCCGAAAATCAGCCAACCGAAAAACACCCCGAACCCGAGGGCGAGATTGCTCGACTGGCTCATATAGGTCGGTCCGGCGATACGGATCAGCTCGAAAATCATGTAAAAATTAAGCGCAGCCAGCGCCGCATGGGTCAGCATCGCGATCTGCACCGGGCCGAACGGCGGCACGATCAGCGCCCATTCGCCCCAGACCAGCGCAATGACGCAGGACATGGCCGAGGCGGCAAGCAGCGTGCCGCCGCCGATCATCATCGAATCGACATTTTTCGGCCGCGATTTTTCCGACAGCAACACATAGCCGAGCGCGTGCAGCAGCGGCGCGCCGAAACAGATAAACACATAGATGGTCAATGACGGATCGGGCAGGCTCGACTTCGGGATAACGATCAGCATCACCCCGGCGACGCCGAGAAGTATACCGGCAAAACGCAGCCAGGCGAACGGATCGACCCGCAGCAACAGGCTGATCGCATAGGTGAAGATCGGGGTGAACGCCATGACCACCGCGGCGACGCCGACCGGCAGCTTTCCCTGCGCCGCATAGAAGAAAATATTGGCAATGGAAAAGCGGATCAGCCCGATCCGGAAATAGTACGATAGATGCGTGCGCTGGACGGACAGGCGCACACCGCGGACCAGACACCCGCCGATCAGCAGCCCGCCCGCGATCAGGGTGAACCAGAACACATAATTGACCGGATGAACCCCGCCGGAGACCGCCTGTTTGATCAGAACGAAAAACAGCCCCCACAACGCGCCGATGGCCAACAGCAGCAGGAGCGGCAGCGCGCGGCGCAACGCCGTCGTGGAGGGTTCGGAACCGGACATAAGCGCGCTCTATACAGGATATGGCGCAAGCGGGCGAGGGAGGGGCCGCTGATTATCTCGTAACCGCGTCCCGCATATAATCGCGCCACAGGCGCGCCGGGATCGACCCGCCGGTGATTTTGTTCATCGGCTTGGCCGCGTCGTTGCCGATCCAGACCCCCGTCGTCATCCCCCTGGCAAAACCGACAAACCAGGCATCGCGGAAATCCTGGCTGGTGCCGGTCTTTCCCGCCGCGCGAACCGGCAGACGCGCGGCGCGGCCGGTCCCCGACGCCACGACACGTTCCAGCATTGCCGTCATATCCCGCACCACCGGTGGATCCAGTAACCTGCCCGCGGCGCCGGTCCGGCGATAAAGCAGATTGCCGGCGGAATCGCTGATTTCCAGAATGCCGTATGGCCAGGCGGCGTATCCTTCATTGGCGAGAACGCCAAAAGCCGAAGTCAGTTCCAGCAGGGTGACCTCGCTGGCGCCGAGCGCGACGCTGGGGTGCGCCTTCAGCGGGGTGGTGATGCCCAACCGTTCCGCCATCGCGACGACCCGCCGCCGCCCGGTCTTTTCCGACAGCCGCACCGCCGCGGCATTAAGCGACTCCGACAGGGCCTCGGCCAGCGACACCCGGCCCCGGAACCTGCCGTCATAGTTGCGCGGCGCCCAGGTGCCGATCGACACCGGCCTGTCCTCTATCGCATCGCCGGGGGAAGCGCCCGCCTCCAGCGCCGCCAGATAGACGAACAGTTTAAACGCGGACCCCGGCTGGCGGCGCGCCTGTGTCGCCCGGTTGAATTGCGAGGCACGATATTGCCGCCCGCCGATCATGGCGCGGATTGCCCCGTCGCGATCCAGCGTCACCAGCGCGCCCTGCGTGGCGCCGCGCGCTTGCGCCCGGGGATTGAGCGCGGCGGTCATCCGCTTCTCTGCCGCCGATTGCAGCGTGGGGCGCAAGGTGGTGAGGACGATAAGGTCGCGGTCCGCGCGTCCGACGAAGCCGGCGGCGCGGTCCAGCACCCAATCCGCAAAATAGCGCACCTGCGCCCCGGCCTGAGGCGCAAGGTCCAGCGGTTGACGCTTCGCGGCGGCGGCATCCGCCGCGGACAGGAATTCCGCCGCGACCATATTCGCCAGCACCTGATCGCCGCGCTGAAGGGCGGCGCGCCGGCTGCGCAACGGTGAATAGCGGGTCGGCGCCTTCAGCAATCCCGCGATCACCGATGCCTGACGCAGATTGATCGCGGTTACCGGGCGCGCGAAGTAACGCCGGGCGGCGGCGGACACCCCATAGGTACCGGAGCCGAGATAAACCCGGTTGAGATAGATGGTGAAGAGCTGTTCCTTGCTGAACTTCGCCTCCAGCCAGTAAGCCAGCATCGCCTCCTGAATTTTGCGCTTTAACGATCTTTCCGGGGTCAGGAACAGGTTTTTTGCGAGCTGCTGGGTCAGGGTGCTGCCGCCCTGGCGGATACGGCCGGCGCGGATATTCGTCCAGGCGGCACGCAGGATACCGATGATATCGATCCCGGAATGATCGAAAAAACGCCGGTCCTCGGTAGCGATGATCGCCTGGACCAGAAAGGGCGGAATATCGGCAAAGTCCGCCTTGCCGCCATAGAGATCACCATAAGCCGCGAGGACGGAACCGTCCGCCGCCATCAGGGTAATGCTGGGCTGACGCGACGGCGTATTCAGCTTTTCCAGGTCCGGCAGGGTCCAGGCGCACCAGCCGATGACCGCGCCCAGCGCCAGCGCGCCCCAGATTGCTATGACGAAAGTGGTTCTGAGAAACCGCGACAACAGGGGTCGGCGGCCCGCGCTTTCGGGCAGCGGCGCGCCGGATTTACGCCCCGCGCCCGCCTTTTTTCCGCCGCCGCGCGCCTTCCTGGGCTTCTTCGAACCGGATTTCCTGACCATGGTCGTATCTTGGGCATCGCGCCGATTCATAAAAAGCCCTTGTTTATGGACCTTCCGCCCGGCCCCACGTGAATGCTGCGAGAACCCGCGCTTGACGCTATGATGGCGTATGGGCCTGTTCAGCAGAAACGCGTCATGCGAGGTGAAACCGCCGGTTGTCCGGCCGGCCACGGCGGAGGATGCGGATACGATCGTGCGCTTTGTCCATGCGCTGAGCCTCCATGACGGCGGACGGGTATCGCGCCTGACGCGCGATACCTTGCTGCGCGACGGTTTTGGACCAGACCCGGCCTTCAGCGTCCTGCTTGCGGAGGTGGACGGCGCGGCCGCCGGTTTTGCGCTTTATTTCGCCGGATATGACACCGACCGGGCTGCGCGCGGGGTTTATATGTCCGATCTCTATGTCGAGGACGGCTTCAGACGGCGGGGTGTCGGACGGGCATTGATCCGGGGCGTCGCGGCCGCATGCCGGGAAAACGGCGGTAAATGGATGTTCTGGTCGGTATTGAAGAGAAACAGGAACGCGCGCCGGTTTTACAGAACTGTTGCACCAGAGCTTAAAGATGTGGTTTTGTGCGCTGCGTTGGGGGATAGTTTTGAGCTGTTGGCGACGGGGAACCGCGACTGCCGGGATCAATGAGTTTTTGATCCTTGCGGGCGATGGCGACCGCAAGCAGACTTGCCGGACAATAGCCGGCGAGCATGGAGAGACCGGAATTGACGACTGACCGCAGCCGGGCCGGATCCGATAACCGCGCCGACGCGTCCGGCGCGAAGGGTTTTGGCGTTCGCCTGCACACGATTCTGTTCGCTGCCCTGGTTCTGGTATCGGCCCTGCCCGTCATCGTTCTGTCGCTCTGGACCTAGCGCACCGCGCTGGAAAACGCATATCAGCTGGTCCGGGAAAAACATCTCATCATCGCGAATAATCTGAGCGGCGTGTTCAAACGGTATGCCGATGACGTCAAACAGGGCTTCCGGGTGGCGGCGGAAACGGCGTCGACCTCCGGCAGCGACATGGGATACGACAGTTTTCTCAAGTCGCTGAGTTTCTGCAATCTCAACATCTATGACGGCAATTGGCGAAAGATCGCGGCGCTGGTTGATTCGCCGAAGGGACACCCGAGCGAGGCCACGCCTGAAAATCTCGCGCTCATGCGGCGGTTGATTCCCGCCGCGCCCGGAAAGGTCAAATTGACCAACATCATCCGCAATGAAGGTCAGAGCTTTTTCTTCCTGCTGATGCGGACAAGCAACGGCGCGATTGCGGTCGGGATGATCACCCCGGCCTTTATCCGCGAAGCACAGAAACGCATCGCCTTTGGCGAGCTGGGCCATTCAATGGTCGTCGATGCGCAGGGCATCGTCATCGCGCATCCCAACGGCGACTGGCAAAAGTCGGGCAAGGACGCCTCCACCCTCTCGGTCGTGCAAAAAATGATGCGCGGCGAAACCGGCGTTGCGGAATTTTATTCGCCACCGATGAAGACGGACATGATCGCCGGGCACACGTCGGTTCCGGGCGTCGGCTGGGGCGTCATGGTGCCGCAGCCGATCGCCGAATTGCGGCACCGCGTGGGCGAGGTTCAGGAGACGACGCTGCTGATCGCGCTGCTGACAATGTTGCTGGTAATCCTGGTCAGCCTCTGGCTGTCGCGCTTTCTGTCGAAACCGATCGAAGCCATAGACGATGCCGCGGTCGCGGTAACCGGCGGACGGCTGGACACCCAGGTCGCCCTTCCGGCCGGACTGACCCCGCGTGAATTTCACAGCCTGTCTGCGGCGTTCAACAGCATGGTGGCGGAGCTGTCGGAACGCGAGCGGAAATTGCGTATCGCCCGCGACGAGGCGGTGCTGGCGGACCGGGCGAAAAGCGAATTTCTCGCCAATATGAGCCACGAACTGCGCACCCCGCTGAACGCCATCATCGGTTTCGCCGACATGATGCGCGAACAGGTCCACGGACCGATCGGCGCGGAGCAATATGTCGATTATGTCAGCGACATCAAGAAATCCGGCGAACATCTGGTCGATGTCATCAGCGACGTTCTGGACATGTCCCGCATCGTCGCGGGTCAGCTCAGACCCTCACTGGCGGAAGTGGATCTGACTGAGGTGATCGATAGCTGCATGATGATGATTTCCGACCGCGCCAACCGCGGCATGGTCAAGATCATTCAACGGCTTCCCGACGCGCCGCTTCTGGTTCGCGCGGATGAACGGATGATGAAACAGATTATCCTGAACCTACTGTCGAACGCGGTGAAATACACCCCCGAGCAGGGAACGGTATCGATCATCGTCGAAATCGACCGCGAGTTCGGCTGCCGTATTTTCGTCTGCGATACCGGCATCGGGATAGAGCCCGACATGCTCGACAAGGTCATTCATCCGTTCGTTCAGGCCAAGCCCGAACTGGCGGGAACCAATGAAGGGGTCGGCCTGGGGCTGCCGCTGGTAAAATCGATGGTGGAAATGCACGACGGCACGCTGGAGATTGAAAGCGAACCGAACAAGGGCACCACCGTCATCGTCCATCTGCCGCCGGAACGGGTGATCGAGCCAAGCGCGGCGGCCTGAAGCGCGCGTCTAGATATCCAGATTGACGACCTTCAGCGCGTTTGACTGGATAAAGTCGCGCCGTGGTTCCACCACATCGCCCATCAGGGTGGAGAATACTTCTTCCGCGTCATCGCGATGATCGATCCGCACCTGCAGCAATGACCGGTCATCGGGGTTGAGCGTGGTTTCCCAGAGCTGGTCGGGGTTCATTTCACCCAGCCCCTTATATCGCTGCACCGAGATACCGCGGCGCCCGGCACGCAACACCGCCTCCGCCAGACCCAGCGGACCGATAATCTTTTCTTCCGACTCCCTGACTTTCAGGGCTGCGGGACGCGCGTAGATTTCCTGCAGGCGCGGGGTCATTTCATCGAGCCGCCGCGCTTCGGCACTGCCGACCAGCGTGCCGTCTATGACATGGCGTTCGGTGACGCCGCGTAGCGTCCGCGAAAATTCAAATCCGCCGCCATCGAGAATTTCGACCGACCAGCCACGTTCGGCCTCCGGCGACAGACCATCAAGGCGGCGGCTAAGCGCCTGCGCCAATTGGGCCGACATTTCCGCATCCTCAAGCACTTCCCGGTTGAAGGCGCTGAGAATCGCCGACTGTTCGACGACCATCGGGTTGGAAACCTTTTGCAGGATCGGCTTCATCAGGGCGCGGGCGCGGAAGGCCTCGCGCACCGTCTCCTGCAGATCGACGCCGCCGATTTCGGCGCCATCACCGACCTGCAGCACGCAATCGCGCAGCCCGACCTGGATCAGGTAATCCTCCATCCGGGAATCGTCTTTGAGATAGACTTCCTCGCTGCCGCGTTTGGCGCGGTAAAGCGGCGGCTGGGCGATATAAAGATAGCCGCGCTCGACCACCTCCGGCATCTGGCGGAAAAAGAAGGTCAGCAAGAGCGTGCGGATATGGCTGCCATCGACGTCGGCATCCGTCATGATGATGATCTTGTGATAGCGGATTTTCTCGATATCGAAATCTTCCCGCCCGATCCCGGTGCCGAGCGCCGCGATCAACGTGCCGATTTCCGCCGATGAGAGCATCTTGTCAAACCGCGCGCGCTCCACATTCAGGATTTTACCACGCAACGGCAGGATCGCCTGGGTCCGCCGGTCGCGCCCCTGCTTGGCCGACCCGCCGGCGCTGTCGCCCTCGACGATGAACAGTTCGGCCTGGGTCGCGTCACGTTCCTGACAGTCGGCAAGCTTTCCGGGCAGCGACGAAATATCCAGCGCGCCCTTCCGCCGGGTCAGTTCCCGCGCCTTGCGCGCGGCCTCGCGCGCGGCAGCCGCCTCCACGACCTTGGCGACGATACGTCTGGCCTCGTTGGGATGTTCCTCGAACCATTGACCGAGCTTGTCGCTGACCAGGCTTTCCACCGCCGGGCGCACCTCTGACGACACCAGCTTGTCCTTGGTCTGGGAGGAAAATTTAGGATCGGGCACCATGACGGAGAGAACCGCCGTCATGCCTTCGCGCATATCCTCGCCCGACAGATTGACCTTTTCCTTTTTGGCGATCCCGGATTCATTGGCATAGCCATTAACCGTCCGGGTCAGGGCCGCACGGAAACCGGCCAGATGGGTGCCGCCATCGCCTTGCGGGATGGTGTTGGTAAAGCAGAGGACGGATTCATGATAGGAGTCCGACCATTCCAGCGCGACCTCGATCGCGACACCGTCCTGTTCGCCCTTGATGGCCACCGCTTCCTCGAACAGTGGCGTCTTGCCGCGATCAAGATAATTGACGAACTCCTTGAGGCCGCCCTCGTAGCACATCTCGACGGCGTTCGGTTCGACGCCACGGGAGTCGTTAATCGCGAGCGTGATGCCGGAATTGAGAAAGGCAAGTTCGCGCAACCGGTGCTCTAGCCGGGTGAAATCGAATTCCGTATTGGTGAAAATTTCGGGTGAGGCAAAGAAGGTAACCTGGCTGCCGGACGGGCCGTCCCAATCCGCGACGCGGGCAAGCGGCGCCGCGGCGGCGCCCTTTTCAAACCGCATGCTCCATTCCGCGCCGTCGCGCCAGATGCGCAGCTCCAGCCAGTCAGACAATGCGTTGACCACGGAAACGCCGACCCCGTGCAAACCGCCCGATACCTTGTAGGAGCTTTGGTCGAACTTACCGCCCGCATGCAGATGGGTCATGATGACCTCGGCCGCCGACACGCCTTCTTCCTCATGCGTATCGACCGGAATGCCGCGGCCATTATCCTTGATCGATACGGAACCGTCGCCATTGAGCGTGACTTCGACGCGGTCGCAGATCCCGGCCAGCGCCTCGTCGATCGCGTTATCGACGACCTCATACACCATATGGTGCAGACCGGATCCGTCATCCGTGTCGCCGATATACATGCCGGGACGTTTCCGCACCGCGTCCAGGCCGCGCAATACCTGAATGGAATCAGCGCCGTATTCGTTACCGCCGTCGGGCGTTTCGGTATCGGGGGGAAGGTCGGCTGGTGGCGTCATGATAGTTGCCGTTTCTTGGTTAGCGCGCCGGCGCAATAGCGGCGTCGGCGACGGTGAAATGCCGGGCGGACGCGCCCAGCGATGAAAACAGGGTGGAATCGGTTCCGGTCATCCAGGCCTGCGCGCCAAGCGCGAGGATTTCCTCGAACAACGCTTCGCGGCGGACTTCATCCAGATGGGCCGCGACCTCGTCCAGCAGCAGGATCGGCGCAGTTCCGGCATCAAGCGCCCGCAACCGGGCATTGGCAAGAATGATACTGATCAGCAAAGCCTTCTGTTCGCCGGTCGAACATTGCCGGGCCGGCGCGTTGCGCGCGACATGGTCGACCTCCAGGTCGGATTTGTGCGGCCCGGTCGTCGCGCCGCGCAATATCGCGTCTTCTTCCCGGCCGTCACGCAGCGCGGCAAGAAATTTCTCTTCCGCATCGACCGCCGGCATTTCGGCGAGCCAGCAATCGACCGGGCCGGACAGCGAAAGCCGTGCCGCCGGAAACGGGCCGACCCCCATCGCGCAGGCCGGGTTCAACCGCCGGACAAGCGCCGCCCGCGCCGCCGCGACGGCCATGCCGCGCTCAACCATCGCCGCTTCCAGCGCGCCGAGCCAGCCGCCATCCGGCGCCCGTCCGTCGCGCCGCGCATCCGATAACACCCGCGCGCGGTCGCGCAGCGCTTTTTCATAGGCCTGCAGGCGCCCGGCATGGGCGGGATCGTCGGCAAATACCATACGGTCGAGAAAACGCCGCCGCCCGGAAGCGCCGTCGGTAAACAGGCGCTGCATATCGGGGGTCAGCCAGAGAACCGCGATCCGTTCGGCCAACGCGGCCTGGCTGCGCATTTCCTCTCCATCGATCCGCACGGTGCGCCGGCCATCGCCGGTTGCGGCGGGAACAAGACCGGTACCCGCATCGAACGGGCCGGCCGGGTCTTCCAGGGTGGCGGCGACCGCCCAGGCGCGCGGCGGCGCGTCCGGATCGTCGCCCGGTATGCGCCGCGCCGGCTCCGCCAGCCGGGCCCGGCGCAGCCCGCGGCCGGGAACCAGGAACGATACCGCCTCCAATACATTGGTCTTGCCGGCGCCGTTTGGCCCGGTCAGCACCACCGGGTCACCGCCTGTTTCCAGCCGGAGCGTCTCATAACAGCGGAAATCGGTGAGCGAGAGACGGGCAATTGCGACTCGGCGCGCCTGTACTTCAGGCGTGAGAACGAGATTTTCCAGGCTATTCAGGGTCTGTCCCCCGGCGTCAGACGCGCATCGGCATCAGGACATAAAGCGCGCCGGAATCAGTCATTTCGCGCACCACGGTGGGCGACGCGGCGTCGGACAGGGCGAAACGGGCGACATCGCCCTCGATCTGCTGGGTGATGTCGATCAGGTAACGCGAATTGAACCCGATCTCCAGCGCGTCATCGCCATAGGCGACCTCCAGCTCTTCCGTCGCGCTGCCGGCATCCGGGCTGGTCGCGGAAAGCACCAGATTGTTGTCGCCGAGCGTCAGCTTGATCGCGCGGGATTTCTCGGTCGAGATGGTCGACACCAGATCAACCGCGCGCTCGAACCGCTTGCAATCGACCTCCAGCATCTTGTCATTGCCGTCGGGGATCACCCGGTCGTAATCGGGGAAGGTGCCGTCGATCAGCTTGGACGAAAGATCGATCCCGTCGATGGCGAAACGGATGCGCGTATCGGACAGCATGACGGAGATATCGTCTTCCGCATCATCGATCAGCTTGC
The DNA here is from genome assembly GCA_964492555.1 of uncultured Rhodospirillaceae bacterium. Taxonomy (GTDB): domain Bacteria; phylum Pseudomonadota; class Alphaproteobacteria; order MPNO01; family UBA2964. The sequence goes on along the minus strand of CAZBKQ010000007.1, from coordinate 88,063 downwards.
GCAACTCATTGACCGTTTTGCGCGGCACGATAACGCCGGGCATGTCCTCGGCGCCCGCGGGCAGCGGCGCCTCCATCAGTGCCAGCCGGTGGCCGTCGGTCGCGACGGCGCGCAAGACCTTGCCGGTTTCGCCATCCGCCGCGTGCAGATAAATCCCGTTCAGGTAATAACGGGTCTCCTCGGTCGAAATCGCAAAGCGGGTGCGGTCGATCAGCGACCGCAGCGTGTCCGCATCAAGCGTGAATTGCGACGGCATGTCGTCGTTCGACATGGAGGGGAAATCCTCGCTCGGCAATGTGGCGAGTTTCAGGGTCGAGCGGCCGGACCGGAGCGCGATCTGGCCTTCTTCCGAAGTGCCGCCCAGCTCAATCTGCGCGCCGTCTTCCAGCTTGCGCACGATATCGAAAAGCGTATGAGCGGGAACCGTTGTGGCGCCGGCCTGCGAGACATCGGCGGGAACCTTTTCGACGACGGCGATATCCATATCCGTCGCGGTAAGCTCGACCGTGCCGTTTTCATCCGCCTTCAGCAGAACGTTGGCCAGGATCGGAATGGTATTGCGGCGTTCGACAACGCTTTGGGCGTGGGTCAGCGTCTTAAGCAGCGCACCGCGGTCAATCGTAAAATTCATGGCGTCTATAAGCTGTCTACCCGCTAGTTCCTCGACCGCCCGGCATCATGCCCGGCGGCAACCGATTCGGCGGCGGAAAACCGCGAAAGCCAGAGAATCCGCGCGGCGTCCTGCCAAATCGACGGATTATACCATTGCAGAGAGAATCCCGCACGGGTTTAGAACAACAGAAAATCGCCCAGGTTTCGCGCCGCCGGGGGCGGTCTCAGCCCTCCAGCAGCCGGCGCAGGAGATCGACGTCTTCGGCGAAACAGGCGTCGGTCTGGCGCAGCTCCTCGACCTTTTTCACCGCATGCATGACGGTGGTGTGATCGCGCCCGCCGAACTTGCGGCCGATTTCCGGCAAAGACCGGGCGGTGAGCTGTTTGGAGAGATACATCGCGACCTGACGGGGCCGCGCCACGGCCCTTGCGCGCCGCGCCGAATACATGTCGGTCAGGCGGATATTGAAATGCTCCGCCACGCGCTTCTGAATTTCCTCGATCGTAACCCGGCGGTCATTGGCGCGCAGCACGTCATGCAGCACCTCCTGGCAGGCCTCGACCGTGATATCGCGCCCGACCAGCGTCGCGTGGGCCACCACACGGTTCAGGGCGCCTTCCAGCTCACGCACATTCGAAGTGATGCGATGCGACAGAAATTCGATGACCCTGGGCGGGATTTCGATGCCGAGCCTGTCGGCCTTGGCCTCGATAATACCGAGACGCAGCTCATAGGTCGTTGCGTGAATGTCGGCGACAAGCCCCCAGCCGAGCCGGGAACGCAGCCGTTCTTCCATCCTGTCGAGATCTGACGGCGACTTGTCCGCCGATATCACCACCTGGCGGTTATTGTCGACCAGATCGTTGAAGGTGTGGAAGAACTCTTCCTGGGTCGATTCCTTGCCGTTGATGAATTGCACATCATCGATCATCAGCAGGTCGACCGACCGGAACCGCTCCTTGAAGGAGACCGTGTCCTTGAAACGCAGCGCCCGGACGAAATGATACATGAACTTCTCGGCCGAGAGATAGACGACCTTTTTTTCCGGAAACTTTTCCTTTGTATGCAGCGCGATGGCGTGCATCAGATGGGTTTTGCCGAGCCCCACCCCGCCATAGAGAAAAAGCGGGTTAAACGGGGCGGTCTCGGAATCCGCGACCCGACGCGCGGCGGCATAGGCAAGCTCGTTCGGCTTGCCGACGATGAAATTTTCGAACTTGAAGCGTGAATCGAGAGGGGCGCTGATGCCGCTTGCCTCTATTTCGTCTTTTCCCAGGTCCGTATTGGGCGCGACGGAAGCGGGAGCAGGGGCGCGGCGCGCGACTCCTACCGGACGGACGACCTTTTTCGAAACCGGCGCCTGTACAAACACATCGACGGAGTCCACATCGGGATTTTCATCCATCCAGAGATCACGCAGGCGGTCGCCATAATGGCTTATGACCCAATCGCGCATAAAACGGGTCGGCACTGAAATCCTGACCCTGCCGCCCTCGACGGAAACCAGCGTCAGCGGTTTAAGCCAGCTGCGATAGGAGGCGTCGCCTACCTCCGAACGAAGAATCCCCCTTACCCTCGCCCATCTTTGTGTTACCGCGGGATCAACATTCTGATCGGCCATTCGCCCAAACCCTCACTGCGCACCGTTAAAGTGTCGTTATCTCTGACGATCACCGAACACCGAGGGTGATTCGCCGACGGCCAACAGAGCTTGGCTGAACAAACGACGGATGATTCCGAGAAGCGGTGGAATTCACCTCTCGATAACAGAATCTCTTTCACTCAGAATATGACTAGATTAAGTAAAAAGATAAAATTTTACTTAAATTCTCAGTCTGACTACTTGATACTCAAGAGAAACGGTTCGTTTATTCTTTAATTGCCTCCGCGCTCGAAAGCCGTGACAAGAAACCTATAGCGGAGACCCGTAGACTGCAACGCTTTCCGGACAAAAAAATGCAAATTTTTTTATTGACAAAATTGTGAAATCAAAAATGTCACGACTCTTCAATCAGTTGAGAGACTATCCTGAATTCGGGTGGCATCGGATGCCCCTAAACAGCAACGGGTCGTGCCGGAGAACAAAAAAACCCGCTCCAGGGGAGCGGGTTTCGAACTCTCGTTTTGCGGTCCGTCAGCCGAGCGCGCGCACCTGAGCCGACAGGCGGGAAATTTTCCGCGAGGCGGTATTCTTGTGCACAACACCGCGCGTGACCCCGCGCATGATTTCAGGTTGCGCCGCCTTGAGCGCCGCTTCCGCGCCGGACTTGTCGCCCGCCGCAATCGCCAGATCGACCTTCTTGATAAAGGTGCGGATACGGCTGCGCCGGGCGCGGTTTACGTCGGTTTTGCGGGCGGTCTGACGCACGCGTTTCTTGGCAGATTGTATATTCGGCATATTCCAATTCCTGGCGCCACCGGGCGCGAAGCGGGCGTTTTATAGCGCCGGGGCCCCGGCGTCAAGCAATTCCAACGCCAAAGCCCCGGTTTTTTCAGCCTTTTTTACCGAATTCCGGCTTTCGCTTTTCGGTAAAGGCCGCCATTCCCTCAATCTGATCGGGCGTGCCGAAAAGCGACTGGAACAGGCGCCGTTCATAACGCACCCCCTCGCTCAGCGTGGTCTCAAAGGCACGGTTGACCTGTTCCTTCACCATCATGGCGGCGGGCAGGGACATATCGGCGATCGATTGCGCGGTTTTCACAGCCTCCTCGACAAGGTCATCGGCGGCGACGATGCGCGAGACAAGCCCGGCGCGTTCGGCCTCTTCCGCATCCATCATCCGGCCGGTGAGGCACATTTCCATCGATTTGGCCTTGCCGACCGCGCGGGTCAGGCGCTGGCTGCCGCCGGCGCCCGGCGTCACCCCGATCTTGATCTCCGGCTGGCCAAACCTGGCGGTTTCCGCGGCAAGGATGAAATCGCACATCATCGCCACCTCGCACCCGCCGCCAAGGGCGAAACCGGCGACAGCGGCAATGACCGGCTTGCGGCATTGCGAAACACGTTCCCAGCCATCGGTGATAAAATCCTGAACAAAGGTTTCGGGATAGGTACGGCTCTGCATTTCCTTGATATCGGCGCCGGCGGCAAAGGCCTTTTCAGACCCGGTCAGCACGATGGCGCCGATCGCGTCATCGCCCTCCAGCGTATCCAGCGCCTGGCCGAGCTCGCCGATAAGCTGGTCGGAAAGCGCGTTCAGCGCCTCCGGCCGGTTCAGCGTCACCAGCCCGACATTGCCGCGGGTTTCAACAAGGATGGTTTCGAAAGTCATGATGTCTCCGATTATCAGGGTTTGTGATCGATGGGTGTCAGCACAAATCCGGCTTCGAGCCGTCCATTCTGCTGTTTGAGTTCTATAAGCAGCTTTTCCGCGCCGCGCCGCCAGACCGCCGTCGCCTTTGATCCGCTGCGGCGCCAGACATTCTTGCCGGCGGCCGACCAGCCGAGTTGCGGCAGGCTAGCGGTGTAAAATGACATTACCGCGTCAATAGCCGCAGTGCCCGTGGCGGTGACTTCGGAAATGCGCCCTTGGCCGGTATCGAAAACCATGGCGGAAGATTTCTGTTCGGTAAGTCCGTCGGCCAGCGGCATATCGTCTATCGCGGTCAGAAAACCGCCATCGCTGCGCACCGGATGGGCGAGAGTCATCAGCGCCGCGAGCAGCAATGCTATGGCGAAGAAAAATCGCATGGCGGGGTTCTAGAGTATTTCTTTGCGGAACGAAACAGCCCGGCCCATCAACGTTGGCAAGTGGCGCAAAAAAATGTGGATCGCCCGGACTGAACGATCCGGCGCAACGGGCGCGCGCAGGACGGGCAGGGCTCGCGTTCGCGGCCATAGACCTTGAAACTGTGCTGGAAATAGCCGATCTCGCCGCTCGGGGCGACATGATCGCGCAATGTCGAGCCGCCCGCCGCGATGGCGTCAATGAGCACCGACTTCACCGCATCGGCGAGACGCAGGGCGCGTTGGCCCGATACCGTGTGCGCGCTCCGCCTCGGCGACAACCGCGCGAGCCAGAGCGCCTCGCACACATAGATATTGCCGAGCCCGGCGATAATGCGCTGATCCAGCAAAGCCGCCTTGATCGGTGTTTTCTTGCCCTTGAGCGCGGCGGCCAGAAACGCCCCGTCGAATTCATTGGATAAAGGCTCCACCCCCAGCCCGGCGAGCAGCGGATGCTCCGCCAGCACGACTTCGGCGCAGAGATCGACCAGCCCGAACCGGCGCGGGTCGGCGAAGCGGATGGCGGTCCCGTTGCCGACCAGAAAGGTAATATGTTCGTGTTTAGATTTCGGGTCAGTATCCGCGAATTGTTGATCGATCACCATTCTCCCCGACATGCCGAGATGGGCCAGCACGACCTGCCCGTCATCGAGAAAAATTTGCAGATATTTCGCCCGCCGGCCGAGCCGGATCACCCGCCGCCCCTCTATCGCCGCGGCGAAACCTTCCGGCACCGGGCGGCGCAAATCGCCCCGGTGAACGCGCACCTGCGATATCGGTTTACCTTCCATGACGACGGCAAGGCCGGTGCGAACGGTTTCAACTTCGGGCAGTTCGGGCATGGGGTTCCTTTTGCTTGCGGTTCCAGCCCACTCCCCCCTCCCGACCACCCATAAGGGGATTCCCAAGGTTGACCGGGAGGAGGGAGCGGGCTGGAGCGCGATCCTTTCCATAATGCTAGCGTGAAACAGACCGCTGGGCTATTGTCCGCCAATGAACGCAAAAGCGGATTCCAACAACAGAGTCAGGGATTTCGGCTTCGAAGAGGTGAAGCTGGATGAACACGCGACACGGGTACGCGGCGTGTTCGATTCCGTCGCCGGGCGGTACGACCTGATGAACGATCTGATGAGCGGCGGTCTGCACCGGGTGTGGAAAAAGCTGCTGATCGACCGGCTTGACCCGCGACCCGCCATGCGGCTGGCCGATATCGCGGCCGGTACGGGTGATATCGCCTTTCGTATGCGCGCGCGGCTGGAACAGGCCGGAAAGAGTGGCCCGAAGCACCCGATTACGCTCTGCGATCCCAATAGCGCGATGCTGGAACAGGCGGAGAGCCGCGCCATCGATAGGGGGTATCTGTCCGGTTTCGACTTTGTCACCGCGCCCGCCGAATCATTGCCCTTTGCCGACCGGTCCTTTGATGGCGCGACGATTTCCTTCGGGTTGCGCAATGTGACGGACCGCGCCGCGGCAATGGCGGATTTTCACCGGGTGATGGATTTCGGCGGGCATTTTCTGTGTCTGGAATTCTCCCCCGCCGTATTGCCGGTTTTGAAGCCGGTTTATGACGCCTATTCGCTGAACGTACTGCCCTGGCTCGGCCAACGGGTCGCGGACGACGCGGAGTCATACCGTTATCTGGCGGAAAGCATCCGGACATTCCCCGAGCCGGAAACGCTGGCCGGAGAATTCCGCGCCGCCGGATTCGGCAACGTTACCTGGCAGCCGCTGAGCGGCGGCATCGTCGCCATCCATTCCGCCTGGCGTGTCTGACCGATGGGCCGTACCTGGCGCAGCCTGAAACGTCTCTTCACGATCGGGCGGACCCTTGCCCGCCATGACGCGCTGTTCCCGTTGGAACAGGCCGGGGTGAACCCGAAACTGGTGCGCAACCTTCACCGCCTGGCGATGATCGGCCAGAAACCGGCGTCTGAATCGGCGGATAAGCGGGCCGGCGAGCGTCTGGCGCTGGCCTTCGCGGCGCTCGGCCCGGTCTTTATCAAGCTTGGCCAGGCCCTGTCCGTGCGGCGCGATCTGGTGGGCGATGATATAGCCGAGGATCTCTCTTCCCTGCAGGACCGTCTGCCGCCTTTTCCGGCATCGGAGGCCCGGGCCGCCATCGAAAGCGAGCTGGGGCAGCCGGTGGAGGAACTGTTTTCCGAATTCGATGATCAGCCGGTCGCCGCCGCCTCCATCGCCCAGGTGCATTTCGCGGTCACCGCCGAAGACGAAAAGGTCGCGGTCAAGATTTTGCGGCCAGGAATTGAACGCGCCTTCGCCCAGGAACTCGATTTGCTGTCCTGGCTGGGGGAGTGCGCGGAACGCTATGTGCCCAAAACCCGCCGGTTGCGCATTTCAGAAGTTATTGATGTTATTGCGGAAACTGTTTCCCAGGAGATGGATTTGCGGCTTGAGGCCGCCGCCGGCGATGAACTGCGCGGCAATTTTGCCGACGATGAGAGTTTCCATGTGCCGCGAATGGACTGGGCCCGCACGGGCCGCCGGGTGCTCACGTTGGAACGGGTGGACGGGCTGTCGACCGATGAGGTCGAAGCGATCCGCGCCGCCGGGCACGATACGGAAACGCTGGTCGCCAATATGGCGCGGCTGTTTTTCCTGCAGGTCTTCCGTGACGGTTTTTTCCACGCCGACATGCATCCCGGCAATATGATGATCGCGGAAGACGGCACCATGCAGCCGCTGGATTTCGGCATCATGGGACGCATCGACCGGCGCACGCGCTATTATCTCGCGGAAATGCTGATCGGCTTTTTGAACGGCGATTACGACCGCGTCGCCAGGGTGCATTTCCAGGCGGGTTACGTGCCGTCCGGCCAGTCAGAAGAAGCCTTCGCCCAGGCCGCCCGCGCCATCGCGGAACCGATTTTCGGATTATCGCTCAAGGATATATCGCTCGCCCGGCTGCTGGCGCAGCTTTTCGACGTAACCGAACGGTTCGACATGCAGACCCAGCCGCAATTATTGCTGCTGCAAAAGACCATGCTGGTGGCGGAAGGGGTCGGTCGCCGGCTGCATCCCGAAACCAATATGTGGGAACTCGCCCGGCCGCTGATCGAGCAATGGGTGGAGGATCATATGACGCCGGAGGCGCGCGCCGCCGAGATCGCCGCCGAGGCGGGACGGGTCATTGAACGGCTGCCCGCGCTGATTTCCGACATGGAGGAAAGTATCGGCTCGCTGGGGCGCGACGGGCTGAAACTTCACCCCGACAGCGTGGCAGCCCTGCTCGCCCGCGAAAAATCCGGATCGCGCTGGCCGCTCTGGGCCGCCGCCGGGGCGATCGCCGTGTTTCTGCTGGTGTTTTAGGCGGTTTCCAATACCTCCTGGCCCTTTTTTGGAAACCCGGCCAGGATTGACGCATTCCTTTCTGGACAAGCCCGGAGGGTGATATGGCACAGCCTCTAGAAGACGCGGCTATCAAATCAATCAAAACCCTGTCGACCGGGTGGGGCGAACAGCACCGGGAACACCGCCATGGCAGCCTTTTGCCCCAAATCTGGTGGGTTTTGACGTCGCGAAGCTGGATCAGGATACCGCTGCATTGCTTCGCGATTGAACATCGGGACGGGTTGATCCTGTTCGATACCGGGATGGACCCGGCTATCAAGCTGGATCCCGGTTATATCGACAGCGCCGTCGGCCGGTTCCTGTTGCGCAGAATTTTCAGGCTGCATATCGGACCGGAAGACGCGCTCGGGCGGCAATTGGAAAAACATGGCCATGCCGCCGCCGCAGTCGCGAAGGTAATTGTCTCCCATCTCCATTTCGATCATATCGGGGGGATTTCCGATGTGCCGCAAGCGGAATTGCTGGTCAGCCAGGACGAGTGGGCGCAACTGTCGCTTCCGCACCCGGAACGCAAATGGATATTGCGGGATCATATCGAGTTGCCGGGCGCAAAATGGCGCCAGATCGCCTTCAAGCCGGTGAAAGATCCTTTATTTGAGGCTTTTGACGGCATTTTCGACGTCATGGGGGATGGATCGCTGGTCGCGCTGCCGACGCCCGGCCATACGGCGGGGTCCCTCTCGCTGCTGGTGCGAAGCGCCGGCATGAAGCCACTATTGTTGATTGGGGACCTCGCCTATGACACGGAAATGCTGATGCGGGGACAGACCCCCGGCACCGGCGACGCAGCGACATTGCGCGCCTCATACGCAAAAGTCCGGGCCCTTAAAGAAAAAATTCCGGATCTCGTTATCCTTGCGTCGCATGATCAGGGGGTTGCGGACAAGGTGCGGAAAGCATCCCGGCAGGGGCCCTGAACAGGATTTGCGCGGGATCGGGGGAAAGGCCGGTCACCCAATTTTCTGGACGCCGCCCGCCATCCGCTCTAGTTTCTCCCCTATCCTGAAAATTGATGGGAAACCGGCTGCAATGCTGCATGGCAAGCGAATCCTGTTGATCATATCGGGCGGCATCGCCGCCTATAAATGTCTGGAGCTGATCCGCCGCCTGCGCGAACAGGGCGCGGCAGTGCGCTGTGTGCTGACCCGGGCGGCAACCGAATTCGTGACGCCGCTGTCGGTTTCCGCCCTCTCGGGCGACAAGGTCTATGGCGATATCTTTTCGCTGACCGACGAACACGAGATGGGCCATATCCAGCTGTCGCGCGATGCCGATCTGCTGGTCGTCGCGCCGGCGACCGCGAACATACTGGCCCGTATGGCGCAGGGGATTTGCGACGATCTGGCGACCACGGCGCTGCTGGCGACCGACAAACCGGTGATGGCGGTGCCGGCAATGAATGTGCGCATGTGGGAACACGCGGCGATGGCCGCCAATGCGGCGACCCTGCGCGAGCGCGGAATTATTTTTGTCGGGCCGGATGACGGCGATATGGCCTGCGGCGAATTCGGGCCCGGCCGCATGGCGGAATCGGCGGCCGTGGTCGAGGCGATATGCGATCATTTCAGCGCCCATGCGCGTCTCTCGGGAAAGCGCGCGCTGGTGACCAGCGGCCCGACCCATGAAGCCATCGACCCGGTGCGCTATATCGCCAACCGGTCGTCGGGAAAGCAGGGCCACGCCATCGCGGCGGCGCTGGCGCGGCTGGGGGCGGACACCACGCTGGTGACCGGCCCGACCATGGAGCCCGACCCGGCCGGTGTTTCGGTCAATCATGTCGAAAGCGCGCGCGACATGCTGGCGGCCTGCAAGGCGGCGCTGCCCGCCGATATCGCAGTCTGCGCCGCGGCGGTGGCGGATTGGCGCCCGGCCGAGGAAGCCGCGCAAAAGATCAAGAAAAACGGCGAGGCGCCCGCGATTTCCATGGTGGAGAACCCGGATATCCTGAAAACCCTCGGCAATAGCGGCAATGACCGCCCCCGTCTGGTGATCGGCTTCGCCGCGGAAACCGGCGATGTGGTCGCCAAGGCGCAACCGAAGCTGACCGCCAAGGGGTGCGACTGGGTCCTCGCCAATGATGTTTCGCCCGGCACCGGCACGTTCGGTGGCGAGATCAACACCATCCATTTGATCCATGGCGCGGGCGTCGAGGACTGGCCGGAAATTACCAAGACGGAGGTCGCCGAAAAGCTGGCCGCGCGGATCGCCGATCATATACAGGAAACCGCGTAACCCGATGAACCAACCGACACTTTCCATCAAGCGGCTGGAAAACAACGAAGATTTACCGCTGCCTTCCTATGAGACCGCGTCCGCCGCAGGCATGGATCTGCCGGCGGCGGTGACCGAAGATCTGGTGCTGGCGCCCGGCAAGCACGCGCTGGTGCCGACCGGTCTCGCCATCGCCCTGCCGGACGGTTATGAAGCGCAGGTTCGCCCACGGTCCGGGCTGGCGGCGCGCGACGCGATCACGGTGCTGAACACGCCCGGGACCATCGATGCGGATTACCGGGGCGAAGTCAAAGTCATCCTGATCAATCTGGGCGACGCGCCCTTTACCGTGACGCGCGGGATGCGGATCGCGCAGATGGTCATCGCGCCCGTCACGCAGGTGCAAATCGCGGAAGTAGACAGGTTGGACGAGACCGAGCGCGGCGCCGGCGGGTTCGGATCGACCGGACGTTAAGGCCCCACACAGAATGGATTTCACCGAGGAACAGCTTCACCGCTATGCGCGCCATATCGTGCTGCCCGAAGTGGGCGGGGTGGGGCAGGAAAAACTGCTGGGCGCGAAGGTGCTGGTGGTCGGCGCGGGCGGGCTGGGCGCACCGATGCTGCTTTATCTGGCCGCCGCCGGTGTCGGCACCATCGGGGTAGTCGATGATGATGTGGTCGATCTTTCCAATTTGCAGCGCCAGGTCATTCACGGCACGTCGCGCATCGGCACGCCAAAGGTGGACAGCGCCGCAAACGTGGTGAGCGATATCAATCCGGACGTAAAAATCGTGCCGCATCACACAAGGTTGAACGCGGCAAACGCCGCCGCGCTGATGGCCGATTACGATATCGTCGCCGACGGATCGGATAATTTCGCCACGCGGTTTCTGGTCGCCGATGCCGCCCATCTGACCGGGCGCACGCTGGTCTCCGCCGCCATCCTGCGGTTCGAGGGGCAGATCGCCACCTTCAAATCGCATCTCGGGCCGGATTTCCCTTGTTACCGTTGTCTCTATCGCGAGGCGCCACCCGACGGGATGGTGCCGAGCTGTTCGGAAGGCGGCGTGCTGGGCGCGCTCGCCGGTGTGATGGGCGCGTTGCAGGCAACCGAAATTCTCAAGGAAATCATGGGGGTCGGCGAAACCCTGGCCGGGAGCCTCCTGCTCTATGATGCGTTGGAAACGACCTTTCGCAAGATCGGACTGAAGCGCGATCCGGCATGCGCGCTATGCGGCGACCACCCCGCCATAACCGATCTTTCCGCCCACGCGGGCGCCTGACATGGCAAAGCGCCGCCTGTCCCTGATCCTGCATTCCGCCGATTACGGCCGCATTCATTACGGTTTCGTAATGGCCGCCGCCGCGACCGCCACGGACCGGCCGGTCACGTTATTCTTCACCATGGGCGCGATCCATGCGCTCACGCCGGGTTGGGGCAGGGCAAACGATTCCGCGAATGCGGAAAAAGGCATCGCGACGCTGGCGGAAATGATCGCCGCCTGCGCGGAATTCGAAGCGGATTTTCAGATTTGCGACGCCGGGCTTAAATCCGAGGGGCTGATGATGGATGATCTGAGGCCCGACATCGCGGCCACACCCGGCGGCATGGTGAGCTTTCTCGCCGAAGCGGAACGCGACAACGCGCAGATTGTTTTTATCTAGCCGATCGTAAAATCCGATCAGTTGCCGTTACCGTCGATTGTCACCCCGGCCACCGAACCGGGGCCAAGGTTCAAACCGCTATACATCCACACCGATCAGCACCCGGTCGGGCAAAGCGTGGCCATCGGCGAATGCCTTGACATTCATCACCACCTTTTCGCCCATCGCGACGCGTCCTTCATGGGTGGCGGAGCCGAGATGCGGCACGGCAACGACATTGTCGAGCTCCAGCAGCTTGGGGTGAATTTCCGGTTCGTTGGCATAAACATCCAGCCCCGCCCCGGCGAGCCGACCGGAAGCCAGCCTTTCGGCCAGTGCGTCTTCATCGATGATACCGCCGCGCGCGGTATTGACGATCACCGCATGGGGCGGCAACCGGTCGAGCCGTTCCGCGCTCATCAGGTTGGTCGTATCCGGCGTCAGGGGACAATGGATCGACAGCAGATCGACATGTTCGAGCATCTCATCGAGGCTTTCCCACCAGGTCGCCTCCAGCTCTTCCTCGATTGCCTGATGAACCCGGTTGCGGTTGTGATAATGGACCTGAATATCGAACCCGCGGGCGCGTTTTGCCACCGCCTGACCGATCCGTCCCATCCCGACAATACCGAGACGTTTGCCGTTGACCCGGTGCCCGAGCATGAAGGTGGGGCGCCAACCTTTCCATCCACCGGCGCGGGCCAGCTGCGCGCCTTCGACCAGTCGGCGAGGTACGGACACCAGCAGCGCGATGGTCAGATCCGCCGTGTCGTCGGTCAGCACCCCGGGCGTATTGGTGACCGTGATGCCGCGCGCATCGGCGGCGGCGCAATCAATGTGATTGATGCCGACGCCGAAATTGGCGATCAGCCGAACACTGTCCGGTAGCTTTCCGATCAGATCCGCGTCGATGCTGTCGGTAACGGTCGGCACCAGCACATCGGCGCCGTCGCAGGCGGCAATAATCTCATCCGCCGGCATCGGTGTATCCGCCGCGTTGAGATGGGCGTCGAACAGTTCCTTCATCCGCACTTCGATGACCGCGGGAAGCTTGTGTGTAACGACGACAACCGGTTTTTTCATCAAGGGCGATCCCTGTCCCGCTTTTGCGACTTTAATGCGCCTTCTGACGAACGCGCGGTAATCATGCCCATCGGAACTGGAGCCGTCCAGAGGCGCGCCCTATAATAGGCGGGCGTTTTAGGGATTTCGGGCTGGCATGAAAACCATATTTCAAAATTCGCGCTTTCCTTGGCATGCTATTGCGCTGGCCATTTTGCTGATTGCCGGATCGGCACCGCAAAGCCCCGCCGGCGCGCAAAAGACCGGTAAGGTCACCGGGCTGGAGATTCCGCGCTTCGTCTCTCTTCGCTCCGGGAAGGTCAATCTGAGGACCGGCCCCGGCACGCGCTATCCTGTCGAGTGGGTGCTGACCTACCGCAACATGCCGGTAGAGGTACTGGATGAGTTCGATACCTGGCGCAAGATCCGCGACTGGCAGGGATCCACCGGTTGGGTCCACCGCTCGCTCCTGTCGGGCAAACGCTGGGTGATCGTCCCTGATAACCAGATATTGCTGCGGCGCGACCCGCGGCCCAATGCCGGCGTCATCGCCAGGATTGCGAAAAAGAATATCGGACGGCTGGAAACCTGCCGCGGTATCTGGTGCCAGGCGGCATTTTCAGGTTTCGATGGCTGGATCAAACGCGCCGAAATCTGGGGCGTCTATAAGGATGAGACCTTCAAATAGGCGGCTCGCCGCCGGTTCCGGAAAGCAAAACGGCGCAGCGTAAAACGCTGCGCCGCTCCGCCGTGACGGCTGGTTTGCCAACCCCGGCAATCCACTGGGGGACCGTCACAGTATCCGAAACCCGTTCCCCCGGCTCAGTTCTTTAAAGACATCAGCTTGCGCATTCTGTCAAACAACCCGTCATGCGCGGTGGACAGGTTTTTCGCGTGGGCCTGTTGCAATTCCCACTCCACATAGCCGATATCCATCTTGCGCTTCTTGGCCGCGGCCAGCGCGTCCTTGTCGCTGAATATTTTCTTGAAGGCCGCGCGCATCGCATCGACCCGCGCTTTCGGCATGCCCGGAGGAGCCAGCCAGGCCCGGCCGATAATGTCATTCCCGGCGATCAGCTCGACGATCTTTTTATCGGTCGGGTCGGTGACGTAATCCTTGAACAGCTTCTTATGCTCCCAACCGGGCAACGGTTTCAGCGAATTGACCGCCAGAACCTCGATCCTTTTTTCCTCGACCCAATGCGGCCGGATAAGTTCAATCGAGGAATAACCCGCCTGGAACGCATAAACTTCCTTGCTGTCCAAGGCCTTGTAAATCCCCGCCATGCCGCGATAGCCGAGCACGATCTTGAACTTCGTGCCGATCATGCCATTGGCGAGTTTCGGCAGGATAAAAGTCTGCGACCCCTTGCCGGTGGAGCCGATAATGACTTGCTTTTTCTTGACGTCCTCCAGCGTTTTCACGCCCGCTTCCTTCAAGGCGATAAAAGCCGGCTGCGGCCGTTCAGCGCCGCCGATAAACTGGAATTTTTGCGGATCGTATTTGATTCCCGTCGAACGCAGCCGCGCGGCAAAAGGCGTATCCTGCAGAAGGATGCCGATCACGGTGCCGTCCTGCGCGGCGCGATTATAGAGATAGTTCGCCGCCTTGGTCCCGCCGGCACCGCCCATATTCTGGGTGATGAAGTTGGGCTTTCCGGGCATGTATTTTTCCCAGAACGGCGACAGGAACAGCGACCATTTATGATGGCCGCCGCCGGCCCGCGCGGCGACGACGATGGTAACTGTTTTTCCCTTGTAGAAATCGGCAACCGCATCCGCTTTGGCGGCGGTACCCGACAATGATGCCGCCGCCATCCCGATGGACGCGGCCAGCAAGGCGCTTTGTTTAAGTCCCATTTTTACCTTCCCTGTTTCATTTGTTTCGCTTCCCCAGCGTGTTGCGCGTTGGCAACGCACAAATGAAACAGGATTCAAGCGGCGGGTTCCAGTCTTATTGTTTCAAATTCAACTGAAATCCGATGCAAGAGCGGCGCGCGCGGTTTCCGTCAGCCCCGCAGTGTGACGGTAATTGGGGTGTTCGATGGAAATCCGCACATCCGCCCCGTCGGCGCGGAAGGCCGCGACCTGCGCGTCGGTAAAGGGGAAATGAATGAACTGGACCGAAGACGCTTTGCCGGCGGCATTGGTGCGGTCGACATCTTCTTCAGCCTTGCCACGGATTTCCTCGCCATTGACGATCATGACGACGGTTTCCTCAATTCCGCCAAGGCCGGCCAGCACCTTGTGGCGGCGGCCGGGATCGGGGATTTCGATCATCATGGTCGCGGTCAGTTCACGCCCGTTGGGGATCAGCGGGTTATAGGCGGCGAGCTCATCGGCGATCTGTTCCTCACCGCCTTTTTCGATGTGCAGCATTTCATGCACCTGAAACCACATCGTGTCCCAGCTTTCGAAATAGAAGGTCGCGTCGGGGCCGACCGCGACACGGCGATCCGCCTTGACGGCGGAAATGCGCTGCGCGTGCGCGCGGCGTTCGGCGGCGTAAGCCTCCGGCGCCATCAGATCGTCCCGGGTAAGTTCGGTTTTAGCCATCGAATTCTCCTTGGCGGCTATTTTCAGACCTCGATCCCGTAAGCGCGGGCCATGATTTCGATCGGGTGCGGCGCGGTTTCGGGAATCTTCGCCTTTTCGTCACCCTCGGCGACATCCTGCATACCCTGCAGGATATGCAGACCGGCGAGCGGACATTCCGAAACAACGGCGGCCTGACCGCCCTGTACCGCCTGCTTCGCCACCGGCTTGCCGACCATCATCGCGGTGTCGAAATTGTCCTTCATCATGCCCCAGGACCCGCCATGACCGGAGCAGCGTTCGATCACCGCGACACGGGTATCGGGCAGATTGCGTAACATTTCAGCCGCCTTCGGTCCGATATTCTGCGCCCGCGCGTGACAGGCGAGATGAACCGCGACGCCGCCATCGATTGGTTGCAGCCCTTCTGCCAGCCCCTCGTTCTTTGCGATATCGACGACATATTCGGTGATATCGCTGGTCGCCTCCGCCAGCCGTTTGACGTCGTCATTTTTCGGCAGGATCAGCGGCCATTCGAATTTCAGCATCAGGGCGCAGGACGGCACCAGCGCGATGACGTCATATCCCTTATCCACCCAGGGCAGCAGTTCCGCCGCCACGGCCCTGGCGTTTTCGGCGACCGCTTCGATATCGCCATGTTCCAGCTTCGGCATGCCGCAGCAACGCGGATGGGCGACCTCTGTCTCGACCCCGTTCTTCGCCAGAACGCCCCGCGCGGCGGCGCCGATCTGGGGATTATTGTAATTAACAAAACAGGTCGAATAGATAACCGCCTTGCGGCCATGGCCCGGTGCGTCCGTGTTGATTTTGGGAATGTCGGTTTTGGCGCGGGCGGTAAAGGTCTTGCCGTGGAATTTCGGCAACTCGGCACGGGCATCGATCCCCGCAACGCCCTGCATCAGGGGCCGGGTCAGCCCGTTGCCGGTTTGCGTCGCCCAGTTGGAAAGCGGCGCGACGGCGCCGGCCAGCTTGCCGTTGCGGTCGGTTTCGGAAACCTGTTTCTGGACGAACGGCACTTCGCCCTTTTTCTTTTCCACCGCGCGGTACCGCAGCATGAGGTGCGGAAAATCGAGATTGAATTCATGCGGCGGCACGTAGGGACATTTTGTCATGAAACACATGTCGCACAGGGTGCAGGCATCGACGACGGGTTTGAAACCCGAGGAATCGACCGAGTCCAGCTCACCGGTTTCCGAATCGTCGATCAGATCGAACAGGCGCGGGAAGGAATCACAGAGATTGAAGCAGCGCCGGCAGCCGTGACAGATATCGAATACCCGCCGAAGCTCCGCATCGAGTTTTGCCTCATCGTAAAAATCGGGATTATTCCAGTCGATCGGGTGACGGATCGGCGCTTCAAGGCTTCCTTCACTCATGGCACGGCTCCACTGTTCAGGGCGCGGGGCCCTGTCTGAATCGATAAATCCTTTGAAAAATGCGGGCGTAGCGCGAAAGTTTCGCGCCACGCTGCCGCGGGATGATTAAAGCTCGTCGAGAGCCTTCTGAAAGCGGCCCGCATGGGAACGTTCCGCCTTGGCGAGGGTCTCAAACCAGGTCGCGATTTCGTCGAACCCTTCTTCACGGGCTTCCTTCGCCATGCCCGGATACATGTCGGTGTATTCGTGGGTTTCCCCCGCGACCGACGCCTTCAGGTTGCTGGCGGTATCGCCGATCGGTTCCCCGGTCGCCGGATCGCCGACTTCCTCAAGATATTCGAGATGGCCGTGCGCGTGGCCGGTTTCGCCTTCCGCGGTGGAACGGAATACGGCGGCGACATCGTTATAGCCTTCGACGTCGGCTTTCTGCGCGAAATAAAGATAACGGCGGTTGGCCTGCGATTCGCCGGCAAACGCTTCCTTGAGATTGTTTTCGGTCTTGGTCCCCTTAAGTCCTGCCATCGGTGTCTCCTTTACCTTCTTCTGGCCGCCATCCGGACGGATGGCTTGTATTGTGCCCGTTCGGGCGACGCCGGCCCCATTGTGGCGCCAACATTCCTCTTATATAGGAAAACCCATAAATTATTCAAGTGAACTTTTCATGAAATCAATCCTATACACAATTCTTTACAATGATTATAAATTAAAATCCCCGCTCAGCCTTCGTCTCCGGTAACGCGGACGACCACATCGACGCGCGAAAGCGAAACCCCATCGGGCAGTTCGGGCAGGCGCTCAATCGCAACCTCTTCCGCCGGAATATCGCGGATAACGCCGCTATCTTCAAAAAAGAAATGATGATGGGACGAGGTATTGGTATCGAAATAGGTCTTGCCCGGTTCAACCACGACCTCCCGGACCAGCCCGGCATCGGTGAACTGGTGCAAGGTGTTGTAAACCGTGCCCAGGGACACCTTTACACCGACGGCGACGGCTTCGGCGTGAACATCTTCGGCGGTCACATGCCGGTCGCCGGATTCGAACAGAAGCCGGCCAAGGGCCATGCGCTGGCGGGTCGGGCGAAGCCCGGCCTTCTGCAATATCGCAATGATGCGTGAATAGGGTCTGTCGTTCATGGTTCCTATATAAGCAATCCTTTTCAGATTGGAACCATTCAAAAGAAAATTTTTATTCTTTTCTGTGGCGCAACAGATCGGGCACGCCGACGACATTGAAGCCCGAATCGACATGCATGATTTCACCCGAAACACCGGCGGAAAGATCGCTCAGCAAATAAAGCCCGGCCCCGCCGACATCATCCAGCAGGGTATTACGCCGCAGCGGTGAATATTCGGCGTTCCATTTATAGACCTCGCGCGCGCCGCCCACGGCGCTGCCCGCCAGGGTGCGCATCGGTCCGGCGGAAATCGCGTTTACCCGGATCGATTTCGGCCCAAGATCAGCGGCGAGATAGCGGACACTGGCTTCCAGCGCCGCCTTGGCGACCCCCATCACGTTATAATTCGGCATCACCCGTTCCGCGCCGGAATAGGTCAAAGTGATCAGGCTGCCGCCATTTTCCATCAGGGCCGCGGCGCGGCGCGCAATGGCGGTGAAGGAATAGCAGGAGATGTCGAGGCTGCGGAGGAAGTTTTCCCGCGACGTATCCGAATAGGCGCCGGTCAGCTCGTTCTTGTCGGAATAGGCGACGGAATGCACGACAAAATCGAGCCCGCCCCATTTTTCACCGATTTCGGCGAACACCGCATCGAGGCTGGCGTCGTCAACCACATCGCAGGGGGTGATAATATCCGCCCCCGCCGATTCCGCCAGCGGACGGACCCGTTTTTCGAACGAGTCGGTCTGGTAGGTGAAGGCGAGCGACGCGCCGGCCCGGGCCGCCGCATCGGCGATCCCCCAGGCGATCGAATGGTCGTTGGCGACCCCGAGGACGAGCCCCTTTTTTCCGTTCAGAAGACTCACGCGGCCACCGATTTAAAGACCAGCGACGCGTTGGTCCCGCCAAAACCGAAGCTGTTCGACAATACGCAGTTAAGCTCGACATTGTCTCGCATCTCGGTCACCAGCGGCATGTCGCCGAGATCCTCGTCCGGCTCCTCGACATTGGCGGAGGCGGAAATAAATCCGCCTTCCATCATCAGCAGAGAATAGATCGCTTCCTGAACGCCGGCCGCACCCAGCGAATGGCCGGTCAGCGACTTGGTCGAGGCGAAGGCGGGAATCTGGTTGCGGTCGCCGAATACCTCACGCAGCGCCGCCAGCTCCTTTACATCGCCGACCGGCGTGCTGGTGCCGTGGGTATTGATGTAATCGATCGGCGCATCGACGCCATCGAGCGCTATCTGCATGCAGCGCACCGCGCCTTCTCCGGAAGGCTGCACCATGTCATACCCGTCGGAGGTCGCGCCATATCCCGCGCATTCGGCGTAAATCGTGGCGCCGCGCGCTTTCGCGTGTTCCAGCTCTTCCAGCACCACGACTCCGCCGCCGCCGGCAATGACAAACCCGTCGCGATTGGCGTCAAACGGGCGCGAGGCGGTTTCCGGCGCATCGTTATATTTGCTGGACAGCGCGCCCATCGCGTCAAACAGAACCGTCATGGTCCAGTCGAGCTCCTCGCCGCCGCCGGCAAAGACGATGTCCTGCTTGCCGAGCTGGATCAGCTCCGTGCCGTTGCCAATGCAATGTGCGGAGGTCGCGCAGGCCGAGCTGATCGAATAGTTCACGCCCTTGATCCCGAAGGCGGTCGCCAGCGTCGCGGAATTGGTACTCGACATGGTGCGCGGCACCATGAAGGGGCCGACCTTTTTCGCGCCCTTTTCCCGGGCGGTGTCGAAGGCGACCAGCAAATTCTTGGTCGATGGGCCGCCCGAGCCCATGATCAGACCGGTGCGGGGGTTGGAAATATCCCCGTCCTCCAGCCCGGAATCGGCCAGCGCCTCCTGCATGGCGATATAGTTATAGGCCGCGCCGTCACCCATGAAGCGCCGCAGCTTGCGGTCCATCGTCTCATCGATATCGATCCCCGGCGCGCCATGCACATGGCTGCGGAATCCGCGTTCCTTATATTCCTCGCAAAATCCGATGCCGGATTTTCCGCTGCGCAGCGATTCAGCGACTTCGGCCTTGTTGTCGCCGATGCTGCTGACGATACCGATGCCGGTTACGACAACCCTTTTCATTCAATCCTCACCCGTCCTGAGATTCGGTGAACAGCCCGACGCGCAGATCCTGCGCCTCATAGGCGATTGTTCCATCAACATCCAGCGTCCCGTCGGCGATGGCGATGGAAAAACCGCGCCGGACAATTCTTTTCACATCGACCCGGTAGGTCACCAGTGTTGCGTCCGGCGTTACCTGGTCGTTGAATTTCAACCCGCCGAGACCGAGCGCGCGTCCCTTGCCGGGATCGCCGGTCCAGCCGAGAAAGAAGCCGGTAAGCTGCCACAGCGCGTCAAGCCCGAGACAGCCGGGCATAACCGGATCGCCTTCGAAATGGCATTCGAAAAACCAGTTGCCGGGCTTCACATCCATTTCGGCGACCACCTCGCCCTTGCCGTGCGTACCGCCATCCTCGGTAATCCGGGTGATGCGGTCGAACATCAGCATCGGCGGCAGGGGAAGCTGCGCGTTGCCGGGCCCGAACAGGCGTCCATGCCCGCATTCGAGCAAATCCTCGTAAGAGAAGCTGTTTCTGTCTTTCACGCTCATCGCGCGCTCGTCCCCGTCATCTATCAGTCCACGGCCCGGACAGCAGAAATTATCCCGTAAATCCCCTTGGGGAAACAGAATTTTACACCAACCGGCCTCTTACCCCTATGTATATGAAAGGATTTCAGAACGACCAGCCCCGGGGGCGATTTTTTTCGATGGCGGAAAACCGGTCCGGCCGGTCGGTAAAGACGCCGTCCGCCCCCGCCGCGAACAAGCGGCGCGCCGCCGCCACCCGGTTCACGGTATAAACCGCACAGCGCATGCCGTGCCGGTGAATGGCCGCAATGGTCCCGAAATCGGCGCCGCGGCGCGCAATATGTACACTGACGCATTCCAGCCGCCGGGCGGCTTCAATATCCCGCGGCGCTGCGCGGGCCAGGATAAGCGCCCGGGGAATGTGCGGCAGCAGCGCCGCCATATCGGCAACCAGATCCTTCTCGAAACTGGAGAGCAGAACCGATGGGCCAGAGATGCGGTCAAAAGCTGTTATTTGCGCAGCCACTTTGCGCGCCAGAACGCTATTACGGGAGCCTTCGGATTTAAGCTCCACATTGACGTTGAGGCCTGACGCGCGGGCCAGCGCAAGAGCATCGGCAAGTCCTAGGACGGAGGGAATCCGTTTTCTCAACATTTCTGCGTCAAGCGCGGCAATCCGAACGGGCAAGGCACCGTCACCCGGCGCAATAACAGGATCGTGCGACAGCACCGGCACCGCATCGCGAGTCAGCCGCACGTCGACCTCAATCCATGAGAGCCCGCAATCCCGGGCCGCGCGAATGGCGGCCAGCGTGTTTTCAGGCGCGAGTCCCCTTGCCCCGCGATGGCCGATCACGCGGGGAAAGGAATAAAAAAGGGGCCGCGCGGACATTATCCGGCGGCCCCCGATCATTGGATTTAATCGGCTCAGGCGTCAGCCGATTCATCTTCCTTTGGCTTGTCCTTGGGTTCCGGCTGGATTTCCTCGCCGGTTTCCTGATCGACAACCTTCATGGAAAGCTTGACCTTGCCCCGGTCGTCGACGGCCAGAACCTTGACCTTTACCTCATCGCCTTCATTGACGACGTCGGTCACCTTGTTCACCCGGCGCGGTTCCAGCTCACTGATGTGAACCAGCCCGTCGCGGGCACCCAGGAAATTCACGAAAGCGCCGAAATCGACAACTTTCACGACCTTCCCGTTATAGATCACACCGACCTCGGGTTCGGCAACGATGCCCTTGATCCATTCAAGTGCGGCCTCTCCGGCCTCACCATCGACAGCTGCCACCTTGACGGTGCCGTCATCGTCGATATCGATCTTGGCGCCGGTGGTCTCGCAAATCTCGCGGATCACCTTGCCGCCAGTGCCGATGACATCGCGAATCTTGTCCTTCGGAATGGACAGGGTCGTGATGCGCGGCGCCAGCAGGCTGACGTCGTCACGGGCGCCGGCCATCCCCTTGGACATTTCACCGAGAATGTGAAGCCGACCGTCCTTTGCCTGGTTCAGCGCGGTTTCCATGATTTCCTCGGTAATGCCGGTGATCTTGATATCCATCTGCAACGAGGTGACCCCGTCGGCGGTTCCCGCCACCTTGAAGTCCATGTCGCCAAGATGATCCTCATCACCCAGAATGTCGGAAAGGACGGCATAACCGCTATCTTCCTTGATCAGCCCCATCGCAATGCCGGCGACTGGTTGCTTGAGCGGCACGCCCGCATCCATCAGGGACAGGGAAGAACCGCACACCGTCGCCATCGAGGACGAACCGTTCGATTCAGTGATTTCCGAAACGACACGCAGCGTATAGGGGAAATCCTCGGCGGTTGGCAGCACGGCGCGCACCGCCCGCCAGGCGAGCTTGCCGTGACCGATTTCGCGGCGTCCCGGCGAACGCAGGAAGCTGGCTTCACCGACCGAATAGGGCGGGAAGTTGTAATGCAGCATGAACCGTTCGCGATATTCGCCTTCCAGCGCGTCGATGATCTGTTCGTCCTGACCGGTGCCGAGCGTCGCAACGCAGAGCGACTGCGTCTCGCCGCGCGTGAACAGGGCGCTTCCATGCGCCCGCGGCAGAATGCCGACCTCGACCTCGATCGGACGAACCGTTTTGGTGTCGCGCCCGTCAATCCGCTGTCCGGTTTCCAGAATGGCGCCCCGGACGATGTCCTTTTCGAGATCCTTGAGAAGCCCGGCCGCGAGCTGGCCGTTATATTCCGGGTCTTCCTCGGCCAAGGCCGTCAGCGCGGCTTCCTTGGCGGCGGAAATCATCTCCACACGGGTCTGTTTGACCGTTTCGCGATAGGCCGCGCGCAGCGGCTCTTCCGCCAGACCATTGATCCTGGCCCGCAGCGCTTCTTTTTCCGCAGTCGGTTCGGGAATCGCCCAGGGTTCCTTGGCGCACTGTTCCGCCAGCTCGATGATCGCCTGGATCACCGGCTGGAATTCGCGCTGGGCGAACATCACCGCGCCGAGCATGGTTTCTTCCGACAGCTGATCGGCTTCGGATTCCACCATCAGGACCGCGTCATGCGTGCCCGCGACGACCATGTCGAGCTTGGAATTCTCAAGCTGTTCCGGCACCGGGTTGAGGACAAAATCCCCATCCACATGGGCGACGCGCGCCGCCCCGATGGGCCCGAGGAACGGAATGCCCGAGATCGTCAGCGCGGCGGAGGCGCCGACCAAGGCAACGACATCCGGGTCGTTTTCCAGATCATGGCTCAGCACGGTGCAGATCACCTGGGTCTCATTCTGGAAACCCTTGGCGAAAAGCGGCCGGATCGGCCGGTCAATCAGGCGGGAGACCAGCGTTTCCTTTTCGCTGGGCCGGCCTTCGCGTTTGAAAAAGCCGCCGGGGATTTTGCCGGCGGCGAATGTTTTTTCCTGATAGTTGACGGTCAGCGGGAAGAAATCCACGCCCGGCTTGGGCGCCTTTTGCGCGACCGCCGTCGCCAGAACCACCGTGTCGCCATAGGAGACCATGACGGCGCCGTCGGCCTGACGGGCGATTTTTCCTGTTTCGATAACGAGCGGCCTGCCGCCCCAGTCGATTTCCTTACGGTAAACGTTGAACATATCTATACGTCCTTCCTTCCTGACCGGAAGCGCCCTACGCGCTCCGGCCAATCGGCGCCAGCACCCTTGCCGCGCCGTATGTCACCGGTCCTCGGGTCTTTCCTTACCCGGCCGGTGAACGGCCGTCGCAGCCCCTGCCGCACGGCCAGCCAACGCGCCGCACACCGAATGCGGCACGGTACCGGACGGCCAAACCATATGGCGCGCCCGGTGAAACGGACATCCGGTCAGCGCCGGATGCCGAGACTCTTGATGAGATCCTGATAGCGGGATTCATCCTTGCGTTTCAGATAGTCAAGGAGCCTGCGCCGCTGGCCGACCATGACCAGCAATCCACGGCGGGAATGAAAATCCTTGTTATGCTCCTTTAGATGGTCGGTCAGGTTGCGAATCCGTTCAGTGAGGATCGAGACCTGTACCTCCGGCGAGCCCGTGTCGCCTTCGGCCCGGCCGTACTCCTTAATGAGCTCGGCCTTCTTTTCCTGGGTAATCGACATCGATATCTCCTAATCAGTCTGGTTAAGCACACGCGCGGGACAAAGCTTTCCGTCCTCGACACGCGCCAGCGCGACAAGCCGCCCATCGGCCATCGCGCATACAAGATCATCCGCCGCCTGTTCTTTCAGTGCTTCGAAGGATCTGTCTTCCGCCAGATCAAAAAGCGACACGGCTCTACCATGACGCATGTGATCCGCCTGTTCCGGATTCAGCGAAAACGCCGGGATGTCGTCCAGCGCGGCTTCAACCGGCAACAGGGAACCGGAAGGCGGCGCAATATGCACCAGAGAATCGAAATTATCCAGCGAAATCGCGCATTTTTCGTTGAATGGTCCGGTGGCAGTCCGTCGCAGCGCGGAAATATAACCGACCGTTCCCAATCGCCGGGCAATATCGCGCCCGAGACTGCGGACATAGGTGCCCTTGCCGCAGCGTACCTCGAAGGTGGCGCTGTCGCGATCAGGGGTCTCAAGCAGTTCCAGAGCGAATATCGTCACCCGCCGGGATTTGGGCGTCACCGCGGCACCCGCCCGCGCCAGATCATAGGCCCGCTTGCCATCGATCTTTACCGCCGAAAAAGCCGGGGGGATCTGGTCGATCTCACCGATGAATTCGGACAAAACCGCCGCAATATCGGCGGAGGAGGGCCGATGGATGCTGGTTTCCGTGATATCGCCTTCGGCATCGTCGGTATCGCGCGCCTCACCCCAGCGGACGGTGAAGCGATAGGTCTTGCGCCCGTCCATGACCCGGAAGATCAGCTTTGTCGCCTCACCCAGCGCAATCGGCAAAATACCACTCGCCAACGGGTCCAGAGTGCCGCCATGCCCGGCCTTTTGCGCATCGAAGGCGCGCCGCACCATGGACACCGCGCGGGTTGAGGTCACGCCCACCGTCTTGTCGAGAATCGCCCATCCGCTGACCGGCTTGCCGCGCCGGCGGCGGCTCATTCCCCGGGCTCCCGCTCGCCGAGATCGCGGGAAACCGCATCGGTCCTGAGTAGGTTTTCGATCCGCTCACCATGATCGAACGCCACATCGGCCTCAAAAGACAGGCGCGGCAAATAGCGCATGGTGATGACCTTGCCGAGCTGGCGGCGCAGAAACGGCGCGGCGTGGTTGAGCGCTGCGGTAATTTCCGCCGCGTTATCGCCGCCGAGCGGCATGACGAAGGCGGTTGCGTTGCGAAGGTCGGGACTGACCCGGACCTCCGCCACGGTCAGCGACACGCCCTCCAGCGCGGGGTCGCGCAATTCGCCCCGGGCGAAAATATCGACCAGCGCGTGACGCAGCACTTCACCGACGCGAAGCTGGCGCTGGCTGCGTTCTGTTCCGGAACGGCTCGACCGGGATTTGCGTGTCATGCGGCTCTACCGGCGGCGCGGGCGCCGCCCCCTGGCGGTTACAGGGTGCGGGTGACCTCTTCGACATCGAAACATTCGATGACGTCGCCCTGCTTTAAGTCCTGATAATTCTCAAACGACATGCCGCATTCCATCCCTTCGCGGACTTCACGGACATCGTCCTTGAAGCGCTTCAGGGTGGAAAGCGAGCCTTCATGGATCACCACATCGTCGCGCAGCAGGCGGACGCCCGAACCACGCTTGACCATGCCGTCGGTGACCTTGCAGCCCGCGACCCGGCCCATCTTGCTGATATTGAAGACTTCCAGGATTTCGGCATAGCCAAGGAAGGTCTCGCGCATTTCGGGCGCGAGCATGCCGCTCAGCATATCCCTGATATCGTCGGTCAGATCATAGATGATCGAGTAGTAGCGGATATCGAGCTTTTCGCGCTGCGACAGATCGCGCGCCTGCGCGTTGGCGCGGACGTTGAAGCCGACGATAAAGCCGTTCGATGCCTGAGCCAGCCCGACATCGGATTCATTGATGCCGCCGACGCCGGAATGAAGTACCTGCACCTTCACCTCATCGGTGCTGAGCTTTTCCAGGCTGTTGACGATCGCTTCCACCGAACCATGCGTGTCGGCCTTGATCACCAGCGGCAAATTTTGCGCCTCGCCCGCCTCAATCTGGCTGAAGAGCTGTTCCAGCGAGCCGGCCGGCGCCACTGTCGTGCGCTGCAATCGCGCCTGGCGCTGGCGGAATTCCGTGATCTCCCGCGCCCGCGCCTCGTTTTCAACGACCGCGAATTCATCGCCTGCCGCGGGCGCCCCGGAAAGGCCCATGATTTCAACCGGCTGGGCGGGGATCGCGCTTTCAATCTTGCCGCCCTGATCATTGGTCATCGCCCGGACACGGCCCCATTCGCCGCCGGCCACGACAATATCGCCGACATTCAGCGTGCCGCGCTGCACCAGCACGGTCGCTACCGCGCCGCGTCCGGTTTCCAGATTGGCCTCGATCACCACACCTTCGGCGGCGCGGTCGGGATTGGCCTTGAGCTCCAGAACTTCCGCCTGAAGCTGGATGGCCTCGGTCAACTTGTCGAGATTGGTGCCTTCGGTGGCCGAAACCTCAACCGACAGCACATCGCCGCCGACGTCCTCCAGCAGGATTTCATGCTGCAACAGTTCATTGCGCACCCGCTGCGGATCGGCATTAGGTCGGTCGATCTTGTTGATTGCGACGATAATCGGCACTTCCGCCGCCTTGGCATGATCGATCGCCTCAATCGTCTGGGGCATGATGCCGTCATCGGCCGCGACTACCAGGATCACGATATCGGTCACATTGGCGCCGCGCGCCCGCATGGAGGTAAAGGCGGCGTGGCCCGGCGTGTCGATAAAGGTAACCCGGCCCCCGTCTTCGCTCTCAATCTGATAGGCGCCGATATGCTGGGTAATGCCGCCGGCCTCTCGCGCCGCGACATTGGTTTCACGCAGCGCGTCCAGAAGAGACGTCTTGCCGTGGTCGACATGGCCCATGACTGTGACGACGGGCGAGCGCGGCTTCAGCTGATCCTCGGAATCATCTTCGCCCTTCAGCCCGATTTCGACATCGGATTCGCTGACGCGCCTGGCGGTGTGGCCGAATTCCTCAATGACCAGTTCCGCCGTGTCGGCATCGATCATCTGCTGCAGCGTCGCCATGACGCCAAGCTTCATCAACGACCGGATGACATCCACCCCGCGTTCGGCCATGCGGTTGGCAAGCTCCTGCACCATGATGGTTTCGGGCAGCGTTACCTCATGGCTGATTTTTTTGGTTTCGATAGGCTGCGATTGCTGGCTGCGCCGGGTCCGTTCGCGTTGCCGCCGCACGGAAGCAAGGCTGCGTGTCCGCTCTTCCTCATTCAGCGCCTGGTTGACGGTCAGCTTGCCCCGGCTTCTGCGGCGGGGTTCGCCGCGGCGCGCGCTGGGCCGGCGGGCATCCGGCCGTTCTTCGCGGGTCTGCTTCTTGGCGGCGCCGTCATCCGCCGGACGCCGGGCCGGCGGGGCATCGCCGGCTTCGCCGCCCTGATCCTCGCGCGCCTGCAATTTCGCGGCCTGTTCGGCGGCGCGTTCGGCAGCTTCCTCTTCCTGGCGCTTGCGGGCTTCTTCTTCCTCGCGGCGCTTCCGGTCTTCTTCCTCGCGGCGCTGGCGCTCGTCTTCTTCCCGCTGGCGCGCTTCCTGCTCGTCGCGGGCGGCCTGGCGGCGCGCCTCGGCGGCGGCCGATGTTTGCTCAAGCACGCTGTTGGCGGCATCGGATTTCTGCGCCGTCTCAAGAGCCCGGCGGCGCGCGGCGGCTTCTTCCTCCGTCAGCGTCTTCAAAACCGCGGGCTTACGCGACGGCGCACCACCCTTTTCGGGCGCGGATGTTTTGCTGGGCGCGGCGGTCGTCTCCGCGGGCGCCGCCGCCTTTGTCGGCGCGGCTCCCTTGCCGATGGTGCGCTTGCGGCGTACCTCGACCGCGACGGATTTGGTGCGGCCGTGCGAAAAGCTTTGCTTTACCTGACCGGCATCGACCGTTTTCTTCAGCTCAAGGCGCGGACGCGCCTTTAACACGCGTTTCGGCTTTTCGTCCTGATCCGTTTTCTGCTCTGTCATCCTGATACCGCCCTTACGCCTATCTCCGCCTGCCGACCATCCACCGGAACCATATTCCGGAACCCGGCAAGCCTGTTCGCTTCAACCTGCAACTTCGCGCCGATTCCCCGATTGGAAATAGCCGCAAACACTACGTCTTCCCGATCGAATACCCGCCCCAACTCTTCGCGGAAGAAAATATCGATCACCGGCAAATCGGGATGTCCGGACAACAGCTTTTGCCGGCCTCCCGGCGCGCCATCATAGGCCGCTATCGCCAAAACCGCCTTGCCGGCTGAAACCACCGCGCGCGCCTTTTCAAACCCGGCGACCGCTTCGCCGGCCCGCCGCGCCAGCCCGATCATATCGAGACAACGCCGCAAAAGCAGGCGTTCCACGGTGTCGGCAAGATCGGAAGCAACGCTGACGGGCTGTTTCGCGGCCTTGTCGAACATCCGCCCGGAACAGGCTGTCTCGACTATATCGCGGGTCGCACCGGTCCACAATCCACGGCCCGGCAAGCGTTCCGCGGGATCGGGAACGATCGCGCCGTCGGGGCTTACGACAAACCGGATCAAATCGCGGGCCGGCCGCGATTCGCGGGTTACGATACAGCGGCGTTCACGCGAGGCCGTATCGCGTTGCACCGCCTGTCTGGTTGTCTCTTTTGGAGCCGCGGACATCGGAAAACCCTCTCATGGCCGGAACCGGACTCAGGCCGACGGCTCGGCGGAATCTTCCGCCTCAGCCGTTTCGCCTGCGGGCTCCGCGGTTTCCGGTTCGTCATCGAACCAGTGAGCTCGCGCCGCCATGATAATGTCGTTCGCCTCCTCCTCGGAAAGCCCGAAATCGCGCAACAGCCCGTCTTCGGGCGATGTCAGCTCATCGCCGGCGAGATCGCCGAGATCATCGAGCGTCTTCACATCGGCTTCGCCCAAAGCGACCAGCATACCCGCCGATAGACCGGCGATTTCCGCCACCTCATCCGACACGCCAAGTTCCTTGCGCCGCTCTTCGGCCTCGGACTCACGTTCGGCGAGATATTGTTCCGCCCGATCGCGCAGCTCCGCCACCAGATCGTCATCAAGCCCCTCGACACCCAGAAGGTCCTCGATCGGCACATAGGCGATTTCCTCGATCGAGGTAAACCCTTCCGCCACCAGAAGATGCGACAACACATCATCGACGCCCAACGCGTCCATGAAAAGCTGCGTCCGGACCCGGAATTCCTCCTGACGCCGTTCGGATTCCTCTTCCTCGGTCAGGATAACGATATCCCAGCCGGTGAGCTGAGAGGCCAGCCGGACATTCTGGCCGCGGCGGCCGATGGCCAGCGAAAGCTGATCATCCGGCACGACCACCTCGATCCGCCCCGCTTCCTCATCAAGGACGACGCGGGTGACCTCCGCCGGCGCCAGCCCGTTAACCACAAAGGTCGCGGGGTCTTCGGACCATTGGATGATGTCAATCTTTTCGCCTTGCAATTCGCCGACGACGGCCTGAACCCGGCTGCCGCGCATACCGACGCAGGCGCCGACCGGGTCGATGCCCGAATCATTCGAAATAACGGCGATCTTGGCGCGGCTGCCCGGATCGCGGGCGACGGCGCGCAGTTCGATAATGCCGTCATAGATTTCCGGGACTTCCTGCGCGAACAGCCCGGCCATGAATTGCGGATGGGTACGGGACAGGAAAATCTGCGGACCGCGCATTTCCTCCCGCACGTCATAAATATAGGCGCGGACGCGATCGCCGGGGCGGTAACTTTCACGCGGGATCACCTCGTCGCGGCGCAAGACCGCCTCGGCGCGTCCGAGATCGACGGTCACGTTGCCGAATTCGATACGCTTGACGATGCCATTGACGATTTCACCGACGCGGTCCTTGTACTCATTGTACTGACGCGCGCGTTCGGCCTCACGCACCTTCTGGACGATGACCTGTTTCGCGGTCTGCGCGGCAATCCGCCCAAAATCGATCGGCGGCAGGGGTTCGGTCAGATAGTCGCCGACATCGGCTTCCGGATTGAGTTTGCGCGCTTCCTCAAGGGGAATCTGCGTTGCCTCATTCTCAACCGGATCGGCGACTTCCAGATAGCGGGCAAGCCTGATCTCTCCGTTGCCGCGATCAATTTCCGCCCGGACGTCGTTTTCCAGACCGTAGCGCGTGCGCGCCGCCTTCTGGATGGCCTGTTCCATCGCGTCGATGACTTCTTCTTTTTCGATCCCCTTGTCGCGGGCGACCGCTTCCGCCACCTGGAGGAGTTCCAACCGGTCATACCCGATGCCGGTTACAGATTCTTCTTCGAATTCGATGTCCACTTTTTCAGCCCTCGTTTGCCGCAGCCGCTTCCCAGGCGCGCTGCGTAGCCTCAATCAATTCGTCCGTCAAAACCAGCGATGCGCTTCGGATTGCAACATAAGGCAGCCGCATATCCTCGTCATCGCACAACATCTTCACATCGCCGCCGTCGATTCCCGCGAGCCGGCCGGTGAAACGGCGCTGCCCCATCACGGGCTGGTCCATCTCAACCTTGGCCTCGAACCCGGCAAAGCGATCGAAATCAGACTCACGCACCAGCGGCCGGTCGATCCCGGGCGAACTGACTTCCAACGTATAAGCCCCCGGTACGGGGTCTTCCACGTCGAGAAGCGCCGACACCATCCGGCTGACATCGGCGCAGTCATCCACCGTGATCGCGCGCCCGTCCAGACGATCAATCATGATCTGGAGCGTCGCCAGATTCTTGCCGGCGAATACCACCCGCACAAGATCGTAACCCGCGTCTTCCACCGACGGGGTGATCAATTCAGCAATCATGCGTTCGCGATGACCGGTCTTCACGTCTTCTCCCGAATGGTTCCGCGACGGTTACAAAAAAGGCGGGCCGTTGGCCCACCCCTATGAAATGACCGTCACAAAACAGTCAGCAGGAATGTAATGACCCGCCTTATATCCCGACAAAGGGGGTTTCCGCAAGCGTTTAGCGACGCTTAGTGCGGCGTTTCCTGATGGTTGCGCCGGAACGAAAAATAGGCGCACGGCCGTCCGGCGGCGACGGCCTTCGCCTCATAACGCGTCTCGGGCCAGTCATCGGGCCGGTTTCGCCAGTCCGCGGGCCGGCGCGCCGTCCAGTCGAATGCGCCGCATCCCAAGACATGCTGCAACATCCAGCGCTGATAATCCGGAATATCGGTCGCCGCCCGCAAAATGCCGCCGGGCCGTAACACACGCGCGATATCGGGCAATGTCCCCGGGCCGATGATCCGGCGCTTGCGATGACGCGCCTTGGGCCAGGGGTCGGGAAACAGCACAAATATGCGATCAACCGCCCCGTCCGGCAGGGTATCGAGCAACAATCGCGCATCGTCCGTCCATAACCGGATATTGCCGAGCGATCTTTCCTCTATATCGGTAAGCAGCCGGGCGACACCATTTATAAAGACCTCGCTGCCGATGAAATCCGTATCCGGATGATGTTCGGCCTGCCAACTCAGATGTTCGCCGGCGCCGAAACCGATTTCGATCCAGAGGGGGCGCCCCGCAACAGGTTGCGGCGGCGCGGCGCCGCTGATCTCCAGCCGCGGCAATAACCGGTCGACCAGATATTGGCGGTGGGGCCGCAAGGGGCGTCCCTTGCGGCGTCCATAAAGTTTTCGTTGCGGACTCTGACCGTCGGGCGGCTTTCCGGCACGCGCCGTCATGGGCGGCAGCGCGGCCTCAGAAGGCCGACTTCAGCGCGTCGGCAATATCCGTGCGTTCCCAGGAGAATCCGCCATCGGCTTCCGGATTACGCCCGAAATGACCATAGGCGCTGGTCCGCGCGTAAATCGGCTTGTTGAGCTCAAGATGTTCGCGAATGCCGCGCGGGCTGAGATCGACCAGCTCCTGCAGCACGGTGGACAATTTATCCTCATCGACCTCGCCGGTACCCTGGGTATCAACATAAACCGAAAGCGGTTTGGAAACGCCGATCGCGTAGGCGACCTGGATCACGCAACGTTCCGCCAGCCCGGAGGCGACCACGTTTTTCGCCAGATAGCGCGCAGCGTAGGCGGCCGAACGGTCAACCTTCGTCGGATCCTTGCCGGAAAATGCGCCGCCGCCATGCGGTGCCGCCCCGCCATAGGTGTCGACGATGATCTTGCGCCCCGTCAGGCCACAATCGCCGTCAGGCCCACCGACGACGAAACGACCGGTTGGATTGACGTAGAATTCATCCTCCGGGCACATCCAGCCATCGGGCAGGACTTTTTCGACATGCGGCCGCACCAGCTCACGCACATCGGCCTGGCTCAGATTTTCGGCATGCTGGGTCGACACCACCACGGAGGTCGCGCCGACAGGCTTGAAGTTTTCATAGCGCAGCGTGACCTGGCTCTTCGAATCCGGTTCGATACCGGGCGCATCGCCCTTGTGCCGGGCTTCCGCGAGCGAGCGCAGAATTTCGTGCGACAAATGAATCGGCGCGGGCATCAATGCATCGGTTTCGGTGCAGGCATAGCCGAACATCAGACCCTGGTCGCCGGCGCCTTCGTCCTTGTTGCCGGATGAATCGACGCCTTGGGCGATATCGCCGGATTGCTGATGCAGCAGAACGTCGATATCCGCAGTCTCCCAGTGGAAGCCGTCCTGAGCGTATCCGATATCCTTGATCGCCTCGCGAGTCATTGCCTCGATCGCATCGGCATTGACTGAGTCCGGGCCCCGAACCTCACCGGCCAGCACCACCTTGTTGGTGGTGCAAAGCGTTTCACACGCAACGCGTGAATAGGGGTCCGCCGACAGAAATGCGTCGAGGACTGTGTCCGAAATACGATCGCTGACCTTGTCGGGATGACCCTCGGAGACGGACTCACTGGTGAAAACAAACGAACCTTTTGGCAAAGGAAACCTCCAAACCTTTTGACATGGGCTCAAAATTACGCCGCGACACCGCCACGCCAGCCCACTTATGGGCCTGGCGCAACGGTATTGCGCGCCTTAAACAAGGCGGGGTTGTCATGGAAATCGCCCGTCGCGTCAAGGGCGATGTTTCCCGGATGAGCCGGAAAGACCGGTCAGCGTCCGGCGCCGAGGGCCTTTGTCAGCTCAAAGACTCTCTTGCGGACCTTGGCTTCGGGTATCCGGTAATAGGCCCGGACCAGTTCAAGCGTTTCGCGCTTCGCCAACGGATCGCGGCTGAACTCCGCCCCGTCTTCGGCGAGACCTTCCGGTACATCGTCGGTCGATCGCGCCGACGCCGTATCGTCGGTCATTTCCTCAAAGAAATAGGATACCGGCACATCGAGAATCTGGCTTACTTCCCAAAGGCGGCTCGACCCGATCCGGTTCGCCCCGCGTTCGTATTTTTGTACCTGCTGAAAT
Organism: uncultured Rhodospirillaceae bacterium; assembly: GCA_964492555.1. Lineage (GTDB taxonomy): Bacteria > Pseudomonadota > Alphaproteobacteria > MPNO01 > UBA2964. Next base: position 54,876 of record CAZBKQ010000007.1, on the reverse strand, counting down.
GTAAGCCCCAACGCCACTCCCAGCTTTTCCTGACTCATACCCAACAATGTCCGTCTGGCCCGCACACGCTTGCCCACGTGCACGTCAACAGGGTGAGGCCCGGACCGCCGCGTTCTGCGACGCCGACCCGACACGCCAACTGTCGTTTCAGACATAATGAAAAACTCCTCACATGCGGCTACCTGTTGCCATCCCCAGCCGCGATTTCTTAAACAAGCGCCTTGCAACAATCCCCCGAAAGGCGCGTGAACTCACAAAAACGTGATGCCTTCATATAGCGAATATATTATGCCGGAGAATGTCATACAATTTGCCGATTGTTTTTTCAAGCAACTACAACCGGCTCAGCCACGTCGGCGGCCGGTGAACGCCAACCCCGCAAGCACAAGAAATGCCAGTGTTACCATGGGTATTTCGCCGATACGGCTATAGATGGTCGGCGGCAAAGCCTCCGGCAGGCCGACGTCGAGATTTCCGCGCACCCCGATATCGAGCCGGCTAACGATTCGCCCCCAGGGATCGATCATCGCCGAAATTCCCGTATTGGCCGCCCGTGCCACCGGCAACCCCAACTCCGCCGCGCGCATCCGGGCCAGCGCGAAATGCTGGCGGGGGCCCGCGCTGTCACCAAACCAGGCGTCGTTGGTGATGTTTACGATCCATCCCGGACGGGCTGCGGAAGCCGCCTCATCCGGGAATATAATCTCATAGCAGATTTGCGGCACAACCGGGGGAAGGCCCGGCAACTCAATCGCCCGGGGCGGCGGTCCGGCGGTGAAGTCGGTCCGGCCCTCGGTAATTTTGGAGATGTTGAACAACCCGCGAAGCGGAACGTATTCGCCGAACGGCACCAGATGATACTTGTCATAGGTCGCGCGAATCGTTCCCCGGGGGTCGATGGCGTGAAAACTGTTCCATAACCGGAACGGCCTTTGACCCGCCGGCGTCGCGCGCAGCGAACCGGTCAGCAAAAGTCCGCCGGGCGGGGCCGCGGTGGCGATGATCCGGCGCATTTGCTCGTCACGGGAAACCAGAAACGGCACGGCGGTTTCCGGCCAGATCACATGGGTGGGCCGCGCGTCCGGCGGATGGCGCGACAGGCGCAGCAACGCCGCCAGATGGCGTTCCCGCAAGTCGCGTTTCCATTTCAGATGCTGCGGGATGTTGGGCTGGACAATGCGAAGCCGGACATCATCCACCACCGGCGCGGGTCCGGCCGGAAGCCGCGCGGCGCCGGCGCCCCACAGAATGGCGACAAAAACTATCGCCAACACAGGCGGGATCAGGCGGGTGCGCGTTTGCGAAAAACCGAGAGCGGCGGGCGCCAGCGCGGCGAGCAGAGTAAGAAAACCCAGACCGTACCCGCCAAACCAGGAAAGCGCCTGAAGCGGCGCGGCGTCGATCGCCCAGACAACGGCGATCGGATTCCACGGAAATCCGGTAAACAGATACGCGCGCGCCCATTCCAGAACGACCCAGGCGGCGGCCAGTGCGATCAGGCGCGGCAACCCGGCGGGGCCAAGCCGGGACAGCGCGGCGGCGGCGGCGGCAAACAGGGCCAGGACGGCCGGTATCAGGATGAGCGCGAACGGGATCATCCAGGCGAATTTGTCGCCGTCAACCAGCAGGGAAAAACTGATCCAGTGGAGCCCGGCCAGAAAAAACCCGAACCCGAACCACCAACCGTCAACGGCGGCGGCGCGCACCGAACGCGTCCCATTGAGAAGCCATAAAAATACCGGGAACGCGACCCATAACAGGGGAAGGAAATATAGCGGCGGCAGCGCGGCGGCGGCGGTGAGGCCGGAGAGCAGGGCGACGGCGTGCCGGCGCCACCCGGTCGCGTCTCCGACCCGGGCCGAAACGCGGGACAAGTCCGGAACGATTTCCATGCCGGCGGCGTTCAATCCGGTCAGCAATCCTCCGGCGCGGCGGGAATAGCGATCCGCATGCGCCGGATTCGCCGGGGATCCGCGTCAAGAATCTGAAACTCCAGGCCGGAGCTGTGCGCAATGATTTCACCCTTTGCGGGGACCCTGCCGGCCAGAAAAAACACCAGCCCGCCCAGCGTATCGATATCTTCTTCCCGCTCGGAATCGGTCAGGAACTCACCCATCCGCTCTTCAAAATCCATTATCGGCACGCGGGCATCCGCCTCGACCGTGCCGTTCCGGTATTCGACCATCCGGGGGGTTTCGTCTTCGTCGTGCTCGTCCTCAATCTCGCCGACGATTTCCTCGACCAGGTCCTCGATCGTCGCCAACCCGTCAATTCCGCCGAATTCATCAACGACCAGCGCCATGTGGACCCGCCGGACGCGCATCTGCAGCAAGAGTTCAAGGATCGGCGTGGACGGCGCCACGAAAAGCACCGGGCGCACCAGATCGGCGAGGTCCCCCTGATTATCGCGCGTCCAGCTTTCCAGCACGTCCTTGATGTGAACCATGCCCGCGATGTCATCCAGCGTTTCCCTGTAAACCGGGATTCGCGAATGGGCTTCCTCGCTCATCAGCCCGACAAGATCGGCAAGCGTGGTACGGATATCGACCGCGACGATATCGGCGCGCGGCACCATGATGTCATAAACCGTCAGCCCATGAAGATTGAGGATATTGCGAAGCAGGGTCAGTTCGTCGGCGGAGGCCGGCAATTCGCCGGTTTCCTCCTGTTCGTCGATCAGCTCCTCAATGGTATCGCGGAGATCCCCGCCATTAGAACGCGAGCGGAAAAACAGCCGCCGCCACCATGATTTTGCGGGCCGTCCGGCGGACCCCTCATCGCGCTGATCATTGACGGGGTCGTTGTCCGCGCCGGCATTCAGGGGTCCGGCCATCAGCTGGCCTCTCCCGCGCGTCGAACGAGCGGCTTATCGCGATAGGGATCGCCGATCCCGAGATCACGCAACACGTCGGTTTCTCTCGCCTCCATGCATTCCGCCTGCATATCGTCTTCGTGATCATAGCCCAGCAGATGAAAAACGCCATGGACGATCAGGTGGGAAAGATGATTCCGCAACGAAACGCCGTCGGCCTCGGCATCCCGCGCGGCGACGCCCAACGCGACCACCACATCGCCAAGCAGCCGCGGGGCCCCGGGCGCGGGGTCGGGCTCCTCCGCGCCAAAAGACAAAACGTCGGTCGGCGCGTCGATGCCGCGCCAGTCGCGGTTGAGGTCGCGGACCAGCGCGTCATCGGCCAGCACCACGCCTATTTCCGTCCCGGCGCGAGGCACCGATTCCGCATCCAGAACCGCGTTCGCGGCGTTCCGGCACAACACGGATGCATCGGGCAGCGCCGCGTCCCACGCGGGATCACGGACATCGACGACAATAGTCGCGGTCGCGGCGTCAGCCCCCATCATCCTTGCCGGGCTGGTTTTCATTACGGCGGCGGTCTTCCGCCTCGTAGGCGCGGACTACCTCGGTTACCAGCGCGTGGCGCACGATATCCCGGTCGCGAAAACGAATCGTCTCGACGCCGTTGACGTCAGAGAGGGTTTCGACGGCGTTGATCAATCCCGATACCGCGCCGCCGGGCAGATCGACCTGGCTGGGGTCGCCGGTAATCGCCATGCGCGACCCCTCGCCCAGACGGGTGAGAAACATCTTCATCTGCATCCTGGTGGCGTTTTGCGCCTCGTCCAGAATAACGAAGGCATGGCTGAGCGTCCGGCCGCGCATAAACGCCAGCGGCGCCACCTCGATTTCGCCCGAGCTGATTCGGTTCACCACCTGGTCTCCGGGCAGCATGTCATAGAGCGCATCATAAAGCGGCGCGAGATAGGGGTCGATCTTGTCGCGCATATCGCCCGGCAAAAAACCGAGCCTTTCGCCCGCCTCCACCGCCGGACGGGAGAGGATAATGCGATCCACCTGGCCGGACATCAGCTGAGCCACCGCGGTGGCGACCGCAAGATAGGTCTTGCCCGTACCGGCCGGGCCGATCCCGAACACCATTTGGCATTCCTTCAGCGCCCGCAGGTAAGCGGCCTGGCCGGGGGACCGCGCGGAAATATGGCGTTTCGGTGTAATCAGGGCGGCGCTGTCGCGATCACGCGCCGCCGCCGCGGGTTCGGCCGACGCATCCGCGCTGGCCAGGCGCAGGGCCGCATCGACCTCGGCCGCGTCGACCGGCAGGCCGCGCTCAAGCCGGCGGTAAAGCGCGTTCAGCGCGCGCTGGCCGATTTCCAGCGCCGGACTCTCGCCCGCGAGGGAAACGCGATTGCCGCGGGATGAGATGCGGATACCGAGCGCTTCCTCGATACGCGCGAGGTTGCGATCATGTTCGCCGAAAAGAATGGGTAGAAGCCGGTTGTCGTTAAACCGCAGGACAAGCGGCGACAACGCCGCCGTGGTATCGACGCCGCCGCTCAAGCCGCACCCTCCATCGCTGGATCCGCTACCGGAGTTCCTGACAACGAGTTCGGCTTGGCCTCCGCAATCCGCACGGTAACGATCCGGCCCAGAAACGCGCGCGCTTCCTCCGCGCCGGAGAATGTCACATGCACCGCCTGGTTATAGGGGCTACGCCCGGCCAACTGGCCGTCCCGGCGCCCGGCGCGGTCCAACAGGACCGCCATGTCCCGCCCGACGAATTGATCGTTGAATTCGAGTTGATGACGGTTGAGCAATTCCTGGAGCCGCGCGAGGCGCTCGGCCTTGACCGGTTCCGGCACCTGGTCATCGGCCTCCGCCGCCGGCGTGCCGGGGCGCGGGCTGTATTTGAATGAATAGGCCTGCGCGTAACGAACCCTTTCGATCAGGGCCAGCGTTTCCTCGAAATCCGCGTCGCTTTCACCGGGATGGCCGACGATAAAATCGGAAGACAGCGCGATATCGGGGCGCGCCGCGCGAATTCGCACGATAATCTCTTCATAATCCGCCGCGGCATGCTGGCGGTTCATCCGCTTCAAGATTCCGTCGGAGCCGGACTGCACCGGCAGATGCAGATAGGGCATCAGCGACGGGATCTCCGCATGGGCCGCGATCAACGCGTCGGACATGTCCCTGGGATGCGAGGTCGTATAACGAATACGATCAAGCCCGTCGATTTCATCGAGCATCCGGATCAACCCGGCAAGCCCGTCATCACAGCCGTGATAGGCGTTGACGTTCTGACCGAGCAGCGTGATTTCCCGCGCCCCCGCGGCCACCAGCCCGCGCGCCTCCTCGATCACCTCGTCGCCGGGCCGGGAATATTCGGCGCCGCGCGTATAAGGCACGACGCAAAAGGCACAGAACTTGTCGCACCCTTCCTGGATCGTCAGAAAAGCCGCCGGGCCACCGAGGGCCGGCGGCGGCATGTCGCCGAATTTCGTCTCGGCCGGAAAATCCGTATCGACCACGCCGCGCTTCCGCGCTGCGTCGCGCAATAGCTGGGGCAGGCGGTGATAGGTCTGCGGCCCGACCACAAGATCGACATTTGGCGCGCGGCGCAGCACTTCCTCGCCCTCGGCCTGGGCGACGCAGCCCGCCACCGCGATCACCGGACCGTCCTTTCGGCGCAGGCGGCCGAGTTCGGAATACACCTTTTCCGCCGCTTTTTCCCGTATATGACAGGTGTTCAGAATAACCAGATCGGCATCGTCCGCGTCATCGGTGCGGGCATACCCCTCCGGCGCCAGAACATCCGCCATACGATCAGAATCGTAGACGTTCATCTGGCATCCGTAGCTTTTGATAAAGACTTTTTTGGCCAAGTTTTCTATCGCGGAACGATTTGTCGAAGGGGCCGGAAAATGGCCGCCACCCATTGGAAATCGCGGCTTCTGCCTGATTCCGACACTATCACCCCCGCAAGGGCTGTCAAGAATTTGCGCGCGCCGTTACGGCGGCCCTGTCAGACGCGGTGCCGGCGTTCGAGGCCGCGACACCGGAAGAAACCACCCCGTGGCAATATTCCGCGAGCGCGCGCCGTGTTTCGAACCGGGACGCATCAACCGGTTCGTGAAACGTCACCTCTATGGTCACAGAACCGAGCCCCAGCAATTCGAGCAAATGCGGCACCAGCGTCATATCGCCGTACCATGCAAAATGCGACAGAAACGTTCGCCCGACCGGGACACCGTCCAGCCGGGTGTAGGCGATAGAGACCGGCTGCAGGGTAATTTCCGGGCCGTCCGCCGCGCCATGCACAACCGAAAACAGGGCGCTCTTGAAAGGCTGGACGTGGATGCCGTCATTGCTGGTGCCTTCGGCGAACAGGACCAGCTTGTGACCCTTGTCGAGTCGGTTGGCGATCTCATCCCGCTGCGCGGCCGCCTTCGCGCCGCGGCGCTCGATAAACATGGTGCCATGCAGCCGGGCTAGAAATCCGAAAACCGGCCAACCAGCCACCTCCGCCTTCGCGATGAAATTGATGTCCGCGAGCGAGCCGAGAACCACGATATCGGAATAAGAGGCATGGTTGGCGACATAAAGCGTGCGCGGCGCATGGGACGGCGCGCCATGCACCACAACACGCCAACCCATGATGCGCACGGCCACGCGATGCCATAGCCGGGGAATGGCGCGCGCCGCCGGAAGGCGCAACAACAGCGCGCAAATCTGCGGCGGCATCAGGCCCAGGGTGAGAACCACAAGCCCGCAAAGCCGGAAAATCGCCTTGCCGCGGGAACTGAATCGATCAGTCGCCGGCAGTCCTGCTTGCCGACCGTTCATAATGTTTGAAGTATTTGTCCGTCACCCGTTCGGTCATCACGACGACACAAACGTCAGTGGTATTGAACTGTTCGTCGACCACCGCCCCGTCTCCGATAAATCCACCGAGGCGCAAATATCCCTTTATCAGGGGCGGCACCTTCGCGAGCGCGCGTTTGGGGTCGATCTGATCCCGGTCCATCAGGCACATATCGACATATCGTTCCGGCAACGCGACGGGCCGCAAATCCTCAGGAGCAAGGTGAAAATGATAGAGGTAGGACAGCACCGGCGCGAGCGCTTGCGGATCGGCGCCCGGAAAACTCGCGCAGCCGAACATCGCCTTTACGTCATTGGAAAACACATATTGCGCGATCGCCCGCCACAAGAGCTGCATCGTCGGCTTGTTCCGATTAGCGGCGTCGACGCAAGACCGGCCCAGCTCCATGATGTCGCCGTCGAGCGCCAGCAAGGGCTCGATATTATATTCGTCGGCGGAATAAAACCCGTTATGGCGCTCGGCCACGCTGCGCAACAACAGGCGATAGGTCCCGACAACACCGCCGGGGATGTCCGTCCGGTCCTCGTCAATGACCAGCAAGTGATCGCACACCGTGTCGAACGAATCGAAATCGCGTTTCCGCTCTGCCGTCGCGGCGTCCGGGCGCGCGTTCATTTCCTCATAGAACACGCGATAACGGAGCGCCTGTGCGGCATCGAGATCGGCCTCGCCATCCGCCATCCGCGCGACCAGATTACCGGCGTGGATCGGTGTTATCGCGACCCCGCCGGAAACGTCTGAAACTGGATTAACCGAACCCGCCATCCGAGATGCCGTCCTTGCTGAAATGCCCGGGCCCGCCGGCTGTCATAGCCCCGCGCCGCAAGCTGCCCCTATCCATCGTCGTCTTCCAGGGGGACACCATATAGATCAAGCCGGTCCCCGATCAGCTTGTACCCCAGCTCATTTGCGATACGCGCCTTGAGCTGTTCAAGCTTGTCGTCCTCAAACTCAACCACCTGACCGGTTTTCATGTCAATCAGATGATGATGATGGCCGTCTTCGTCGGAAATCTCATAACGCGCGCGCCCGTCGCCGAATTCGAGACGGTCGATGATATTGGCGATGTCGAAAAGCCTGAGCGTGCGATAGACCGTCGCGATGCTGATACCGGAATCGTATTTCGCGGAACGGCGATAGACTTCTTCCACATCGGGGTGATCGGTCGATTCAGAGAGAACGCGCGCGATGACCCGTCGCTGCTCGGTCATCTTCATGCCCTTTTCGATGCAGGCGCGCTCCAGTTCCGATATTTTTTCGGAAGCCTTGCGCGATTGCGCGGATCTCGCTGTCATGGCGCGCACTATACACCAGTCGCCGGGGTTCGCCTATGGCGTAGAAGGCCCGCCCGACGTGTCTTTTCCACACCCGGCCCTATATAATTGGTGACAGTTTACGGATTTTAGGTATGAAAGCGCCCGCGCCAGAAATAGCTGAAACGGCGGATCACCGGCTGGACATCACCGCCGATATCTGTCCGATGACTTTTGTCAGAACGCGCCTGCTTATTGAGAAAATGGCCGCGGGAGACGTCGCGGAGATTCGTCTGCGGGGCGAGGAGCCGCTGAAAAATGTGCCCGACTCCGTGGCGGAACTCGGTCACGACATCCTGTCGCTGAAACCGCAACCGGATCAGCCCCCCGACGGACTTCATCTCCTGCGCATTCGCAAAAACTGAAAAAAGCGTCAGGAACGTCCCGGCAGCAGATCGCCGAGATCGCACCGCATGGTATGGGCGTCTGTCCGGCTGCCGTCTTCATTTTCATAATAGTCCGGACGGGCGCCGACCTTGACCAGACCGTGCGCGCGATAGAGCCGCCGCGCGGCCTCGTTATCCGTCGCGACCTCCAGAAAAAACCAGCGCGCCCTTTCCGCGGCGGCGCGCGACATCGATCCGCGCAGCAGGGCGGTCGCGATCCCCTGGCTGCGGCATTCCGGCGACACCCCGAGCGAGAGCAGCTCGCATTCATCCGCCGCGACGCGCGCCAGCGCAAACCCCGCGATGGAATCAAATCTGGGCCGGCGCGCCACCAGCCCGAACGAACCGGGCATTTCGAGGATCTGCGTCAGCATGTCCTCATCCCAGGCATCGAAAAAGCACTTGGCGTGAATACGCGCAACGACGCCGAGATCACCGCCGGAAAGCGTTTCGATGTGGTGACCCGGCAAGGGGCGTCCGTCTTCCGCCAGTTTTCTCATGGCCGCAACCGCCCGCCGTTTCGCGGCAATGCCGCCTGTGGCGGATGAATATAAAGCGGTCTGACCGGACCCTCGACGGAACCGGATTTCCGGACCGCCATTTCCGCAACGAGCGCGGCATCGGGCGTGCGGCAATCCGTCGCTTCCTGAACATTTTCGGACAAGGCGGCTTGTTCGCGCAGGCGCGCCAGCCCGTCGCCGGCGGCGAGGCATCCGTCTTCCAGCAAGGCACGCGCGGCGGCGGCGTCTTCCGCGACGGGTTCGGTCACCGGGATCGCGGCGGCGTCCCGCATCTCAAACTTCTGAAGAAAAAAATCCGTGCGCCGCGTTTCAAGCACCACCCAAAGCGCCCCCCCACGACCCGGCGAAACCGCGCGCGCCGCGGCGGCGGCGACGGCCTCGAATGTCGTGACACCCGACAACGGACATCCCAGCGCGAGCGACAAACCCCGCGATGCCGCCAAGCCGGTCCGCACGCCCGTAAAGGAGCCGGGCCCGGTGGTCGCACCGATTATATCGATTTCGTCGTATGAGATTGCCGCATCGGCAAGCGCCTCGCCGATCATCGGCATCAAGGCCTCCGCGTGGCCGCGCGCCATATCCCGGCGGTGCGCCGCAAGCGTTTCACCGTCCCGCCACACGGCCGCGGCGCAAGCGGCGCCCGACGTATCGATCCCCAGCGCGATCATGCGGTCATCCCGTTGCTGTGATAGGGTTTTCGCGGAACACAATCTGCAATTTTTTCTGCCATGATGCTTAAAGAAATAAACGGGTCTGAATTCGAAGTCGATATCCGGCTTGCCTATGCGACGCATGAAAATTTCACCGGCGCGCCGGTTTACGCGACTCCGGTATGCTATCTCCACACCGACGCGGCGGAGGCGCTCGCCCGGGCGCGTGACGGTGCCGCGGATATCGGACTCCGGCTTCTGATCTTCGATGCGTTTCGCCCGACCGAGGCTCAGTGGACGCTGTGGAATCATACGCCGGATCCGGATTTTCTCGCCCACCCGGAACGCGGATCGCCCCATTCGCGCGGCGTCGCGGTCGATCTGACATTGTTGGCTGAGGACGGTACCCCGCTTGACATGGGCACCGGGTTCGACGCCTTTACACCGCTGTCGCATCACGGCGCACGGGACGTTTCAGCAGAGGCGCGGCGCAATCGATTTATTCTGCTGGGTATCATGACGGATGCGGGGTGGGATTTTTACAGGAACGAATGGTGGCATTATCAACTGTTCGATTCCCGCAAATATCCGTTGATCGGCGATGGGGAACTGCCGCGCCGGATGATGGTGTAACCCATCCGTTTTGTTGCATTTTTTCCTGAAATCGGCGACATATAAATATCAGGAACCGCTATCGGCGCGTAAACGGCCCATCGCGGTTCGGGGTTGAGTGTCACTGGTTATGAATATGTCCTTATCGAAACGGGCTCTGGTCAGAACCGTAGCCGCGCTCGGGGCCTTGCTCCTGCTGACGGAGCAGGCCGTGGCCGCGAATTCCGCCGTCATCCTGATGTATCACCGGTTTGGTGAGAGCGAACATCCGTCAACCAATGTCCGGATCGATCAGTTCGAGGCGCATCTTGAAACTTTGATCGGCGGCGAATTTACCGTCCGTCCGGTTCACGAAATCGTATCGGCGCTGCGCAAGGGCGATGATCTTCCGGAAAAGACCGTCGGGCTTTCCGTTGATGACGCATTCCTGTCGGTTTATCAGAATGCCTGGCCGCGGCTGCGGGCGGCGAATCTGCCTTTTACGCTCTTCGTGGCGACCGACGCCATCGACCGGAAGTTCCCTGGTTACATGAGCTGGGACCAGATCCGCGAGCTGCATCAGGCCGGCGTAACGATCGGCAGCCAGACCGCGTCCCACCCCCATTTGCCCTTATTGCCGCCGGAAGACATCGCGGCGGAGCTGAAAAAATCCAACGCCCGCTTTCAGGCGGAACTCGGTTTTGTCCCGGAAATGATCGCCTATCCCTATGGCGAATACAGTGTCGCGGTCGGCAACGCGTCGAAAAAGGCCGGGTTTACGGTCGGGTTCGGCCAGCACTCGGGCGTTTTGCATCGCGCGGCCAACTTCTTTTACTTGCCGCGCTTCGCCTTTAACGAAACGTTTGGCGGCGTTGAGCGCCTGCGTCTGGCGGGCAGGGCGCTGCCGCTTAACGCCACCGATATAACGCCTGCCGACCCGTATCTGACCAGGGGCGCAAACCCGCCAGCATTCGGATTTACCGTAAACGGTGAAAGCGTCGGCAAGCTGGACAGGCTGAATTGTTACGCCTCCAGCGAGGAGAAATTACGGATTGAACGGCTGGGTGAGGCCCGTGTCGAAGTCCGGATGACCAAGCCGTTCCCGGTGGGACGCTCGCGTATCAACTGCACCCTGCATGACAAGGGTGGGCGTTGGCGCTGGTACGGGCGGCAGTTCTACGTGCCGCCCCGCAAAGTCTCGCAATAAAAGAGAAGACCCGATCAGGCGCCGGAGGACGGCTCCGGCGGAAGGACGGGCGGATGCGACAAGCGCGCGCCGTCGAATTGGCTGAGCGCGTTGACCCGCATGATCGTCCGAATCGTCCGAATATAATCCTGACCTCTTTCGGAATAACGATCGAGAGTGTCGATCAGCCGATCACCGGTCAGAGTATTGCCCGCTGCCCGTAAACGCGCCCGGCGCTCGCGAAACTTCGCATAGGCGAAATGGGTATTCAGGTTATAGGCGTAGGCCCAGACGCCCTCGAGCAGTGTGTCGAAAGACCGCACCCGGTATTTTTCACCCGCGGCCCGCTTCTTCGGGATCATGCCCTTCGGGCCGCGCCAGGTGCGTTGGCCGAACAAGGCATTGCCTTCACGCGCGAATCGCGACGTACCCCAACCGCTTTCCTCGGCCGACTGCGCCAGCGCAAGGGACGGCGGCAGGATATCCACACGCTTCAGCAGAGAGGCAAAATCGGGGTTTTGCGGATCCGGATTTTCCCCACCGGCGCCATATTCCACCGACAGATCGGTCAGCCAGCGCTTTTCGGCGGGGCTCAGAACTCCGCCTTCCTCGGCCTTGCCGCGCAGCGACATTACGCGTTTGCGATCTGCCATGATTTTTTCATTCACATGGAGGATCAGCGGCAATGTTGTCTGCATAAACAGCATTTTGCGAAGACGCGGCTGTTCGACACTTTGAATATCCCTCGGCAGCGCGGCCAGAATCAGACGCGGCACCCGGCCGTGATCGCGCACGCGGGACAGATCGAAGCCGATGGAATCGTAATAGCGCCGCAGCAGGCTGACCGGCGCAATTTGCAGCGTGGCATGACCCTCCCGCACGACGCGCGCGGGTTCGTAGTCATTCGTCGCGGGGCCCAGCAAATGTTCGACGCGGGGGCCGGCCGCGACAACGGCGGGAGCAGATTTTCCCGTATTCGCCGCGGACAGGGTCTCGCCAGGGGCAAATAGCCCCGTCAGGGACATCAGCCCATAAAGCAACGCGCCGCCCGCGCCCGCTATCCCGAGCAGGCCCGCATCGAAAATTCTGTTTGTGGCTTTCTGTTCCAAAATCGCTCAACCCTCCGACATCACTCTCCCCGCCGGTCATTTCCGGATCGGGATTTCCCGCCGTCCAGCGGCTGCCGAAACTAAAGAGGTCGCCCAGTTACGATGAGGCGTGAGCGGAGATTTAATTAACGAGACGTTAATTTACAAGATGGAGAATCGCCCGGTGATTCGGATTTTCTCTAACCTGTTGATGGAGCGCATTTTTCGACAACGTTTCGAAAGTGGAAACGTGTGGAAAACCAAACAATCCGGTAATATTATCGAATTTTTTATGGTTAAAAACTGAAATCCGGTGGAGAGGCGATCAGGTCAGGGCGTCAATTTGAGCGTCGCTCAACGTGCCGGGCACGACCGTGATCGGAACCGGAAATTCACCGGAAAGCTTGCCCGCCAGGGAGGATACCAGCGGTCCGGGGCCTTTTTTGTCCGTCCCCGCCCCCAGCACCAGGATGGATATGTTGGGTTCTTCCTTGATCAGCCCGAGAATTTCGTCGCTAACCTTGCCTTCCCGGACATAAAGCGACGGCATGTCGCCGGTGATTTCAGTGACTTCCGCCCCCAGCTTTTCGAGCAGGCGTTCCGCCTCTTCGCGGCGTTCCTCGCGCATTTTTTCCTCGACCGCCATCCAGTGCTGAAAATCGGCCGGTTCCAGAACCGAGAGGAGCGCGACGCGGCCACCGGTTTTGCGCGCCCGCTGGGCGGCAAAGCGCAACGCGACGCGAAGCTCTTTGGAAGCGTCGACCACGACCAAAAAAAATCGCTCGGCGGGAACGCTGCTATCAGCCGCCTGGCTTTCCCCGGTTTCTGTCATCAAGATCAGGTCCTTCTGAATACCGCGCCGGCGGTCCAGCCGGCCACCAGAGCGATCAACACGGCGATAATACCGTAAAGCGCCGAATGGGTATGAGCAAAATTAAACACCGCCGCCTCGACACCCACCTTGCGCACCCGAAGCTGCTTTGCGTAGGTGTTGATGTGCCGGCCATTGCGAAACAGATGCACTTCCGCCCGGTAAGGACCGGTCGGCACGCTGGACGGAAAGCTCAGCTCCGCCCGAAACAGGCTGTCGTCAATGACCTTCACCGATGCGTCGCGGCGCACATAAAGTTCGCGCGCCTCTTTCAACCGGATCAGCGCGTCGCGGAATTCTCCGTCATGCAGCAACTCGAAAGAGCCATATCCGATCGAATAGTCGCGCAATGTCTGGGCGGACGCGATGTCACCAAGCGGCTTTGACGAGGCGACATAATAATAACCGGGCGCGTTCTCAAAAACCCGCGCGCGGCCATTCACCCAGATCCCGCCGACGCGTTGTTTTTTACGCACGGCCTCAAGTACGTCGGGACCGCGCACGACGACAACGACATCGCCCGGTTCGTTGATCGCGCCAAAAAGCAGCAGACGGGTGCCGGAAAAGCTGGTGGTGATTTCAATCTTGGTGTCGGACAAATCTGCGACCAGCGGCTTGGCGGCGACCGGCGGGGCACACAGCAGCACGAACAGGATAAAATATGACAGGAGAAGACGCCGTATCATCAGTGCCCCCCCGCCCCGATGGTGAACAGTTCCGCCGGCGTCGCGATCAAGGTCCAGGCGACCTTGGCGCCGACAGCGAGCACGATCAGACCCAGAAGCGCCCGCAGCTGTTCGCCGCGCAACTTGGCGCCGAACATGGTGCCGATCTGCGCGCCGATGACGCTCCCGACGACCAGCAACAGGGCCAGCATGACATCGACGGTCTGGTTATTGACCGATTGCAGGAAAGTCACGTTGGCGGTGACGAAAATGATCTGGAAAAGCGAGGTCCCGACGACGACCGAGGTCGGCATGCCGAGCAGATAGATCATCGCCGGCACCATGATGAAGCCGCCGCCGACACCCATGATGGCAGAGAGAATGCCGACAAAGATACCGATGCCGAGCGGCAGCAGGGCACTGATATAGAGCTTCGAGCGGCGGAACCGCATCTTGAAGGGCAGGCCGTGCAGCCAGGTATGCTGATGCAGCTTGGTGCGGGGCGCGCCCCCCGGATTCCGGCTTTTCATCCAGGCGCGCACGCTTTCGCTCACCATCAAAACCCCGATGATGCCAAGGAAGGTCACGAAACACATGGAGATGACGACGTCGATCTGACCAAGCTGGCGCAGCCAGGTGAATATCCAGACACCGGCGGTGGAGCCGATAAAGCCGCCGATCAGCAGCACGACGCCCATCTTCACATCGACATTGCCGCGCCGCCAATGGGCGAGGGCCCCGGAGACGGACGCGGCGACCACCTGGTTGGCCTCCGTCGCCACCGCCACGGCGGGCGGCACGCCGACAAAAATCAGCAGCGGCGTCATCAGAAACCCGCCGCCCACGCCAAACATGCCGGACAGGACGCCTACACCCGCTCCCATGCTGAACAGCAGGAGCGCGTTGAGCGACATTTCTGCAATAGGAAAATAAAGGTCCATAAACGGCGCCGGGGAACGAGTCGAAAAATAGCGGGTTGCGCCGTCTTTTGCGCCCGATCTGCCGGTTTCGCAAGCAAAAACCGGCATTTAAGCGCCGATTTGGCGTTCAGGGACGCAAAAACCCGACGATATCGTAAACTTCTTCCAGGACCGGCGCCGCAATCTCCCGCGCGCGCGCCACGCCATTGGCCAGCGTGCGGTCGATTTCCGTGGGATCATCCATCAGCCGGCGCATCTCATCACCCATGGGGCCGAGCGCCGTTACCGCCACATCGGCAAGCGCGGGCTTGAATTCGGAAAACGGCTTGCCGCCATACTCCGCCATGATGTCGGCGGCGGGCCGATCGGCCAGCGCGGCGAAGATATCGATCAGGTTGAATGCCTCCGGCCGTGTCTCCGCCGTCCCCAGCGCTTCGGACCCGTCGGGCACCGGTTCGGGGTCAGTCCTGGCGCGGCGGATTTTTTTCGCGATTGCATCGGCATCATCGGTGATGTTGATCCGGGAATTATCCGACGGATCGGATTTGCTCATCTTGTTGCGCCCGTCGCGCAAACTCATCACCCGCGCCGCGTGATCAAAGATCAGGGGCTCGATAATGGGGAAAAACTCCGTCCCGAAATCGTTATTGAATTTCTGCGCAATATCGCGGGTCAACTCCAGATGCTGTTTCTGGTCCTCGCCCACCGGCACGTGTGTCGCGCGATAGGCAAGGATGTCCGCCGCCATCAGCGCCGGATAGACATAAAGCCCGACGCTCGCGTTTTCGCGGTTCTTACCCGCCTTGTCCTTGAATTGCGTCATCCGGTTGAGCCAACCGACCCGCGCAACGCAATTGAAAACCCAGGCGAGCTCCGCGTGCTGTGGCACCGCACTCTGGTTGAAGATGATGCTTTGTTCGGGATCGACGCCCGCGGCGATAAAGGCGGCGGCGACCTCCCGCGTATTGCGGATCAGTTCCGCCGGGTCCTGCCAGACGGTGACGGCGTGCAGGTCGACGACACAATAGATGCATTCGTGATCGTCCTGCAGCCGGACAAAATTCCGGATCGCGCCGAGATAATTGCCAAGATGCAGATTGCCGGTCGGTTGAACGCCGGAAAAGACCCGCGCCATGAGCTGTCCTTTATAGTCGTTGAGCGCGGCGTTATCCCGCCATTAAGGTTACGGGTCAAGCGACGGTTTGCGCCGCAAAATCCCCTTTATTTCAGAGAGCGACGCCGCACCGGTCGCGGTGGCGAGAACGCCGTAAACCGCCATCCCGCCCAACACCAGCGGGATCAGCGCCATTATCCGCTCCGCCAGCGACGCGGAAAACGCAGCCTCAAGCCAGCCATGCGCGACCCACAACCCGGCCCCCATCCCGGCGGCCGCGAGACAAATCCGCAAGGCCCTGCCCTTAAGCCGCGCATCGAGACGGTGATGCCCGCGCCGCGCCAGGATCAGCGCCAGCAACCCGGCATTGACCCAGGCGGCAATCGCGGTCGCCAGCGCGATCCCGGCATGCGCCAGAAAATGGATCAGCGTCAGGCTGAGTGCGATATTGATAGCGACGCAGACGATCGCGATCTTGACCGGCGTTTTGGTGTCTTCACGGGCGAAAAAGCCGGGCGCAAGCACCTTGACCAGCACATAGGCCGGCAACCCGACGGCATAGGCGGTCAGCGCCAGCGCCGTCGCCCGGGTCGTCGCGGGATCGAACGCACCGCGTTCAAACAGCACCTTTATGATCGGATCGGCGATCAGCACCAGCGCCACCGCGGCCGGCACGGTAAAGAGCAGCGCGATTTCTATCGCCCTGTTCATCGACTCGCGCGCCGCCGCATCCTCTCCCTGGCGCAGCTGGCGCGACAGCAGCGGCAAGAGCGCCGTCCCGATGGCAACGCCGATGACGCCGAGCGGCAGCTGATTCAGCCGGTCCGCATAATAGAGGAATGACACCGCCCCGGCGGGCAGCGTCGAGGCGATCACGATATCGATCAGCAGATTGAGCTGCACCACCCCGGCGCCGATGGCGCCCGGCACCATCAGGGTCAGCAGCCGCTTCACCCCCGGCGTCAGCCGCGGTTTCGGCAGGCGGAAAACCATGCCGGCGCGGCGGCAGGCATGGATAAGCCACAGGAACTGCGCGATGCCGGCGGCGGCCACGCCCCAGGCCAGCCCGTGACCCGGCGTCGGCAAATGCGGCGCGGCAACCACCAGCCCGCCGATCAGACAGATATTCAGAATAATCGGCGTCGCGGCGGCGGCGGCGAACCGGTCGAGAGAATTCAGCACCCCACCCAACAGCGAGACCAGCGATATAAAAAGGAGATAGGGAAAGGTAATGCGGGTCAGTTCCACCGCCAGGTCAAAGCGGACGGGATCGCCGGCGAACCCCGGCGCGAACCCGTACATCAGCAGCGGCATCGCGATCTGCAACAGGGTCACGAAGCAAAACAGAAACACCGCCATGACGGACAGAACGGCTGCGGCAAAATCGCGCGCCGATGCCTGGCCATCCGCCGCCAGCCGCCCGGCGAACAGCGGCACGAAGGCGGCGTTGAACGCGCCCTCGGCAAACAGGCGGCGGAAAAAATTCGGCAGCTTGAAGGCGACGAAAAACGCGTCCGCGACAGGGCCCGCCCCCATCAGCGCGGCGATCAGAATATCGCGCAGAAATCCGAGAACGCGGCTGATCATGGTGTAGCCGCCGACGGTCGCAATTGCCTTGAATAGCGCCATCTAACGCGGCACGGTCATGGGAATTAAATCCGGCATTCGATTACGACGCGGTGCCGGCGGAATGGGGTGAAACCCTGCGCGGGCGGCGGGCCGCCTTGCGGGCGGCGCCGCGCGGCTGGCGATTGCGCGCCTCTTCGAGATCTTCCGGCGAGGCGCCCAGCGTCTCAAGCAGCTCCTCCCGGATCTGGTCTAGCTTGCGCTCATTGGTGATCTGCATTCCGAACCCGTCCTTGACGTAGAACACGTCCACCGCCCGTTCACCATAGGTCGTGACCAGCGCGCTGGACACCTGCAGGCCGAGGTCTGCCAGTGTCCGGGTAACGTCATGCAAAAAGCCGGTCCGGTCGCGCCCGTTGATTTCGATCACCGAATGAGTGCGGCTCGCGCCGTTATTGATCAGCACGCGCGGCGAGACGGAGAACACGTCATCGCGGCTGGAGATCACCGGCTTTTTTTGCAACTCGACCGACGGCCGCCATTCGCCGCGCAGCGCCTGTTCGATCCGCGCCGTCAACCGGTCGATATCGCCCTGACGGACAAAGGCGTTCCCGGTCGAATCCTGGATCGCGAATATGTCGAGCGCCATGCCGTTGGTCATGGTGAAAATCTTCGCGCCGACGATATTCGCGCCGGAAACGGCGATCGCCCCGGCGATGGATGAAAACAGGCCGGGGTGATCGGGTGTGTAGATCGTCAGTTCGGTTACCGCGTGGACATCGTCGGCGCGCGTATCGTAGGCGATCTGCCGGTCATTGGCCAACGCGTCATGGATCAACGCCGCATGGCGGCAATGCGTATCGGTATCAAGTGACAGCCAGTAGGACGGGTAGCCGAGAGCGACGATTTCCTCGATCGCGCCGCCGGACCAGCCCATATTGCCGAGCGTTTCGGACAAGGCGTGTTTGGCGCTTTCGATCCGGGCTTCCCGGCCCGTCGTGTCATGCCCGCCGGAAAGCTCCGCCTCCGTCGCGTAATACAGCTCACGCAGCAGCGACGCCTTCCAGTTATTCCAGACATTGGGCCCGACCGCCCGTATATCGGCGACCGTCAGACAAAGCAGCAGCCGCAGCCGTTCAACCGATTGCACCTGTTCGGCGAAATCAATGATGCTCTTGGGATCGGCGAGATCGCGATGAAAGGCGATATGGCTCATCAGCAGATGATAGCGGACCAGCCATTCGACGGTCTCGGTTTCTTCAGGCGAAAGACCGAAACGGGGACACAAATCCAGCGCGACCTCCGCCCCCAGCACCGAATGATCGCCGCCGCGCCCCTTTGCGATATCATGCAGCAGGATGGCGACATAAAGCGCGCGTTTGGAGACCAGCTTGTGGATCACCTCGCTCGCCACCGGCATGTCGTCCTTGTATTTGCCCTGTTCTATCCCGTGCAGGATGCCGATGGCGAAGATCGTATGCTCATCGACCGTATAGACGTGATACATGTCGTGCTGCATCTGCGCGACGACACGCCCGAAATCGGGCACGAAACGCCCGAACACGCCCGATTCGTTCAGCCGGCGCAGCGTCACGTCGGCGTCGTTCGGGTCGGTCAGCATCTCCACGAACAGCCGGTTGGCTTCCTTGTCGTCCCGGATGGTGTCGACCAGCTTCAGATGCCGCGTGATCAACCGCAATGCGCGTGGATGGATATCGCGGTCATGGGTCTGCGCCGCGCGAAACAGCCTCAGGATCCGAACCGGGTCCTCTGTCAGTTCCGATCCGGATTCGACGGATAACCGACCGCTTTCGATCTTGAACCCCTCGATATCGCGGCGGAATATATCGCGCGCCTTGAAGTTGAACGCGTTCCAGCGCTGATGCTCGGCCTCCAGCGCGGCACAGAATATCCGCGTCAGATCACCGACCTCCTTCGCCGTCAGATAGTAATGTTTCATGAAGCGTTCGACGCCGAGCGTTCCGGCGTGATCGCGATACCCGATGCGGCGGCCGATTTCGGTCTGAACGTCAAAGGTCAGCCTGTCCTCGCCCCGCCCGGTCAGATAATGCAGATGCGACCGCACGGTCCAGAGAAAGTTCTGCGCCTTGGCGAAACGCCGCGCCTCCGCCGCCGTCAGCACGCCCTTTTCGACCAGGTCCGGCACGGCATCGACCTGATAAAGATATTTGGCGATCCAGAACAGCGTATGCAGATCGCGCAGCCCGCCCTTGCCCTCCTTCAGGTTGGGTTCCAGCACATAGCGCGAATCGCCCATTTTCTGGTGGCGCTCATCGCGTTCCACCAGCTTGGCTTCGGCGAAGGCCGGGCCGGAATCGGCCATCACATTCTTGCGGAAGGCGCGCCGCATATCCTGAAACAGCTTGCGGTTACCCCAGAGGAAACGCGATTCCAGAACCGCCGTGCGAATGGTGATGTCGTCTTCTGACAGCCGCACGACCTCTTTGACATTGCGGGTGGCGTGCCCGACCTTGAGACTGAGATCCCAGAGCAGATAGAGGATCGATTCGACGATCTGCTCGACCCGGGGGGTCAGCCGGTAGGGCAGCAGGAACATCAGATCGAGATCGGAAAAGGGCGCGAGCTCGCCCCGCCCGTACCCGCCGGTGCAAACGACGCAAATCCGTTCGGCGGAGGTCGGTTCCGCGGTCGGATAGATATGGGTGGTGGTGATATCGAGCGCGAACCGCAGAAGCTGATCCATCAGAAAGGCGGTGGCGCGGACATTGGTTTCCCCGGTTTCGTGGTCTTCCTCGAACCGGCGGCGGACTTCATCGCGCCCCTCGGCCAGCGCCCGCTTGATCATCTCGAACAGGCGTTTGCGCGATTCGGAGGTCGATTCGTCTTCCGACCATTCCGCCTCATAGGCGGCGGTCAGCGCCTCAAGATCGATGATTTCCTTGCGTTTGAGGATCGTCGCCATGGGAGACCCGGCCTGTTGAAATTCACGCGCGCGCGGCGCACCCCATGGTTAGCACGAGCGGCGTGGTCGAATGAACCGTAACTTTGCGGCGGGAATGGGGCGTGCGCCTTAACCCCCCAGCATCCCCCGGAGCCGGTAGAGGAATTCCAGCGCCTCGCGCGGCGTCATGGCGTCGGGATCGGCGGCTTTCAGCGCCGCCTCGATCTCCGATTCCTTTTGCGATTCCTGTTTGCCCTTGCCGCGCGCGGCGGTCGCGTTAAAGAGCGGCAGATCATCGGCCAGCCGGCTGACCGCGCCGCCCTGTTCACCGGATTCGAGGGCCGCCAGCACCTCTTCTGCCCGGCCGATCACCGCCGGCGGCAACCCCGCCAGCCGCCCGACATGGATGCCGTAGGACCGGTCGGCGGACCCGGCCGCGACCTCATGCAGGAACACCACGTCTTCTCGCCATTCCTTGACCCGCATGGTGTGACATTCCAGCGACGGCAGCCGCGCGGCGAGCACCGTCAGCTCATGATAATGGGTGGCGAACAGCGCCCGGCATTTATTGACGTCATGAATATGTTCGAGCGCCGCCCAGGCGATGGACAGCCCGTCAAAGGTTGCCGTGCCGCGCCCGATTTCATCGAGAATGATCAGCGAGCGTTCGGTGGCCTGGTTCAGGATGGCGGCGGTTTCCACCATTTCCACCATGAATGTCGAGCGCCCGCGCGCAAGATCATCCGCCGCGCCGACCCGGCTGAACAGCCGGTCTATGACGCCGATGCGCGCCTCTTCCGCCGGAACGAAGGACCCCGCCTGGGCGAGAATGGCGATCAGCGCGTTCTGGCGCAAAAAGGTGCTTTTGCCCGCCATGTTGGGACCGGTCAGCAGCCACAGCCGCCGGGCGGGGTCGAGGTCGCAATCATTGGGCACGAACGCCGCATCGGCGGATGAGTCGAGCGCGGCCTCCACCACCGGATGACGGCCGCCCGCGATGGCGAAGGCGGCGCCGTCTTCCATGGCCGGGCGGACATAGCGCCGCGCGGCGGCCAGCGCAGCCAGCGCGGCGGTCACATCGATTGTGGCGAGCGCGGTTGCGGCGCGGGCGATATCGCCGGCCCGGTCTTTTATTTCGCCGGCAAGATCAGTGAACAGCTTCTGTTCCAGCGCCAGCGCCTGATCTGCGGCACGGGAAATGCGCCCTTCGAGATCGCCGAGTTCCACCGTCGTATAGCGTACCGCGCTGGCGAGCGTCTGGCGATGGATGAAATCGCTGTCTTCGCCCGACGGCATCTTGTCGGCATTGGCCGCGGTGACCTCGATGAAATAGCCCAGCACATTATTATGGCGCACCTTCAGCGACGCGATGCCGGTCGCCGCCGCGTAATCGGATTGCAGCCCCATGATCAGCTTGCGGCTGGAATCACGCAGCGCGATCAGCTCATCCAGCTCTTCCGAATAGCCTTCGGCGATAAACCCGCCATCGCGCGCATTGACCGGCAGGGTATCGGCAAGCGCGCGGTCGAACCTGTCGCACAGCGTCTCGAAATGGCCGAGCCCCGAGACCTCGCCCGAGAGCAATTCAGGCAGGGGCGATGCGGCGGAGTCGGCCTGCAACCGGTCGCGGATCAGGGCGCCCTGGCGCAACCCGTCACGAATGGCGGCAAGATCGCGCGGCCCGCCCCGGTCGAGCATCAGGCGGGACAGGGCGCGTTCCACATCCGGGCATTCGCGCAAATAGCCCCGCAGGTCGTCGCGGCACGTGGCGGACTCATACAGCCAGCCGACCGCGTCATGACGCCCGGCGATATCGCCGAGCCCGGTCAGCGGCGCGGCAAGCCAGCCCGCCAGCAGCCGCCCGCCCGCGCCGGTCACCGTGCGGTCAATGACGGACAGGAGAGACCCCTGGCGGTCGCCCGAAAGCGTGCGGGAGATTTCCAGATTGCGGCGTGTGGCGGCATCGATTTCCATCACCGCCCCGTCGCCGAGACGGCGCGGCGCATCGAGCCGGGGCAGGCGGCCCTTCTGGGTCAGCTCCACATAATCGAGTAGTGCGCCGGCGGCCGCGATTTCGGCCCGGCTGAACGCGCCGAACGCATCCAGCGCCGCGACCTCATAGGCGGCTTCAAGCCGCCGGCGGGCCGCCTCGCTATCGAAGCGGGAGGAGGGCAGCGGGGCGAGAATATCGCGCGCCTCGCCCAATATCTCGAACAGCGATTCATCCCGCAGAATTCGTTCGGGCACCAGAAGCTCGCCCGGTTCCACCCGGGCAAGCGCCGCAGGCAGGGTGGCCGCGCTCACCGTCTGGACAAAAAAGGCGCCGGTGGAGATATCCAGCCAGGCGAGGCCGAGCGCCCCTTGCGCATCGCCCAGCGCGGCCAGAAAATTATTGCGCGCCGCATCCAGCAGCGCGTCTTCCGTCAGCGTGCCCGGCGTGACGATGCGGATGACATCGCGCGCGACGACGGATTTCGAGCCGCGCTTTTTTGCCTCCGCCGGGTTTTCGGTCTGTTCGCAGACGGCAACGCGAAAGCCCTTGCGGATCAGGCGCGACAGATATGAATCCGCGGCATGCACCGGCACCCCGCACATCGGGATATCAGCGCCGTCATGTTTGCCGCGTTTCGTCAGGGTGATGTCGAGCGCCGCCGAGGCCGCGACCGCGTCTTCGAAAAACAATTCGTAAAAATCGCCCATCCGGTAAAAGAGCAGGCAATCGGGATGGGCTTCCTTGATGGCAAGATATTGCGCCATCATGGGCGTTACCGCGCCCTGCGCGCCCGCGCCCCTGCCGCGTTTTTCCATGCCGCTGCCCGATCCGTCCGCCATGGGTTGAGGATATCATCCGCGCGCCGGGTGCGTCATCCGCCGCGCCCGAACTCGATGAAGACTTCGTGACAGACGCGCCAAATGCTTGCGCCGACGCGCCGTTGCCATCACATTGACGGGATTACGGTCGGGGAGGTACGGCTCATCATGGCTCGGAAGGCGAAAAAGACCGCGGCGCGGAAAAAGGCGGCGGCAAAAAAGAACAGCTCGAACAAGGCGACTATTTCGAATCTGGAACGCGAGGCACTGGCGCTTCATGCCGGCCCGCCGCCCGGCAAGCTGTCGATCCAGCCGCTGAAACCGATCACCACGCAGCGCGATCTGTCTTTGGCCTATTCGCCGGGCGTCGCCGCGCCCTGCCTTGAAATCGCCAGGGACGAAAACACCGCCTTCGAATACACCAACAAGGGCAACATGGTCGCGGTGATTTCCAACGGCACCGCGGTACTGGGGCTGGGTGATCTAGGGGCACTGGGCGCAAAGCCGGTGATGGAAGGCAAATGCGTCCTGTTCAAGCGTTTCGCGGATATCGACGCGGTCGATCTGGAAGTGGACACATCGGACATCGATGAGTTCGTCAATTGCGTCCGGTATCTGGGCCCCGGTTTCGGCGGAATCAATCTGGAGGACATCGCGGCGCCGGCCTGCTTTATCATCGAGGAACGGCTGCGCGAGTTAATGGACATTCCGGTATTCCATGACGATCAGCACGGCACCGCGGTGATCGCCGCGGCCGGGCTGCTGAACGCGCTGGAAATTACCGGGCGCAAGCTGAAAGAGCCCAAGGTTGTGGTCAACGGCGCCGGCGCGGCGGCCATCGCCTGCCTGGATCTGTTTATTGCGATGGGGCTGCCGAGGAAAAATGTCGTGCTGTGCGATTCCCGGGGCGTCGTCCATCAGGGCCGAGAGGCCGGCATGAACCAGTGGAAGTCGGCCTTTGCCATCGACACCGACGCGCGGACACTGGAAGACGCCATGAAAGGCGCGGATATTTTCTTCGGCGTTTCCGTCGGCGGCGCGGTGACCCAGAAGATGGTCAAATCGATGGCCAAGGCGCCGATAATTTTCGCGCTGGCGAACCCCGACCCCGAAATCACACCGGAAGACGCGCGCGCGGCGCGCGACGATGCGATCATCGCCACCGGCCGGTCCGATTATCCCAACCAGATCAATAATGTGCTGGGCTTTCCCTATATTTTCCGGGGGGCGCTCGACGTCCGCGCGCGGCGCATCAATGATGAGATGAAAATCGCCGCCGCCCGTGCCCTGGCGGACCTGGCGCGGGAAGATGTGCCCGATGAGGTGGCGGGCGCCTATTCGGGCCGGCGGCTGACCTTCGGTCAGGATTATCTGATCCCGACGCCGTTCGACCCGAGGCTGATTACCGCCGTGCCGCCCGCAGTGGCCGAGGCCGCGATAAAGACCGGCGTGGCACGGACAGAGATCGCCGATATGGAAACTTATCGCCACGCGCTGGCGCAGCGGATGGATCCAACCGTCGGGCGGCTCCACAATATCTTCGAGACGGTCAAGCGGCGCCCGCGGCGGATCGTTTTCGCAGAGGGCGAAGAAGAACCGGTAATTCGGGCGGCGCTGACCTTCCGCAATGCGGGATACGGCACACCGGTACTGATCGGCCGGGAGGACCGGGTCAAGGATAAGATCAAGGAGCTTGGCCTGCCGGGCGCGGACAAGCTCGAAATCCACAATGCGCGCTTTTCCAAAAACAACGACAAATATACAGATTACCTCTATGGACGGCTGCAGCGACGGGGCCATCTGCGGCGTGACTGTCAGCGCATGGTGGTAACCGACAGGAATATTTTCGCGGCCTGCATGATCGCGATGGGCGACGCCGACGGCATGGTCACCGGCCTGACGCGCAATGCCCCGACCAGCTGGAACGACGTGCTGCGCGCCATCGACATCAAAAAAGGTGAGTCGCTTTTCGGCCTGTCGATCGTCACGGCGCGCGATCGCACGGTGTTCATCGCCGACACCATCGTCCATGAAACCCCGACCGCGCAGCAACTTGCCGAGATCGCGGCGCAGGCCGCCGAACGGGCGCGCACGATGGGACACGAACCCCGCGTCGCGCTGGTCTCGCATTCGAGCTTTGGCGGAAGGGAAAGCGAACGCATCGACACGATCCGGGAAGCGGTTGCCATTCTGGATTCAAAGAAGCGGAAATTCGTTTATGAAGGCGAAATTTCGGTCAACACGGCGCTGGATCCGGCGATGAGCGATATCTATCCGTTCAACCGGCTGGAAGGACCCGCGAATGTGCTGGTCATGCCCGATTTGTTTTCGGCGTCGATTTCTTCGCGCATCCTGCAGAAGCTCGCCGGCGCGACCGTCATCGGCCCGATGCTGGTCGGGCTGGACAAGCCGGTGCAGATCGCCCGGCTGGATGCCGGCGTTTCGGACATCGTGACCAATGCGGTCCTGGCGGCGTATGATTCGATAAGCTAGGCGGCGGCGCGCCGGAGGGCGCGCGGCCGGCACAGACAAAGGATACGGATCAGGTGGTATCCCTTGCCCGGATATGGCGACCCTTGCTGGCGATGTGTTCGCCGGCGGTGCTTGTAATTGTCGCGCTCGCGGCGGCGGAGGGATTTTCGACTGCCCATGCGATTGTCGCGGTACTGGCCGCGGCCGGCGGTATCGGACTTCTGGTGCATGCGCTGCTGTCCGATGTCGCCGCCCTCAGGAAATTTATCGGCAATCTGGGGGACGATCCCGATGCGCCCCGGCCCCCGCTGGTCTTCAGCGGCACGCTGGCGCCGCTGGTCACCGGGATGCGCGAAACCGTCGCCGTCAGCGTGGCCCGCGCCGCGCCGCGGCCGGCGACCAATACCAGATCAACGCCGGGGCTCGACCGATTGCCCGATCCGGTCCTGATGCTGAATGAGGACAGGCGGATCACCCGGGCGAACTTGGCGGCGCATGAATTGCTGGGCGACTCGCTTCTGGGCAGGGATCTCTCCACCGTATTACGAAATCCCAATGTCCTGCTGGCGGTCGACGGCGTGCTGGCCGGAGACGAGTCCACGGCCGAGGTGGAGTTCGATTTCACCATTCCGGTCGAGCGTAATTTCAGCGCTCGTATTTCCGCCCTGGAAGAAGAAGGCGATGTCGATATCGCGGTGGTCATCGCGCTTTACGACATCACCGAGCTGAAACGCACGGAGGCGCTGCGTTCCGATTTCATCGCCAATGTCAGCCATGAATTGCGCACCCCGCTGTCGGTGCTGCTCGGCAGCCTTCAGACATTGCGCGGCGCGGCGCGGGATGATCCGGAAGCCCAGGAACAGTTTTTCGGACTGATGGAGAATCAGGCGGAGCGGATGTCGCGTCTGGTTGACGATCTGCTGTCGTTATCCCGTATTGAAATGAACGAACACGCCGTTCCGACACAGGCGGTGGATATCAGCGATATGCTGGAAGAGGTCGTCAGCACACTTTCCATCAAGGCACGGGAGCAGGCGATCAAAATCAGAACCGAAATCGCCGAGGGGTTTCCCGAACTGCCGGGCGACAAGAACGATTTGTCGATGGTCTTCCAGAACCTGTTGGACAATGCCATCAAGTATGGCAATCCCGATTCGGAAATCGACATCGCGGCACGCCTGGCCGATATCGCGAAGCTGCCGTCGGCGCTGAGCGGAAACCTGCCTTATGTCGCGATATCGGTGCGGGACAGAGGGCCGGGCATTGACGCCGATCACATCCCGCGCCTGACGGAGCGTTTTTACCGCGTCGACAGCCAGGCATCGCGCCAACGCGGCGGCACGGGGCTTGGCCTCGCCATCGTCAAGCACGCCGTCAACCGGCATCGCGGCGCGCTCGCCATCGAGAGCGAGCCGAATTCGGGCAGCACATTCACGGTTTATCTGCCGGTGAGGCGAAGCGGTCCGGAACCGCGCTCTGACGATTGACGGGCCAAAGGCAACCGCCCGTCGAATATTCTTCGGTTTACCGGAAATTCCGCCGAAAAAATGACGGCTGTCACATAACTGTCACATAACTGAAATATAACAGTCACGGGAACGCCATAGGTTATTTGCGTCACCGGCGCGGCATAGGGAGTGCCGCCGGGATGGCAACAATATGGACCTGAAACACTTCCCCAAGGAGAGCTCCATAATGGCTTACAAATCCCTGCTCGTTGCGGCGGCGGCCGTTGCCGTTTTCGCCGGTTCCGCGCAAGCCCGCGATCAGATTCGCATCGTTGGTTCATCGACGGTTTTCCCGTTCGCCACGGCGGTCGCTGAAAACTTCGGTAAAACCACCAAATTCAAGACCCCGGTCATCGAATCCACCGGTTCCGGCGGCGGATTAAAGCTGTTTTGCGCGGGTGTGGGCGTAGGGCATCCGGACGTTACCAACGCGTCGCGCCGTATCAAGAAATCCGAGGTGGATCGCTGCGCCAGAAACGGCGTCGAAAAAATTACCGAGGTCAAGGTAGGGTTTGACGGCATCGTGCTCGCCAACGCAAAGGCCGGGCCGAAACCGGATTTTTCATTGCGTCACGTGTTCCTTGCGCTGGCCAGACAAGTACCGGCGGACAAGGACGGAAGCAAACTGATTCCCAACCCCTATAAAATGTGGAGCGACATCGATGCATCGCTTCCGAAGGTCAAGATCGAAGTCCTGGGCCCGCCACCAACCTCCGGCACCCGCGACGCGTTTGTCGAGTTGGCCATGGAAGGCGGCTGCAAGACCTTCAAGGCCATCAAGGCCATGCGGAAAACCGCCAAGAAGAAATACAAGGCCATTTGCCACGGCATCCGGGAAGACGGCGCCTTCGTTGAGGCGGGCGAAAACGACAATCTGATCGTCCAGAAGCTGGTCGCCAATCCGAGCGCCTTCGGCATATTCGGCTTCAGCTTCCTTGATCAGAACACGGACAGCGTCAAAGGCTCGAAAATCAACGGAACGCCGCCGACCTTCGAGAATATTTCTTCCGGCAAATACAAGATTTCCCGGTCGCTTTTCTTCTATGTCAAAAATGCCCACGCGGGGGTAATCCCGGGGTTAAAGGAATATGTCGCCTCCTTCGCCAACGAAAAGGCGTTCGGGCCCGATGGCTATCTGGTTGACAAGGGGTTGATCCCGCTTTCCGACGCGGAACGGAAAAAAGTTCGCGCCGCGGCGCGAGCCCTTTCACCGCTCTCAATGTAGAGAGTGGGTTACCGGCGGTTCCCTGACGGGACCGCCGGTTTTTTTTGGTAGGAACAGTCGATAAACAAAGCGCCTTTTAAATGTCCCCCGCCTTTATAGCCTGCATCCTCGCCCTTCTGATTGTCTTTGGACATTTTATCGGGCGCAGACGGGCCGCGATCCTGGTGAACGGGGACATTCGCGGGCTCCATTCATTGCCGCAATATTACGGTCTTTATGTCGCCCTCTGGACAGGGCTGCCGGCCATCGCCCTGTTTGCGATCTGGGCGGCGTTTCAACCGTATTTCCTTGAAAGCCTGGTCGTCGGGTCGCTCCCGGAAGCACAGCGGAATATGCCGCCTGAGCGGCTGGGCCTGCTGTTGAACGATGTATCAAATCTTGCCGACGGCAATATCACCAGCCGCCGTGACGACCCGGTCGTCATTGCCGCGGCCGCCCGGTTTAACGAATGGCGCGCGACCGGCAACGCTGCCTTGTTCGCGGCCATCCTCGCATTTTCCTGCGGCGGGCTATTTTGGGCCCATCGGCGCATCAGGCCGCGGCTCAGAGCGAGAAATTTCGTCGAGGGCGCATTTAATGCGTGTTTGGTCGTTGCTTCACTGATCGCGATTCTGACGACCATCGGCATCGTGCTCTCGCTGATATTTGAAACCATCCGGTTTTTCGGCAAGGTCCCGGTAACCGAGTTTTTGTTCGGGCTGGAATGGAGTCCGCAAACAGCGCTCCGGGCCGATCAGGTTGCGAGCGATGGCGCGTTTGGCGCGGTGCCGATATTCGCCGGCACAATTCTGATCACGGTCATTGCCATGATTGTCGCCGTTCCGGTCGGACTGATGTCCGCAATTTACCTGTCTGAATACGCGCCACGCAAATTACGGGACATTCTGAAACCGGCCCTGGAAATCCTGGCCGGCATCCCGACGGTTGTTTACGGCTTTTTCGCGGCCTTGACCGTAGCGCCTTTTATTCGCGGACTCGGTGAGAATATCGGGCTCGATGTGGCCTCCGAAAGCGCGCTTGCGGCCGGCCTGGTCATGGGGGTGATGATTATTCCGTTTGTGTCTTCGCTGTCGGATGACGTTATAAACGCTGTCCCGCAGACCTTGAGAGACGGTTCCTATGCGCTTGGCGCAACCCAGTCGGAAACGGTCCGTCAGGTGATCGTCCCCGCCGCGTTTCCGGGAATTGTCGGGGGCGTGCTCTTGGCAATCAGCCGCGCTATCGGCGAAACCATGATCGTGGTCATGGCGGCGGGGCTGGCCGCGAATTTGACCGCAAACCCATTGGAAGCCGTTACAACGGTCACCGTGCAAATCGTCACGCTCCTGGTGGGAGATCAGGAATTCGACAGCGCCAAGACGCTCGCGGCATTTGCGCTGGGGCTTGCCCTGTTTTGCGTAACGCTGGTTCTGAATGTGATCGCGTTACGCACCGTCCGCAAATACAGAGAAAAATACGATTGAGGGCCGCGCTGGAATGACCGTCGACGGAAAAAACACGGCAGAGCTGGCCGCGCAGCGGCGTCATCGTCGTTACGCCGCGGAACGCCGATTCAAGATGTACGGGATCATTTCCGTATTGGTCGCGATTGCGGCGCTTTGCCTTCTTCTTGGCAGTATGCTTGCCCAGGGGCTTCCCGCCTTCAGCCAGGCCTATCTGACCCTGTCGGTGGAAGTGCCCACCGAGGACTTTCGGGTGGACGGAAAGGTTGACCGGCGGGCAATCGGGGACGCCAACTTCAACGCCTATATCCGCCAGAGCCTGCGCGCGAAATTTCCGGAGGTCCGGTCACGCCGTGATCGCAGATCGCTTTACAAGCTGATCAGCAGCGGCGCCGCGTTTGAACTGCAGCATCTCGTGACGCAAGACCTGAGCCTTGTCGGCAAAACCTTCTCCCTGGAGATCGCCGCTTCGGACGATGTCGATCAATATCTCAAGAAAAATATCGTGGCCGATAATCAGGGACGTATTTCGGTCAAACAGGCGGGCTGGATCGACAAGCTGGTCGCGGAAGGAACCATCGGACAGAATTTCAATTTCAGATTTTTCACCAATGGCGACTCACGCGAACCGGAATTGGCGGGCATTTGGGGCGCGGTCATGGGGTCGTTGCTGACAATGTTTGTTACGCTTGCGTTGTCCTTTCCTCTGGGGGTCGCGGCCGCGGTGTATCTGGAGGAATTCGCGCCCAAGAACAAATGGACCGACCTGATCGAGGTCAACATCAACAACCTCGCCGCGGTGCCGTCCATCGTGTTCGGCCTTCTGGGGCTGGCCGTTTTTCTGAGCTTTTTCGGCATGCCGCGCTCGGCGCCGCTGGTTGGCGGCATCGTTTTGGCGTTGATGACCCTGCCGACGGTGATTATCGCGGGGCGTGCCGCGCTTGGCGCTGTACCGCCGTCAATACGTGAAGCGGCCGCCGGTATTGGCGCGTCTCCCATGCAGGTGGTGTTGCACCATGTACTGCCGCTCGCCTTTCCCGGCATTCTTACCGGCACAATTATCGGAGCCGCCCGGGCATTGGGTGAAACCGCGCCGCTGCTGATGATCGGCATGGTGGCCTTTATTGTAGATATCCCTACCGGCATTACCGATTCCGCGACGGTGCTTCCGGTACAGATTTTCCTGTGGGCGGACAGTCCGGAGCGCGCCTTTGTCGAACGAACGGCTGCGGCGACACTTGTCCTGCTGACTTTTTTGATCGTGATGAACCTTGCCGCGGTGCTGTTACGCAAAAAATTCGAGCGGCGCTGGTAGGTCTTGTAATTCTTTGAAGAGGATGGTCCGTTGAACCAGGAAAATATGATAGGGCTTAATCTCGATCCGCCAACGCGGAGAATCCCGCCCGACGACGCCATGGAAGAATCGAAGCTGCAAATGGACATGGATAAGAACGATATAAAAATGTCTACCCGAAACGTCTGCGTGTTCTATGGCGAGAAACAAGCGTTGTTCGATATCAACCTGGATATCCTGCGGCAAAACGTTACCGCCCTTATCGGCCCGTCGGGTTGCGGAAAGTCGACCTATTTGCGCTGTCTGAACCGGATGAATGACACGATCGACGGATGCAGCGTCAGCGGCGAAGTCCAGATCGACGGCAGGGACATTTACGACCCAAGCCTGGATGTCGTTGAATTGCGGGCGCGCATCGGCATGGTTTTCCAGAAACCGAACCCGTTTCCCAAATCGATATTTGACAATGTGGCTTATGGCCCCCGCATCCACGGCCTGGCCAGCGACCAGACAGAACTCGACGAAATCGTTCACACATCGTTGGAAAAAGCGGGCCTGTTGAAAGAGGTCAAGGACCGGCTGAAAGAGCCCGGCACGGGCCTGTCGGGCGGCCAGCAGCAGCGTCTCTGCATCGCGCGCGCGATTGCCGTCAGCCCCGAGGTCATCCTGATGGATGAGCCCTGCTCGGCGCTGGACCCGATCGCCACGGCCCATGTCGAGGAGCTGATCGACGAGCTGCGGGATAATTTCACCATCGTGATCGTCACCCACAACATGCAACAGGCCGCGCGCGTCTCTCAGCACACCGCCTTTTTTCATCTTGGGCAACTGGTGGAATTTGGCGTTACCGAGGAAATCTTCACAAGCCCGCAGGACGAGCGGACGCAGGGCTATATCACCGGCCGGTTCGGATAATCGGCCCTGCCCAGGCCGGCTTTATGGGAGCAGCAAAATGTCCCGAGACCATATTGTAAAATCCTATGACGAAGAAATTGAACGTCTCAATAATTCCATTGTTGAGATGGGCGGGCTGGTGGAATCCCAGATTGAACGGGCCATGAAGGCGCTGGTCGAGCGTGACACGGAGCTTGCCTACAAGATCATCGACGATGACGACCGGATCGACGATCTGAATTATGAAATCGATAATCAGGCGGTCCGGCTTCTGGCGCTGCGCCAACCGATGGCGCGCGATTTGAGAAATATTGTCGCCACCTTCAAATTGTCCGCCGATCTGGAGCGGATTGCTGATTACGCCACCAGCATGGCGCGGCGCTCCATACCCCTGTCGGAAGTCGACCCGATTCGCCCGGTGCATGCCATCCCGCGGATGGGGCGGCTGACCATGACGATGATGAAGAACTGCATCGACGCCTATATCGAACAGGATGCCGAAAAGGCGCAGCGCGTCTGGAACGCAGACCGGGAAGTCGATGAGATGTATGTCAGCCTGTTCCGCGAATTGCTGACTTACATGATGGAAGACGCGCACCGTATCAGCGCCTGTTCGCACGTACTGTTCATCGCCAAGAATATCGAACGCATCGGCGATCACGTCACCAATATCTGCGAAACGATCTATTACATGGTAGAAGGCGAGCGTATGCAGCAGCAGCGCACCCGCCAGACCAAATCCGACCGCCTGCTGACAGACAGTATATCCGAGACATGAAACCGACCGTGCTTGTCGTTGAAGACGAGAACGCTCTCGTCACCCTGCTAAAGTATAATCTGGAGGCCGAAGGCTTCGACGTTGTCGAGGCGCTTGACGGCGAGAAAGGTCTTCTGGTTCTTTCCGAACGCACCGTCGATCTGGTCGTGCTGGACTGGATGCTGCCAAACCTGTCCGGCATCGAGGTCTGCCGCCGCATCCGCCGCCGGCCGGAAACGCGCAACATCCCGATCATCATGCTGACCGCGCGGGGCGAGGAAGCCGACCGCGTGCGGGGGCTCAACGCCGGCGCCGATGATTATCTGCCGAAGCCGTTTTCCTATAAGGAGCTGATCGCCCGTATTCACGCCGTGCTGCGCCGCATCCGGCCGGCGCTGGAAGAGGAAACGCTGCGCTTTCACGATGTCGAGATGAACATGGCGACCCACCGGGTGATGCGCGAAGACCGCTCGGTCAAGCTCGGCCCCACCGAATTTCGCCTGCTGCGCCATCTGATGGAAAACCCCGGCCGGGTTTTCGCCCGTCATCAACTGATTGACGCGGTCTGGGGCCACGACGTCTATGTCGATGAACGCACCGTCGATGTGCATATCCGCCGCCTGCGTAAGGAACTGAACGCCGAGGGCGAAACCGATCTGATCCGTACCGTGCGCTCCGCCGGCTATTCTCTGGACGCGCCGGAAGTCACCGCCTGATCCGGATCAAACCGGATTGGCAAGCACCCGTTTGTGGGCTGCCACCGCGTCATCGTTAAAACAGGCAAAGACGACCCGCGCGATACCGGCGTGGCGGACAAGCGCGTCCCGCACTGTCGCGACAGCGATCGCCGCCGCCGGTCCCGGCGGGTAGCCATAGACGCCGGTGCTGATGGATGGAAAGGCGATGCTTTCCAGCCCGCATTCGGACGCGATGTCCATGCAGCGGCTGTAACAGCTTTTCAGCAAGGCGGGCTCACCCCCATCGCCGCCGCGCCAGACCGGCCCGACTGTATGGATGACATGGCGGGCGGGCAGCTCATATCCTTTGGTAATTCTCGCATCGCCCGTGGGGCAGCCGCCGAGAGACCGGCATTCCTCCAGGAGACCCGGCCCCGCGGCGCGATGGATCGCGCCGTCCACCCCGC
>CAZBKQ010000007.1:0-20737 GCA_964492555.1 uncultured Rhodospirillaceae bacterium | reverse complement strand
CCAGCAGCGTGATGTCGGTCAGGAGAATTTCGATCTCCGCCGTCACGGTTCGGTCTCCGGCCTTTTGGGCACCAGATCATTATAATTTCTGGCCAGAATGAATAACAGAAGCAGCGCCGGGACTGCCAATCCAGTTGTGAGGATAAAGAAATTCATCCACCCAACTTGATCCGCCAACCAGCCCGAAGGCACCGCGAATAGTACGCGGCTCAGTGCCATCAGGGATGTAAATAGCGCGAATTGAGTGGCCGTGAAGGACACATTGCAGAACCTGGACAGCAGAGTCACGAATGCCGCCGATCCGAGCCCCCCGGTGAAGTTATCCGCCCCTATAGCCACTGTAAGAAAAATGAGATCGTGACCGAGCGTGGCGAGATAGGCGAAAAGCAAATTGGTCACAGCCTGCAAAACCCCTCCCAGAGCCAGGCCCGCAATTACACCGAATTTGAGCACCATAACCGCGCCAGCAATCGCCCCCAGCGCGGCCATGCAAATTCCGAAAACTTTTGTGATTGCAGCCGTTTCGACGCCGGTAAATCCCAATTCCCTGAAAAAAGGATATGACATGGCGCCCGCGACGGCGTCACCGTATTTGTAAAACAGGATAAAAATTGTCGCCCAAATTGCAGCCTTCCAATTTCTATCGAAAAATTCCGTCGCGGGCGTCAACACGGCAGCGTTCAACCGATCGATGATACGGCTTGGCAGGTCCAGCATGCCGCGACGT
Source organism: uncultured Rhodospirillaceae bacterium (assembly GCA_964492555.1). Classification (GTDB taxonomy): domain Bacteria; phylum Pseudomonadota; class Alphaproteobacteria; order MPNO01; family UBA2964. Next base: position 20,010 of record CAZBKQ010000007.1, on the reverse strand, counting down.
GAATTATCATCGAAAACTTCGGAAGCAAATATTCTTGTTTCAGGTTCCGGCGCAATCAGGGTGGCGATCACCCCCACGGAAATCAGCGTCCCCATCGCTGTGTAAATTACCGACCAGTCAATGAAGTCTGACAGGGCAATTGCCCCGGCACCAGCCACAAGGAGGCCAATCCGATACCCGACTTGCGTAGAACTTGCGCCGACCGCTTGCTCATCGTCATCCGCCCCCAAGATTTCGATGCGATAGGCATCAATAACGACATCTTGGCTCGCGGAAAAAAAAGCCATCGTGACAGCCGCAATCGCCAAGAACTGAAGACCTTCCTTTGGATCGCTATACCCGACGACAGCAATCGAAATCATCAGAGGAATCTGGATCGACAAAAGCCAACCCCGACGCTGTCCGAGGCGACGAAATATTGGCGGTGGGGAAACTTGGTCGAAAACGGGCGCCCATAGGAATTTGAAGGCATAGGGAGTGGAAACTGTTAGAAGCCCGCCAATTGCGGTCAACGACACACCCTCTCCCTTGAGCCACCAAGACAATGTCGAAAAGCCGAGCAGCAACGGCAGCCCGCTGGAGAAGCCCATCAGCAGAATGACCAGCTGGCGCCGGTCGGCATAGACGGCAAGGGCCGCCCGCCAGCGGGTCAGGGTAAATCTGTCTTCGGCCATGACAAGATCATAGAAAACTCGGCGGCGCGGGGGCGTGTTTGATCGAGAATTGCTATAAAACGCAATATTATTAGTTATTTTCTATTTATTATCGTCAGATATTATAAGATTGCCTATGTAATTCTTTTTTTATGACCAAAGGGCCGCGGTGGCCCGGCGCCACGAAAACGTCGGTTATGACGAAAAGCTGAATGCGTTCGTTGGCGAAGTCGTCAACGCACCCTATGGCGTGCGCCTCTCCGCCGACAGCGAGGCGGAGCTGGAGCGTAAATTTACCAGATTGCTGACGCGCTATCTCGGCCAGAAAGCAGCCTGAGCGAACCGGGGCGGGAGGGTTTCTCCCGCCCCCTTTTCCTACAGCCCGTTTTTCGCCAGAAGTTCGGTCAGCGGCGTTTCCGGACGCGCGCCGTAATGGCTGATGATTTCAGCCGCGGCCATCGCGCCGATACGCCCCGATTCCTCCAGAGAGCGCCCGTTGGTCAGCCCGAACAGGAACCCGGCGGCGAACAGATCGCCGGCGCCGGTGGTGTCCAGTACCTTCTCGACCGGCGCGGCGGGGATCTCGACAGCCTCATCGGGGGAAATAATGACCGCGCCCGCCTCGCCCTTGGTCAGGGCCGCGATTTCGCAATGGCCGCGCACGTTGAAGACCGCCTCCTCGAAGCTGTCGACCTCGAACAGGGAGGTGATCTCGACCTCGTTAGCAAACAGAATATCGATATGGCCGCTGATCAGATGCATGAATTCGGCCCGGTGCCGATCAACGCAGAACCCGTCCGACAGCGACAGCGCCACCTTGCGCCCGGCGGCATGAGCGGCCTCAGCGGCGTGCACAAAGGCCTTTTTCGCTTCCGGCGGGTCAAACAGATAGCCTTCAAGATAGGTGATCTGAGCCGATGCGACGGCCTCGACATCAATATCATCGGGGCCGAGCGACACCGAAACGCCGAGATAGGTCGACATGGTGCGCTGCGCATCGGACGTCACCACGATCAGACAGCGCGCGGTGGAATCGCCTTCCGTGGCGGCAGGTGTCCGGTAATCGACCCCGATGGCCCGGATATCGTGACGGAACACCTCGCCCAGCTGGTCGTCGCGCACCTTGCCGATATAGGCGCCCTTGCCGCCAAGCGACGCGATCCCGGCCAGCGTATTGGCCGCTGAACCGCCGGAGACCTCAACCGCGGACCCCATCGCGTCATAAAGCGCGTGGGCGCGGTCGGTGTCGATCAGTGTCATCATGCCCTTGGGCAGATCCTGGGCATCGAGAAACGCGTCGTCTTCGGTGGAAATGACATCGACGATCGCATTACCGACGCCGATCACATCAAGGGTCGCACTTGGCATAAAAACTCCTTAAATATGCAGTGAAAGAAATGCCCCTAACGGGCGCGGGCGCAGTATAGCGGCGGCAAACCATACGCCAAGAGCGTCTTGGCAATGGCCGGCGAGCACCGCCCGTCCGGACTTGATCAATGGCGCGGGAGAGACGTCTAAAATGTTTTCAGGACTGATCAAGGCGCTGAACCAGGCCCCCGACCCGGTCTTCCGGAAAGTCGCGCTTAAGGCGCTGGGATGGAGTCTGCTGCTCTTTGCCGTGTTGATGGTCGTCGTCTGGTATGTGCTGTCCTCGACACAGTTTTTCGGCATGGGCTGGCTGGAGACCCTGGCCGATACCCTCGGCTGGTTCGCCGCGCTGCTGATCGCGGGCTTGCTGTTTCCGGGCGCGGCGCTGACGATCATCACCTTTTTACTGGACGACATCGCCCGCGCTGTGGAGCGAAAACATTATCCCGACCTGCCCGCGCCCCGGACCCAGAGCGTCTCCGAATTGGCGGTGACGGGACTGAAATTCGCAGCCATTGCGGTGTTGCTCAATCTCGCCGCCCTGCCGCTTTATCTCGTGCTTTTATTCGTTCCGCCGCTGAATATTTTTGTTTTCGCCGGCGTGAACGGCTATCTTCTGGGTCGCGAATATTTTGAGCTGGTGGCGTTCCGGCGTCTTGCGCCAAATGCGGCGCGGGAGATGTGGAAACGCAATCGGGGAAAGCTTTTTTTCGCCGGGGTCATCATCACCTTGATGTTGAGCATCCCCTTCATTAACTGGTTTATGCCCGTTATCGCGGCGGCCTATATGGTCCATATTTTCGAAAGCACGCGGCAATCCGAATCCCTGTAGAGGGGCAGCCGCCAGAAAGAGGACAAGAGTATGAAATTCACCAGACGACCGGATAACGAGGACACCGCCGGAGGCGGCGGCGCGCTTCCCCTGCAATCCGGCGCCCCGAAAGATGTGCCGCCGGCAATGCCGCGCCGGTCACCGCCGACCATCCCGTCGCGCAGCCGCGAATTCAGCCCGGAGCCGGCGGAAGACCGGTCGGTCGGCAGCTATGGCGAGGGCAAGAAGCTGGTGGTGGGGCGCGATATCTCCCTGTCCGGTAAAATCAGTTCCTGCGAGAAGCTGGTGGTCGAAGGCACCGTTGAGGCCGACATCGCCGATTGCCGGGAGCTGGAAGTCGCCGAAGGCGGCTTGTTCAAGGGAGAGGCAAAGATCGAGGTCGCCGAAATCGCCGGGGAGTTTTCCGGATCGATCACGGCCAGCGATTTGTTGATCCTGCGCGCCAGCGGAAGGATCACTGGCGCGGTCAGCTATGGCAGGCTGGAGGTCGAGCGCGGCGGCGAGATCAGCGGCGACATCAAGGCGGCGGGGGACGCCTCATCCTGAAATCGTTTTTCGCGCTGGCCCTTGGCGGCGCGCTTATCGGCTGCGTTGCCACGGCGCCGGAAAACCCTCCCCCGTCCGCTGCGCCGACCGCCAACCAGCAAACCTCGGCAAGCGCATCCGGAGAGACCACGGCAAAAAAAGTTGCGGGGCGGCCATCCCCCGTCCCGGAACCGCCCCGGGCAAACTCCCTGCTTGGCCGCGCGGATGCCGATATCCGCAAGCTTTTCGGCCCGCCGGAATTTATCAGGCGTGATTTCGGCACCGTATTGTGGCGCTACCGGCTGGGCGATTGCGTCCTCGAATTCGCAATGTATCGGCGGGATGCCGACGACGTGCTCTCCGTCGCGCATCTGGAGGCGCGCAACAGAAGCGGACAGGCCGCCCCGGCACAGTCTTGCGTTTCACAAATTTTTTATGCCTCTGCCAGACAGGCGGGGTAATCCGCCCTGCTAACCGGCGAGGGTCTTGGCCTTATACTGGCAGATATCGGCGTTGACGCAGGCGGGGCAGTCCGGTTTGCGCGCCTTGCAGACATAGCGGCCGAACAAGATCAGCCAGTGATGGGCGTGCAGCATGTATGCGTCCGGCGTTCGCCGCAGTAACGCCTTTTCAACCGCATCCACATTCTTGCCCGGCGCCAGCCCGGTTCGATTGGAGATCCGGAAGATGTGCGTATCGACCGCCATTGTCGGCTGACCAAATGCGATATTCAGAACGACATTGGCGGTCTTGCGCCCGACCCCCGGCAGTTTGACCAGCGCATCGCGGTCATCCGGCACCGCCCCGCCATGTTCGGCGATCAGTTGCTGGCTCAGCGCGATCACGTTTTTTGCCTTGTTGCGGTATAACCCGATTGTCTTGATATGCCGGATCAGCCCGGCCTCGCCCAGCGCCAGCATCTTCTCCGGCGTATCGACGGTTTTGAATAGTTCCGCCGTCGCCCTGTTGACCCCGGTATCGGTCGCCTGCGCCGAAAGCACGACGGCGACCAGCAACGTATAGTGATTGACGTAGTTGAGCTCGCCTTCCGGTTCCGGATCCCGCGCCGCCAGCCGTTCATAAAACAGCGCGACATTTTTCAAGGTCATGGCCATATCGCTCTATAGCGCATCCCGGCGGCGCAATCACCCACGGCGATTGCCTTGTGGCGCCAGGGCCCGACAATTTCTATAATCCCGCCATGACAGTGACCGGAGAGCATGAGTTTGATGAGGGCGGCGCGGTGCGTTTCGACGCGATATTGCAGCCCAATACAAGCCTGCCGCCAAAGGCGTTTTTTCTGCTGATGGCGGCGCTCGGCTTTGTCAGTTTCTGCGCCGGCATCATGTTCGTCATGGCCGGGGCATGGCCGGTTTTCGGGTTTTTCGGGCTCGATGTCCTTATCGTATATGTCGCGTTCAAGCTGAATTACCGGCAGGCGAAACGGTTTGAAACGTTGAGGCTTACCGATGACGCGCTTCTGGTTGAACGCATTTCCCCGACCGGGCGGCGCCGGAAATACAGATTTCAGCCCTATTGGCTGAAAGTCGAACTGTCCGAGGATTTGCATCGCGGGCGGACCCTGACACTGACCTCGCACGGAAAATCCCTGGAAATCGGCGCGTTTTTGAGCCCGGATGAAAAATTTGACCTGGCCCGGGCACTGCGGGCCGAACTGAGCCGCCTGAAATCCGGCGCGACCCGGTCTTATTCGGGCTGACCCCGGCCCGGATTTCCGGAGTCCATTCTGCGACAGAAGGGTGGATTCAAAGCCTCGCCCGGCCACCCGGTCACCGACATCATTGATTTTTCACAATTTTTAATTCTGGCACGGCCATTGCATTAATGGATTCGAAACGTCTTACCCGCCTGTGCGAAATGCGTTCGGAGACTGGTTGGAATGAAAAATTTTGCCCTCAGGCCCTATATCGGCCGCATCATCATTTTGAGCATTTTCATCCTTGTCGTGCTGGGAGCGAGTTTGAACCTGACGAGTGAGCCTGCCCCGTATCCTGTTCAACTCGGTTATCTGGCCGGCGCATATCGGTAATTTTAAGGCCGTCTATCCTTTAGGCAGGCCAAGCACGTCGGCCATCGTATAGAGCCCGGGCGTCTTGTCGCGCGCCCATAGCGCGCCGCGCACCGCGCCCCTGGAAAAAATCTGACGGCTCGACGCCTTGTGCGCCAGTTCGAGCCTTTCGCCATCCGCCGCGAAAATCACACTGTGATCGCCGGTGACGTCGCCGCCGCGCAAAGTCGCAAAGCCGATATCGCCGCGCCGCCGGGCGCCGGTCTGGCCCTCGCGCGACAAAACCGCCCGGTCTTCGAAACTGACATCCCGCCCCTCGGCAGCTGCCCGGCCAAGCCCCAGGGCGGTGCCGCTCGGCGCATCGACTTTGTGCCGGTGATGCATCTCGACAATTTCTATATCGAAATCGTCATCCAGCATCGCCGCGACCTGACGGGTCAGCGCGAACAGAATATTCACCGCGAGACTCATATTGGGCGCATATACGATCGCGGTTTTTTCCCCGGCCTTTTGCAACACCAACTCCTGATCGGCGGTGAGCCCGGTAGTACCGATGACATGAATGCATCCGGCCGATGCCGCGCGTTCCGCGTTCTCTGTCGTCGAATCCGGCGCGGAGAATTCAATGACCGCGTCAACGACGCCGAACAGAGCGGCGGGATCGCTTCCGATCTCGACACCCAGCGCGTCAATCCCGGCGACCTCACCCGCATCGCGCCCGATGGCCGGGGTTCCGAGCCTGTCACAGGCCGCGAAGACTGCACAACCGTCAGTTTCCGTTACCTGACGCACAACCGCCCCACCCATGCGGCCGCCGGCGCCGACGACTCCGATCTTCATATCGGCCATGACAAAAATTCCTCAACCGCTATTCCTGCGGCTAGTGATAGCGTCTCTCGGTGAAATGGCAAGCCGGACGGAAACACGGCGCGCAGGGAAACGGGTCAGTCCGTCAGATCTTCCCAGAGCTCTTTCGCGCGGGCGAAAAAGCCTTCGGATTCGGGGCTGGTCGATTTAGCGCCGCCTTTTTTATTGCCGGAAAGCGATTCTTCGAACGCCTTCAGCTTTTCACGCTGATCGCGGTTCAGATTGACCGGCGTTTCGACCTGAATCTCGATATACATATCGCCGCGCCGGGAATCGTTCAGGATGGACATGCCCTTACCGCGCAGCCGCAGCCGGTGGCCGGATTGCGTCCCGGTGGGAATGGAAACCTTGGCGCGACCGCCATCGATCGACGGGACTTCGACATTGCCGCCAAGCGCGGCGGTGGTCATCGGGATCGGCACCGTGCAATAGGTATGCGCCCCTTCGCGCTGGAACAGGGCATGCGGCGCGATATCGACATGAATGTAGAGATCGCCCGGCGGCGCGCCGCGCATCCCGGCTTCGCCTTCGCCGGACAGCCTGATCCGCATCCCGTCTTCAACGCCCGCCGGAATATTCACGGACAGGGTCTTTTCCTTGCGCACAGCGCCCGCGCCGTTACAGCTCTTGCACGGGTCGGAGATCGTTTGCCCTTCGCCATGGCAGGTGGGGCAGGTGCGCTCCACCGTGAAAAAACCCTGGCTTGCGCGGACTTTTCCATGCCCGTTGCAGGTGGCGCAATTTACCGGCTGCGACCCCGGAGCCGCGCCGGACCCGTTGCAATCCTCGCACGCGACCGCGGTGGGCACGCGCACGCGGGTTTCCTTGCCCTTGAAGGCGTCCTCCAACGTGATTTCCAGATTGTAGCGGAGATCATTGCCGCGCGCGGGGCCGCGCCGTCCGCCCCGGCGGCCGGAAAAATCGCCGAACATTTCCTCGAAAATATCGGCAAAACCGCCGGCATCGAACCCGCCGAAACCGCCGCCGCCCTGACCGGCCGTCCCGTCAAAGGCGGCATGGCCGAACTGGTCGTAGGCGGCACGTTTCTGTTCGTCCTTCAGGACGTCGTAGGCTTCGTTGATTTCCTTGAATTTCTGCTCAGCCGCATCATCCCCGGCATTACGGTCAGGGTGATACTGCATGGCAAGCTTGCGGAACGCCCGCTTTATCTCGTCTCCATCGGCATTCTTCTGAACGCCGAGGACGTCATAATAATCCTGCTTGGCCATTGCGCCGGTCCCGGTTCCGAACTGCGGTCAGACGAAAGGAGCCGGCCTCCGATCAGGAGGCCGGTTTGTCCTTGTTGTCTTCGTCCTCGACTTCCTCGAAATCGGCGTCGACGACGCCTTCTTCCGCCTGGGCACCCGGGTCACCGGGATCGCCGGCGGCACCCGTCGCGGCATCGGGTTGGGCGTAAAGCGCTTCCCCAAGCTTCATCGCGGACTGCGAGAGAGCCTCGGTCTTGGCCTTGATCGCTTCGGCATCGTCACCCTCAAGCGCTTCCTTCAGGGCGGCGATATCCGCTTCAATCTGGGTCTTGTCCGCTTCCTCGATCTTGTCGGCGTTTTCGCTGATGCTTTTTTCCGTGGCGTAGATCAGACCGTCCGCCTGGTTGCGGATTTCGACCTGTTCCTTGCGCTGACGATCTTCCTCGGCATGGCTTTCCGCGTCCTTGACCATCTGGTCGATCTCGTCTTCGGAGAGACCGCTCGACGCCTGGATTCTGATCTGCTGTTCCTTGCCGGTCGCCTTGTCCTTGGCGCTGACATTCACGATGCCGTTGGCGTCGATATCGAACGTGACCTCGATCTGCGGCACACCGCGCGGCGCACCGGGAATACCGACCAGATCGAACTGCCCGAGCAGTTTGTTATCTGCGGCCATTTCACGTTCGCCCTGGAAGACCCGGATAGTTACCGCGGACTGATTATCCTCGGCGGTGGAAAATACCTGACTCTTCTTGGTGGGGATCGTGGTATTGCGATCAATCAGCCGGGTGAACACCCCGCCCAGCGTTTCGATGCCGAGCGACAGCGGCGTCACATCCAGCAGCAGCACGTCTTTCACATCGCCGGTCAGAACGCCCGCCTGGATGGCGGCGCCGAGCGCGACGACCTCATCCGGGTTTACGCCGCGATGCGGCTCGCGCCCGAAGAAGGACTGCACGGCGTCGATGACCTTCGGCATACGGGTCATGCCGCCGACCAGAATTACCTCGTCGATTTCACCGGCGGAGAGGCCGGCATCCTTGAGCGCCGCCTTGCAGGGTTCGATTGTGCGCGAGATCAGGTCATCGACCAGCGCCTCGAGCTTGGCCCGCGTCAGCTTGATGTTGAGATGTTTCGGGCCCGATGCATCCGCCGTGATGAAGGGCAGGTTAACTTCTGTCTGCATGGAGCTGGACAGCTCGATCTTCGCCTTTTCGGCGGCTTCCTTAAGACGCTGGAGCGCCAGCTTGTCGCCGCGCAGATTGATGCCCTGGTCCTTCTGGAATTCATCGGCGAGATAATCGATGATCCGGCCGTCGAAATCCTCACCGCCCAGGAAGGTGTCACCGTTGGTGGATTTCACTTCGAAAACGCCATCGCCGATTTCCAGAACGGAAATATCGAATGTACCGCCGCCAAGGTCATAGACCGCGATGGTGCCGTTGTTTTTCTTTTCAAGCCCGTAGGCGAGAGAAGCCGCCGTCGGCTCGTTAATGATGCGCAGCACCTCAAGCCCGGCGATCTTGCCGGCATCCTTGGTCGCCTGACGCTGTGAATCGTTGAAATAGGCGGGAACAGTGATGACCGCCTGGGTGACTTCCTCGCCCAGATGCGCTTCCGCGGTTTCCTTCATCTTCATCAGGATGAAGGCGGAAATTTCGCTCGGGCTGTATTTCTTGTCGCGCGATTCGATCCAGGCGTCTCCGTTATCGGCCTTGACGATGGAATAAGGGACCAGATCGACGTCCTTTTTGGTCATCGGATCGTCAAATGTGCGTCCGATCAGGCGCTTAACCGCAAACAGCGTATTTTCCGGGTTGGTGACGGCCTGGCGTTTTGCCGACTGACCAACAAGACGTTCGCCGTCTTCCGAAAACGCGACCATGGACGGGGTCGTGCGCGCACCTTCCGAATTTTCGATAACGCGGGGCTCGCTGCCCTCCATAACGGCGACACACGAATTCGTGGTGCCGAGATCGATACCAATAACCTTGCTCATGACAATCCTCTTTCTGCGGCGATTTCCTGCGGCCCGAACCGGCGCCTTGAGAAACCCCTTTGTTCAAGTCCCGGAACCCCCGGTAATATAATTTTGCTGGGTTCCCGTGGATCGGTTTTTGTTGATGGTCGTTATATGGGGTTCAAATTAACGAGCGCAATGTGTGAGACGCGATTTTCAGCCGATTTTAGCGCGACCGGCACGATGATTCGCCTTCTTTCTCAAGACTGCCCTTGTTTCGGCCCCGAAACGGCCTGGTTCGCCCTTATTTATCAAGCCTCTGTATCAAGTTCGCGGGGCTGATTTCCGGGCGCCGCATCCGGCGCTTTCGCCACGCCGACCCTGGCCGCGCGCAGCAGCCGGTCATGGATCATATAGCCGTCTTCGACCACCTGCATGACCGTGCCGGGCTCGGCCTCCGCCGTCGGCACCTCAAACAATGCTTCGTGGCGGTCATGGTCGAATTTTTCACCCATCGGCGATATCCGGACGATGCCGTGCCGCTCCAGCGTGCTGGCGAGTTCTTTCTCGGTCAGTTTGACCCCTTCCAGAAGAGCGTTGACCGCCTCCGCGGCCTCGCCCTCCAGCTCCGGCACCGAAGCCAGCGCACGGGCCATATTGTCCGCCACCCCCAGCATGTCGCGGGCAAAATTCGTCGCGGCGTATTGCAGCGCGTCCTCGCGATCGCGCCGTCCGCGCCGGATCAGGTTCTCATTCTCGGCAAGCGCGCGCAAAAGCCGGTCCTTCAGCTCCGCCACTTCTTCTTCCGGCGTCTTTTCGGCCGTTTGACCGGGCCCGGCTCCATCTCCGTCCTGAACTTCTGATTCTTGGGCCGTGTCTTCGGCGATCACCTCTTGCAGCTGATCTTCGGCCACTTCCGGCGTTTCGTTGTCTTCTTCTTTTTCCGTATCCGTCATTTTTCCTATCCGATAACCCGGCCGATAACCTGAGCCGTATAATCCACTATGGGGATAATCCGGGAATAATTGATGCGTGTCGGACCAATAACCCCGATCGCTCCCATGATTTCACCGTTCGATCCGCTGAACGGCGCGGTGACGATGGCGCAACCCGTCAGATCGAATAATTCGTTTTCGGAACCGATAAAGATCTGCACCCCGTCGCCTGTCTTGGTCAGGTCGAGCAGGCGATCAATCAGCTCTTCCCGGTCGAGCGCATCGAACAGCGCACGCACCTGTTCAAGTTCCGTCACCGCGTTCACATTATCGAGCAGCCTTGCATGGCCTTTGATAATCAGCGAGCCGCCCGTCCCGGCATTGCCGCCTTCGCCGCCCCAGGTGACAAGGCCGGTTTCCACCAGATTGCGGGTCAACGCGTCGATCTGGGCGCGGTGATCGGCGATTTCCAGCTGAATGACATTGCGCGCCTCATCCAGCGTCCGCCCGGCAAGCCTTGCATTGAGATAGTTGGCCGCCTGAACCAGCACGGTGGGCGGCGTGCCGGCCGGCAAATCGATCAGCCGGTTTTCGACAATCCCGTCTTCCGCAACCATGACGACCAGCGCGCGCCCATCGCCCAGCCCGACAAATTCAAGATGTTTCAGCGCCCGGTCGCTTTTCGGGGCAACCACCAGACCGGTGCAGTGAGCGAGGCCCGAGATCGCGCTGGTCGCCTCTTCCAGCGCTTCCTTGACCGATTTTCCGGCGGCGGCGCATTTTTCCTCGATACTGACCCGCTCGTCATCCGACAGGCTGCCGACCTCCATCAGCCCGTCGACAAACAGCCGCAAGCCGAGATCGGTGGGCAGGCGCCCGCCGGAGGTGTGGCGCGAATAGAGCAGCCCCATATCCTCAAGATCGGCCATGACATTACGCACCGAAGCCGGAGAAATGCTTTCCTCCAGACGGCGCGCGAGGATTCGGGAGCCCATCGGCTCGCCGGTTTCCAGATAGGAGCTCACGATCGTGCTGAAAACCGCCCGGGAGCGGTCATTGAGCTCCGCGATCAAGCTGTTGCGTGCGGGTTGCATGACGATTTCCAATCGACCGGAATGTAGTAACGCCGCCCGGTCAGGTCAATGCGCGGAATTGCCTTCGTGGCGGTGGACGGCGGCGGCATCGGCTTGTAGCGTGCGGCTGGATTTTTTCCGGTCCCAGAAAATTTTAGGAGTTCATCATGACATCCCGTCCATCCGGCCGCGCCGCAAACGAAATGCGCGCCGTCTCGCTAGAACCCGGCTTCAGCCCCTATGCGGAAGGCTCCTGCCTGGCGAAGTTCGGCAACACTCATGTGCTGTGCTGCGCGACGGTTGAGGAAAGCGTGCCGCCCTGGATGCGGAATAGCGGCAAGGGCTGGGTGACGGCTGAATACGGAATGCTGCCGCGCTCGACCCACACCCGCACCCGGCGCGAGGCGGCGAGCGGCAAGCAAAGCGGCCGGACCCAGGAAATTCAGCGGCTGGTGGGGCGCAGCCTGCGCGCGGTGACGGATATGGAAGCGCTGGGCGAACGGCAGATCCGTCTGGATTGCGACGTGCTGCAGGCCGATGGCGGCACGCGCACGGCATCGATCACCGGAAGCTGGGTCGCGCTTAAAATCGCCATCGACGGGTTGATCGCCGCAGGTGATCTGGAAGCAACGCCGCTGATCGGGTCTGTGGCCGCCGTTTCCTGCGGGATTTATCAGGGCGTCTCCGTCCTAGACTTGGATTATGCGGAGGATTCCAACGCCGAAGCGGACGCGAATTTCGTGCTGTCGGGCGCGGGCGGCATCGTCGAGGTGCAGGGTACGGCCGAAGCCGACCCGTTCAGCCGCGATCAGTTCAATGAGCTGATGGATCTGGCGTTCAAGGGGTGTGAGGAGCTTACCGCCCTGCAAATCGCGGCGGCTGGCGGGGTGTAGACCGCGATGGGCGCGCGCCGCTTTTCGGAAAAGGCTCTGGTGATCGCCAGCCATAATCAGGGCAAGGTCCGCGAAATCGGCGATTTGCTGGCGCCATACGCGGTTGAGGTCATATCCGCCGCGGATCTCGGCCTGGCGGAGCCGGAGGAAACCGGCGCGAGTTTTCGCGAAAACGCCGAGCTGAAAGCGCGGCTGGCGGCGGAGGCGGCAAATCTGCCCGCCCTGGCCGACGATTCGGGCCTTTCGGTCGCCGCGCTGGACGGCGCGCCCGGGATTTATTCCGCCCGCTGGGCCGGAGAACCGCGTGATTTTGACGCCGCCATGCAGCGGGTGGAAACGGAACTGACCGGCAAGGACGACCGGAGCGCCGCCTTTATCTGCGCCCTGTCGCTTTGCTGGGCGGACGGACATATGGAGACCTTCGAGGGCAGGGTCGAGGGAACGATCTGCTGGCCGCCCCGGGGGGATAAGGGCTTCGGCTACGACCCGATTTTCGTCGCAACCGGCATGGACAAGACATTCGCGGAAATCGAGCCCGCGCAAAAGCACGCGATGAGCCACCGGGCGGACGCGTTTGCGCAGCTGACTGCGGCGTGCTTCGGCACCGATGGCTGAAACAGCATCGGCGGAACCACTCGCGGTCTATATTCACTGGCCGTTTTGCCTGTCCAAATGCCCCTATTGCGATTTCAATTCCCATGTCCGGGAGAATATCGATGTCGACCGCTGGCGCGCGGGATTTCTCGCCGAAATCGATCATTACGCAACTGAAACGACGGGACGGCGGGTATCCTCGATCTTTTTTGGCGGGGGCACGCCGTCACTGATGCCGCCCGATCTGGCGGGTGACCTGATCGAACGAATCAACACGCTCTGGGGCCTTGGACCGGATTGCGAAGTCACACTGGAAGCCAATCCGACCTCCGCCGAAGCGGCGAATTTCCATGCGTTGGCGCAAGCCGGGGTCAACCGCCTGTCGGTCGGCGTCCAGGCGCTGAACGACCCCGATCTGGCGTTTCTCGGGCGGCAACATTCGCACCGGGAAGCGCTGGCGGCGATCGACGCGGCGCAAAGTGCGGTCGATCGCGTGTCGTTCGACCTGATCTATGCCCGTCCGGGTCAAACGGCGCAAACCTGGGAAGAAGAGCTGAAAACCGCGCTTTCCATCGGCACGGAGCATCTGTCGCTATATCAGCTGACCATCGAACGCGGCACGTCGTTCTTTGCCGCCTATCGCGGTGGCGATTTCAGCCTGCCGGACGAGGATTTGGCGGCGGCCCTGTTCGATCTCACCAATGATATCTGCGCCGGGCATGGATTGCCCGCCTATGAAATTTCCAACCATGCCCGCCCGGGCGCGGAATCCCGCCACAATCTGACCTATTGGCGGGGCGGCGATTATGCCGGGATCGGACCCGGGGCGCATGGCCGATTGACCATTGACGATGTTTGTTACGCAACCGAACAGATTACCGGGCCGGAAAACTGGTTGGCGGCGGTGGAGCAAGACGGCCATGGCACCAGGCGGCGCGAGGCGCTCACCCGCGATATCCGGATCGAGGAAATCATCATGACCGGGCTGCGCCTGGCGCAGGGGCTGGAACGGCGGCGTTTCGAGGCGCTGGCCGGATGCGAGCTGGAGCAGGTTTTCGAGGCGCGAACGTTACGGCCCCTTCTGGCCCACGGGCTCTTGACGCTGGATGAGGCGGGTTTGCGCGCCACCGGGGAGGGGCGGCTGAAACTGAATGCCGTGCTGGCCGCGCTGCTGGGTTAGTTGACCACCGGGGCGGGGAATTTCTCGGGTGCCGGACTCACCTCCACCGCGCCGCCCGGCTGTACCTCGATCACGGCAAAATTATGTTCGACCAACCCGTCTTTCCGGAAACGGAACAGACCGATGCTGCCGGCAAAGCCGCGCGGGTCGGTCAATGCCGCGCTGGAAAAGGCGGGCGGTTTCTGCGCGCCCAGAACAGCCGCAATCGCACCCGCGTCATAGGCAAGCGGCGCCAAGGGATGCGGGGATTTACCATAAAGCGCCCTGTACCGGTCCTCGAAATCAGCCCGGGCGCGCAGCGAGGGCGCGGCGTACCACGCGCCCTGCAGCGCCGGTTCACGAAGCAAAGACCGTTCCCCCCAATCGGAAATGCCCAGAATACGCACCGTTCTGGTATCAATTTCATAATAGGGCAGCAGCGGCGCGAGCGCCGTCAGCGCCTGACCATTTTCAATCAGCAGCACCGCGTCGAAATCCACATCGCCGAGGGTCTCAAGTTCTTCCAGCCGCTTCAGCGCGCGCAGAGACAGCGGATCCTCCTTGCCGGCGAGCTCTGCCTTCTGGTCTTCCAGCGCCTTTTTACGTTCGTCGTAATCACCCAGCCGCTTGACCGACTGCGCGACGCCATCCTGTTCGCCCGGAACATAACGCTCCATGCGCGTGAGTTCGCCGCCCACCCGCAGCACGGCGTCCTGATAGGCGGCGCGGATCAGGTCGCCATAAGCGCCGGCCGGCAATAATCCCGCGAAACGCTTGAGCCCGCGCGAGGCGGCATAGGACACCACCCTTTCGATCCGCTGGCGCGGCACCAGCCCTACGATATAAGCTTCGGCCCCGGCGGCGGCGCGGTTATTGGTAAAAGCCAGCGACACCACGCCCTGCCCGGCCTTCAAATCGGCCACGGCGGATGCGGCCTCCGAAAAGACCGGCCCAATCAGGAATTGCGCGCCGGAATCGATTGCCGATCGCGCGGCCTGACGGGCACCGGCGGCCGTTCCCATCGTGTCGCGCGGCAGCAGCACCAGATTTTCCTCCGCCACCTCAAACAGCCCGAGCTGAACGGCATTGAGGAGAGATTTTCCGAGCGCGGCATATTGCCCGGACATCGGCAGCAACACGCCAACCCGGATTTCGGCCCCTTCCGGCGGGGTCAGGGTGACCTTCTCCGCCGGCGCGGGCGACGGCGTCGGGGCGGGAACCACCTCCACTTTTTGAGGCGCGGGCGCGGAGGCTTGTGTTTCTTGCTTGGTCACCGGGGGCTGGTTCGCGCTATTCTCCACACAACCGGCAAGCAGAAGCGCCGACCCCGCCAGGGCAAAAGCGGCGGACCGTAGAGGCGGAAAAACGCGGGAAAGGAGCGAATACATCATTGGGCGCCAGGGACGATAATAGCGGGCGCGAGCCTATCGCCGCAGCCATGCGAAGTAAACTGCTGGAGACGCCCGTCGGGCCCGGTCTTCATGTCGTTTCCACTCCCATCGGCAATCTGGCCGATATCAGCCTGCGCGCACTGGCAACGCTGGGCGCCGCCGATCTGATCCTTTGCGAGGACACGCGCGTGACGGCAAAGCTGAAATCCGCCTTCTCCATCGGCGCGCCCTTGTCGGCCTATCACGATCATAACGCGGCAAAAGTTCTGCCGGGCATTATTAAAACGCTGGAAGAGGGCAAAATTGTGGCGCTGGTATCGGATGCGGGCACGCCGACGATTTCCGATCCGGGATACCGGCTAATCAACGCGGCGCGGGAGGCGGATATTTCGGTTACCGCCGTGCCGGGGGCGAGCGCCGTGCTGACCGCACTGGCGGCAAGCGGCCTGCCGACCGACCGGTTTTTCTTTGCCGGCTTTCCGCCGCAAAAAGAGGCGGCGCGGCGCAAGGCACTGTCGTCCCTTGCCGAAATTCCCGCGACGCTGGTGTTTTATGAATCGCCCAACCGGCTGGCTGCCAGCCTGGCCGCAATGGCGGAAATTCTGGGCCCACGCCGGGCGGTTATCGCGCGCGAGCTGACCAAGCGGCATGAGGAAATCCGCCGGGGCGATCTGGCGGCGCTGGCCGCAGAGACGGCGGAAGCACCCCCGCCCAAAGGCGAGATCGTCATTCTGACCGGACCGCCGGAAGCACCCGACGCGCCGGGCCCGGCGGAAACAGACGCGCTTTTGCGCGCGGCGCTGGAAACCCGGACCGTGCGCGACGCGGCGGCCGAAATCGCCGCGCAAACCGGGCTGAAACGCCGCGATCTCTATAACCGCGCGCTCGCGCTAAAGGACGGCGATGGCGGGAACGGCTGAAAGACGCGCACGCGAAGCGGGCGGGCGGCGGGCGGAAAATCTGGCCGTCCTTGCGCTGCGGCTCAAGGGATACCGGATTTTGGCCCGGCGGTACCGCAATCCGGCGGGGGAGATCGACATCGTTGCGGCGCGCGGCCGGATAACCGCCTTTATCGAAGTCAAGGCGCGGGAGACGGAGGCGCTGGCACTCGACTCCGTTACGGCGCGGCAACGCCAACGGATCGAGCGCGCCGCTCTGGCCTTTCTGCGCGGCCGCCGGGACCTCGCCGGTCGCGATATGCGCTTCGATCTGATCGCGGTAATGCCGGGAAAATGGCCGCGCCACCTGATCGACGCTTGGCGGCCCGGCCCGTGACCGGCAATATAGGCGCTGAAACGATTACACCGCCGATGATTTTTTCCCGCCGACATATTTTGCCCCTGGTGGCGCTGGCCCTGCCGCTGGCCGGATTCGGTCTGTCGGGCTGCGTCAGCACGGTGGTCGGGGTCGGCGCGGCGGCAGCGACCGCGGCGCAGGAGGAACGCGGGATCGAGGCGGCGGCCAACGATCTCGCCATCAAGACCAATATCAACGGGCTGTTTCTGGATAAGGACAGCGATATCTGGTCCGGCATCACCTTGACCGTGATGGAAGGGCGCGTGCTGATGACCGGGACGGTGCGGACGGAGGCGCAGCGTGGCGAGGCCGGGCGCATCGCCGGGCGGGCCAAGGGAGTCCGCACCGTGCTGAACGAATTGCAGGTCACGCGCGCCGAGCTCAACGGGCTGCGGGACCGGCTGATCACGCTGGATTTGCGCGACAAGCTGCTGCGCGATGACTCGATCCTGTCGATCAACTATTCGCTCGATACGGTCAACGGCGTGGTCTATGTGATCGGGATCGCCCAGGACAAGGCGGAGGCCGCCCGCGTGCGCGCCCATGCCCGCCATATCGAATATGTCCGCCGCATCGTTGATCACGTCATCACCAACGACGATCCGCGCCGGCCCCGGAGAACGCCCGAACAAACAAAGGCCGGCAAATGAGCCACGCGGAAGAATTGACTGAAACGCTGGCCGCCTGCTGCGCCGTGCCGGAAGAAGAAATCGATATCGCGGAAGCCGCGCTGATCGCCGCCGCCTTCGACCGCGAGGAATGCGATCTCACCAGTTACCGCGCCCATTTGGCGGAGATTGCGAAAAAGGTCGCCGCCCTTGCGCCGGACCTCGCGCCCGATGACGCGGACGGGCGCGCCGAAGCGCTGCGCGCGGTCATCGCCGAGGAATACAGCTATTGCGGTGACACGCTGACCTATCACGACATGCAGAATGCCAGCCTGTTACGGGTAATCGACCGGCGTAAAGGCCTGCCGGTCGCGCTCGCCATCATCTATCTGCATGCCGCCCGCGCCCAGGGCTGGCGGGCCGACGGCATCAATTTCCCCGGCCATTTCCTGATCCGGGTGGAGGCGCAGGGCGCGCGCGTGATTATCGACCCCTTCAATGGCGGGATCGAACGCAATGTCCGCGATCTGCGCGATTTCCTGAAACAGATGTCGGGAGTGGAGGTGGAGCTGGCGCCCGAACATTACGCGCCGATCACCAATCGCGGCATTCTGATCCGGCTGTTGAACAATATAAAGCTGCGCGCCCTTTCCGCCGGTGAGCTGAACCGCGCCACCGATATAATCGAGCGCATGCTGATCGTCGCGCCGGGCGAGGCGGCGCTGCTGCGAGAAGCCGGTCTGTGCCATAGCCGGCTCGGCAATCTGCGCCGCGCGCGCGAGGCCCTTGAACAGTTCGTCGAACGGGCGGAGGATGCCGCCGCCCGGCAGGAGGCCGAAGCGATTTTGCGCGATGTGCGCGCCAAACTGAATTGAATAACGGAAAAAGAATATGAGCCTGGCCGTCGCCATCCAGATGGACCCGATCGAGAGCATCGATATCGATGCCGACAGCAGCTTCATGCTGGCGCTGGAGGCGCAGGCGCGCGGCCATGCGTTGTTTCATTATCTCCCCAGTGAGCTGAGCTTTCTCAATGGCCGGCTGTTGGCCCGTGCAAGGCCGCTCGAGGTCCGCCGCGAAAAGGGCAATCATTTCACCTTTGGCGAGACGCAGATCATCGATCTCAAGACCGTCGATATCGTGCTGATGCGCCAGGACCCGCCCTTCGACATGGCCTATATCACCGCGACGCATTTGTTGGAGCATATTCACCCCGACACGCTGGTGGTGAACGACCCCGCCCATGTGCGCAACGCGCCGGAAAAGCTGTTCGTCACCCATTTTGACGGGTTGATGCCGCCAACACTGATTACGTCCGACAGGCAGCAGATCCTCGATTTCCGCGAAGAGCATAAGGACATCATCATAAAGCCGCTTTACGGCAATGGCGGCGCGGAGGTGTTTCACCTCAAACCCGGCGATGAAAATCTCGGTTCCTTGCTGGAAATGTTTACCGACAAATACCGCGAACCGATTATCGTGCAGCGTTACCTCCCCGAAATCCGCGAGGGCGACAAGCGCATCATCCTGGTCGACGGCAAGCCGGTCGGCGGGGTGCTGCGCGTGCCGGAAGAGGGCGAGGCGCGGGCCAATTTCCACGCCGGCGGCGGCGCGCGGAAGACCGCACTGACGGAGCGCGAAAAGGATATCTGCGCCGCCATCGGCCCGGCGCTGTCGGAACGTGGGTTGCTGTTCGTGGGCATCGACGTGATCGGCGATTATTTGACAGAGATCAACGTCACCAGCCCGACCGGTATTCAGGAAATCAACCGGCTGGACGGGGTGGAGATCGAAAAGACCCTTTGGGACGCGATCGAGAAACGCTTTAACAAGCGGCACGACAGACGGCCGGTTTAGGAGCCGCCCTAAAACCTCACTGTGAAGAATTTTACCATGGCGCTGTAGCCGTTGTTCTGATCGGCGGAGAAGGCGAGGCTGGTCTTCGCCGGGCCGTTATCTCCCAAGAAGCCGAACAGCCAATCCGCCGGCGCGGAGGCTGACAGCGTCACCGACCAGCTATTGAGATCGGTGCCAATGCCGCCATGGGTGTAGCTGAGATTGGCCGCCGCTCCCTCTCGAAAATTCAGGCTTATCGCAGGGTTGATGGTCGCCGAGGTGCGTTCGTCGGTCAGCACAGCGCCGGAAGCGTACCGGGTATCACCGTTATTCTTAACTTGTGATCGCCGGAAATCCGCAGCGAGGGCGTCACCAGCGTCAGCGGGCCGTTTCCCGCCACCAGATAGGTGTAGCTGACTGTCGGGCCAAGGCTGATTGAGCCGGACTCGCTGGTTCGGGAGGCGGTGAAATTGCCGGCGCTGTCGGTAAAGGCGTCGGTATCCGACGTCGTGAAATAGCCGCTGACCGACGGCGCGATGGTCCAGTTGCCGGTGGCAAACGCGGCGCTAACGCCGAGCGTCGAAAGCGTCTGGAAGCTTTCGAAATCACTGGTCGCGCCATTAACGGTCAGGTCGGTATAGGTCGGCCCGGCGGAGAAGCTGGCCGAGATCGTCACGTTATCGATGGGGCGCACACGCACCAGGGGCCCGATCAGATAGGAAAAGCTGTCGGATTCCGACCCAGCCCCGTCTGTCTTGGTCGTGTTGCTGGTAAAGGCCGAGA
>CAZBKQ010000006.1:66121-111605 GCA_964492555.1 uncultured Rhodospirillaceae bacterium | reverse complement strand
GGACCGCGAACAGGCCGGGCCGCAGGGGCTTGTTGAACACCGCAAACGTGGCGATCCGTATCCATTTTTTGCCGCCATCCGTACTGGCGCGGGCGGTATATTTATATCCCCGTTTTTCAATGCGGAGCTTGAAGGCGGACACGCCGATTTTCATCTTGCCCAATTGTTGGCTGACGGTTTTGCGTCCGTTGCCGCCTTGCCGTTTGGCAAAGAAAACCCGGGGCCCGGAATCGGATTTGTAGGCGCCCCTGAAATTCACAACGTGGAGGATCAGATAGTCGTTTTTGGAATTGAATAACGCGATACCGCCGAGCGTGCGCTTGTTCCAGCTATCGCCGTAACGCTGAATATCGACTTGTAATGCGAGATCGATATCGGCGTTCTTTTCCTTGAGCGGGCTCCGCAGGAGAAGGACGTTCTTCGCGGTTCCCTTGGAGAGCTGGCCGATCTGCGACACGACCGCCAGTCGTCCCGCATCAATTGCCCGCATATCCGGGCTGTCATTAAGAGATTCCCACCCTTCGTCCAGAAACGGTTTGTCGAAACCGTCCTTAAAGACCGTATCTGCGGCCAGGGGAGATAGTCCGGTCAGCAGGAGCCCTGCCGAGAGCGCGAGAACTCCGGATATGCGTATATTCATGTCGCCACCCCAAAAGCGCGACGGGCGTTATCCGACCGTCATCGATGGCGAAAGTATAGGGGGGGGGCAAAGCCCGGAAGCAACAGGGCGCGTGCCCCGCGAGCTCAGATCAGCGTCGCGACGATGAAGCCGGCGAACATGGCGGCCATGACGGAGCTTCCCATATTGACTTTTTCGCGGATGCGCTGTGCGCGGGCGCGGCGAAAATCGAGAATTTTCTGGGCCGCCGAGGCCTCTGCGATTGCGGCGCGGCGCGCTTCCCGGGCTTCCAGTTCGCCGTTCAATATATCGACCCGGCTTTCAACCAGCCGGGAAAGCTCGCGCGGGTTCATTTTCGTAAGGCGGTTAAGGCCGGCCTTGGCGTCCTCGACGATATCCGACGGCAAATCGACATTGCTCAAAGGCTCGGTGGGCAAGGGCTGGATGGTATCGGGAATGATCTCGGCGGTGGCTGTGGCGCTCATCTTTCTCTCCTGATCGCTAAATAGTTTGGCGATAGAGATGCAACAAGCGCGCCACAGATTAAGCGGGGATTTTCAATAGGTTAAAAGATTGCATAACCGGTCGCGGCAAGATTTTCCCAGGAAAATTTCCGGCGATCGGGAAAATCCTGCCCGGCCCGGCATTATACGCCTTTGAAGGTCGGCTTGCGCTTTTCCAGGATCGAATCGACCGCCTCCATGTGATCTTCCGTCGAATGACAAATCGCCTGGATGGCGGCGCAATTATCAAGGAAGTCATTGAGGTGCGTGGAAAGCGACTGCCGGAACAGCGTTTTCATCATACGTGCCGTGATTGGCGGGCGCGCCGCGATGAATTTGGCGAGACCCAATGTCCGTTCCATCAACGCCTCCGGTTCGACGCATTCCAGCGCGAGACCGATTTCCGCCGCTTCCGGTCCCTCGACGATGCGACCGGTGAAGGTAAGTTCGGCGGCGCGTTGCAGCCCGACGCGGCGGGGAAGTATCCATGATCCGCCATCGCCCGGAATAATGCCGACATTGATGAAGGTTTCACCGAATTTGGCTTCCGTTGAACAGATGGTGATGTCGCAGAACAGGGCTAGATCACAGCCGGCCCCGACGGCGGGACCCTGAACGGCGGAGATCGACGGGATATCCAGTGCGTACAGGGCCTTTGGCACACGCTGGATGCCTTCCATATAGCCCCGGCGCGTTCCGGCAGGGCCGCCGCCGAAGATGCCTTTTTTGTCCCGCATGTCCTTTACGTTGCCGCCGGCGGAAAAGGCGGTGCCTTCCGCGGAGAGCACGAAAACGCGTGCTTCCTTCGAGTGTTGCGCCTGATCGACAGCATCGAGGATTTCGTCGGTGAAATCCTTCTCGGAATAGGCGTTGCGGATGTCATGCCGCGCGAGAATGAGATGAGCGATCCCGTCTTCGATGGAGAATTTGATGTTCTTGTATTCGGTGCCGGCCATGAGAATGTCCTTTTTCAGGCTGTTCTGTCGAAGTGGCGCGCATACTGATAAGCCACATGCGGTGCGTCAAGCACACATGGCTTCCGGGAGCGGGCCGCTGGGTTTAAGCTGATCCTATGATTGATATTTCAACATTTAACGGGCCTGAAATTCTGACGACGGCGGAGATGTATCAAGCCGACAGTCAAGCGATCAGCGGCGGCGTGCCGGGAATAACCCTGATGGAAAATGCCGGGCGGGCGGTTGCTGATCACATCATGAGTCGTTGGGCCCGTCGCGAGACGGTCGTCCTTTGCGGCCCGGGGAATAATGGCGGCGACGGGTTCGTGATTGCGCGCCTCCTGGCCGATGCGGGCTGGCAGGTGACCCTTGGCCTTCTTGGCGACAAGGGGTGTCTCAAAGGTGATGCCGCTGAAATGGCGCAGCGGTGGCAGGGAGACGTCGCGCCGCTGGCGCAGGAGCTGATCGCCGATGCATCTTTGGTTGTCGACGCGGTATTCGGCGCCGGTCTCGACCGGCCGGTGACGGGCGATGCGTTGCATACACTTCAGGCGGTGGCGGAGAGCGGTGTTCCCGTCGTGGCGGTAGATGTTCCGAGCGGAATCCAGGGCGATAGCGGCGCCGTGCTGGGTTTTGCTGTTCCGTGTCATTCCACGGTGACTTTTTTCAGGCCGAAACCGGGTCATTTCCTGTTGCCGGGCAAGCAATTCGCCGGTGAGGTCAAGGTCGCCGATATCGCTATTCCAGACGGCGTTCTCGCGGAAATTGAGCCCGCTACGTGTCTGAACGGGCCGGACGGTTGGGGCACGTCCTATCCGTGGCCGGACGCGGATGATCATAAATACGGGCGGGGCCATCTGGTGCTGATCGGCGGCGCGGAAATGACCGGTGCGGCGCGGCTTGCGGCGCGGGCGGCGATGCGGGCCGGTTCGGGGCTGGTGACCATCGCCGCGCCGCCTTCCGCCGTGCCGGTTTATGCGTCCGATCTGCCCGTTTTTCTGATAGCACCGGTGGCCAATGCGCAGGAACTCGACAATGTTCTTGCCGACAAACGCAAGAACGCCGCGTTGATCGGTCCCGGGTGCGGGTTGGGTCTCATCACGCGGCAGATGGCGCTCACATTGCTGGAGGCGGGACTGCCCACCGTACTGGACGCGGATGCGATCACCGTCTTTTCGGATAATCCCGGAGTCCTGTTTGAAACGATTGAGGAAGGAAACGCGGTTCTTACGCCGCATGAAGGCGAGTTCGCGCGGCTGTTCGATGTCTCGGGTGACAAGGTTGCCCGGGCGCGCGCCGCCGCCGAACGGAGCGGCGCGGTCATCCTGTTAAAAGGCGCAGACACTGTTATCGCCGCGCCGGATGGCAGGGTCGCGATCAACGCCAATGCGCCGTCGTGGCTCGCCACCGCCGGGGCGGGCGACGTCCTCGCGGGGCTGATAGGCGGGTTGATCGCGCAGAGGGTCCCGCCATTCGAGGCTTCCTGCATGGCTGCCTGGCTGCATGGCGCGGCGGCGGCGCAATTCGGCCCCGGTCTGATTGCCAGCGATCTGCCGGGGATAATCCCCGACATCTTGCGCGAATTATATGAAAGCCGCGGCTGAATCCTGAAACCGGAAGGGGATTTTCGGTTTTTCGTCTTTTTGCCAAGCCTGATTCAGGGCGTGAAAACAATTGCTTGCGTGAAGGCCCTTAAGAAAATAATAAGGTTATGGGAATTAAAGTTCTGATTCGAGGCACTGGCTATGAATCAAGAAGAACGCAGAGAAGCCGCCGGCCGTTGGCTGAAGCGGGAAAACGGGCAGCCGCTTTCGAGCGTCTTTTTTAAACGCGGCAACCGGATGGAATATCTGCGCCCGGGTTCCACCTTCCGCCGCGTTCGCGACGATAAAATGGTTGAGACCGCTTGTATGGAATGGCTCGGGACGGATGCCTACGGCATTCCCCATGTCCGGTTTCGTATTGCGTTTTCGCGTTCTGCCGGACCGCTCGATTTTGATCAGGGGACCCGGATGCTTGCTCTGAAAATTTTTGCCGAGCGCTACCGTGAACGGGTTGCCTCCTGACGGGGCTTCGGCTTGCCGTAGCCAGCCATCATCGTCTGTATTTCACATTGTGACATCTGTGTTATAAGGCACGCCGCTAAGGGCGTTCCGAAGGTCGCGGAACGTGTCGTTTGCGGGCGTGGTGGAACTGGTAGACACGCCAGATTTAGGTTCTGGTGGCGAAAGCCTTGGGGGTTCAAGTCCCTCCGCCCGCACCACCCAGGAATTGACGCATCCGGATGAACCGGCTGCGATGAGGAACGAGAGTAAGAAATGACGATGCAGGTATCTGAAACCAGTGCCGAGGGGCTCAAGCGGGAATATACGGTTACGGTTCCCGCCGCCGACATTGACACGGCGATGAATGGCCGTCTGGAAGAATTGGCGCAGACCGTAAATCTGCCGGGTTTCCGCCCGGGCAAGGTGCCGATGACCTTGTTGCGGAAACGCTATGGTGATGCGGTTCGCGGCGAGGTTCTGGAGCAGACCATTCAGGAAAGCTGGCAGCAGGCCCTGACCGAAAAGGAATTGCGGCCGGCAAGCGAGCCGAAGGTGGAAATCGTCACTTTCGAGGAGGGCGCCGATCTGGAATACAAGCTGGCGGTCGAGCTGATGCCCGAGATCGAACAGATGGATTTCGCCAAGCTTGAACTGGAACGGCAGGTTGTGCCGGTATCCGATGGCGATGTCGAAACGTCCCTGGAACGGCTGGCGGAGAACCGCACCGAGTACGAGACCGCCGACGGACGTGCCGCGGAAGAGGGCGATCAGGTGGTGGTCGATTTCAAGGGCACGATCGATGGCGAGGAATTTCCTGGCAGCTCCATGGAGGGGATTGAACTGGTTCTGGGCCAGCGGGCGTTCTTTCCCGGGTTTGAAGAAGAAGTCGTCGGCATGAAGGCCGGCGAAAACAAGGAGATCAAGGTCACGGTCCCCGACGATTTCGGCAATGAGGAATTGCAGGGCAAGGAAATCACTTTTGATGTGACGGCCCACGACGTGCGGGCGCCCAAGACGGCGTCGGTCGATGACGAACTTGCCAAGGCTTCCGGGTTCGAAGATCTGGACGCGTTGAAGACCGGTATTCGGGAGCAGCTTGAGCGTGAATACGGCCAGCTATCACGCGCCGGGTTGAAGCGCGTGCTGCTTGACAAGCTGGCGGACGAGGTGAGCTTCGAATTGCCGGAAGGCATTGTCGATGGCGAGTTCGAGGCGATCTGGACTCAGGTCATGGATGCCAAGGAAAAGGACGCGCTTGATGAAGACGACAAGGGCAAGTCCGAGGATGAGTTGAAGGATCATTATCGCGGGATCGCGGAACGCCGCGTGCGGCTCGGGCTCTATCTTGCCGAAGTCGGCCGGGCGAACAATATCACGGTGACCCAAGACGATCTTAACCGGGCGATGCATACGGAAGCGGCGCGTTTTCCCGGCCAGGAGGCGGCGGTTCTCGAATATTTTCAGAAGAACGAGTCGGCGAAACAGGAACTTCAGGCGCCGATCTTCGAGGAGAAGGTGGTGGATTTCATTGTCGAGATGGCAAAGGTCACCGACAAGGATGTGACGCTTGAAGAGCTGATGCAGATTGAAAAGGCGGAGGAAGGCGCGGAAGCCTGATTCAGC
This sequence comes from uncultured Rhodospirillaceae bacterium, assembly GCA_964492555.1. Lineage (GTDB taxonomy): Bacteria > Pseudomonadota > Alphaproteobacteria > MPNO01 > UBA2964. The sequence continues at coordinate 105,859 of CAZBKQ010000006.1, read as the reverse complement.
CCTTGCGCATAAACCGGTCCCAATTAACCGGATGATAAGGTAACGCACGGAAAGTAACGGACATGACCCAACCACGTATGAATTCCCTGATCCCCATGGTTGTCGAACAGACCAACCGCGGGGAGCGCGCCTACGACATCTATTCGCGTCTTCTGAAGGAAAGAATCATTTTCCTGACCGGTCCTGTCTATGATGAGGTGTCGAGCGTGGTCTGCGCTCAGCTACTCTATCTTGAGGCGGAAAACCCGACCAAGGATATTTCTTTCTACATCAACTCGCCGGGCGGCGTGGTGACTGCCGGTCTCGCGATTTATGACACCATGCAATATGTCCGTCCCGATATTTCGACCGTCTGTTTCGGGCAGGCCGCGTCGATGGGATCGCTTCTGATGACCGCGGGCGCCAAGGGCAAGCGTTACGCGCTGCCGCATTCCCGGATCATGATTCATCAACCGTCCGGCGGTTTTCAGGGACAGGCGACGGATATCGAAATCCATGCGCGGGAAATTCTCGACCTCAAGGCGCGGCTCAATCAGATTTATGTCGATCACACCGGTCAGGATATCGCAATCATCGAAGACAATATGGAACGCGACAAGTTCATGTCTCCCGAGACGGCGAAGGAATTCGGCCTGATCGACGAGGTTGTCTCGGCCCGGCCCGATGCGCTGGGGGATAAAGACGGCGATTCAAAATCGGACGATTAACCGAATTTTGATTTCACCGTCATACCCTGTACGAACGCTGATTTCAGACGGCCACGGGAATCGCAATCCGGTTTCCGCCGCAATCGCGCTGAATTCCGCAAGTTTTGCCGATAGACGCGTTCCCCGCGCTTCGCTAACATGAAGGTCAGACATCTGTTCAGGGGTTTTAGATGAGTAAGTCCGGAAGTGGCGACGCCAAGAACGTCCTCTACTGCTCTTTCTGCGGAAAGAGCCAGCATGAGGTGCGCAAGCTGATCGCGGGTCCCACGGTTTTTATCTGCGATGAATGCGTTGAGCTTTGCATGGATATCATCCGTGAAGAGCATAAGACAACGCTGGTGAAATCGCGCGATGGTGTGCCGACGCCCGCCGATATCTGCACTGTGCTGGACGATTACGTCATCGGACAGTTTCATGCCAAGCGCGTGTTGTCTGTTGCCGTGCATAATCACTACAAACGCCTGGCGCATGGTTCGAAGAACGCGGATATCGAGCTCGCCAAATCGAATATTATCCTGATCGGTCCGACAGGGTGCGGCAAAACCTTGCTGGCCCAGACGCTGGCCCGCATCCTCGACGTGCCGTTTACCATGGCCGACGCCACAACCCTGACCGAAGCCGGTTATGTGGGCGAGGACGTTGAGAACATCATCCTGAAATTGCTGCAGTCCGCCGATTACAATGTCGAGCGGGCGCAGCGGGGCATTGTCTATATTGATGAGGTCGACAAGATCTCGCGCAAATCCGACAACCCGTCTATCACGCGCGATGTGTCGGGCGAAGGTGTGCAGCAGGCGTTGCTCAAGATCATGGAGGGCACGGTTGCCAGTGTGCCGCCGCAGGGCGGTCGCAAACACCCGCAACAGGAATTCCTTCAGGTCGATACAACGAACATCCTGTTCATCGTGGGCGGCGCGTTTGCCGGGCTTGAGAAAATCATCGCCGACCGCGGCCAGGGAAGCTCGATCGGCATCGGCGCCGATGTTCAGGGGCCGGATGATCGTGAGACCGGCGAAATCCTGCGTGGAATCGAACCCGAAGATTTGTTGAAGTTCGGGCTTATCCCTGAATTCGTCGGTCGGCTGCCGGTGATCGCCACGCTTGAGGATCTCGACGAGGAAGCATTGGTCGAGATTCTGGTGAAACCGAAAAACGCTCTGGTCAAGCAATACAGCACGCTTTTCGATATGGAAGACGTGAAGCTCAGCTTTACCGATGACGCGCTGCATGCAATTGCCCGCAAGGCGATCGAGCGCAAGACCGGCGCGCGGGGTTTGCGTTCCATCATGGAAGGCATTTTGCTCGACACGATGTATGAGCTTCCGGGTTTCGACGGTGTCGAAGAGGTTGCGGTCAACGGCGATGTCGTCGAACGCCGAGGCGAGCCTCTTTACATTTATTCGGATCGGCAGGATGAGGTGGAATCCAGCGCTTGAGGCCCAAATCTTGATTTAGGCCATGCCGGGTCCCATCTATTCCGTAATGCGTTGTTTTCGCCGTTCGGCGGAAACGTCTTAGAGTAAGAGGTTCTTTACATGTCGGAAGTTGAACGCGGCGATCTTCTACCGGTTTTGCCGCTGCGCGATATTGTCGTTTTTCCTCATATGATCGTGCCGCTGTTTGTCGGGCGCGAAAAATCCGTTCGGGCGCTCGAAAACGTCATGAACAATGACAAGCAGATATTGCTTGTGACCCAGAAAAATGCGGGCGATGACGATCCGCAGCCCCAGGATATTTATACCGTTGGAACCGTGGGGACGGTTCTGCAGCTCCTCAAGCTGCCGGATGGAACGGTCAAGGTGCTTGTGGAGGGCACCCAGCGGGCGTCAATCGTCGGGTTTAGCGGAAACGAAGACTATTTCGAGGCGCACACGGCGCTCCTTGACGATGCCGATGAAGATGAAAAGGAACATGACGCGCTGGCGCGCTCCGTGATCGGGCAGTTTGAGCAGTATATCAAGCTCAACAAGAAAATCCCGCCGGAGGTACTGGTTTCGCTGAACCAGATTGAGGACCCCAGCAAACTTGCCGATACGGTCGCGTCTCATCTGGCGCTGAAGATACCTGAAAAACAGGAATTGCTTGAACTTGAGACCATTACGGCGCGGCTGGAAAAAGCCTACTCCTTCATGGAATCCGAAATCGGTGTCTTGCAGGTTGAAAAACGCATCCGCAACCGCGTGAAGCGGCAGATGGAGAAGACCCAGCGCGAGTACTATCTGAATGAGCAGATGAAGGCCATTCAGAAAGAGCTGGGCGAGGGCGAGGATGGCCGCGACGAAGCCTCGGAGCTTGAGGAAAAAATCGCCAAGACCAAGCTGACCAAGGAGGCCCGTGAAAAGGCGACGGCCGAGCTGAAGAAGATGCGCTCGATGAGCCCGATGTCGGCGGAAGCGACCGTGGTCCGGAATTATCTCGACTGGCTGCTGGGCATTCCGTGGAAAAAGCGGAGCAAGGTCAAACGCGATCTCTCCCATGCGGAAAATGTGCTGAACGAAGACCATTACGGACTGGAGAAGGTCAAGGAACGCATTCTTGAATATCTCGCCGTTCAGCAGCGGGTGAAAAAGTTGCGCGGGCCCATTTTGTGTCTCGTGGGGCCGCCGGGCGTCGGCAAGACCTCGCTTGGGAAGTCCATCGCGCGTGCGACGGGGCGTAAATTCGTCCGCATGTCGCTTGGCGGTGTGCGGGACGAGGCCGAGGTCCGCGGGCACCGCAGAACCTATATCGGGTCCATGCCCGGCAAGATCATTCAGGGGATGAAAAAAGCGGGCGCGTCCAATCCGTTATTCCTGCTGGATGAGATTGACAAGCTGGGCGCGGACTGGCGCGGTGATCCGTCGTCGGCGTTGCTGGAAGTTCTCGACCCCGAGCAGAACAACTCCTTCAACGATCATTACCTGGAGGTTGATTACGACCTGTCAGACGTGATGTTCGTGACCACGGCGAATACACTGCGTATCCCGGGACCGTTGATGGACCGGATGGAGGTCATCCGGATTTCCGGTTACACCGAAGACGAAAAGGTGGAGATCGCCAAAGGCCATCTGATCGACAAGCAATTGGAAGCGCACGGTCTGAAAGAGAACGAATGGTCCATCACCGATGACGGTTTGCGCGATCTGATCCGCTATTACACGCGTGAGGCAGGGGTCCGCAATCTTGAACGCGAGGTCGCCAATCTGGTGCGCAAGGCGGTCAAGAATATCGTTTCAGGAGACGTGACCGAGGTATCGGTGACGCCGGATAATCTCGAGGAATATGCCGGTGTCCGGAAATTCCGTTACGGGATCGCGGAGGAAGAGGATCTGGTCGGTGTCTGCACCGGGCTGGCCTGGACCGAAGTCGGCGGCGAGTTGCTCTCGGTCGAATCCGTTGTCATGCCGGGTAAGGGCACTGTCGCCCATACCGGGACGCTCGGCGACGTGATGAAGGAATCCGTGCAGGCGGCGCGCGCCTATATCCGGTCGCGCTCCGTTGAATTCGGGATCAAGCCGACCGTGTTCGAGAAAAAGGACATTCATGTTCACGTGCCCGAAGGCGCGACACCCAAGGACGGTCCGTCCGCTGGTGTCGCCATGTGCACGACCATGGTCTCCGCGCTGACCGGTATCCCGATCCGCAAGGATATTGCCATGACGGGTGAGATCACCTTGCGCGGCCGGGTCTTGCCGATCGGTGGTTTGAAGGAAAAGCTTCTCGCGGCGTTGCGGGGCGGGATAAAGCTGGTCCTCATTCCCAAGGACAACGAAAAAGACCTTGCCGAAATCCCCGACAATGTGAAGGAGGGGCTTGAGATCGTTCCCGTGTCTACGGTTGACGAGGTCCTGGACCGCGCCCTGACCAGCAAGCTGGTCCCGATCGATTGGCAGGGAGAGGTCGATACCGTTCCGCCCGCCGAAACGACCGATAAGGACGTTTCCGGGGTCGTCAAACACTAGGTATTGTGGAGCGTTTGGGCGTACCTACCAGCGCCCAAACACTCAAGTGATTCGCAAAAACGCCTGAAAATCCCGGTTTTCCGGGGTTTTTGGGCGTTTTACTTCATTGACGCCGGTCTGAGGCACCCTCTAGAATCCCTGTATGCCGCGGTTTTCCAAGGGATACGACGGCATTTCGAGCCTTAGCAAGGCATTTCCTCAATTCCTTCCATAGTGAGAGGGGGCGTTACAGTGAATAAAAACGATCTCGTAGCCGATGTGGCTTCCAGTTCCGGTCTTTCCAAATCCGATGCGGCCAAGGCGGTCGATGCGGTTTTCGATTCAATTACCTCGTCGTTGAAAGGCGGCACGGAAGTGCGCCTTGTCGGTTTTGGCACGTTCAGCGTCAGCCGCCGCCGGGCGTCGACCGGCCGCAATCCGCGGACCGGCGAAAGCATCCAGATCCCGGCGTCGAACCAGCCGAAGTTCAAGGCGGGCAAGGGACTGAAAGACGCGGTCAACTGATTGCGTTGATTTTCGGAAAATCGGTCGCCTTTGGGCGGCCGATTTTTTTTGTCTCTTGTGTGTCGCTGTAGTAAACAGCGGGGAGGGGCGGTTAGCTCAGTTGGGAGAGCGCCACGTTTACACCGTGGATGTCGGCGGTTCGAGCCCGTCACCGCCCACCATTTCGCAGCGTGCAAGCAGGTTGGGATGCGGACCTTTCACGTAGAAATCGTCAAGCCATCGCACTATGACAGGCAGGGTTATGTCATTCAGTGGTGGAAGGCGTGGGTGCCGTCGAATTCGATGGCGTGCCTCTACGCGATTGCGCAGGATTGTGCCGACAACAAGATACTCGGCGATGATGTAGAGATTGAGGTCCGCGCCCATGATGAAATCGCCACCCGGTTGCCGATAGACGATATTGCCGCACGGATTACGGCAAACGGCGATTCCGGTGTTGTCTGCCTTGTTGGTGTCCAGTCCAACTAGTTTCCCCGGGCGATGGCCATTGCCAAGCAATTCCGCTCCATGGGCGTTCCGGTCGCGATTGGCGGGTTTCATGTTTCCGGTGTGATCTCGATGCTGAAGGAACCGGTCCTTGGTCTTCAGGAGGCCCTGGATATGGGCATCACATTGTTCGCCGGTGAGGCGGAAGAACATTTTGGTGGTTTTCTGAGGGATATCGACCAGGGTGCGGCCAAACCGATTTACAATTATATGGATGATCTGCCCGGGCTTGAGGGAAAAACAGTTCCTGTTCTGCCGAAGCAGCTGATCGAGAAATATGACGGCATTCTGACGTCTTTCGATGCCGGGCGGGGCTGTCCGTTTCAATGTTCCTTCTGCACGATCATCAATGTGCAGGGACGAAAATCGCGCTGGCGCGGCGCAGATGATATTGAACGCATTGTCCGGGAGAACGCCGCAGAAGGCATCGCCCATTATTTCGTTACCGATGATAATTTCGCCCGCAACAAGAACTGGGAAGCGATTTTCGACCGGCTGATCGAGTTGAAGGAAAATGAGGGGCTGGAAATTTCCTTCCTCATTCAGGTCGATGTGCTGGCGCACCAAATAGAGGGCTTTATCGAAAAGGCGGCGCGCGCCGGCTGTAAATTCGCCTTTGTCGGGCTGGAAAGCATCAATCCCGACAATCTGGTGGAAATGAATAAGGGGCAGAACCGGATCACCGAATACCGGCAGATGTTCCAGGCCTGGAAGCAGGCTGGAATTATCACTTATGCCGGGTTCATTATGGGGCTGCCCGGCGACACGCCGGAAACGATAAGGCGCGACATTGAGATCATTCAGCGGGAATTGCCGGTCGATCTGCTGGAGTTCACCATGCTGACCCCCTTGCCCGGTTCCGCAGACCACAAGCGCCTTTACGATGCGGGCACATGGATGGACCCGGATCTCAATAAATACGATCTGGAAAATGTTACGGTCGAACATCCGAAAATGTCCGCCGCCGAATGGCAGCAGGCCTATCATGATAGTTGGCGCTGGTATTACAGCGCCGAACATATCGCGACCATGATGAAGCGGAACCAGGCATACGGCATCAAGCCGGTCCGGGTCTGGCGCGGCATCATGCAAATATATAACGCGATGGAATTTGAAGAGGTCCACCCGCAACAGTGCGGTTATTTCCGGATCAAAGACCGGAAACAACGGCGGCCCGACCTGCCGCGTGAATCGGTGCTCAGGTTTTACTCGTGGTTTCTATGGAGCTCAATCCGGAAATATCTGCGCCTTGCGGAATTTATCTGGCGGACCCATCGCATACGCCGGCGGGTACAAAAGGCGTTGGCCGGTGAGGAATATACCGATCTGGCCATTAGGCCGGTCGTTGACGCGGAAAACGAGGATCTGGAGATGTTTTCCCTCAATGATCGTTCAAGGGCCGCAGTCGAAAAGGCACGGCGGCAGGCAGAGGCGCGTGAAAAGTGCCAGGCAAAACAGCGGGCCGCGACGGGTTAATTTCTGGTTTTTGCGATTTGGGAGTGCCGGGATGTCTTGCCGCGCCCGAATCTTTTCGCTGTTTTCGATGCGGTATAATCGCCCCGGTGAGAGCAATCTGTCGTGTGCTCTCGCCGGGTCTAAGCAGCTTCTCTCGCGGGTGGCGCACGTAATCTTTTGAGCAATGCGGGCATGAACAAGAAAAATATCGATCCCGAAAACTTCCTTTTATCGGTTGTTATTCCGGTTTTTAACGAGCGCGAAACGCTTGAAGAGATTCTCGACCGGGTGCACGCATCGCCTATCGAAAATCAGGAAATTGTCGTTGTTGATGACGGCTCGACAGACGGATCACGCGAACTGTTGCAGGGCGCGTTGAAAGACCGGGTCGACCGGTTGGTCCTGCACGAGGAAAATGGCGGGAAGGGCGCAGCACTTTGCACGGGGATCGCCGAAGCCAAAGGGGATCTGGTGATAATTCAGGACGCTGATCTGGAATATGATCCGCAGGATTATTCGAGGTTGGTCGAACCGTTGCTGACGCGGGGCGCGGATGTGGTCTATGGCTCCCGCTTCGTCGGCAGTGACGCGCACAGGGTGCTTTATTTCTGGCATATGATCGCCAATCGCATCCTGACGCTTGTGTCGAACGCGTTTACCAACCTTAACCTCACCGATATGGAAACCTGCTACAAGGCGTTCAGGCGGGAGATGATGGATGGGATAACGATCCGCGAAAAGCGTTTCGGGGTCGAACCAGAATTGACCGTGAAATTCGCGAAAAAGCGCGCGATATTCTATGAGGTCGGTATTTCCTATCACGGTCGCAGTTACGATCAGGGAAAGAAGATCCGTGCGCGCGACGGCGTTCGGGCTCTTTATTGCATCATCAGATATTCGCTCTTCTAAGGCGGTCGAAATGTTTTCGCGGCTCCGTGGTTATTGGCAAAGCGTCGTGGTCTATGCCGGCGTCGGTGGCGTCGCGGCGCTTGTCGAATGGAGCGTCTTTTACCTGACGATTTCCGCGTTCGGCGCGCCTTATCTTGTTGCCGCGGTCGCTGGGTTCATCATCGCCACCTGGGTAAACTGGTTTTTCAGCCGCAAAGTCGCTTTCCTGCCATCGCCCGGTGGCTCGCCCCATGATCTGTTGAAAATCTATATGGCGAGCAGTTTTGCATTGGCGGTGAACTTGGCGGTTATGACGGCGCTCATCGAGTCCGGTGTCGCCGGCTTGTTGCCGGCGAAAATTGCCGGAACCGGTGTCGGGTTCTTTTTCAATTACGCGCTTCGGCAGTTCGTAATCTATTCAAGGACGCCGATTACGTTTTCGCAGGGCGCCAAACGAGCCAAGGGGCTGCTGAAAGACCAACCCAAACCTGCTACATCCGATAGGGATTAGAGCGGTGAAGTCGAGGGCAACCCACGAGGTGGTGATTGGGGTGTTGGGATATGTATGGGTTTTGCTGGCGGCAGGCGCCTATCTGATGTTGTTTGAAGATCATATGCGGGCTGTCTTTTCGACGATCCTGTAAAATCCATGTCGTCCATCCTATTTTCAGTTTTCACGGCGTTGGCGATGGTACTCTCCGCGTTGGGGTGGGGAGGATTTCTTATCCGCATTCTCCGCATTTCTGGTGCGCTCAACCGGGTTGAGCACGTCATTTGGGCCTTTGCTGCCGGAACCGGTGTCATCGGCTGGATTCTCTTTTTCCCCGCGACCAGCGGCCTGGCGGTCCCTTGGGTGTTTTTGGCCATTGTCGGGCTGGGGCTGCCGGGTCTCTTTTTTCTACCGCGTCCATTGCGGGGTTTTTCCGAATTCAAAGACCTGTGGTCGGCGTTTCTTTGCGCCTTTTTTGCGGCGTTGTTTTTTCTTGATTTATTGGCGGCCTTTGCGCCGCAGGCCGACGCCGACACCACCGCCTATCACCTTGCCCTGACGAAGCAGTTCCTGGCGGCGGAGCGCGTATTCTTTACCCCGCGCGCCGTCGACGGCGCGATCCCCATGCTGCTTCACATGACATATGCGATGGCGTTGGGTCTCGGTGGTGAGGCGGCCGTCGGACTCTGGTCGGTTGCCTTGAAATGGGGCGCGGTGGCGGTGACAGGCGTCGCGGCGGCGCGCTTTATTCCGGTCCGGCATGCGGTTCTGCTTGCACTGATTTTCGCGACCGTTCCGGCGGTGATCTATGGCGGGGTAACCGGGCAGGTCGAGGTGAAACTCGCCTTACTGACGACTGTGGCCGTCGTCAGTCTGTGTCGCGCAATCGACAGGAAAGATTTACGTCTGGTGATATTCGCCGGCGCCGTTTTCGGATTTTTGGTCGCCATCAAATATACGATGGGGTTGGTCGCGTTTGGCGCGGCGTTGGTCCTTGTTGCGCGGACGCGGTCGATTTTATTGTTTTTGGGGTTCAGCGTGGCGGGGCTTGTTGCGGGATTTCAATGGTTTGCCTTCAACTTTGCCGCCTCCGGCGATCCGGTCTTTCCGCTCCTTTATGATTATCTGTCGACGACCGTGCCGCGTTATTGGAACGATGCGCAGCAATTGGCGTTCAGCCGGTTTGTATCGGATGAAACGGCGATGCCCAGATCGATCTGGAACGCGTTTCTGTATCCGTTTGTTGCCACGCTGAATTCGCCGCAAGCCTTTGAAAGCGACCGGACGGGATTTGGGCCTTTCTGCCTTCTGGTGTTGCCATTTGCCGCAGCCGCGCTTTGGCAGCACCGCGCAAGGCTCGCGGGGCACGCGCTTCTTCCGGCGGCCGGAATTGTCCTGATTACCTATTTGTTGTGGTTCTTTTTCGGCCCGTCGCAGCGGGTCCGGCATTATCTGCCACTGCTGCCGCTTCTGATGGTGACGATGGGGTATGCGGCCTGGCGTTTCCGCCCGGCTATCCGGGAATTGGGCCTGTTTATTGTTATTTTGACTCTTGCCATCCAGCTGGGTGGTGCCGTGCTCTTTAACATCAAGTTTGTCCGGTATCAGCTTTCGGATATGGGAAGAGACTCGTTTCTGCGGGAAAACGTCGTTAATTTTGCTCTGGCTGCCTGGATCAACAAAAATCTGGGCGTTAAAAACATCCGGGTACTGCATGAGGAACGGGTTCTGAATTACTTTCTGAAGCCGCCTTATCTTATGGCCCATAAGAGATTTTCCGCCGCGGTCGAAATACATGACGCGGCATTGTCGTCGCGGCGCTTTCTGTCCCAGCTACGCCTGCAAGGTGTTACGCATATCCTCGTGGAGGCTCCGCCCGGATGGCGAGAGACTTCGCCACCGGGGCTGACCGGTCATTTGGCCGCGCTTCTCCGGGCGGATTGCGCGCGCGTGTTGACCTCAATACAAACCACCGCCTTTAAATCGCGAACCGTTAAGGGGCTGGGCTCAACCAGGACATCATACGTCGTGGCGGCGCTTCGCCCGGTGGCGTATGACCGATGTTCTCCCGAAAACTAGCGGTTGAATGCTGATTCTTTACCGAAATATGTCGTAGAATGATTGACTGAGAGCGCGCACTGGAATAAACAATGCGCTCTCTCGGAATTGGGGGCGTAGCTCAGCTGGTTAGAGCGCTGGCCTGTCACGCCAGAGGTCGCGGGTTCGAGTCCCGTCGCTCCCGCCACCCTTCGCTGTTCGAGCTTGGGGTGGCGGGTTCTTATCTCCGCTAATTCTTGATCCCGTTCATCACGTCATAGACATTGGCCGCGATCCCGGTTGCTTCATACCCGTCATGCCCGGTCGCTTGCGCGATCGCGAAGATTTGCGAGGCCAGGCTGACGAAAGGCATCGGCACCTCCATATCGCGGGCGATATCGAGCCCGAACCCGACATCCTTCGGCATCCAGCTTTTACGCGGTTTGTATTCGCCCTTTACGACCTTACCCATGATGTTGCGGGTCGCCGTGCAGTCCCACATGGAATCCGCCATGATGCTCTCGAATGTCGGGGCATCCAGCCCGCCTTTCCTGAGCCATGAAAAAATTTCCAGCAGCGCCATGTGATTGACGGCGGCCAGCATGGCCATGGCGTTCTTGACCAGCTTGGCATTGCCGAGCTCACCGACATACATGACCGATTTCGCCATGGGGTCCATGACGGATTGATATTCATCGAATGAGTCTTTTTTGCCCGACGCCCAGATCTGCAATTGACCCGCGGCGGCCACTTCCTCAACCCCGCCCGCAGCGGCATCGACCAAAGTCCAGCCCTTCTGAGACAACGCGTCATTCGCGGCTACAATCGTCGCCTTGTCGATGGAACTGAAATCGATCCAGACATTCGCGCCGCCGGAGGCTTCAATCAGCCCGCCGGGGCCGACCCCGACAGCTTGCGCCGCGGCATTATTCGGCAGCATGGAGAGAACGATGTCGCAGGATTCGGCGACTTCCCTGGGCGATGACGCATAGGTCGCGCCTTGCTCCTCCAGCCCCTTGCAGCGGTCGCGCTCAAGATCGTTGACGACAAGGCTGTATCCCGCCTTGATCAGATTGGCGGCCATGCCGCTACCCATCCCGCCGGTGCCGATGAGTCCCAAGGTTTTCATTTTTGTCTCTCCTGAAGAATGTTCTGTCAGGCGCATGCTATGACGGACCGGGCGATACCGCAAAATTTGCCCGACAGGGAACGGGGCAATGTGAAAATTGGAGAGAAAGACCGGCCTGGTTTCGGCCCTCGGTTCGGGAATCGTTGTCAATGGCGGTGATAATCTGTACTGAGCAGTTATGGCGATACAGCAATTCAATCTTAAGGTCACCGCGCCGGCCAAGGGTCTTTTCGATATCACTGGCCGGGTCGCAGGCTGGGTCGATGAGAAGAACCTCAAAACCGGCCTGCTGACACTGTTTATCCGCCACACCTCGGCCTCGCTGACCATTCAGGAAAATGCCGACCCGGATGTGCTGTGCGATCTGGAGGCGTTTTTCGACCGCTCGGTTCCCGAGGATTCCGCGCTCTACCGTCATATGACGGAAGGGCCGGACGATATGCCCGCCCATATCCGCGCGGCGCTGACGGCGACATTGCTGTCGATCCCGGTTTCTGGCGGGCGGATGCTGCTCGGTACCTGGCAGGGGATCTATCTTTGGGAACATCGTGCTGTGCCCCAGGAGCGTCAGATCGTCCTGCATTTCGACGGCATGATCGATGACCCGAACAGCTGACGCTTGACCCGTGAGCTCCTTTCCGCCGTAATTTCCCCATGAGCTTCTCCATTGAAAAGCTGGACGCGCCCCTGGGCGCGGAAGTTTCCGGGATCGATGTCCGTGACGTGGACGGCGCGATGGTCTCCCGTTTGCGGGGGGGCGTTGAACGACTATCAGGTGCTGGTAATCCGCGACCAAGCTCTTGAGGCGGGCGAGCAGGTAGCGTTCGCCCAAAAATTCGGCGATCTGGTCCGGCGTATCTCCGGTGAGTTCCTGCATCCGGAATTTCCGGATGTGCTGGTCCTGTCCAACCGCGTCGTAGACGGAAAGGGCGCGGGCGCCACCGCCGCCTATGCCGGTGAACATTGGCATTCCGATCTGACATACGCGGAAAAACCCAGCATGGGGTCGATGTTGCACGCGTTGGAGGTGGCGGAGGAGGGCGGCGATACCGCCTGGGCCGATATGTATGCGGCCTATGAAACGCTTCCGGAAAAAACCCGCGCGCGGATTGAGGGGCTGAAAGCGGTGCATATCAGGGACCGGCGGCGCAACCCGCGTGCCGGGATTTCGAAGGAGTTCGACCGCGATGTGAACGCCTATTATTCGATCCAGGTGCCGGATTCATTGCACCCCATGGCGCGCACCCATCCTGAAACCGGACGCAAGGCGTTATTTGTGTCGCCACGCTTTACCGTCGCGATAGACGGGATGGATGATTCAGAGGCGCAACCCTTGCTGGACGATCTGTTCGAACATCAAAAGAAGCCGCAATTTATCTATCGCCATAAATGGCGGGGCGGTGATCTGGTGTTCTGGGATAACCGCTGCACCATCCATCTGGCTTGCGGCGGTATCGTCCCGCCGGGTATCCGCCATCTGCACCGGACGTCGATCGCCGGAGACGTGCCTTTCTGATTACCAATCAGCCATTTCGGTCGGTCTGCCGGACGCATCTGTATTTGGCTGCTTCCGGCTTGCCGCTGCACCAGGGCGACGTTTCGACCTTGCCCCAATATCCGACCTTCCCCCGTAACCGGCCGGCGCCGATTTCTCCGACTCCATGATAGACATTGTCATTCAGAAAAATGATGGCTTCTCCGAATGGGTCGATCTGATCGAGCTGGACCGACAGAAGCCATAAATTCTTGTTTACAATGGGCCGACCCGATTTAAGGGTGACGAGTTCGAACCGGGAGCCGCTTCCCACACCGGGCAGGGGGAGTTTTTCGAGATAACGTGGAATCAGTTCCCGGAAATCCGTCGGCGGGCGACCGGTTTCCTTTTCGAATTTCACGATAGCGGCGGTCAGCGGTTTGCTGGCTTCCTCAAACCGGTTGAACAAGGCGTCATTGACCTTGTTTCCGGCCCAGACTCCAGCGATGGTGCAGATGAAAAGCGAGATGCTGGCGACCAGAAGATATTCATACCTGCGGTCCGCTTCGGTGTTTTCCCCCGCGCTGCTTGTCATCACAAGCTGATAGGCGGCCGCCAGCGCGGTGACGACGAAAATTGCCGTGAGCCCGATCCCGACCACGAAACTGATCATGTTCAGGCGCGGGTCGAAAAGCGGTTCTATCGTGAAAAAGGCAAATGGCAGCGCGCCCCAGATGAGCGCCGTCTTTATGGTTTGAAGCCTGCGGCCTTCTTCGAACATTCAACCCGCCCGACCAACGCCCCGCGCTATCGGATAGAAGCCGCGGAGCCAGATATCATCCTCCAACTTTTATCAGAATGATTCGATTCGTGCTGCTCTGATGGGCGGCGATGTTCCGGTCTGTTGCACTAGGCCGGCATGGCTACATCACGAGGTCCGCACGAACTGCCATCCTTGTGACAGCGAGAACAGGCGTCCTCCCGGACGAACGGTCTCTTTGGGCCGGTCAGGAAAAACTGCCTTATGGTATTTTGTGTTTGTTTATCCGGAATAGCCAAGGCCGCGATAACAAATCAACCTGTCATTATTGCGGGATTTCTGGTATGTAAATTTAGGGGAGTTGGCAAATCGCGCGCCTGTTATTGGCGCATTGACCGGGTTTGAGATATGGCGCGTTGCCGCTGCTTCATCGCTATTCTTATCGCAATGATTGTGTTCGGTGCCTCGGGCGCGCGCGCCGTTCCCGTCGCATCGTTGCCCGATCTGGTTTCCATCACTTTTTATGAGCAAACCACGTTGGTCTTTCCGCATGGTTTCAGTATCGCGTCTTCGGAAATTCTGACGCGCCGGAGCGGTTTTTTGTCGTCCGGTAACCGCGATTTTTCCAACCACACCTCCGAATTTTACGACGTTTTTTATTCTGACTCTGACGGCACGGTGAATGTGAACGGAGCCTTCATCACGATTGAGGCACGGTTTGATCCCATTGCCGGGGGCGGGATGAATATCAATGGCGTCGAGCTGAATTTTCTCGGGGGCGGATCGGAATTCGCGAATTCGATCGCATCGTTCGAGGCATTTGGCGGCGGCTCTTTTCCGGCTTCCGTGGTGAATGCGGTGGATGGAAACCTCGGCACTACCACGACGATGGGCAGCACATTTGGCACCACGGACAGGCTTCGTATCACTGTCGGTTTTGAATCAACCGCCGAGGCGGTGCCCGAGCCGGGCGCGCTTGGTCTTCTGGGGCTGGCTCTCGCCGGGGTGGTGGTTAGCAGGCGTCGTCGCCGCTGATTTCCGTATCCGACTTGCGCTGGTCGGATTTTTCCTGTTTTGCACGTTGACGTTCAGCCTTTTTGGCGGCGCGCTGTTTTTCGCGTTCACGCCGTTCAAAGTTGTAATTGGTCTTTCGCGCCATAAATGTTCCTTTCCCGAGAGACAAAAAAAGCCCGCTGGAGAAGCGGGCTTTTATGTTTATGGGCGGGGTTTAGTCGAGAATCTGAAGATTCTCGGCTGAAGACTTCCCGTTGCGGCCCGGTGTCAGCTCGTAAGAGACCTTCTGCCCCTCATTGAGACCGGCCAGACCGGCGCGCTCAACGGCGCTGATATGGACGAATGCGTCCTTGCTGCCGTCTTCGGGCTCGATAAAACCAAAGCCCTTGGTGGGGTTGAACCATTTTACAGTTCCGGTAGCCATGATGAATTTCCTTTCACGACAAAATGCGGGCCTCCACCCTCTGCGGAGCCCCTTGGTAAACGTTTACAATGTCGGAGAAGAAACTTGGCTATCCACCGAAGCGGATAATCAGGGTAGCAACATCGACCTTCAAACGTGCTGCAAACATAGAAGCTTCTCCGACTAATTCAAGCGATTATTTTCCGCCCGCCATCAATGCATCCAGCTCTCGCGCCTGCATGGTTAGCCTGATCTGCGCATTTGCCATGCCATAGCCGCGATAACCCTGGCGTTGCACGAACTCGAAACAGAACCGCCCCTGAAACAATCTGGTGAAAAGCTGGAAAAAGGCGCCGTTTTCGTCTTCGTCATAAAGAATATGGCGATTTTTCATTTGGGCGACCTGATGGTCCGAAAGAGCGAACCGTGCGACAAGATCGTCATAGTAATTGTCGGTAACCTCCATTATTTCGGCGCCGAGCGTGTCGAGTCGGTCGGCGAGTGCGAAAATGTCCGTTGCCGCTAGCGCGATATGATTGACGCCGGATCCGCGATAGCGCGACTGGATCTGCGCGACGGAGGATTTGCCGGCCAGTGTGGAATTCAGCGTCATGGCGATATTCCGGTTGTCGACCTCCATCACCTGGCTGTTCACATTGCCGAACGGGTCGGCGACGGTGACCGCCTGAGAAGCGGACATCTGGAAGACCGCGCGATAAAGCAGCTTTGCCTCCAGCACTTCATCCAGCGGCATGGTGGTGGCGACATGGTCGATCCGGGTCAACATCGCATCGGGGTCTATTGTGTGATGGTCGAATTCGCGTTCCCAGTGGGATGGGTAATCCCGCGCGTTGACCAGATAGAGCAGGGCGCCGGTTGGCCCCACCACCGCGGCAATTCCGTGGGTATCGTGCTCGGGGTCGGCGTAAACGATGTCATAGCCGAGCGTTTGTGCCCGTTTGAGCAGCCCGTCCGCGTCCGGACATAACAACCCGTATGCGCAGACCGCAAGCCCGTGATCCGCGTGATATTGCCGAGCGAAGCTTTGCGGCTCCCGGTTGATCACAAGATTGACCGAGCCCTGACGCCAAAGCTCGACATTTTTCACCTTATGTGTCGCCGCGTGGATAAAGCCCGACCGATAGAGAAAACCCGAAAGGGCGGGATGATCTTCGTCGCCGACAGCAAATTCGATGAACTCGATTTCTTCCGGCTGTTCGGCGAAGGCGAGCGCGGTGGGACCAAGTCCACCGGACTCTTTTACCCCGCCATCGAGATAGATCAGTGAACGATAGGCATCACGGGCATGTCGGAATGTGTCGCTTGAACGGAACTGGTCGTTGAAAATTTCCAGCGACAGCGCGCCGTCATAGCCGGTCTCTCTCAAACTCGTCATGAAGGTACCGAGGTCGAGCTCGCCCTGGCCGGGAAAACAGCGGTGATGACGGCTCCAGCTCAGCGGGTCCATGGACAGTTTCGGCGCGTCGGCGACCTGCACCAGGAAGATACGGTCGCCAGGTATGTTGAGGATCGAGTCAAGCTCAGTCGCCCGGGAGAAAATATGAAACGTATCGAGGCAGAGCCCGACCGAAGGATGGTCGGCGCGGCGCACGATTTCCCAACTGTCGCGGTAATCGTGAACGTGTTTACCCCAGCCGAGGGCCTCAAAGGCGACCCGGAAGCCGCGCTTTGCCGCGCGTTCGCCAAGCTCATGGAAATCCGCCGCCGCCCGGCTGATCCCGCCAAGCGCGTGAGGCGAGACATTGCTGCACACCATCAACAGATCGGCACCGATCTGTTCCATCAGATCGAACTTACGTTCGGCGCGATCGAAAGTCCGGGTGCGCAATGGCTCCGGCATGCCCTCGAAATCGCGGAAGGGCTGATAGGTCTCAATGCGGAGACTTTTGTCTTCCAGCCTATTCTTGAGATCGGTCAGTCCACCGACATGGGCGAGCAGGTCGTTCTCGAAGATCTCGATGCCGCTGAAACCGGCCTTGGCAATCGCGTCGATCTTGCGATCCAGCGTGCCGGAGATACAGACGGTGGCGATGGAAAAACGCATGGGGAACCCACAGTAAGATTTGCGGGTTCAATGTTAGGCCGTATTTATCCCGCCACCAACAAAAAGGGCCGCTCATTGAGCGGCCCTCTATGACTTATCCGGTGCGGATCAGTTGCCGGCGCGGATTTTCTCTTCGTCGAACAGATCGCCCATTTCGGATTGCAGCCCGCGCTTGTCGAGCTCATCCAGGAAGGTGCGGTGGATGATCGGATGCTGGTTTTCATATTCGATCTGGTTGCCGCCTTCCTCGACGGAGGTATCGACCTTGCCTTCCCAGATTTCCTTTTTCTGCCAGGTCATCGGGTAACGCACCGTGCCGAACTGAATGGCCAGGTAACGTGACGGCGTGGTGCCGGTGTTGAAATGCTGATGGAACATGTTTTCCGGCGGGGTGACGACGACGCCGTGATCCCAGTCGACGCGGACGATGTCTTCGTCTTCCTGGCCTTCCCACCAGAGTAGCGAATAGCCGTCGCCGTCGATGGTGAAAACGTTGGTGCCGCACAGATGGCGATGCGCCTTCTTGTACATGCCGGGCATGATCTGCGACGTATGGCAGCCCATCGTACCGTCGGACAGGATCCAGCGGAGGGAGGACGAGCCCTTGCCGCGCGCGGCCCAGCCGCGCAGTTCGAAATTGGTGATGTCGGAAACGAAATTGGTTTCCCACTGATGGCGGCCTTCACGCAGTTCCACCATCTGGCCTTCACCCTGGAAGTAGCCGTTGGGGCCGAGCCGTTCCGGAAACTGATGATCGCAGCTGAACAGGAATTCCTCGTTCCGGTAGAGGTTCATCAGGAAGGGGAAGTTGTTGCAGGAGACGAACCGGGCCGGTTCCTGGCCGGAGCCGTTGAAATGCTGGTATTTGGCATTGAGCGGCACGGAAAAGAGCGAATTACGGCCCCATTCAAAGGAATGTTTCTGACCGTCCGGCGTTTCGATCTGGGTGGAGCCGTACCCGTCAATCACATAGATGATTTCCTCATAGATGTGATGCAGCGGGCGAGACTTGCCGCCAGCCGGTAGTTCGAAGGTGAAGATGGTGTTGAAATCGTCGCGGCCCTTGACCAGGCAGATCGCGCCGTTCATCCCGTACTTGTCCCACGGTTCCACCGGAACGCGTGCCAGATCGATACCGAAATCCTCGATTACCGGGACGGGTTCTTCCTTGCACCAGGCCAGAAAGCTGTCATGCAAAAAAACCGGATCCGATCCCCGGACTACCGCTTCATCATCGCTCATCTTCTTTCCTCTTTACTTTAAACTTCGCGCACAAGCGCTCCCATGGGGGGGATATAGCGCTATTTTCCTGAGAACGAAAGCCGGGCGCTAGCTGCCCGCCCGGATGGCATCCTCATCGAAGATTTCGCCCATTTCGGACGGCACGCCGTTCTTGTCCATTTCCTCCAGCCAGATACGGTGCAGGTGATCGGGCTGATCCTCATATTCAATCTGGTTGCCGCCGTCCTTGACGGAGGTGTCGTTACCGGATGTCCATTTCTTCACCTTCTGCCACAGCATGGGGTAGCGGACGGTGCCGAACTGTACCGCGAGATAGCGCGACGGGGTCGTGCCGGTGTTGAAATGCTGGTGGAACATCTGTTCCGGCGGCGTGACGACGACGCCGTGATCCCAATCCACCCGGACCATCTCGTCTTCTTTGCCTTCGTACCACAGCATTGAATAGCCCTGACCGTCGATGGTGAAGACGTTGGTGCCCGCGGTGTGCCGGTGTGCCTTTTTGTAAGTGCCGGGCACGATCTGTGAGGTGTGGCAGCCAAGTGTCGAATCCGAGAGGACCCAGCGCAGGGAGGACGAACCCTTGCCGCGCTCGGCCCAGCTCTTGAGCTCAAAATTGGTGATGTCGGATACAAAGTTTGTTTCCCATTGATGGCGGCCGGGGCGGATTTCGATCATCTGGCCGTCGCCCTGGAAATAGCCGTTGGGGCCAAGCCGTTCGACGAAATCATGTTCCGTCGTGAAAATGAAATCCTGATTGCGGAACAGGTTCATCAAAAACGGCATGTCATTGATGGAAGCCAGCCGCGCCGGTTCCGTGCCGGAGCCGTTGAAATGCTGGTATTTGGCGTTGAGCGGGACCGAAAAGAGTGAATTGCGGCCCCATTCAAAGGAATGTTTCTGACCGTCCGGCGTTTCGATCTGGGTCGAGCCGTACCCGTCCATCACATAGATGATTTCCTCATAGAGGTGATGCAGCGGGCGGGATTTCGAGCCGCCGGGCAATTCGAAACAGAAGATCGAGACGAAATCATCGCGGCCTTTCAGCAGGCACGCCGCGCCGTTCATACCGTAGAGATCCCAGGGCTCTGTCTTGATCCGCATCATGTCGATGCCGAAATCGTCGATCACCGGGATCGGCTGCTCCTCGCACCAGGCGATATAGCTGTCATGCAGGAATACGGGTTCGTTACCGGTGGGCGCGTCGTCACTCATCTCTGAAAAAATCCTGTCTGAAATGTCGGGCTGGCCGAATCGCGCCGACTTTATAAAGCACCGGCGGGCCGGTCAAACCGGTCGTGCCGTTACCCGGGGGCGCGAGGTGGTTAACGATTCCAATAAGTTTTGAAATTATAAACTCTTGGCCTTATAAAGCGTTGCCGTCCGGTGCGTTGGTGACGCCGGGGGAGAACGGCTGCCGCTCTTGTGCTTCGGCGCGACGGTTGCTAACAGTGGGCGCAAGTTGCCGGGAAAACCGGTACGGGGAATCGGAGAAACATTTCATGGACGATTTGTTGCGGGAATACCTGCCGATCCTGATATTCCTCGGGATCGCGACGGGGCTTGCCGCCGTTATTCTGATTGCGTCCTTTATCGTTGCGCGGCAGAAGCCGGATTCGGAAAAAGTTTCGCCCTATGAATGCGGGTTCGCGCCGTTTAATGACGCGCGCCGCCAGTTCGATGTCCGGTTTTATCTGGTCGCCATCCTGTTCATCATCTTCGACCTTGAGGTTGCGTTCCTGTTTCCCTGGGCGATTTCGCTGGGCAGCATCGGCATGCTGGGATTCTGGTCGATGGTGATTTTCCTCGGCATTCTTACAATCGGCTTCATCTATGAATGGAAGAAGGGGGCGCTGGAATGGGAGTAATCGCCCCGGGGCAGGAAGAAATCCTGCAACGCGTCACGGACGAAATTAACGACAAGGGTTTCGTCGTCGCCCAGATGGACAAGCTTGTCAGCTGGGCGCAGTCCGGTTCGCTCTGGCCGATGACGTTCGGTCTGGCGTGCTGTGCCGTCGAAATGATGCATTCCGCGGCCAGCCGTTACGATCTGGACCGTTTTGGCGTGATTTTCCGACCCAGCCCGCGTCAATCCGATGTGATGATTGTGGCGGGCACCCTGACTAACAAGATGGCGCCGGCGTTGCGTAAGGTTTACGACCAGATGGCGGAGCCGCGCTGGGTGATTTCCATGGGGTCCTGCGCCAATGGCGGCGGGCCCTATCATTATTCCTATGCAGTTGTGCGCGGCTGCGACCGGATCGTGCCGGTCGATGTTTATGTGCCCGGTTGTCCGCCGACCGCGGAAGCGCTGCTGTACGGCGTGATGCAGTTACAGAAAAAGGTCCGCCGGACCAGCACCATCGCGCGCTGATCGGGAAATCGGGGAAGAGTAATCAGGATCATGGACCAGGGGCTTCAGGAACTCGGTGAACTCATCCAGGCGTCGATGCCGGATGCGGTTCTGGAAGTGATCCAGGAACATAATGAACTGATTCTGATTTGCGCGCCGGATCAGACGGTGCCGCTGTTGACCTTCCTGCGCGACGATTCAAACTGCCTGTTCAAGATTTTGTCGGATATCTGCGGGGTTGATTACCCGGAACGGGAAAAGCGCTTCGACGTCGTCTACAACCTGCTGAGCGTGCGTCACAACCAGCGTATCCGGGTCAAGGTCCGGTGCGATGAAGACGATCTGGTGCCGTCGGCCACCGCGGTATACAGCGCCGCTTCCTGGTTCGAGCGCGAGGCATATGATCTCTACGGCATTCTGTTTTCCGATCATCCGGATATGCGGCGCCTGCTGACCGATTACGGGTTTGACGGTCACCCGCTGCGCAAGGATTTCCCGCTGACCGGTCATGTTCAGGTCCGCTATGACGAAGCGCAGAAGCGCGTCGTGCAGGAACCCGTAAAGCTCGCTCAGGCGTTCCGGTCTTTCGATTTCATGAGCCCGTGGGAAGGCGCAGAATATGTCTTTCCCGGCGATGAAAAGGCCGAGCAGGAGGCTAAGAAGGGCGGCTGATGGCGGCGCATGATCTCAAGAACCTGACGCTTAATTTCGGGCCGCAACATCCGGCGGCGCACGGTGTGTTGCGTCTGGTGCTCGAAATGGACGGCGAGATCGTTGAGCGCGCCGATCCCCATATCGGGTTGCTGCATCGCGGCACCGAAAAGCTGATTGAATATAAGAGCTACCTGCAATCCGTGCCCTATTTCGACCGGCTGGATTATGTCTCGCCCATGTGCCAGGAGCATGCTTTCGCGCTCGCGACGGAGAAGCTGCTGGGGGTCGAGGTGCCGCTTCGCGGACAATATATCCGCGTCATGTATGCAGAGCTTACCCGCATCCTCAACCACTTGCTGGCGATTTCGGCTTTCGCGCTTGATGTCGGCGCAATGACGCCGTTGCTCTGGTGGTTCGAGGAGCGTGAAAAGCTGATGGAGTTTTACGAGCGCGCCTCCGGGGCTCGTATCCATTCCGCCTACTTCCGCCCGGGCGGGGTCAATCGCGACCTGCCGCCGGACCTGCTGGAGGATATTGCCGCCTTTGTCGAGCGGTTTCCGCCGATGCTGGACGATGTGCAGGAATTGCTGACCGGCAACCGTATTTTCGTGCAACGCACTGTCGATATCGGGGTGGCGAGCGCGGAAGAGGCTATGGATTGGGGCTTTTCCGGCCCGATGCTGCGGGCGTCCGGCGTGCCGTGGGATTTGCGCAAGGCGCAACCCTATGACGTTTATGCCCAGATGGATTTCGACATTCCCGTCGGCAAGAACGGCGATTGCTTCGACCGTTATTTCATCCGGCTGGAGGAAATGCGCCAAAGCCTGCGGATCGTCGAACAGTGCCTGAACCGGATTCCCGACGGGCCGGTAAAGACCGAGGACCGGAAGATCGCGCCACCGCCGCGCGCTGAAATGAAACAGTCGATGGAAGCGTTGATCCATCACTTCAAGCTTTATACCGAGGGTTACAAGGTGCCGAAGGGCGAGACCTATACGGCAGTCGAAGCGCCAAAGGGCGAATTCGGTGTCTATCTGGTGTCGGACGGGACCAACAAACCCTATCGCTGCAAGATCAAGGCGCCGGGCTTCTCGTTTCTGCAGGCGACTGATTATCTCGGCAAGGGCCATATGCTGGCCGATGTCGTCGCGATCGTCGGGTCGATGGATATCGTTTTCGGAGAGATCGACCGGTGAGCGATACGCAACAGCCTGAAACTTTCGAGTTCAATGCGGAAATGCGCGCCAGGGCCGATCAGATCATCGCTCGCTATCCGGAAGGCCGTCAGGCCAGCGCAGTGATACCGTTGCTGGACCTCGCGCAGCGGCAAAGTGGTGGCTGGTTGCCGCGCGCGGCGATGGATCATGTCGCCAAAGTCCTCGATATGGCGAATATCCGCGTCTATGAGGTCGCGACTTTCTATACGATGTATAACCTCGAACCGGTCGGCGAACATGTCGTTCAGGTCTGCACCACGACACCCTGCGCCTTGTGCGGCTCGGCGGCTGTATTGGATGCGGTGCGCGAGGAGCTCGGCGTCGGGCCGGGAGAAACCACGGAAGACGGCAAGTTCACCTTTCTTGAGGTCGAATGCCTGGGTGCCTGCGTCAACGCGCCGATGATCCAGGTCGGTGATGATTATTACGAAGACCTGGATGCGGAATCGACGCGAAAGATCCTGCAGGCCTTCCGCCGGGGGGAAATCCCCGCGCCGGGTCCGCAGAACGGACGTAAGGGGTCAGAGCCCAAGGGCGGCCCGACCACGTTGACCGATATGGTGAAGGGCTGAGGAGGCGCGCATGCTGCAGGATCAGGATAGGATCTTCACCAACCTCTACGGCTTTCAGGATTGGGGCCTCGAGGGCGCGAAGGCGCGCGGCGACTGGGATGGCACGAAGGAGATCATTGCCAAGGGGCGCGACTGGATTTGCGAGGAAATCAAATCTTCCGGTTTGCGCGGACGCGGCGGCGCGGGTTTCCCGACCGGTCTGAAATGGTCGTTTATGCCGAAGGAGCCCACCGGCCGGCCGCATTATCTTGTGGTCAATGCTGATGAGGGCGAACCTGGCACCTGCAAGGACCGGGACATGATGCGGAACGATCCGCACAAGCTGGTCGAGGGGTGTTTGCTGGCGGGTGCCGGGATGGGTGCCGATGCCGCCTATATCTATATACGGGGCGAATTTTATCGCGAAGCCGAACATCTTCAGGCCGCCATTGATCAGGCATACGATGCCGGGCTTCTCGGCAAGAATGCCTGTGGCTCCGGCATGGATTTCGATGTTTATCTGCATCGCGGGGCGGGGGCCTATATTTGCGGTGAGGAAATGGCCCTGATCGAGAGCCTTGAGGGCAAGAAGGGCCAGCCGCGCCTGAAACCACCTTTCCCCGCGGCGATGGGGCTGTATGGCTGTCCGACCACGGTGAACAATGTCGAGACAATCGCCGTGGTGCCGACAATTTTACGCCGGGGCGCGGAATGGTTTGCCGGTTTCGGGCGGGAAAACAATACCGGCACGAAAGTATTCTGCATTTCCGGGCATGTGAACAATCCCTGCAATGTCGAAGAGTCGATGAGCATCCCGTTGAAGGAGCTGATCGAAAAGCATGCCGGCGGGGTGCGTGGTGGCTGGGACAATCTGAAGGCGATTATTCCGGGCGGATCGTCGGTGCCGTTGCTGCCGAAGGCGATCTGTGAAGACGTTCTGATGGATTATGACTCGCTGCGCGAACAGCGTTCGGGGCTGGGTACCGCGGCGGTGATCGTGATGGATCAATCGACGGATGTGGTCGCGGCGATCGCGCGCCTGTCGAAATTTTACAAGCATGAAAGCTGCGGACAGTGCACACCCTGCCGGGAAGGCACCGGTTGGATGTGGCGGGTGATGGAGCGGCTTGTGACCGGCGATGCGGAGATTGAGGAGATCGATATGTTGCTGGAGGTCACCAAACAGATCGAGGGGCATACGATTTGCGCTTTGGGAGACGCGGCGGCGTGGCCCGTCCAGGGTCTGATGCGGCATTTCCGCGATGAGGTCGAGGACCGGATTCGCGCAAAGAAAGGTGAAGCCCCGGCGGCGGCCTGAGGGTGGAGAAGACAAGAATTATGGCCAAGGTCACAATAGACGGCGAAGAGATCGAAGTCCCCGACGGGATTACCGTTCTTCAGGCCTGCGAACTGGCCGGGAAGGAAATTCCCCGGTTCTGTTATCACGAGCGCCTGTCGGTCGCCGGTAATTGCCGTATGTGCCTGGTCGAGGTTGCGCCCGGCCCGCCGAAGCCCGCCGCCAGCTGCGCTCTGCCTATCGGCGACGGGATGGAAATCAAGACCAATTCCGAGATGGTCAAAAAGGCCCGCGAAGGGGTCATGGAATTTCTGCTGATCAACCATCCGCTGGATTGCCCGATCTGCGATCAGGGTGGTGAATGCGATCTGCAGGATCAGTCGATGGCGTACGGCGTCGGGGAATCGCGTTTCCGCGAAAACAAGCGCGCGGTGCCGGACAAATATATCGGACCGCTGGTCAAGACACAGATGACGCGTTGTATTCAATGCACCCGCTGTGTCCGCTTTATTACCGAGGTCGCGGGTGTCGAGGAGCTTGGCGCGACGGGCCGCGGCGAGAATATGGAAATCACGACCTACGTCGAAAAGGCGCTGAGTTCCGAACTATCCGCCAATATCGTCGATTTGTGTCCGGTCGGCGCGCTGACATCGAAACCCTATGCCTTCAACGCGCGTCCGTGGGAATTGACGCGGACTGAAAGCGTCGATGCGATGGATGCGGTCGGCAGCAATATCCGGATCGATTCACGCGGGCGCGAGGTCATGCGCGTGCTGCCGCTGCTCAATGAAGACATCAATGAGGAATGGATTTCCGACAAGACCCGCTATGCCTGTGACGGTTTGCGGCGCCAGCGTCTCGACACGCCTTATGTAAAACGCGACGGCAAGTTACAGGCGGCAAGCTGGGACGAGGCGTTCGCGGCCATCGCGGAAAAGGTCAATTCCGTGTCCGGTGACAGGATCGCGGCAATCGCCGGCGATCTGGCCGATTGCGAGGCGATGACTGCGCTGAAGGATCTGATGGGGGCACTGGGGTCTTCGAATATCGATTGCCGTCAGGATGGCGCGCGGATCGATCCGAAATCGCTCGCCGGCTATATTTTCAACACCACCATCGCGGGGATCGAGGAAGCCGATGCCTGCCTGATGATCGGGACCAATCCGCGCCTCGAAGCGCCTGTGTTGAATTCTCGCCTGCGCAAGCGCTGGATCGCGTCGGGGCTAAAGGTCGGCGCCATCGGGGTTCAGACCGATCTGACATATCCGGCGGAATTTCTGGGTGCCGGTCCGCAGACATTGAAGGAAATCGCCTCCGGCAGCCATCCGTTCCGCAAGATCCTGGATGAAGCCGAAAAACCGATGCTGATCATCGGTCAGGGCGCGCTGGCCCGCGATGACGGCGCGGCCGTTCTCGCTATGGCGCGCGATATCGCTGATAAGACCGGTATGATCGCCGATGGCTGGAACGGATTTAACATGTTGCATACGGCGGCGGCGCGGGTCGGCGGGCTGGATCTGGGCTTTGTGCCGGACGATGTCGGCAAGTCCGTTTCCGATATTCTTGGCGGGGCGGAGATCGTCTATCTGCTGGGCGCTGATGAGATTGATATGAGCGCGGTTTCAAACGCCTTCGTCATTTATCAGGGCCATCACGGCGATGCCGGTGCGCATGCGGCGGATGTCATTTTGCCGGGCGCCGCCTATACTGAAAAAAGCGGCACCTACGTGAATACAGAAGGACGGGTACAGCGCGGCACGCGCGCGGTCTTTCCGCCGGGTGAGGCAAAGGAAGACTGGAAGATTATCCGGGCACTTTCCGACGGGTTGGGGCATTGCCTGCCCTATGACAGCATCGGTGCGCTGCGTAAACGCATGGTGGAAATCAATCCGGTATTCGCCAGCCGTAACGAAATTCAAACGGCGGCGTGGGAAGATTTCGGCACGGCAGGCGCGGTTTCCGATACGCCGTTTGCGCTGCCCATCGATAATTTTTATATGACCGATCCGATAAGCCGTGCCTCCGAAACCATGGTGGATTGCACGCGCGAAATTCTCGGCGGCGAAGACAAGACGGGCACCGATGGCTGAGTTCTGGGAAATATATCTCCTGCCGACCATCATCATCGTCGGTCAGATTTTGGCGATTATTGTGCCGTTGATGGTCGCGGTCGCCTATCTGACCCTCGCCGAACGCAAGGTCATCGCGGCCATGCAGCTCCGCAAGGGGCCCAATGTGGTCGGGCCGTTCGGGTTGCTGCAGCCATTGGCCGACGGGCTCAAGCTGCTGTTCAAGGAAACCATCATTCCGGCGGGTGCGAACCCGATTGTGTTCCTCATGGCGCCGATGATCACCTTTGTCCTCGCGCTGGTCGCCTGGGCGGTGATCCCGTTCGATCAGGGCATGGTGCTGGCGGATATCAATGTCGGCATTCTCTATCTCTTCGCAATTTCCTCGCTTGGCGTGTACGGCATCATCATGGCCGGCTGGGCGTCGAATTCAATTTACCCGTTCCTTGGCGCGCTGCGCTCGGCTGCCCAGATGGTGTCTTACGAGGTCTCCATCGGGTTTGTGATCATCACCGTGCTTCTCTGCGTCGGGTCATTGAACCTCAGTGACATTGTGGAGGCGCAGCGCGGTCTCTGGTTCTGTATCCCGCTGTTGCCGATGTTCGTGATTTTCTTCGTCTCGGCGCTGGCGGAAACCAACCGCGCGCCGTTCGATCTGCCGGAGGCGGAAGCGGAACTGGTGTCCGGGTACAATGTCGAATATTCGGCGATGACCTTTGCGCTGTTTTTCCTCGGCGAATACGCCAACATGATCCTGATGAGCGGGATGACCACGGTGTTGTTCCTAGGAGGGTGGCTGCCGCCGATCGATCTTGCGCCGTTTAACTGGATACCGGGACCGATCTGGTTCGCTCTCAAGGTCGCTTTCCTGCTGTTTGTATTCCTTTGGGTCCGGGCGACCTTCCCGCGCTATCGCTACGATCAGCTTATGCGGCTTGGCTGGAAGGTGTTCCTGCCATTCTCGCTGCTCTGGGTCGTGGTGACGGCGGGCGTGCTGGTCTGGACCGGATGGTTGCCGTCATGATCCGGACGAGGGAGGCATAGGATGAGTTTCCTGCAACGGTCGACGCGCGCGCTTTTGCTGACGGAATTGCTGTCCGGCATGGCGATGACCTTGCGCTATATGTTCAAGCCCAAGGTGACGCTGAACTACCCGTATGAAAAAGGCCCGCTGAGCCCGCGTTTCCGGGGCGAACACGCGTTGCGCCGCTATCCCAACGGGGAAGAGCGCTGCATCGCCTGCAAGCTGTGTGAGGCGGTCTGTCCGCCCCAGGCCATCACCATCGAGGCCGAACCGCGCGCCGATGGCAGCCGCCGGACGACGCGGTATGACATCGACATGGTCAAATGTATCTATTGCGGTTTCTGCGAGGAAGCCTGCCCGGTGGATGCCATTGTCGAAGGACCAAACTACGAATTCGCCCGCGAGACTCGTGAGGAGCTCATGTACAACAAGGAAAAGCTGCTGGCGAACGGCGATATGTGGGAAACCGAAATTGCGGCGCGGCTACAGGCCGACGCGCCTTACCGGTGATGCGAATGTCGATATTGCCAAGCGGATATATTGAAGGGGTACGCCGGTCATGATTGCCGCCATTGCCTTCTATTGCTTTGCCGCCGTCGCGATTGCCTCTGCCGTGATGGTGATTTCGGCGCGCAACCCGGTTCATTCCGTTTTGTTCCTGATCCTGACTTTCTTCAACGCCGCCGGGTTGTTTGTCCTGATCGGGGTGGAATTCATCGCCATGATTCTGATCGTCGTCTATGTCGGCGCGGTTGCGGTGCTGTTTCTGTTCGTCGTGATGATGCTGGATATCAGATTTGCTGAATTGCGCGAAGGATTCATGCAGTATTTGCCGGTCGGCGGTCTTATCGGTCTCATTCTGCTGGTAGAGCTGATCATGGTCGGTGGCAGTTGGGCTTTGTCTCCGGCGGTTGAAAAGGCGCGCGCCTTTCCCGCGCCACCGGTGGACCAGATGACCAATACCCATGCCATCGGGCAAATTCTCTATACAGATTACATCTATCTGTTCCAGGGCGCGGGGCTAGTGCTTCTGGTCGCGATGATCGGCGCGATCGTGCTGACGCTGCGCACGCGGGATGGCGTGAAAAAACAGAAAATTGCGCAACAGGTGGCGCGGCGACCCGAAGATACGGTCGAGTTGCATGACGTGCAGACGGGAAGCGGGGTCTGATCATGCTGGAAATCGGTATCGGACATTACCTGACCGTCGCGGCGATCCTCTTTACGCTCGGAATTTTCGGGATTTTCCTGAACCGTAAAAACGTCATCATCATCCTTATGTCGGTGGAGCTGATCCTGCTTGCGGTCAATATCAATCTCGTCTCCTTCTCTGTATTTCTGCAAGACCTGACAGGGCAGATTTTTGCCATGCTGGTTCTCACGGTGGCGGCTGCGGAAGCGGCGATTGGGCTCGCCATCATCGTCGTCTATTTCCGGAACCGCGGCACCATCGCGGTTGAGGATATCAACCTGATGAAGGGCTGACCGCGTTGTTATACGGGCTTTGCATATTCCTGCCGCTGATCGGCGCCGCCCTGGTCGGGTTGTTCGGACGATTCCTGAAGGACAAGGGCGCGCAGGCGGTAACCTGCGGGGCGATGACGATATCGGTCATCCTCGCCATCGTGATATTCAGCGAGGTGGCTCTGGGCGGAGCGCCGCAGACGGTTCAGCTGTTCAGCTGGGTCGTGTCTGGCGGTTTCCAGGTCGATTGGGCCCTGCGTTTCGATACGCTGACGGCGGTGATGCTGATTGTGGTGACCGGGGTATCGACCCTCGTCCATTACTATTCCATCGGCTACATGCACCACGATCCGCATAATCCGCGGTTCTTCGCTTATTTGAGCCTGTTCACCTTCTTCATGTTGATGCTGGTGACGTCGGATAACTTCCTGCAGCTGTTCTTCGGCTGGGAAGGGGTGGGGCTCGCCTCCTATCTGCTGATCGGTTTCTGGTACAAGAAACCCTCCGCCAACGCGGCGGCGATCAAGGCGTTTCTGGTCAACCGGGTCGGCGATTTCGGATTTGCGCTCGGCATCATGGGTGTGTTCCTGCTTTACGGGACCGTCTCGTTCGACGCGGTGTTCGATGCGACGCCGGCGAAGGCCGGTGCGACAATGGAGTTCCTTGGCGGGCAATATCATGCCCTGACGGTGCTCTGCCTGCTGCTGTTTGTCGGCGCGATGGGCAAGTCCGCTCAGCTTGGTCTCCATACCTGGCTGCCGGACGCGATGGAGGGCCCGACGCCGGTTTCCGCCCTGATCCACGCCGCGACGATGGTGACCGCCGGCGTCTTTATGGTCGCGCGGCTGTCGCCGATGTTCGAATATACTGAAACCGCGTTGGCGGTTGTTACCATCGTCGGCGCCTCGACCGCGTTTTTCGCGGCGACCGTGGGGCTTTGCCAGAATGATATCAAGCGGGTGATCGCCTATTCGACCTGTTCGCAGCTGGGCTACATGTTCTTCGCGTGCGGCGTTTCGGCCTATGCCGCCGGAATATTCCACCTTTTCACCCATGCTTTCTTCAAGGCACTGCTGTTCCTTGGCGCCGGTTCGGTTATTCACGCCATGTCGGACGAACAGGACATGCGCAAGATGGGCGGCATCTGGCGGGAGATCAAAATCACCTATGCCATGATGTGGATCGGTTCTCTGGCCCTGGCGGGTGTGCCGTTCTTCGCCGGGTTCTATTCCAAGGATATCGTGATCGAAGCCGCCTTCGCCGCGCATAGCGGAGTAGGGATGTATGCCTTTATCCTCGGTATGGCGGCGGCGCTGATGACGGCGTTCTATAGCTGGCGTCTGATCCTGATGACTTTCCATGGCGAAAGCCGGGCGGATGAGAAGACGCTCGCCCATGTCCATGAATCGCCCAAGATCATGACCGTGCCGCTGATGATTCTGGCGCTTGGCGCAGTCTTTGCGGGTTGGCTCGGTTACGATCTGTTCGTCGGCGAAGGCATGAAGGAATTCTGGGGCAGTGCGCTTCTGGTATTGCCATCCCACACCGCATTACATGACGCGCATCATGTACCGCTCTGGGTGAAGGTCGGGCCGATCGTCCTGGGGCTTGCCGGAATCGGGCTGGCCTACTGGCTCTATATGTTCAGGCCGCAAATCCCGGCGATGCTCGCGGAACGGTTTGGCGCTCTGTACCGCTTTCTGCTCAATAAATGGTATTTCGACGAGCTTTACGACCGGATTTTCGTCAACCCGGCGAAATATCTCGGCAAGGCGCTGTGGAAGGAAGGTGACGGCACGCTGATCGACGGGCTTGGTCCCGATGGCGTTTCCGGCGCGATCCGCAATCTGGCGCAACGGGCGAGCGCGCTCCAGACCGGCTATGTCTATCATTACGCTTTCGCGATGCTGATTGGTGTGGCGGTGCTGGTGTCGATCTATCTCTTCGGGTTGGGGGGATAAAAGATGCTGGCCGATCTTCCAATTCTCTCCATCGTTACCTTCCTGCCGCTTGTCGGGGCGCTCTTTATCGTTATTCAGCGCGAAGATGAGGCGGGTGTCCGCAACGCCCGCAGCGCGGCATTGTGGACATCTCTTTTCACCTTCGGATTGTCGCTGATCCTGTGGTTTGAGTTCGAAACAGGGACGGCGGGTTTCCAGTTTGTCGAGAAACTCGTCTGGATCGAGACCTTCGGCATTCACTACCATATGGGCGTCGACGGGATTTCCGTTCTCTTTGTCCTTCTGTCCACCCTGCTGACGCCGATATGCGTGCTGGCCAGCTGGGAAGCCATACAGACCCGGGTCAAGGATTACATGGTGGCGTTTCTGGTGCTGGAAACGCTGATGATCGGCATGTTCTGCGCCCTCGACATGGTGCTGTTTTACATCTTCTTCGAAGGCGTGCTGATCCCGATGTTCCTGATCATCGGCGTCTGGGGCGGTCAGCGCCGGGTCTATGCGGCGTTCAAGTTCTTCCTCTATACCCTGACCGGCTCGGTCCTGATGTTGCTCGCAATCATCGCGATATATCTGCAGACGGGTTCGACCGATATTCCGACGCTGCTCAACACCGCTTTGCCGCGCGATATGCAGCTTTGGCTGTGGCTGGCCTTTTTTGTCAGTTTCGCGGTCAAGATCCCGATGTGGCCGGTGCATACCTGGCTGCCGGACGCGCATGTGGAGGCACCGACGGCGGGTTCGGTCATTCTGGCCGGCGTGTTGCTGAAGATGGGCGGATACGGGTTCCTGCGTTTTTCCCTGCCGATGATGCCGCTCGCCAGCGATTTCTTTACCCCGCTGGTCTTTACCCTCAGCATCATCGCGGTGATCTACACCTCGCTGGTGGCGCTGGCTCAGCTTGATATGAAAAAGCTGATTGCCTATTCCTCGGTCGCCCATATGGGGTTCGTAACACTCGGTATATTCGCCGTGAACACCCAGGGCGTGCAGGGCGCGATCTATCAGATGCTTAGCCACGGTATTGTGTCCGCCGCTTTGTTTCTCTGTGTCGGCGTGGTTTATGACCGGATGCATACGCGGGAGATCGAACGTTACGGCGGGCTGGTCGAACGGATGCCGGTCTATGCGGTAACCTTCATGCTGTTCATGCTGGCGAGCGTCGGCCTTCCGGGGACCAGCGGTTTTATCGGGGAATTCCTGGTGCTTGTCGGATTGTTCAAGGTCAGCACCTGGGTAGCCTTTCTGGCTGCGACCGGGGTGGTGTTGGGCGCGGCCTATATGCTCTGGCTGTATCGCCGGGTGATCTTTGGACAACTGACCCGTGACGATCTGAAAGCAATCAAGGATATGAATGCCCGGGAGATCGCGGTGTTCGCGCCTCTGGTGATCCTGACCCTCTGGATGGGGATTTATCCCGCGCCGTTCCTTGAAATCATGGATGCCTCGGTCGCCAATCTGGTGGCGCAACATAAGGCCGCTCTGGCGGCGTTCGCCGATGCGCCGGTTTCGGTAGCGGGCAAGTAGGGGAGGATGACGATGACGAGCCTTCCCGACCTGATGCCGGCGATGCCGGAAATTTTCATGGCCTGCGCCGGAATGCTGTTGCTGATGTATGGCGTGTTCCGGGGCGACGGGGCCGTGCGATCCGTGAGCTGGCTTGCGGTGCTGGCATTGCTGGTTGCCGGGGTCATGGTGTCCACCGGCGATGGGCGCGGGGTTACCTTCGGCGGCCAGTTCATCGCCGATGATTTCGCGCGTTTTATGAAATGGCTGGTGGTGCTGGGCTCAGGCCTCGCGATCGTGATGTCGATTTCCTACAACCAGAGGGAGGAAATGGCGCGGTTCGAATATCCCGTGCTGATCCTGTTCTCGACGCTCGGCATGTTCATGATGGTTTCGGCCAACGATTTGATATCGCTGTATATCGGTCTGGAGCTGCAAAGCCTCGCGCTTTATGTCGTCGCGGCGTTCCGGCGGGATTCTCTGCGCTCGTCCGAAGCGGGGCTCAAATATTTTGTTCTCGGCGCTCTGTCATCCGGCATGCTGCTTTATGGCGCCTCGATGATTTATGGCTTTGCCGGCACGACATCGTTCGACGGGTTGGCAACGGTGTTCCGCAGCGGCGCCGACGCGCCCGCCGTCGGGTTGATTGTCGGGCTGGTTTTCCTGATTACCGGTCTGGCCTTCAAGGTTTCGGCGGTTCCATTCCACATGTGGACACCCGATGTGTATGAGGGCGCGCCGACCCCGGTGACGGCGTTTTTTGCCGTTGCCCCCAAAATTGCGGCGATCGCCCTGTTTGTCCGTGTTCTAGTGGGGCCTTTCGGGGTGCTGATTGCGGAATGGCAACAGGTCATTGTGCTGATCTCGCTGGCCTCCATGATTTTCGGCGCCATCGCGGCGATCTGGCAGACCAATATCAAACGGCTGCTGGCATATAGTTCTATCGGGCATGTCGGTTACGCGTTGATCGGGCTCGCGGCGGGCAGCGAAGCCGGCGTGCGCGGCATATTGATCTATCTGGCGATTTACCTAGCGATGAATGTCGGCACGTTTTGCTGTGTGCTGGCGATGCGGCGCGGCGGCGGTATGGTAGAGAACATTTCCGACCTGGCCGGGTTGTCGCGCAATCAACCATTGGTGGCTTTCGCGCTGGCGCTTCTGATGTTTTCGATGGCGGGGATCCCGCCGCTCGCCGGTTTCTTCGGCAAGCTTTATATCTTCCTTGCCGCGGTCGATGCCGGGTTGATCACGCTGGCCATTCTGGGTGTGCTTTCCAGCGTTATCGGCGCGTTCTATTACCTCCGCATCATCAAGATCATGTATTTCGATGAGCCGGTGGAAGCATTCGACCGGCCGATGGCGGGAGAGATCAGGCTGATCCTTTCCGTATCGACGATCTTCGTCCTGCTGTTCTTCCTGATGCCCGGTCCGATCGTCGACAGCGCGACAGCCGCGGCAAAGGTTCTCTTTGCCGGATAGTTCTTCCCCTATTGATTGGCGCCTGACGGTTCTTCCGGAGCTGGACAGTACGAATGATGAGGCGCTGCGCCGTCTTTCAGCCGGTGCGGATGCGGGTGAAATCATTATCGCCGAACGCCAAAGCGCGGGAAAAGGCCGCGCCGGTCGGGAATGGCAGTCTCTTCCCGGAAATCTGGCCATGACGGCGACGGTGGAGATTCCCGATGAACGACCGGCCAGCGATCTGGCCTTTGTCACGGCGGTCGCGGTTATGGAAGCGGTAAACCGGCTTCTTCCCGGACAACGCCGGGTGGAGGTCAAATGGCCCAACGATCTGTTGCTTGAGGGTAGCAAGCTGGGCGGTATTCTTATTGAAACCGGTGGCGCGCTGCGCGTTGCCGCCGTGGGTATCGGGCTGAACCTGGTCCGGACGCCGAAGGTTGATGGGGTGAAGGCCGTTTGTCTGGCGCAATCGGGGGGATCCGCGACGCCGCGGCAAATGGCTGAATTGATTGGCGAGAGCCTGTCCGGGTGGTGGCAGCGTTGGCGCGAACAGGGGCTATTACCTGTAATTGCGGCGTGGCGCGCGGCGGCGGTGGGAATCGGTGAACCAATATTGGTCAGATTGGCCGATGGCGCGGAACTTTCGGGCAGGTTTGCGGATATCGCGGATGATGGCAGATTGACGCTGCAAATGGCGGACGGAGAGGTCCGGTCGATATCCGCCGGCGACGTATTTTTTGGATAGGGCGCATGTTACTCGCAATCGATTCCGGTAATACCAATACCGTTTTCGCCGTTTTTGACGGCGAGAAGCGCGTTGGCGAGTGGCGTGCGGCGACCGATTCCAAGCGCACGGCTGATGAACATGGCGTCTGGCTGATGCAGCTTCTGGCGGCGGAAAAAGTCGATGTCGCTTCCATCAACCAGACGATTATCGCCACCGTGGTGCCGGAAGCCTTGTTCGGGCTGACCGGTCTTTGCAGCAAGTATTTCAAGGCGGAGCCGCTGGTCGTCGGACAGCCCGGCGTCGATATCGGTATAAAAATAAGGCTCGACGACCCCAGTCAGGTCGGCGCGGACCGGCTGGTCAACGCGGTTGCCGCGCATGAACGCTATGGCGGGCCGTTGATCATCATCGATTTTGGCACCGCCACGACCTTTGACGTTATCGATGTGGACGGCGCCTATTGCGGCGGGGTGATTGCGCCGGGGATCAATTTGTCTCTGGAGGCGCTGGACGCGGCGGCGGCGAAGCTGCCGCGTATATCCGTGGAGCGGCCGCAATCGGTGATCGGGCATCATACCGTCGGCGCCATGCAATCCGGTGTCTATTGGGGCTATGTCGGGTTAATCGAGGGTCTGGTAAGCCGTATTACCGAAGAGCATGGCGCGACGCTGAAGGTCGTCGCGACGGGCGGGCTCGCACCGCTTTTCTCCCGGGCGACGTCGGCGATTGAGGAAATCGATCCCGATATGACCTTGCGCGGTCTGGAGCGCATCAACCGTCTCAATCGCGGCGCCTGATCCATGTTGAAAAAGGAACTTCTTTTCGTACCGCTTGGCGGGGCCGGTGAGATCGGGATGAATCTCTCGCTCTATGGCTGCGGCGATGACTGGGTCATGGTCGATTGCGGGGTGACCTTTTCCGATGACCGTCATCCGGGGATCGATGTCTTCGTGCCCGACGTTACTTTCATCAAGGAAGAAGTCAAAAATCTGCATGGCATTATCATTACCCATGCGCATGAGGATCATGTCGGCGGTGTTGCCCATCTCTGGCGGCATTTGCAATGTCCTGTTTATGTGACGCCCTTTGCCGCGGGACATCTCCGCCGCAAATTGTCGGAAGCGGGGTTGCTCGACCGGGTCCCGGTGAACGAGGTTCCCTGCGGTGGCGGCGCTGATGTTGGTCCTTTCGGTTTCGATTTCATCCCGCTGGCC
The DNA here is from genome assembly GCA_964492555.1 of uncultured Rhodospirillaceae bacterium. Classification (GTDB taxonomy): domain Bacteria; phylum Pseudomonadota; class Alphaproteobacteria; order MPNO01; family UBA2964. The sequence goes on along the minus strand of CAZBKQ010000006.1, from coordinate 69,772 downwards.
CATTCCATTCCGGAAACCCAGGCGGTCGCGCTGAAAACACCGGTTGGGTCCGTGCTGCATATGACTGACTGGAAGCTGGACCCCGAACCGCTGCTGGGGCCGGTAACCGATGAAGAGGCCCTGCGCGCGGTAGGCGAAAACGGTCTGATCGCCATGATGTGCGATTCCACGAACATTCAGGTCGACGGCCATTCGGGGTCGGAGGGCCCGTTACGGAAAAGCCTGACAGAGATCGTCGCATCTTGTCAGAAGCGCGTGGTGGTCGCCTGTTTTGCCTCAAATGTAGCGCGTCTGCTGACCTGCGTTCACGCGGCTCATCAGGCGGGCAGGACAGTTGGGCTTGTCGGACGGTCGCTCTGGTCGATGACGGAAAACGCGAGGCGCTGCGGCTATCTGGAGGGTATCCCGGATTTTCTCCCGCCGGAGGAGATCGGCTATCTGCCGCGTGACCGGGCATTGATACTGGCGACCGGCAGTCAGGGGGAGCCGCGCGCGGCGCTTTCCCGGATCGCGGCGGATTCGCATCGCGATATCGTGCTGGAAGACGGCGACACGGTTATCTTTTCCTCCAAGGAAATACCGGGGAATGAACGCGCCATCGGCCGTGTTCAGAACCAGCTTGCTACTCAAGGGGTGGAGATCATCACCGAACGGCAGGAATTCGTTCACGTGTCCGGCCATCCGGCGCGGGATGAGGTGGCAAAGCTCTATGAGTGGGTGAAACCGCCTCTTCTGGTGCCGGTCCATGGTGAAACACGCCATTTGATCGAACATGTGAAATTCGCAACCGAACACGGCATCCCGGAGGCCAAGATGGCGCAGAATGGCTCGGTATTACGGCTCTATCCGGGCCCGGCGGAAATCATCGATGAGGTTCCGGTCGGCCGGTATGCGGTTGACGGGCACAGTCTGATACCGGTGGATAGCCATATCTTGCGGGCCCGGCGGCGTATGTCGTTCGGCGGGCTGGCCGTGGCGACGGTGGTTCTCGACGAACGGGGGCGTCTGGCGGACGATCCGGAAATTTCCTTCCTGGGCGTGACGGAAGACGAAGGCAAAGAGGCCGAGGAATTGCTGGATACGGTCACGGATGAGGTTATCGACGCGGTTGAAGCGCTGCGTGGCGGTGCGCGCCAGAATGACGATAATGTCCGGGAAGCGGCGTCGCGCGCGATCCGCCGGGTGGTGCGGGAAGAACGCGGGTTGCGCCCGGTGGTGCAAATCCATGTGGTGAGGGTTTGAGGTAACAGAAGATGGGCGTGACTTCCGGCATTGTCGTTTATGTCATTTCATGGTGGCTGGTGTTCTTCATGACCCTGCCCATCGGCGTACGTCCGCCGCATGAGGCCGGTGAGCAGGTGGAGTCCGGAAACGAACCCGGCGCGCCCGTCGCGCCAAGGCTCTGGGTAAAGGCTCTGGCGGCGACGATAATCGCGGCGGTTATCTGGGGAATTATATATTGGGTGATTGAAGCCGATATCGTTTCCTTCCGCCCGGGTTAACGGGAAATGGCGCACTATTGCGACGCCGCGCCAGGTCATGAATTTCACGGGCCTTACCACGATACCGAATACGGGTTTCCGGTAACCGATGATGCGGTTCTGTTCGAACGGCTGGTACTGGAAATCAATCAGGCCGGGTTGTCCTGGTTGACCATCCTCAAAAAGCGGCAGGCATTTGTCGCGGCCTTCGAAGGGTTCGATCCGGCGCGGGTGGCGTCCTATGGCGAAACCGAACGGGCGCGTCTGCTGGAAGATGCGGGGATTATCCGCAACCGGCTGAAAATCGACGCGGTGATCCATAACGCGTCTGTTATTTGCGCATTGCAGGAACAATTCGGGTCTTTTTCCGCCTGGTTGGAGGCGCAACATCCGCTTCCCAAAGACGATTGGGTGAAGCTGTTCAAGAAAACCTTTAAATTCACTGGTGGCGAGATTACCGGCGAATTCCTGATGAGTACGGGTTACCTGGAAGGGGCCCACCGGCCGGATTGTCCGGTTTTTAAAAAGATAGCGCGGCTCAACCCGCCCTGGATGAGGGGCTGAGCCGCGCTTTTTGCCGCTTGGTCAGGCCGTGTAGAAATGCACCAGGAAGCAGGCGGCGACCAGCCACATGGCGGGGGATATATCGCCCAACCGTCCGCAGACAGCCTTGATCGCCACATAGGCGATAAAGCCAAGCCCGATTCCGGTGGCGATGGAGAAGGTCAGCGGCATGGTCAGCGCCGTGATAACCGCCGGGACATATTCCGTGATGTCGTCCCAATCGACTTCCGCGAGGCCGCGCGCCATCAGACAGGCGACGAAAACAATCGCCGGCGCGGTCGCAAAGGCCGGGATCGAGGTCGCGACAGGAGCGAAGAAGAGCGCCAGCAGGAACAGGACGGCCACGGCCACCGCGGTAAGCCCCGTCCGTCCGCCGGCGCGCACCCCAGAGGCGCTTTCGATATAGCTGGTCGTTGTTGACGTACCCAGCAGCGCACCGAATACCGTGGCGGAGCTGTCGGCAACGAGGGCCTGCTTAAGCCGCGGCAGATTGCCGTTTTCATCGAGCATCTTGGCCTGGTGAGCCACGGCGATCAAGGTTCCCGCCGTATCGAACAGATCCACCAGCAGGAAGCTGAACAGCAGGATGGCGATTGTCGCGCCCGCAAGCTGGAAGAAGCCCGCAAGATCGAGTTGGAGGAAAGTCGGGGAGGGATCCGGCGGTAAAGCGACGAATCCCGATGGTGCTTTGGCGATGCCCAGCGCCATGCCGGCGATGGCGACGCCCAGAATGCCGATGATAATGGCGCCCGGTACACGTTTGTAATCCAGCGCTACCATGGCAATGAAGCCGATAATGGCGAGGATGACCGGCTGGCTGGTCAGTTTCCCCACGGAAACAAGCGTTGCCGGGTGATCGACGACAATTCCGGCGCTTTTCAGCCCGATAAAGCCAAGAAAAAGACCTATTCCGGCGGCGATGGCCAGTTTTTGAGATCGGGGAATGCTGTTGATGATCCAGGCCCGTATGGGAAGGATGCTCAATATCAGAAACAGAATACCGGATACGAACACTGCGGCCAGTGCGATCTGCCAGCTGACGCCCATGCCCTTGACCACCGCGAAGGTGAAAAAGGCGTTGAGCCCCATGCCCGGCGCCATGGCGATCGGGTAATTCGCATAGAGCCCCATGATCAGCGTGCCGATGGCCGCCGCGACGCAGGTCGCAACAAAGACGGCGTTCTTATCCATTCCGGCCAGCGCAATGATCTCCGGATTGACGAAGATAATGTAGGCCATAGTCAAAAAGGTCGTAAGACCGGCGAAAAGCTCGGTCCTGACCGTTGTGTTGTGTTCCTTCAGGCGAAAGAAATTTTCCAGCATGGGTGCCCCGTTTCTACTAATTCATTCTTGTTTTGCTTAAAAAGCCGCCAATTTTTGCATAAGGCGGGCGAATCGCGCTTATGAATTGTTAACTTTTTCGCGCTCAAATAGCCCCATGGTTAGGACGGATATCTTATTGGTTGCGATTGTCTTTGGACTGTTCCTGTGCGCGGGACAGCTTCCGGCGCAGACAATTCGTGTCACCGACCGGGATTGTACGGCGCTGGTCGCGCATCAGCCGGCGGCGGATGTCGCCTACCGTCCGGGGGTGGATGCCAGGGGC
>CAZBKQ010000006.1:33967-66021 GCA_964492555.1 uncultured Rhodospirillaceae bacterium | reverse complement strand
CGCTGCAAAGCGATGCCGAGGCGCGGCTCGCGGCTCTTTGCCGGAAGCGCTAAATCGTCCCATTGCCATAATATCGGCCATTCCCTAAAGTCCGCCCGTTCCAACCGGGTAGGGTGTCATGCGCCGTTCAAGTTTTTTTCTGCCGACATTGAAAGAAGATCCCGCCGAGGCGCAGATCGCTTCGCACAGGCTGATGCTGCGCGCCGGGATGGTGCGTCAGGCCAGCGCGGGTATTTATTCTTGGCTGCCGCTCGGGCATCGCGTGCTCAAGCGGGTCGAGCAGATCGTGCGCGAGGAGCAGGACGCGGCGGGCTGTCAGGAAATGCTGATGCCCACCATACAGGCTGCCGACCTTTGGCGGGAAAGCGGCCGATATGACGGGTACGGGCTGGAAATGCTGCGGATCAAGGACCGGCATGACCGCGAAATGCTCTACGGCCCGACCAACGAGGAACAGATAACGGAGATTTTCCGCGATGCGGTGCGGTCCTATCGCGATGTGCCGAAAATCCTCTATCATATCCAGTGGAAGTTCCGGGACGAGGTCCGGCCCCGTTTCGGGGTGATGCGCGGGCGTGAATTCCTGATGAAGGACGCCTATAGCTTTGATCTGGATTATGACGGCGCGCGGCGGGCCTATAACCGGATGTTCCTGTGTTATTTGCGGAGTTTCGCCCGGATGGGGTTGAAGGCGATCCCGATGCAGGCCGATACCGGTCCTATCGGCGGGGATCTGAGCCATGAATTTATTATTCTCGCTGATACGGGCGAGAGCGAAGTGTTCTGTCACAAGGATTTCCTCGAATTCGATGCGCTGTCGGAAGGCGAGGTTGCGGATGATGGGCTGGAGGATCGCGTCGCGAAATGGACGTCGCTTTATGCCGCGACCGATGAGATGCACGACCCGTCGAAGGCCGCAGAGCTGGGAGATGCCCTGGTCTCCGCCCGTGGTATTGAAGTCGGCCATATTTTCTATTTCGGGACCAAATATTCCGAGGCCATGGGCGCAAGGGTGACCGGGCCGGACGGCGAAGAGGTTGCGTTGGAGATGGGGTCTTACGGGATCGGCGTCTCGCGCCTTGTGGGCGGTATCATTGAGGCCTCTCATGACGAAGACGGCATCATCTGGCCGGATGCCGTAGCGCCGTTTGCTGTCGGGCTGATCAATCTCAGGACCGGAGACGATGACTGCGATGCGGCCTGCGAGGATATATACGGCAAGCTGCGTCATGCGGGGATTGAGGTTCTTTATGACGACCGCGCGGAGCGCGCGGGCGGTAAATTCGCCGATATGGACCTGATCGGGCTGCCCTGGCACCTGATTATCGGCCCGCGCGGGCTGAAAAATGGTGTGGTGGAGGTCAAACGCCGCGACACCGGCGAACGGGAAGAACTCTCGCTCGAAGCCGCGCTGAACCGGGTTTCCGGCGCATGATCTTTTCCGCCTTCGAACGCATGGTGGCGATGCGCTATTTGCGGGCGCGCCGGCGGGAAGGGTTCGTATCGGTGATCGCGGGGTTCTCGCTCGCCGGGATCGCGCTTGGTGTTGCGACGCTGATTATTGTTATGTCGGTGATGAACGGTTTCCGGGCCGAATTGCTGGGCCGGATACTCGGCCTCAACGGCCATATCGGGGTATCCGCCGCTCTGCAGCGCGGTCTCGGCGATTACGATCGGCTGGCGGCTGAAATACGCAAGGTGGACGGCGTCACCCGGGTGACGCCGATCATAGAGGGGCAGGCGATGGCGACGGTGCGGGGTGAGGCGCGCGGCGCCCTCGTTCGGGGTATTCGGCCCGATGACCTCGCCCGGCACAAAATTCTTTCTGAAAACATCGTCCGGGGCGGGCTCGACCGGTTCAAGGGAGGCGGCGATGCGCTTGTCGGCGCGCGGTTTGCCTCTCGCTACGGTTTGGGGCCGGGAGACGCGTTTTCCCTTGTGGCGCCGACGGGCCGCCCAACGGCATTCGGGACATTGCCGAGGACGAAGCGGTTCCGTGTACGGGCGATCTTCGAAATCGGCATGTATGAATATGACAGCAGTTTCGTCTATATCCCGCTGGAGACGGCGCAGAAATTCTTCAATTTCGACAGTGCGGAAGTCTCAACGCTGGAGGTCATGCTGACCAGTCCGGACGATATCGGAAAGCGCCGTGAGGCCATCCGGAATGTCAGCGCAACACCGTTGAGGCTGCTTGATTGGCAACACGCAAATGCTAGCTTTTTCAATGCGATACAGGTCGAACGTAATGTAATGTTTCTGATTCTGACGCTCATTATCGTGGTCGCCGCCTTCAACATTATCTCCGGCCTGATCATGATGGTGAAGGATAAGGGTCGGGATATCGCGATCTTGCGGACCATGGGGGCCACCCGCGGCATGGTGATGCGGGTATTTCTGCTCTCCGGCATGTCGGTCGGGCTTATCGGAACGGTCACCGGTTTCGCTCTGGGCCTGGCGTTTTCCCTGAATATCGAAACCATACGGCAATGGATCGAAAAACTGTCCGGGTCGGAGCTTTTCGCCGCCGAAATCTATTTTCTGTCCAAGCTGCCTGCCAAAGTCGATCCGACCGAGGTTGTCATGGTGGTCGCGATGGCGCTGGGGCTGAGTTTTATCGCCACTTTGTACCCGGCCTGGCGGGCCGCGCGGCTCGATCCGGTTGAGGCGCTCCGCTATGAGTGAGGCGGGGTCGGTCCTGATTTTGGACCATATTCGTCGGTCTTTTCATCAGGGCGATACGGTTCTGGAAGTACTGAAAGGCGCGGAACTGGCCATCGAGACGGGCGAGATCGTCGGTCTGGTGGGGCCGTCCGGCGCCGGAAAATCGACCTTGTTGCAGATCGCAGGGTTGCTGGAACGACCGGATGGCGGGGATGTGCTGCTTGACGGAGACTCCTGCGGTGCTCGTGACGATGCCGGGCGGACCGCGCTGCGCCGCAGCCAACTGGGGTTTGTTTACCAATTCCATCACTTGCTGCCGGAATTTACGGCGGCGGAAAATGTGATGTTGCCGCAAATGGTCGCGGGCAAGGCCAAGGGCGCGGCGCGGGAACGCGCGATCGCGCTGCTCGCCGATGTCGGGTTGGAAAACCGGGCTGGCCATCTGCCGTCAGAGCTTTCGGGCGGGGAACAGCAGCGCGTCGCCATTGTCCGCGCGCTTGCCAACGGGCCAAAAATGTTGCTGGCGGATGAACCGACCGGGAACCTTGATGAACAAACCGCCCGGGTGGTTTTCGACATGTTGAAGGAAACCGTTGCCGCTTCGGGCATTGCGGCGTTGATCGCGACCCACAATACGGAATTGGCGGCGAAGATGGACCGCGTCGTGCGCCTGCAGGAGGGGGTGCTGGTATAGATCGTTCTACTGTTCCGGTCTGTGCGATCAGTATCCCCTTTTCAGACCCGGTAGCACTGATTCATGTTAGTGATTCGTTCTCAGTCGGGTTTACACTGAGACCTCGTCTTCGATTTTGAATCATTCCCCAAAATCTTGTGGATAACGAATCGTCCGATTCTATTATCTTGTGGGTTCGTGATTTGTTCCGAATGACACGAACCAAGCTCTGTGGAATCCTTTTTTGCCATGAGCCACGCTGACTTCGTTCACCTCCGCGTCCATACCGCGTATTCCCTCTCGGAAGGGGCGCTGAAGATTCCGCAACTGATCAATCTGACCAGGGAAAACGCCATGCCCGCCGTCGCGATGACCGACAGCGGTAATCTGTTCGGCGCCTTGGAATTTTCGCTGGCCGCCCGCCGCGCGGGCATCCAGCCAATCATCGGTTGCGAACTTTCCGTTGCGCGCGAAGACCGGGCCGGGCAGGGCGGCACCCAACGGGTAAATCCGGATGAGTCGGAATATGATCTGCTTGTCCTGCTGGCGCAGAACGAGACCGGATACGGCAATCTGATGGCGCTCGCCAGCAAGGCCTATCTGGAGACACCTCCGGGTGAGCACCCACGCATCCAGATGGATTGGCTGGACGGGCTTACAGACGGGCTGATCGCGTTGAGCGGCGGACCTTGGGGGGCGATCGGCCGGTTGCTCGCCGAGGGACAGGTGGATGCCGCGGATCGCATGGCTGAACGGCTTGCCGCGCTGTTTCCCGATCATCTCTACATAGAGTTGATGCGGCATGGGATGGACGCCGAGGAGCGCACGGACGCGGCCCTGATCGAGCTTGCCTACGCGAAGGGTTTGCCGCTGGTCGCGACCAATAACTGCTTTTTCTCCGATGAGGCGATGTACGAGGCGCATGATGCGCTTCTCTGTATTGCGCAAAGCGTCCATATCGATACGGCTGAGCGCCGCCGCCTCACGCCGTTGCACGGGTTCCGCAGCCCGGCCGAGATGCGTGCCATGTTCGAGGATGTACCGGAGGCGATCGACAATACCGTTGTCATTGCCAGACGTTGCGCTTTCATGCCGGATGAACATGCTCCCATCCTGCCGGCCTTTCCATTGCAGGAAGGCGGGGACGAGGCCGAAGAATTACGTATCATGGCCGAGGAAGGGCTAACGGCGCGTCTGGCGGCCCTCGACAAGACGGAAGAGGAGCAGAAAACCTATCGCGACCGGCTGGATTTCGAGCTGTCGGTCATCAATCAGATGGGCTTTCCCGGCTATTTCCTGATCGTCGCCGATTTTATCCAATGGGCAAAGGCGCAGGATATTCCGGTGGGCCCCGGCCGTGGCTCCGGCGCCGGTTCCGTTGTCGCCTGGGCTCTGACCATCACCGATCTTGACCCGCTGCGCTTCGGGTTGCTCTTTGAGCGTTTCCTGAACCCCGAACGCGTATCGATGCCTGACTTCGATATCGACTTCTGTCAGGACCGGCGCGATGAAGTCATACGGTATGTCCAGGAGAAATACGGCGCGGACAAGGTCGCGCAGATCATAACCTTCGGTAAATTGCAGGCTCGCGCGGTGTTGCGTGATGTCGGCCGAGTCCTTGGTATGCCCTACGGGTATGTCGACAAGATCTGCAAGCTGGTGCCGTTCAATCCCGCGAAACCGCCGACTTTGGCGCAGGCGCTGGAAGAAGAGCCCGAACTGCGTCGTCTGCGCGATGAGGACGAGCAGGTTCAGCGGCTGCTCGATATCGGGATGAAGCTTGAAGGGCTTTACCGCCACGCCTCGACCCATGCCGCCGGTGTGGTGATCGGTGACAGACGCCTCGACAAGCTGGTGCCGCTTTACCGCGATCCGCGTTCGGAAATGGCCGCCACGCAGTTTTCGATGAAGTACGCCGAGGCCGCCGGTCTGGTGAAATTCGATTTTCTGGGTCTCAAGACTCTGACGGTTCTGGACCGGGCGGTGGAGCTGATCCGAAACAAGGGCGTCGAAATCGAGCTCGGCGCGCTGCCGTTCGATAACGCGGCGACATACGAGATGCTGGGGCGCGGCGATACGGTCGGCGTGTTTCAGCTGGAAAGTGCCGGAATGCGCGATGTGCTGCGGCAGATGAAACCCGACAAGTTCGAGGACATCATCGCCCTTGTCGCGCTCTATCGACCCGGCCCGATGGACAATATTCCGCGCTATATCGCCTGTAAGCACGGGCAGGAGGAGCCGGATTACCTGCATCCCGACCTGAAGGAGATCCTGGAAGAAACCTTCGGGGTGATGATCTATCAGGAACAGGTGATGCAGATCGCCCAGGTGCTGTCGGGTTACTCGCTGGGCGGCGCCGATCTGCTGCGCCGCGCGATGGGCAAGAAGATCAAGGCGGAGATGGACGCCCAGCGCAGCAATTTCGTTGAGGGCGCCGTCGCGCGTGGTGTCGATAAGGCGCAGGCCGAGCGGATATTCGAACAAGTCGACAAGTTCGCGGGATATGGCTTCAACAAATCACACGCCGCCGCTTATGCGCTGGTCGCCTATCAGACTGCCTGGCTGAAGGCCAATCATCCGGTTGAGTTTCTGGCCGCGTCCATGACGCTCGATCTCGGGAATACGGACAAGCTCAATATTTTCCGCCAGGAGCTGGACCGGCTGGGGATCGAATTGCTGCAGCCGAATGTGAACCGGTCGCTTGCCACATTCGGCGTTGAATATGAAAACGGGGAACAAGGTGCAATCCGCTACGCGCTGGCCGCGGTCAAGAATGTCGGCATGCACGCCATGCAGGCGCTGGCGGCAGAGCGGTCGGAAAACGGGGCGTATAATTCGCCGTTTGAAATGGTTGAACGCGTCGGCGCGCGCGTCGCGAACAAGCGGATGCTGGAAAACCTGATCCGCGCGGGTGCGCTGGATTGCCTGGATTCAAACCGGCGCAAGCTGTTCGAGGGGGTAGACCGGCTGATCAAGACCGCCAGCGCGGCGGAGCGCGAAAAGGATAGCGGTCAGGAAAGCCTGTTCGGCGGGGATGCCGCGATAGCCGCCAATGAGGAAAAACTGCCCGATATTGAGGATTGGCCGGTTATGGAACGGCTCAATCAGGAATTCGACGCCGTCGGATTCTATCTCTCGGCGCATCCGCTGGACGCCTACGGGCAATCGCTGGAGCGGCTTGGCGTTATCGCCGCCGACCGGCTTTCCGCGAAATCCGCCGGCACCCGGCCAAAGCTGGCCGGCGTGGTGGTTCGGAAACAGGAAAGGACGTCCGCCCGGGGCAATCGTTTCGCGTTCGTTCAGATGTCGGGCGCCGGTGGCGTGTTCGAGATCGTGCTGTTTTCGGAAACGCTGGCCCAATCGCGCGAATTGCTGGATTCGGGGAAACCGCTGCTGGTTTCCTGTGAGGCGCGCAGCGATGACGGGGAAGGCGTACGGCTTACCGCTTTGGCAATAGAAGATCTAGACAAGGCGGTTGCCCGCGCCGGGGCCGGGCTGAAAATTCATGTCGGCCAGGCCGATGCGTTACAGCGTCTGAAAAAGACCATCGAAAACGGCGCGTCGGGGCGGGGGCAAATCCGGCTTGTTCTCGATATCGATCAGGCTCAATCGGTCGAAATCGCTTTGCCGGGCGGTTATGCGATTTCGGCGGAAATGCGGGCGGCGATTGACGCGGTACCGGGCGTTACGGAGCTTCGCGATATCTGATCCGTCCGCGGGAACGCGGAAATTTCCGTTTCCTGTTGAATTCACTTGATAAATGCGCGCCATCGGTCTATCAAGCGGCGTTTAAATCCGCACGCGGACAAACGGCCCCGTTAAATCACGGGATCAGCCGTTCCGGTGCAGGGACGTGGGGTTCCTGCCTTGGTTCGCGGAGGTCTAACCGGAAAAGAGGAACTTCCCCATGGCTATGCCGACTTTTACCATGCGCCAGCTTCTTGAGGCGGGCGTTCATTTTGGACATCACACACGTCGTTGGAATCCCCGGATGGAGCCGTTTATCTTCGGCGTCCGCAACGGGATCCATATTCTGGATTTGCGCCAGACCGTGCCCATGCTGCACGCCGCGCTGCAATCAGTGCGCGATACGGTAGCCGGCGGGGGCCGGGTCCTGTTCGTGGGCACCAAGCGCCAGGCGAGTGAACAGATCACGGAAGCCGCACAGCGTTGCGGGCAGTACTACATCAACCATCGCTGGCTGGGCGGAATGCTGACCAATTGGCGGACGATCACCGAGTCTATCAAGCGGCTGAAGGAAATTGACGAGCTTCTGTCGCAGGACGAAGTCGGGCTGACGAAGAAGGAACTTCTGATCCGCACGCGTGAACGCGACAAGCTCGAACGCGCTCTCGGCGGAATCAAGGATATGGGCGGGTTGCCCGATATTGTTGTCGTTATCGACACCAACAAGGAATCCATCGCGGTGCGGGAAGCTCAGAAGCTCGGCATTCCCGTCGTTGCAGTTGTGGACAGCAACAGCGATCCGCGCGGGATTACGTTTCCGATCCCCGGCAATGATGACGCGATGCGTTCGATCGCCCTTTATTGCAGCCTTTTTTCCGATGCCGTTCTGGACGGGCTCCAGCAGGAGGCATTGTCTTCGGGTGTCGATCTCGGGGCTGATCCGGCAGCCGGCGAGGGCGTCGAAGAAGCTGCAGAGGCGAATGAGGAAGTTGTTGCGGAAGCGCAGCCCGAGGCGGAAGAAACTGCTGCCGCTGCGGACAATGTATCTGCATAAAAATCAACAATATCAGTATTTAACCTGAGGAATCTGAGATAGAGAATTATGGCTGATATCACCGCATCGATGGTCAAGGAACTGCGTGAGAAAACCGGCGCGGGGATGATGGATTGCAAGAAGGCGCTTTCCGAGGTGGATGGCGATATGGAGGCGGCGGTTGACTGGCTGCGTAAGGCTGGACTGGCCGCTGCGGCCAAAAAAGCCGGAAGGACCGCGGCGGAGGGGCTGGTTTCTGTCGCCACCGATGGAAACAAGGGCGCTGTGGTCGAGGTTAACGCCGAAACGGATTTTGTCGGCCGGAATGAGCAGTTTCAGGCGTTTGTCTCCAGGATGGCTGAGATTACCCTTGAGGCCGGCGATGATATCGAGGCCCTCAAGGCGGCGCCATTCGATGGCGGCGTCACTGTCGAAGATACCCTGACCAATCTGGTCGCGACGATCGGCGAGAATATGGGGCTCCGCCGCGCCGCCGCGCTTTCCGTCGGTAACGGGGTTGTTTCCAGCTACGTGCATAACGCCACGGCACCCGGACTGGGCAAGATAGGCGTTCTGGTAGCTCTCGAATCCGAAGGCGATGCGGAAAAGCTCGACGCGTTTGGCAAGCAGCTTGCGATGCATGTCGCGGCGGCGGCACCGCAATGGTGCAGCGTGTCCGAAGTCGATGCCGATGCACTGGAGCGCGAACGTCAGGTCCTGATGGATCAGGCGCGTCAGTCCGGCAAACCCGACAACATCGTTGAAAAGATGGTCGAGGGCCGCTTGCGGAAATATTACGAAGAAGTCGTGCTTGAAGAGCAGGAGTTCGTTATCGACGGCGAATCCAAAATCAAGAAGGTACTGGAAAATGCCGCCGGCGATGTCGGCGCGCCGGTCCAGCTCGCCGGTTTCGCCCGGTTTGTTCTGGGCGAAGGCATTGAGCGGGACGAAGCCGATTTCGCGGCTGAGGTTGCCGCCGCGGCGCAAGGCTAAGAACCGCGATCATGCATGGCTGAGGGTTAAGCGGAAGATCACATGGACACGAATTCTGAGGAAATTGCTCATCGCCGGGTTTTGCTGAAGTTGTCCGGCGAAGGTTTGATGGGTGACCGGGAATTCGGTCTGGATACAACGACAATCGATCGTATCGCGGGTGAAATAAAAACCGTTCGTGATCTTGGTGTTCAGCTTTGCCTTGTCATCGGCGGTGGAAATATCTTTCGCGGTGTCGAGGCGGCCAGCCAGGGGCTGGAACGCGGGACGGCGGATTACATGGGTATGCTGGCGACGGTTATTAACGCGCTGGCGGTCCAGGGCGTGCTTGAAGGTGCCGGTATTCATACCCGCGTCTTGTCCGCCATTCCGATGGCCACGGTATGCGAGCCCTATATTCGCCGCCGCGCGATCCGCCATATGGAAAAAGGCCGCGTTGTTATTTTCGCGGCGGGGACCGGCAGCCCGTATTTCACCACCGATACCGCCGCGGCGCTTCGCGCGGTGGAAATGGGTTGTGATGCGCTTCTGAAAGGAACCCAGGTTGACGGCGTCTATTCCGCTGATCCGTTGAAGGTAAAAGACGCGGAGCGGTATGACCGCCTGACCTATCGCGATGTTCTTGCCCGGGATTTGCGTGTCATGGATGCGTCCGCGATCGCGCTGTGCCGGGAAAACGCAATTCCGATTCTTGTGTTTTCGCTTCACAATCCGGGGGAATTTGCGAGAGTCCTCTTGAATAACGGTACGTTCACCGTGATCGAGGGAGAGGAGCAGGCTGATGTCGGAAGCTGATCTGAAGGATTTGAAGCGCCGTATGACCGGCGCTCTTGACGTATTGCATTCGGAACTTGCGGGATTGCGCACAGGGCGTGCGTCCGCCGGACTTCTCGAACCGATCAATGTCGAGGCTTATGGCCAATCCATGCCGATGAATCAGGTTGGCACCATCAGCGTCCCCGACGCACGGATGGTTACGGTCCAGGTATGGGACCAGGGGCTGGCGGCCGCAGTCGAAAAGGCTATCACCGAAGCGGGTTTGGGGCTGAACCCGCAGAGGGAAGGCACCCTGATCAGGGTGCCGATTCCGCAATTGACGGAAGAAAGGCGGATTGAACTCACCAAAGTTGCGCATAAATACGCAGAGCAGGCCAAAATCGCGGTCCGCAATGTTCGGCGCGACGGTATGGACGGTTTCAAGAAGCTCGAGCGGGAGGGGGATATCTCGCAGGATGAGCAGCGCGCGTGGGAAGATGACCTGCAAAAGCTGACCGACGAGAACGTGAGGCAAATCGACGAAGTGTTGGCAGCAAAAGAGCAAGAAATAATGCAGGTATAGTATGGAACCCATTCTCACAGAAACAGGATCGTGCCCGCCGCCGCCGGTTCATGTCGGCATTATCATGGACGGAAACGGTCGCTGGGCGCAGGCCAAGGGGTTACCCCGGGTGGCCGGACACCGCCAGGGGGCCGAATCCGTTCGTAGGGCCGTATCCGCTTCTGTGGAATTGGGTATTCGTTATTTGACGCTGTTCGGGTTTTCAAATGAAAACTGGAAGCGTCCGCAGTCCGAAGTTTCCGCCCTCATGGGGCTCTTGCGGCTTTATCTCAGACAGGAGATAGCCGAACTGGACCGCCAGGGTGTACGAATCAGATTCATCGGCGACCGGGAAAAGCTGGCCAGCGATATTGGTGCATTGATAGAGGGCGCGGAAGACAAAACCAGAAACAACGATACGCTGACCCTGACCATTGCGCTGAGTTACGGCGCGCGGCAGGAAATCACCGCGGCGGCGCGAAAATTGGCAAGGCTCGCGGCGGACGGAAAAATCGATCCCGAGGCGATCACGGAAGAGGTGTTCGAAGATTATCTTGAAACCGCCGGGATTCCCGATCCCGACCTGATCATCCGGACCAGCGGCGAGCAGCGGATCAGCAATTTCCTTCTTTGGCAGCTCGCCTACGCCGAGCTGTTTTTTGTCGATACCTATTGGCCTGATTTTTCAAAACAGAACCTGGAGGAGGCTGTCGATGAATTCAATCGCCGCGAACGGCGATACGGAGCTTGATGCCGGTCCGAACCGCTCTCATATCAAAGCGCGGATCATTTCGGCTGCGGTTCTGGCGCCGGTCGTTATCGGCGTAATATTCCTCGGCTCTCCCTGGTTCGATGCGTTGATCGTCCTTGCGGTGGCACTAATGGGATTCGAATGGGGCCGGATGGCCTTTGCGGGCCCTCGCATACAGGTTTTTTTCTTTTCATGCGCTCTGGCCCTTGTCGCTCTCCTGACGGGGACAAGCTCGGGCGGCACCGCGGTTCTGGTTATGATCGGCGGCGCCGTGGCGGTTTCCGTCAGCCTTTTGCTCTGCGGTCGGAACCAGGTACTGCTGAGCGTAATCGCATTTTGTGGAATTGGGGCGACCGGGGTCGGGCTGATCTGGTTGCGGGGTTTGCCCGAAATCGGAATCGAATTGCTGATCTGGCTTCTTGTCACGGTCTGGGCCACGGATACCGGTGCCTATTTTTCCGGGAAAACGATTGGAGGACCCAAGCTCGCGCCGCAGATCAGTCCCGGCAAGACCTGGGCCGGTTTGATCGGCGGGGTCGTTCTTGCCGCCGCCTGGGGCGCGGCTTTTTCTTCATTTTCCGAAATCGGGTCGCCCTTCGCGCTCGCGCTGGTGAGCGCCGTGCTTGCCCTGTTTGCGCAAGCCGGTGACCTGTCGGTTTCCGTGGCGAAACGGCGGTTCGCCGTAAAGGATGCCGGCAGATTGATTCCGGGTCACGGCGGATTACTGGATCGAGCGGACGGGTTGATCGGGACCGCGCCTCTGGTTGCTGCTATGATGGCGCTTTTGGGCGGTGAGATTCCGGCATGGATATGAGCGCCGATCAGAAACCGGGCGACAATGCGCGTGGTATAACGATTCTGGGATCTACCGGGTCGATCGGTTGCAATACTATCGATCTGATCGAACGGAACCCGGAACTGTACCGGGTAGAAGCGTTGACGGCGCAGCGTTCCGTCGAGTTGCTGGCGGAACAGGCGCGCAAGACCAATGCCCGCCTTGCCGTGGTTGCGGATGAGGAATGTTATCTGGATCTCAAGAAGGAGCTTGCCGGTACCGGAACGGCGGTCGCCGCCGGGCGTGAAGCGCTGATTGAAGCCGCGGCCCGTCCGGCGGATTGGGTTATGGCCGCGATTGTCGGCGCGGCCGGGCTGGAGCCGACCCTGGCGGCGATCCGTCGCGGGGCGGTCATCGCGTTGGCTAACAAGGAATGTCTGGTCTGTGCGGGCGATTTGATGCTGGCTGAAATCGGGGGAAGCGGCGCGACATTGCTGCCGGTCGATTCCGAACATAACGCGATTTTTCAGGTCTTCGATTTCAAGCGGCCCGAGGCCGTTGAGAAAATAATTCTGACGGCATCCGGCGGGCCGTTCTGGAACAGTTCGGTTGAAGAGATGAAGGCCGCAACGCCAGCCAAAGCGGTCGCGCATCCCAATTGGAGCATGGGCGCAAAAATCTCTGTCGATTCAGCAACCATGATGAATAAGGGGCTCGAACTCATCGAAGCGCATTATCTTTTCCGGATGGAAGAGGAGCGGATCGATGTATTGGTGCACCCCGAATCGATCATCCATAGTCTGGTAGCCTATTTGGATGGCTCGGTCCTGGCGCAACTTGGTTCGCCGGATATGAGGACCCCGATCGCCTTCGCACTTGGCTGGCCAGACCGGATCGCCGCGCCTAGCCCGCGTCTCAACCTTCCCGAACTGGCAAAGCTGACCTTTTTCGAACCGGACTCTGCACGTTTTCCTTCAATCGACCTTGCCCGCCAGGCATTGCGGAACGGCGGCGCCGCCGCGACGGTTCTGAACGCTTCCAATGAAGTCGCGGTGCAGGCCTTTCTGGAAGGAAAGACCGGCTTTCTCGATATTTTCCGCATCGTCAGCGAGACCATGGACAAAATGGGCGTGCGGAAGATTTCCTGTCTTGAGGATGTTTATGAGACGGATGCGGAGGCGCGCCGTGTGGCGGGCGAATTATCCCTTGCCTGTGCGGCAAATCTCTAGAACCGGCGGAGCAGGCAAGTGATCGAATTTCTCGGCGGTTTCTGGACATCTCTCCTTGCCTTCCTGCTCGTTCTCACGGTTCTTGTTTATGTCCATGAGATGGGCCACTACCTGGCCGCCCGGCAATGCAAGGTCAGGGTTGAGGTGTTTTCAATCGGATTCGGACCGGAAATTTTCGGTTGGACGGCACGCAGCGGCACGCGGTGGAAATTCAGCGCCATACCGTTCGGGGGCTACGTCAAAATGTTCGGTGAGCATGCCCCGGAGGAGACGGATGAGCATCCGCCACTTGCGGCCCATGATCTGGAAGAGTCTTTTTTTAACAAGCCGCTGAGGCAACGGGCCTGGATTGTTTTCGCCGGGCCGCTTGCGAACTTTCTATTTGCTATTCTGGTTCTGGCCGGCCTGTTTACCGGGCTCGGGGAACCGCATACACCCGCGAACATTGCGACGGTCGTTGAAGGCAGTGCGGCCGAGAAGGCCGGGTTGCGGCCGGGCGATCTGTTCATTGAAATCGACGGGACAAAGATTACCCGGTTTGAGCAGGTGCGCCGTATCGTCGAACTGGCCCCGGGTGAAGAGATTGAAATCATCGTGGAACGGGACGGGCGCGAGATTCGGTTGACGGCGGTCCCCGATGTCGTTGAAGAGACGCGGTTCAGCACTACCCAGAGGATCGGCCGTTTGGGGGTGTCCCGCTCATCCGGCGACATGGTGCTGGTCCGGCATGATCCGTTCACGGCTGTCTGGAAGGCGGGCGTTCAGACGGTCTCAATGACGGTGAATATTCTTGACGCTATTGGCCAGATCATAGCGGGTGAGCGGACGGCCAAGGAACTCGGCGGGCCGATCAAGATCGCTCAGATATCCGGCGAAATGGCCCAGGCCGGGGTGATCATGCTGATCCAGTTTGCGGCGATCCTGTCAATCAATCTGGGGTTGATTAATCTCTTTCCAATTCCGTTGCTGGACGGAGGGCATCTGGTGTTTTACGGCGTCGAGGCATTGCGGGGCCGGCCGCTTGGCGAAAAAGCGATGGGTTTCAGTCTGAATATCGGGCTTGCGTTAATATTGTGTCTGACGGTTTTCGTAACCTGGAATGACTTGGTACAAATGCGTGTCGGCGAAATTCTGAGTAGTTGGTAGAGCAGGGCGCGGGTTCGAATTTGCGGTACTTTCTTTTTTTAGCCTTTTTTGTCGCTTCGCTTGCCGCGGGCGTATGCCCGGGGGCGAATGATGCTCATGCCCAAAGTAGAGGATTCTCGCTGAAGGCAACAGAAATTCGTGTCGAGGGAGCGCAGCGCATTGAAGCGGAAACCGTCCGGTCATATGTGCCAATCAAGCCCGGGGAAGAAATAACTCCCAGAAAACTGGACGAGGCCCTCAAGAAACTGTTTGCGACCGGTTTGTTCGCGGATGTCGTGGTCAGACAGGCGGGAACCGCTGTTGTTGTTCGGGTGGTGGAAAACCCTGTCATTAACCGGATCGCTTTCGAGGGAAACAAGCGCATTGAAGACAATGTGCTGCGGCAGGAAGTCCGGCTGAAACCGCGGATCGTATATACCAGGGCCCGTGTTCAAGAAGATGTGCAGCGCCTGATTGAAATTTACCGGCGTTCCGGCCGGTTTGCAGCCTCGGTTGAACCCAAGGTCATCCAGCTGGAGCAGAACCGGGTGGATCTGGTTTTTGAAATCGATGAAGGCGAACTGACACAAATTCGCCGTATATCTTTCATTGGTAACCGCGTTTACGACGACAGCGATCTGCGGTCAGTCATTCAGACCAAGGAAAGCGCCTGGTACAGGTTTTTGACCAGCGATGATAATTACGATCCGGACAGGATGTCGTTCGACAGGGAATTGCTGCGGCGGTTCTACCTGAACAAGGGGTATGCCGATTTTCGCGTTGTATCGGCGATCGCGGAGTTGGCGCCGGACCGGAACGGTTTTTTTGTTACCTTTACCATCGAGGAAGGGAAGCAATATAGATTCGGAAAAATTTCGGTTAAGTCAGCAATCAAGGAGCTGACTGCGGCCGGCCTCCGCGACACGGTCGATATCGCGAACGGAGAATCCTATAACGCTGAAAAGGTAGAGAACGCGATCACGGGTTTGACCGACGTTGTGGGGACCAAGGGTTTCGCGTTTGTCGATATCCGGCCGCGGGTAAAACGGGACCGGAAGAAACGTCAGATCGATGTGGCTTTCGATATTCAGGAAGGCCCGAAAGTATACGTCGAACGGGTCGATATACGGGGCAATGTGCGCACCATTGACCCTGTGATCCGGCGGGAAATTCCCTTGGTTGAAGGGGATGCGTTTAATGCGGCGAAATTACGCCGCGCGCAGAAGAATATTCGCGGATTGCGGTTTTTCAGTAAGGTCGACATCAAGAATGTTCCCGGCTCCGCGCCCGACAAGACCAGGCTTGATGTAAAAGTTCAGGAGCAGTCGACCGGTGAGATCTCTCTGGGCGCGGGTTTTTCTTCAAGCGTGGGACTTCTCGCCGATATCGGTATTCGTGAACGAAACCTGTTGGGACGGGCACAAGACCTCGCGCTCAAGTTCCAGATCAGTGCATCGAGCAGTGAAATCGATCTCAAATACACCGACCCCTATTTTCTGGATCGCAAGTTGTTGGGCGGTTTCGATCTGTTCCGGACCACGCGGGATCTGGGCGATGAATCGTCCTTTGACCGGCGGTCCATCGGCGGGGTATTGCGTCTCGGCTATGATTATTACGACCGCTGGTCTCAGAGGTGGCAGTATAAGTTGAGCGCCGACGATGTTACCAACGTCGCCTCGACGGCGTCACTGGCGGTTCAGCAACAACAGGGCGAATCGACCGTTTCCAGCATCGGCCAGACCCTGACCTATGATGCGCGGGACGATAAGCTGACCCCGCGTGAAGGTTTTCTCTCCAGTTACAGCGCGAGTTTTGCCGGTATCGGCGGGACGGTGCGCTATTTGAAAAATTCGTTGACCGCGACACAGTATGTGCCGCTCTCCGACAGCGTGGTCACCGCGTTATCGGCAAGCGGGGGCTACCTGCTTCCGATCGGCGACGACGCCCGGATCATCGACCGGTTTTTCCTTGGTGGCCGGTCTTTGCGAGGGTTTGCGCCCTATGGTGTCAGCCCCCGGGACAGGGCTTCGGAAGATGCTGTTGGCGGCGAATGGTTTTATACTGGGTCTGTACAGTTTCAGTTCCCTCTTGGCTTGCCCAACGAATTCGGCGTAAAGGGCCGGGCATTCACCGATTTGGGGTCGACCGGGAAAACGGACACCAGCCTCGGGACGATCGACGATACGGGGTCGCTGCGTGGCTCTATCGGTTTCGGTATCTCCTGGCAGTCGCCGTTTGGCCCCTTTACCATAGACATCGCCACCCCCTATTTGAAAGAGGGTTTCGACCAGACGGAGTTCGTGCGTTTCGACTTTGGCACGAGATTTTGAGCGCACGCGTGGAGGGATCGGATAAATGTTGAAATGGCTTGTTTCAGCTCTGATTGTTTTTTCGGTCAGCGGAGGCGCGGCTTTTGCGCAATCACCCAAGGGATCGCCTCCCAAGCTTGAGCGGTTCGCGGTCATAAATATACAGAAGGTTCTCCGTATTTCAGCCGCGACCCGCGCGGTAAAACCGCAAATTCAGCAGATTCGGGATCGGATTCAGAAACAGATTCAGGATCGCGAACGGTCATTGAAAGCGGAGAATGAGGCGCTTCAGCGGGAGCGTTCAATCTTGTCGCCGCAAGCCTATGAACAACGCCGACGGGATTTTCAGTCGAAGGTTTCAGTGCTGCAGTCCGATGTTCAGGGGTTGCGTAGAAGGCTGGATGCCGCGGGGCGCGCGGCAATGGCCCAGGTAAACCAGCATTTCCGTGCGGTCGCTGCGGAAATCGCCAAAGAACGTCAGTTGCAAATCATCATACCGCGGGCAACGGCGCTTTTTGTTCATCCCAGTTTCGATATAACGGATGAGGTGCTTAAGCGGCTCAATAAACGGCTGCCTTCCGTCAAGGTGGCGTTGCCGCCCGCGCAAGCGGTTCCAGCGGCCCCGAAAACCCCCGCGAGATAGGCGATTTGATGGATTGATAATCCGGCTCAAATCGGGCACAAGGTGCGAATCGGAAAATGCGGCATCATCGTGTCCCAGTGAAGAAAGGCAGATCATCTGACTTTCGGCACGGAAAGGGTGCAGTTTGAAGACGCGATGGTTTCTCCGGCATAACAGCCTGGAGCAATGGCGCTCGAAAGAAGGCCTGAAAGGATGGATACGATAAAGTCCAAGGAAATGATTGATCTGGTGGATACCAAGCGGATCATGGAGATGATCCCGCATCGTTATCCTTTTTTGATGATCGACAAGGTGATCAATATCGTCCCGGATGAGGGGGCGACCGGGATCAAGAACGTCACTGCCAATGAGGCACAGTTTCAAGGGCATTTTCCCAACCTTCCGATTATGCCCGGTGTTCTGATTATTGAATCCATGGCCCAGACATGCGCCATTGTGGTGGTGTCCACCCTCGGGCCGGAGGCGGAAGGCCGCGCCGTGTATTTCATGTCGGTTGAAAATGCCCGTTTCAGAAAACCGGTCGTGCCGGGCGATACCCTGATGGTGGATGTAGAGAAGCGCGCCCATCGTGGCGGGGTGTGGAAGTTTTTCGCCGAAGCCAAGGTCGACGGCACGGTCGTCGCGGAGGGCACGATTACGGCGATGCTGACGGATCAGCGGATCAGCTAATGACGGATATTCACCCCGCTGCGATCGTCGAAGACGGTGCAAAACTGGGCGAAAATGTTGAAATCGGACCGTTTAGCGTAGTGGGGCCGGACGTCGTACTGGGTGACGGAGCCAAGCTTCATTCGCATGTCGTCGTCACGGGACACACGGAAGTTGGTCCCAATACGCATATATTTCCATTCGCGTCGATCGGTCATCAGCCGCAGGATCTGAAATTCCAGGGCGAAGTATCCCGGCTTGAGATCGGCGCAAACAACATTATTCGCGAACACGTCACGATGAATCCCGGCACCGAAGGTGGTGGGCTGCTGACCCGTGTCGGTAATAACTGTCTCTTTATGGTCGGTGCGCATGTAGCGCATGATTGCGATGTCGGTAATCACGCGATCCTGGCGAATAATGCGACGCTGGCGGGACATGTGACGGTAGAGGATTTTGCGATACTGGGTGGATTGTCCGCGGTGCATCAATTCGTCCGGATCGGGCGGCACGCCATGGTCGGCGGCATGTCGGGCGTGGAGCAGGATGTCATTCCGTATGGGTCGGCGCTGGGAAACCGGGCCCGGCTCGCGGGGCTTAACATCGTCGGGCTGAAGCGCCGCGGATTTTCACGTGGTGAGGTCGCAAACCTCAGAAAGGCGTATCGTCTGTTGTTCGCTGAGGAAGGCACCATGGCCGAGCGTCTCGACGACGTCTCCGAAATGTATAGCGATAATGAGCCGGTAATGGATATCGTTGCCTTTATTCGCTTGGACTCGACCCGCGCAATTTGTCAGCCGCGCGTCGCGCATGGCGCCTAAGCTCGGCATTATTGCCGGCGGCGGGCCGCTACCCGGGAATTTGGCGACCGCTTGCGAGGCTTCGGGCCGGGACTGTTTCGTCCTCGCCCTTGATGATCAGACCGATCCAAAAATTATAGAGCCGTTTCCGCATAAGTGGATTCGCATGGGTGAGATCCGGCGGGGCATCGAAATTCTCAGGGAAGAAGGGGTGACGGAGCTGGTCTTTATCGGTCCGGTAAAACGGCCCAGCTTGCGTGAATTGAAGCTGGATGCGTGGGCTGTCCGGAAAGCGGCGATGCTGGGACTGCGTTGGATCGGCGACGATTCCATTCTGTCGACCCTTGTAAAGGGGCTGGAAGAAGAGGGTTTTTCGGTGGTGGGCGCCGAGACGATTTTGGAGGATAGCGTTGCGCTGCCGGGGGCCTATGGGGTGCATGCTCCCGATGAGGAGCAGTGGTCCGATATTCGCCACGGGGTACGGATTGCGCGTGCCGTGGGTGAGCTGGATATCGGGCAGGGGGCGGTTGTTCAGCAAGGGATCGTCCTGGCGGTCGAGGGTATTGACGGCACCGATGCCCTGATCCGTCGTTGCGTGCCGTTACAGCGGTCCGGCACCGGCGCGGTGCTGGTGAAGTCATGCAAACCCCAACAGGAACGGCGGATCGATCTCCCGACTATCGGACCGGGTACCATCGAAATTTTGGCGGAAGCCGGGTTTTCGGGCGTTGCGGTTGAAGCGGGGCGGGCGCTCATTCTCGACAGGGAAGAGGTCGTAAGGTCCGCAGACGAATCCGGCTTATTCGTAATCGGCGTGGATCCGTGACCGATAGCCCCGCCGCACCCGCGCGGCCCCTGATATATCTGATGGCGGGCGAGCCATCGGGTGATTTGCTGGGGGGCAGGCTGATGCAGGCCTTGAAGGAAAAAACAGGCGGCGCGGTGTCCTTTGCCGGGGTTGGTGGTGAGACCATGACGGTGGAGGGGCTGGAGTCGCTTTTCCCGATGGAGGAAATCTCCCTTATGGGGCTGATTGAATTGCTGCCCCATGCGCGAAATCTCTTTGCGCGGATGCGCCAGACAGTCGCGGAAATCAGGCGGCTCAAACCGGACGCGATCGTTACCATTGATTCACCGGGCTTTTGCCTGGGCGTGCTCAACCGTCTCGGCGATACGGACATTCCGAGAATTCATTATGTCGCGCCGTCGGTCTGGGCCTGGCGGGAGGGGCGCCTCAAAAAGTTCGTCGGCCGGACGGATCACATGCTGTGCCTTCTGCCGTTTGAACCGCCCTGGTTTGAGCGCGCTGGACTGCCGGCAACCTTTGTCGGTCATCCGGTCCTGGAACGCGGCATAGAAAAGGCGGACGGGGCCGGTTTCCGGTCCTCCCACGGCATTGATCCGGGCGACTTATTGCTGGGCGTGTTCCCAGGCAGCCGCAAGGGCGAGTTGAACCACCACATGCCGATTTTCCGGCAAACGGTCGCGTTACTGAGTGAACGGTATCCGGGGCTCAAGGTCGTTATCCCGTCCGTGGCCGCGACCGCGGAGCGTATCAGGAGCGAAGCGGCTGATTGGGCCGCGCCCGTGATCGTTGTTACCGGTGAACAGGAGCGCTATGCCGCGATGGCCGCGTGCAATTACGCACTTGCCGCGTCGGGGACGGTCGCCATTGAGTTGGCGCAATCCAAGGTGCCGTCTGTTGTTGCCTATCACACCAATCCCCTGACCGAGTTCATTGCCCGGCGCATGGTGAAGGTCCGCTTTGCCAATCTCTGCAATATCCTTGTCGATGAAGAGGTCGTGCCGGAAAGAATCCAGCGGGACTGCCGGGCGGATATTCTGGCCGCCGATCTGGAAAAGCTGATCGAGGATAAAGAAAGTGCGCGGGCCCAGATCGACCGGGTAACCAAAATAATGGCGCAACTAATGCCGTCCGATGGGATGCCCAGTGAAACGGCGGCCCGGGTCGTACTGGATCAGGTCAAATCAAGCCAATAAAAAAGGCGGCGCCAGGCACCGCCTTTTTTTTTATTTCGGAACCTTAGCGATTGCCCATCGCCGGCACGTCGCGGCGCGCGGCGCCGGTATAAAGCTGACGCGGACGACCGATTTTCTGGTTCGGGTCCTCAATCATTTCGTTCCACTGGGCAATCCAGCCGACCGTGCGCGCCACCGCAAAGAGAACGGTGAACATGGTGGTTGGAATGCCGAGTGCCTGGAAGATGATGCCGGAATAGAAATCGACGTTGGGATAGAGCTTGCGGTCGACGAAATACTCGTCTTCCAGTGCGATCCGTTCGAGCTCCATGGCGAGTTCAAGCAGCGGTTCGTTCTCGACACCAAGCTCGCTCAGCACCTCATGGCAGGTCTTCTGCATGATCTTCGCGCGCGGGTCGAAGTTTTTATAGACCCGGTGGCCGAAGCCCATGATGCGGAACGGATCGTCGGGGTCCTTCGCCTTCTTGACGTATTCATTGATGTTCGATTTGTCGCCGATTTCCCCGAGCATATTGAGAACGGCTTCATTGGCGCCGCCATGGGCCGGACCCCAGAGGCTCGCGATACCGGCCGAAATACAGGCGAACGGGTTTGCGCCGCTCGAGCCGGCCAGACGCACGGTCGAGGTGGAGGCGTTTTGTTCATGGTCCGCGTGCAGGATGAGAATACGGTCCATCGCCTTGGCGATAACCGGGTTGATCTCGTAATCCTCACACGGGTTGCCGAACAGCATCCACAGGAAGTTCTCCGCGTAGTCGAGATCGTTCTTCGGATACATGAAGGGCTGGCCGAGGGAATATTTGTAGGCCCAACCGGCGATCGTCGGCATTTTGGCGATCATCCGGTAGGACGCGACCATCCGCTGATGCGGGTCGTTGATGTCGGTGCTGTCGTGGTAGAAGGCGGACAGCGCGCCGACCACACCGCACATAATCGCCATCGGATGCGCGTCGCGGCGGAACCCGCGATAAAGATTGTGCAGCTGCTCATGCAGCATGGTGTGATTGGTAATGTCGCTGCTGAATTTTTCGAATTCCGCCTTGTTGGGCAGTTCGCCCTTGAGCAGCAGATAGCAAACTTCGAGGTGAGAGCAGTTTTCCACCAGCTGTTCTATGGGATAGCCGCGATGCAGCAGGATGCCTTCATCGCCGTCGATGAAGGTAATGTCGGATTCACAGGACCCGGTAGCGATGAAACCCGGATCGTAGGTGAAATAACCCAAATCCGCATAAAGCCGGCGAATATCGATAACCGGCGGACCGTCGGTGCCGGCAATCAGTGGATAGGTCGCCTGTTTCCCGGTGGTGTTATCGGTAATGGTGACGTTGTTGTTGGTGCCTTGGGCTGCGTCCTGGCTCATAGAGAGTACCTTTCCTGAATCAGGGCGAACACGGCGGCGGAAGCGCCGGATGTCCGAGGGTTGTTTGAGGTGAGCGGAAAATAACGGATTAGACCCGACAAATCAAACCGTCAGGCGGTCAATTTATGGCATCTGCCAACCGGCCGAGTGCTTCTTCACGGCCAAGTGCATAAACCACCTCAAAAATACCGGGTGAGGTTGTCGTGCCGCAAAGTGCCGCCCGCAGTGGCTGGGCCACGTTGCCGAGTTTGAGTTCCTGGTCTTCGATAAAGGCGCGAATTTCGGCTTCGATGGATTCCTCGTTCCATTCCGGCAAGGCGCTCAAACGGGGCGTCAGTTTATTGAGGATATCCAGCGCTTCCGGGGTCAGGAGCTTGCCGGCCTTGGCATCAATTTCAATTGGCCGATTGATGATATAAAGAGACGCTTTTTCAGTGAGTTCCGAAATTGTCTTTGCGCGGTCTCTTAAACCCGGAAGGCCCTTTTTCAGCCGCTCTTTCGCGCCTTCACCGACAGGGCTTTCCCCACCGATCAGGGAAATCAGCCGCTCGTCATCGGCGGTATTTATATAATGACCGTTCAGGGCGCCGAGCTTGTCGAAATCGAACCGCGCCGCCCCTTTGTTCACATCCGCGATATCGAACCATTCAATGGCCTGATCCAGCGAAATAATTTCGTCGTCGCCGTGGCTCCAGCCGAGCCGCATCAAATAGTTCAGCAGCGCCTCGGGCAGATATCCCATATCGCGATAGGCCTCGACGCCAAGCGCGCCATGACGTTTCGACATTTTCGTACCGTCGGGTCCATGAATCAGGGGAATATGTGCGTATACCGGCATTTCCCATCCGAGCGCGCTGAAAAGCTGGGTCTGGCGGAAGGCGTTGGTCAGATGGTCGTCGCCCCGGATGGCATGGGTAATTCCCATATCGTGATCATCGACCACGACCGACAACATATAGGTCGGGGTGCCGTCGGCGCGAAGCAGGATCATATCGTCGAGCTGTGTATTCTCGACCCGCACCTCGCCCTGAACCAGATCGCCGATAACCGTTTCCCCGTCGAGCGGCGCCTTGAAACGAATGACGGGCGGCACATCCTTGGGCGCATCCGCCGCGTCGCGGTCGCGCCACCTGCCGTCATAGCGGGGCGACCGGCCTTCGGCGCGGGCTGTTTCACGCATCTCGGTCAGTTCTTCAGGCGTGCAATAGCAATAATAAGCCTTGCCTTCTTCCAGCAGTTGCCGGGCAATGGCCGAGTGCCGTTCAAGATTCTTCGATTGGAAAACCGGCTCTTCATCGGGGGAGAGACCCAGCCAGTCGAGACCCTCGAGAATGGCGTCAATGGCCTCCGGTGAGGAACGCTTGCGGTCGGTATCCTCGATCCGCAGCAGATACTTGCCCCCGGAATGGCGGGCATAAAGCATGTTGAAAAGCGCCGTCCGGGCGCCGCCAATATGGAGGAAGCCGGTCGGAGATGGGGCGAAACGTGTTACGATCTGAGATGACATGGCGCGGTTAAATCAAAATAAGCGGTTACTGTCGAGCCTTTGGCGTCACTCAGGAAGGGCGAGGGGCTGATGTCGCTGCTGGCGGGCAGTGCGGTTCGCGGTGAACAGAAGCCGGTATTTTCCCGAACGGCCCTGTTTAGCTCGCTGTCCGCCTGTTTTTCCAGTGACCGTGAGCGTTGGAAACTCTGGTGTCCGGTCCTCTTTGGTGCCGGTGCCGGTGTTTATCTTGGGCTTGAATTCGAACCGGATATCCGGATTACGGGTGCGGTCCTGCTCCTGGCGCTTCTGGGATGTGTCTTTTCGCGAGGGCGTCTCTCCCTTTTCCTGGTGTTTCTCGCGGTGGCGGTCTTCACCGCTGGATTGGGAACCGCGCAATTCCGCTCGGCTTTGGTCGCGGCACCTGTTATTGCCAAAAAGACGCCGCCTCTAGCGGTCTCGGGCCGGGTAATCCGCGCGGAACCGAAAGACGGTTCCTACCGGCTCTGGCTGGATAATTTGTCGATTGGCCGGATTGCGGTGGATCGGACTCCGGAAAAGATCCGTATTCGGGCCCATATCGGACCGGATGCGGTGCCTGTTCCCGGCCAGCGCATCGCCATCCGGGCGGTTCTTTATCCTCCGGCCGGGCCCGCCGCGCCGGGAGCCTTTGATTTTGCCCGCAAATCCTGGTTCGAGCGGATCGGCGGCGTGGGGTATGCGGTGTCCGCGCCGGAGCCTGTGGCCGGCAATGGGGACGGGACGGATATTCAAACCGGGATCGCGGCGTTGCGCCATGAGATCACCGTTCGCATCCAGCAATCGCTCCCCGGTTTGACGGGCGCCTTTGCGGCGGCCTTGCTGACCGGCGAACGCGGCGCGATTCCCGAAGAGACGCTAAATGCCATGCGGGATGCAGGGCTCGCCCATCTGTTGGCAATCTCAGGGCTGCATCTGGGGCTTGTGGGGGGCTGCTGTTTTTTGCCACTCGCCTGATTTTGTCGCTATTTCCGGCGATCGCGCTGCGCTATCCGATCAAAAAATGGGCCGCGATATTGGCTCTATGCGGCAGCTTTTTCTATTTATTGATTTCAGGCGGCACCTTGCCGACCCAGCGGGCGTTTCTGATGATCGGGCTGGTGTTTCTGGCGGTTCTCTTTGATCGCAACCCGATTTCGATGAATCTGGTCGCCTGGGCCGCGATGGCGATTTTGCTCATCGCTCCTGAAAGTGTGGGCAATGTCAGCTTCCAGATGTCCTTTGCCGCCGTTGTGGCGCTCGTCGCCGCCTATGAAAGCGTCACCGCGAGGCGGATCACAAGAGGGCTGGGGCCGGGATTGGCACGCCGTGGATCGGCCTATGTCGCGGGTGTTATCCTGACGACGGTCATTGCCGGGACGGCGACCGCGCCGTTCGCGCTGTTTCACTTCAATCAGACAGCGCTATACGGCGTTTTGGCGAATGCTCTCGCGGTTCCGCTGACAGCATTCTGGGTAATGCCGGCCGGGATTCTTTCATTGCTGCTGATGTCTGTCGGGATGGAAGAACTGGCGCTCGGCGTTATGGGCGGCGGCATCGGTATGGTTGTCGCCGTTGCCCGATGGGTGTCCTCCCTGCCGGGCGCGGTTTTGCACCTTGCCGCGATCCCGGTCTGGCCATTGGCGGTCGTGGTTCTTGGTGGGTTGTGGTTGGCGATCTGGAAAAGCGGATGGCGGTTTCTCGGGATCGTTCCCATTATTCTTGGCGCGGTCCTTGCCGTCACCGCAATTGATCCGCCCGACATCCTTGTTTCGGAAACCGGAAAAAAAATCGCCTTGCGCGCCTCGACCGGTGAACTCGTCTTTATCGGTTCGCCCAAGGGCTTCGTCGGCGAAAGCTGGGCGAGACGCAACGGTCAGAGCCTTGATATTTTATTAACAATCAAGAACAAAAAGATCGCACAACTTATTGATATAGAATGTGATCGACTTGGATGTTTTTATAAAAATCCGAAGGGCCTTACCGTCGCGATAATCCGTGATCATGCTGCGCTGTCTGAGGATTGCCGCGTTGCCGACGTGGTCATATCAGCCATTCCCGCGCGCCGGCGCGATTGCTCCACCCCGTCGCGCATTATCGACCGCTTTGCCTTATGGCGTTACGGGCCGCATGAAATCCGGTTTCGGGAGGGCGAAGCGCGGACGCGGTCGGTTTATGACGTGATTGGTGACCGCCCGTGGAACAGATTGCCGGGACCACGCCGCTAATATTGGCGGACGATGGCTTTTAGCCGTCCCTGAACGGAAACCTGGTCCGGGCCAAAAATCCGTATTTCGTAATCCTTGTTCGCCGGTTCCAGGGCAATCGATTTGCCCTTTTTCCGCAGTCTCTTGAGCGTGACTTCATTGTCATCGACCAGCGCCACCACAATCGAGCCGTTTTCGGCATTTTCGGTATGCTCTATCACCGCAATATCGCCATCAAGAATACCGGCCTCGATCATTGAATCCCCTTCAACAACAAGTGCGTAATGATCGCCGCGCCCGACCAGGTCGGCGGGCACCGCAAATGTGTCCGACTGATCACGCATCGCTTCGATCGGCAATCCGGCGGCAATCTTCCCGTAAAGCGGCAAGGAGACGCTGCCTTTATCATCCGCCTCGCTGTGGATCGCCGGTATGCCCTCCTCGGCGAAACCGCCATCGATGACATTGGGCTGGAACCCGCCGGCGGCCGGAAAATCGGCATCCATATTTTCGGGCAGTTTTATGATCTCCAGTGCCCGGGCCCGGTGGGGCAGGCGGCGCAGAAAACCGCGTTCTTCCAGCCCGGTTATCAACCGGTGAATACCCGATTTGGATTTCAGTCCGAGCGCGTCCTTCATTTCATCGAAAGATGGCGGCACGCCTTGCGATTTCAGACGCCGATCAATGAATTTCAATAGCTCATATTGCTTATGTGTCAGCATTTTAGCCCCTGCCGCTTTGAAGCGGTTACAACAGAACAAAACAAAAACAGCGTCTATGTTCTATAAAAGTTCCTGAATCGGGTCAAGAAATGGTTGGAAGAGGGCGCAGGGAATCAGTCGAGCGGGATAAAGCTGACGACGTCGCCTTCCCTGGCTGCCGGGGCGAAAGGCGGTCGAATGACCAGGCAATCCGCCTTTGCCATGCCGGAGAAGACCGAGCTGTCCTGCTTTCCGAACGGGGTTGCGATCAGGGCGCTGTCTCCGTCGCGGGTAAGGGACGCGCGGAGATAGTCCTCCCGCTCATCATTTTCGGGGAGGGCGCTACCCAGATGAGCGGTTTGCCGGGCGGACACGTCCATGGCGAGACCCTGCATCGCGGCGATTGCCGGGGCCAGAAAGATAGTTGCGCACACCAGGGACGAAACCGGATTACCCGGCAGGCCGAGCATCATCGTGTCGCCGATACGTCCGAACATCAGCGGTTTGCCGGGCCGCATGGCGATACGCCAGAAATCGACCTCCAACCCCATCTCTCCCAGAACCTTTTGCACGAGATCATGGTCACCGACCGAAGCACCGCCGGTAGTCACCAGCATATCGGTGCCGCGCGCGCCTTCCGCCATGGCGCGCAGGGAGTCCTCCGCATCGGGTGCGATCCCGAGATCAACCGGCGCGCCCCCGTGCTGGCGGATGAACGCATGGAGGGCCAGGACGTTGGAACTGACGATCTGGTTATCAACCAACGGATCGCCGGGCATGACGATTTCGTCGCCGGTTGCCAGCAGGGAAATCCGGGGCGCGCGCCGGACCATCAGCCAGGGAAGGTTCATGCTCGCGGCCAGACCGATATCGCGGGCGGTCAGTTTTTTCGGCGCCTCCAGCAGTACATCACCCTGATTGAAATCAAGACCGGCGGGCCGGATAAAACGTCCGACAGGGGCTTCGCCATCCACAACACGGACCAAATCCCCGTCACGTAAGGTATTTTCCTGTATTACGATTGTATCGGCGCCATCAGGGACCCTTGCGCCGGTGAAAATACGCACCGCCTGACCGGGGCCTACCGCGCCGCTGAAATGCTGCCCGGCGGGTACTTCGCCGATGACAGTCAGCGAGGCGGGCAGGGCGGTGACATCGGCGGCCAGTACCGCATACCCATCCATCGCCGATACCGCGTGGGGCGGTTGGGTGCGGCGGGCCGCGGCATTTTCGGCAAGTACACGCCCAAGTGCTGCGCTCAAGGCAACCTGTTCCGCCGCCATCAGCGGCATGGCGTCGCAAATCCGGCGGCGCGCCTCGTCAACGGGCAGAAGGTCAGCCATCGGCCTTGAAAGTTCCGGATTGGCCGCCGGATTTTTCCAGCAGGCGGATATCGGTCAGGGTCATTGTTCTGTCGACCGCCTTGCACATGTCGTAGATCGTAAGCGCGGCAACGGATACGGCGCTGAGCGCTTCCATTTCCACCCCTGTCCGGCCCTTGACCCGGCAGGTTGCGGTGATTTCGACGGCGCTGTCTTCCCGGTTGAGGGTCAGATCGACATCGATGCCGTTAAGGGACAGCGGGTGGCAAAGCGGAATCAGGTCGGGCGTCTTTTTTGCTCCCATGATTCCGGCGAGCCGTGCAACCGAAAGGACGTCGCCTTTCTTGACTGCGCCTTCCTCGATCAGGGCCAGTGTCTCGGGCTTCATAACCACCTTGCCTGCGGCGGTCGCCTTGCGTTCGGTCACGCCCTTGTCCGAGACATCGACCATTGCGGCCTTGCCGTCCGCATCAATATGGGTCAGGCGCTGGCTCATGCCGAGACGGGCTCCGCTGGAACGGGATCAGCGAGAATGGCTTCGACGGCCGCCCGAACGTCTGGCTGGGCCATCAACGCTTCGCCGATCAGGAAGCAACGCGCCCCGGCTTGGGCCATGCGGGCGAGGTCTTCCCGTGTTTTTAATCCGCTTTCGCAAACCAGCATGCGGTCGTCGGGGATCAGCGGCGCCAGGCGGGTCGTCGTCGCCGTATCCGTCTTCAAGGTCTTGAGATTACGGTTGTTTACCCCGATCAGTGGTGATTTCAGCTTGAGCGCGCGTTCAAGCTCTTCCTCGTCATGGACCTCAATGAGGACATCCATGCCGAGTTCAAAGGCAAGCATTTCCATTTCCGCCGCCAGCGCGTCGTCGAGCTCCGCAAGAATCAGCAGAATGCAATCGGCCCCGATCGCGCGCGCTTCCATGATCTGATACGGATCGACCATGAAATCCTTGCGCAGCACCGGCAAATCGACGGCATCGCGCGCGGCTTTCAGATAGGCGTTATCGCCCTGGAAATAGGGGATGTCGGTCAGAACGGAAAGGCAGGTCGCGCCGCCGGCCTGATAGGATTTGGCGAGCGCCGCCGGATCGAAATCGTCCCGGATCAGCCCGGCGCTGGGCGAGGCTTTCTTTATTTCCGAAATCAGCCCATACCCGCTTTGTGAGGCGCGCCGCAGCGCATCGGCAAAGCCCCGGGGCGGCGCCTGCCCCGCGATCTGCGCTTCAAGGTCGGATACGGTTACCCGCGTCTTGCACGATGCGACATGGTCGCGCTTGTCGGCACAGATGCGGGTCAGGGCGTTGGTCATGCTATTTACCGGCCACGCCGCGCTCATTGGTGATGGCGATCAGGGAGTCGAGCGCGGCGCGGGCCTTGCCGCTGTCAATCGCGCTTGCCGCCATTTCCGCGCCGGCTTTCAGGTCATCCGCCTTGTCCGCGACGACCAGTGCCGCGGCGGCAGTGTAAATCACGATATCGCGATAAGCGCTCGGCGCGCCATCCAGCAGCGCGGTGAGGGCCTGGGCGTTATATGCGCCGTCGCCGCCTTTGAGGTCCTCGACTGACGATTCCGGCAACCCGGCGTCGGCCGGTGTGGTCTCGAACGTGCGAACCGCGCCGTTTTCATATGCGGCGACATAGCTTGCCCCGGTTGTGGTCAATTCATCCAGCCCGTCGGAGCCATGCACCACCCAGGCCTTTTCAGCGCCAAGATTGCCAAGCACCTGGGCCATCGGTTCGACCCATTCCCTGGCGAAAACCCCGACCAGCAGCCGGTTGACCCCGGCCGGGTTGGAAAGGGGGCCAAGCAGATTGAAGATCGTGCGCGTTGCCAGTTCGACCCGGGGACCGGCGACGTGACGGGTGGCGCTGTGATGGCGCGGCGCCATCATGAAACCGAAACCTGCCTCGATAATCGCCTTTTCGATCAGATCCATGTCGCAATCGATATTAACGCCAAGGGCGGCCAGTACGTCGGCCGCGCCGGCGCGAGAGGAAAGCGCCCGGTTGCCATGCTTGGCGACCGGCACGCCGCACCCCGCGACCACCAGCGCTGATGCGGTTGAAATATTGAGCGTGCCCGCGCCGTCACCGCCCGTACCCACGACGTCGATGGCGTCAGGCGGCGCGGAGATGGCGGTCGCTTTGGAGCGCATGATCTTGGCCGCGGCGGCGATCTCATCGACGGTTTCACCACGAACCCGAAGCGCCATAAGAAAAGCGCCGATCTGCGCGGGTGTGGCGTCGCCGGACATGATCAGCTCGAAAGCGGTCTCTGCCTCTTCGCTGTTGAGCGTATTGCCGTCCGCTACCTTTGCCAGAAGCGGTTTCAGACCATCGGCTGTCGCGATCATGCGGCGTGCCTCCGTTGGCGGGTCAGATCGATAAAGTTGGACAGGAGCGCGTGCCCCGATGCCGTATCTATGCTTTCCGGATGAAACTGTACACCGAAAACCGGGAATTCCTTATGGGAGATACCCATGATCGTGCCGTCTTCGGTTTCCGCCGTGACGGTCAGAGACTCCGGCAGGGTTTTGCGTTCGACAATCAGCGAATGATAGCGAATAGCCCTGAATTTCTGCGGCAGACCTTTGAACAGGCCTGTGTCGGTATGGTGGATCGCGCTCGGCTTGCCGTGCATGGGAACATCGGCGCGAATAATCTTTGCCCCGAATGCCTGGCTGATCGCCTGATGCCCGAGGCAAACCCCGAGAATAGGAATTTCCGGTGCCGCCCGCCCGGCCAGTTCCAGACAGATACCCGCCTTGTCGGGATCGCAGGGGCCGGGTGACAGCACAATACCGTCGGGCCGCATCGCGATTGCGTCATTCGCCGACAGCGCGTCGTTACGTTTCACGACGGTTTTCGCGCCCAGTTCGCCAAGATAGTGAACAAGGTTATAGGTGAAGCTGTCGTAATTATCGATTATGAGTAACATTTCAAAGAGTTGTCATATTCTTCGCTTCGGCTGCGCCTTATATCAGGTCTGATCGCCGCCGCAAAAACAATAGAACGATTTTCCGACCAATGGCTGCCCATAAATGACCACATATAGCTGTCCCATGCACCCGGAAGTCAGTCAGGCTGAACCGGGGGCCTGTCCGGATTGCGGCATGGCGCTGGAGGCGGAGATCGACGGGTTCGGCGGCGGCGCACCGGCGGAAAAATATATCTGTTCCATGCATCCCGACGTGGTCTCGGATGGACCCGGCAGTTGTCCCGATTGCGGCATGGCTCTGGAGCCCGAAGCGCCACCGGCCGGGGGTGCGCCCGCTGAAAATCCCGAGCTGAAGGATTTCACCCGAAGACTTGTCGTTTCAGCCGTCCTGACGGTCCCGGTCGTTGTCGTCGCGATGGGTGAGATGGTGGTGGCGGGCGGCGTCGTCAGTCCGGCCGCATCGCCCTGGATACAGTTCGTTCTGGCCAGCGCGGTGGTGCTTTGGGGCGGCAAGGTGTTTTTCGAGCGCGGCTGGCAATCCGTACGGACCGGAAAGTTCAACATGTTCACGCTGATCGCGCTGGGTACCGGGATGGCCTGGTTGGCCTCGACCGCCGGGATGGTCGTGCCGGGTATCTTTCCGGAGGCGTTTCGGGGTCCAAACGGCGAGGCGCCACTGTATTTCGAGGCCGCCGCCGTCATCGTGACCCTGGTGCTGGCTGGTCAGGTCATGGAATTGCGTGCGCGTGAAAAGACGTCGGATGCGCTGGCGCAGCTCATCGGGCTCGCCCCGCCAACGGCAAGGCTAATCCATGAATGCGGCGCGGAAATGGATGTCGCGCTTGAGCGGTTGAAATTCGGCGATCTGCTGCGGGTGCGTCCGGGTGAGTCATTACCGGCCGATGGCATTGTTACCGAAGGTCATTCCGCAATTGATGAATCGATGATTACGGGTGAGCCCTTGCCGGTGGAGAAAGGCGAGGGTGACGCGGTAACCGGCGGTACGATCAATGGTGCCGGGACGTTCGTCATGCGCGTCGAACATAGCGGCGGCGATATGCTGCTCGGTCGTATTGTCCGCCTGGTCGCGGCGGCGCAGCGCAGCCGCGCGCCGGCGCAACGGCTTGCGGACAGCGTTGCGGTCGTTTTCGTTCCCCTGGTGATAGCCATCGCCGTAGTCTCATTTGTGGCATGGGCATTGTTCGGCCCGCCGCCCGCCATGGCTTTCGGGTTGATCTGCGCGGTTTCTGTGTTGATCATCGCCTGTCCCTGCGCGCTCGGCCTTGCCACGCCGATGTCGCTGATGGTCGGGATGGGACGCGGCGCGCATCTTGGAGTGTTGTTTCGGGATGGAGAAGCGCTGGAGGCTCTGCAGTC
>CAZBKQ010000006.1:0-33867 GCA_964492555.1 uncultured Rhodospirillaceae bacterium | reverse complement strand
CGCGGCGACGGCATTGAGGGCGAGGATGGCGATACACGGCTTGGCGCGTTGAGAGAGCAAGGAAAGACGATTGTCTATCTGGCCGGCGAGCGGCGGCTGATGGGGGCACTGGCTTTCGCTGATGTGGTGCGGGAAGGCGCGCTCGAGGCGGCACGCGCCCTGCGCCGGGACGGTGTGGAGATTATTATTGCGAGTGGTGATGCGCCTGAGGCGGTAAAACCTGTCGCCTTGGGGCTCGGCATCGACGATTATTTTGCCGCTCAAAGCCCCGTCGACAAGGCGGCGCTCGTCGATCAGCTTCTGAAGGATGGCCGCCGCGTCGGTTTTGCGGGTGACGGCATCAATGACGCGCCGGCACTTGCCGCCGCGACCGTCGGTATCGCTATGGGATCGGGCAGCGATATCGCCATGGAAAGCGCGGGTGTCAGCTTGCTTGGCGGCGATATCCGTAAGCTGGCGACGGCGCGCGCCCTTAGCCGGGCGGTGACGCGAAATATAAAGCAGAATCTGGTCTTTGCGTTCGGGTATAATTCTTTGGGTGTTCCCATCGCCGCCGGTGTCCTTTTTCCCGTGTTTGGTATCGTCCTCTCGCCAATGCTCGCTGCGGCGGCGATGAGCCTGAGCTCGGTGTCCATAATCGCCAATGCGTTGCGGCTCGGACAAGCGAAGCTCTGACATGGCGGCAATCCGCGATTATCTCTCTGAGGATTTCGACAGGGTTTACGAAATTATCAATCGGGCGGCGGAAGCCTATCGCGGCGTCATCCCGGCGGATCGCTGGCACGACCCCTATATGGGGGGTGAAGAACTGCAGGCGGAAATCGATGCAGGTGTGGCGTTTCGGCTCTGGACCGATGAGGGATATGTTATCCGCGGGGTGATGGGCGCGCAGCCCGTGATGGATGTGACCCTGATCCGGCATGCCTATGTCGAACCTGGTTGGCAGGGAAAGGGTGCCGGATCGGCTTTGATCGAAGATCTGATGGCCGGTGTTTCAGGCCCTGTCCTGGTCGGCACCTGGGCGGCGGCGGGATGGGCAATCCGGTTTTACCGGCGGCACGGCTTCAATCTCGCAATAGAAGAAGAAAAAACGTTTCTTCTCAATAGGTACTGGAATATCCCTGAGAGACAGGTGGAAACTTCCGTCGTGCTTAAATCAGAGGTTTAACCGCCGGTATTTCCGGCATAACGGAAGGCCTCTTCCGCCGCGCGGATCAGCGCGGCCGCTTTGTTCTGGCATTCCTTGTGTTCGGCTTCCGGCACGCTGTCCGCCACAACGCCCGCCCCGGACTGGATATACATCATGCCGTCCTTGACGATCGCCGTTCGCAACAAGATGCAGGTATCCATCGTGCCGTTGGCGGAGAAATACCCGACAGTTCCTGCGTAGATCCCGCGTTTCTCGGCTTCCAGCTCATCGATGATTTCCATCGCCCTGATTTTGGGGGCGCCTGAGACCGTGCCCGCCGGAAAACCGGCCGCCAGGGCCTCCATTGCGCCCTTGTCCTTTGCCATCTCGCCCTCGACGTTGGAGGAGATATGCATGACGTGCGAGTAGCGCTCAATCACCATCTTTTCGGTGACCTTTACACTGCCGATTTCGGCGACACGCCCGACATCGTTGCGACCGAGATCAAGCAGCATGAGATGTTCGGCGAGTTCCTTTTCGTCGGACAGCAAGTCTTCTTCCAGAGCCTTGTCTTCGGCGGAGGTCGCGCCGCGTGGACGGGTTCCCGCCAGCGGCCGGATTGTCACCTTGCCGTCGCGCATCCGGACCAGGATTTCAGGGCTCGACCCAACCACCGAGAAGTCGCCGAAATTCAGAAAATAAAGAAAAGGCGAGGGGTTGGTCCGGCGCAATGCGCGATACAGCGAAAAGGGTGAGAGATTGAACGGCACGCGGAAGCGCTGTGACAAAACCACCTGGAAGATGTCACCGGCGAGGATGTATTCCTTGGCCCGGCGAACCATGTCCAGATAATCCTTCTCCGCCGTGTTCGATTCGGGCACCAGGGAAGGGTGATCGCGGTCGGGCTCGGAAATTTCACGTTCCAGTGGCTTGCCGAAATTCTTCACCGCGGCGGACAGGCGTTGATTGGCCGCGTTCCATGCGTCATCCGCGGAAAGGTTTTCGTCCGGTCTTACGGGAGTGACGATGGTCACCGTATCCTTAACCAGATCGAAAATGGCCATGATGGTGGGGCGCAGGAACAAACCGTCGGGTGTGCCAAGGGGGTCGGGGCGGGTGGAAGGGATATTCTCCATCAGGGAAACCGTGTCATAGCCGAGATAGCCAACCAGCCCGGCCGCCATCGGCGGCATATCCTCCGGCAAATCGATACGCGACCGGTCCACCAGTTCGCGCAGTGAATCGAGCGCATGACCGGGAACGGACGAAAATTCGGCGGCGCCGGTCTCATCGACAACACCGATTTCCGCCTTGTCGCCATTGCAGCGCCAGATGACATCCGGCTGCATGCCGATGATGGAATAGCGACCGCGATGCGCGCCGCCCTCGACCGATTCCAGAAGGAAGCTGTCAGGCCGCTCGCCGGTCAGTTTCATCATTGCCGATACCGGCGTTTCAAGGTCCGCCGTCAAGCTGGTCGCGACAACCTGGGGTCGTTCCGCGTTATAGATCTCTCGAAAACGCTCAAATTCGGGGGAGGTACGCATCAGCCCCCCAGCTGCTCCTCGGTCAGGCGTTGCATTGCTTCACGGTTGATCTCGACCTTGTAGCGTTTTCGGAGCTGGCCGAGAAGCTGTTCGCCCATATCCTGGGCAAGAGACTGCTCAATGCTGTTTTTCAATGCATCCGCCTCGGCCTT
Organism: uncultured Rhodospirillaceae bacterium; assembly: GCA_964492555.1. Lineage (GTDB taxonomy): Bacteria > Pseudomonadota > Alphaproteobacteria > MPNO01 > UBA2964. Next base: position 31,039 of record CAZBKQ010000006.1, on the reverse strand, counting down.
GTTGCCGCCGGGTGTCGCCGCGATGATCTGCGTTACCTTTGCAACCGAATATCCCTTGAGATCGGGCGCGGACACCAGAGCGTCCTGCTTGGCCTTGAAAATCGCGCTTGAGAGGGCATCCGAAATCCGGATATCGCTATTGCGGATAAAACGCGAAAACGGCTTTGCCGTGATCGCGGGCAGCCCTTGTTCGGCAGCGGCAATCTTTAGTCCCTTCTGTTTGGCCGCCTCGAGCAGCGCTTTGGCTTTTTCCTCGGCGGCGTTCTGAACCTGGCTGTCCTTCCAGGCGGCAATGACGCGGGAACGGATTTTAGCAAGCGGCGGAACTTCCGGAGCAATGACCCGGTCCACCCGAAGGACGAAATAACTGCCGTCATCGGCTTCTTCAATCAAGGAACTTTCGCCCGGCTCCAGGCTGGTCGCTAAATCGCGGAAGCGTGGCGAAGCGGGGAAATCCTTGACCGGTTTGCCTCCTTTTCCGTTTCCGAGCGCATCGACGGCGGAAAATTTCAAGACCGAGGCCCCCACGCTTGACGCGGCATCCTCCAACGGCGATCCGGCGGCCAGCGCGTCATCGATCCTGCCGGTAAGGACGATGATATCGTCGATAGCCATTTCGCGGGCCAGGTCCTTTATGATCGCGGGACGCAATTCGGCCATCGTCGCCACCCGCCCCGGCGCGATCTTGTTGACCCTGACGACATGCCAGCCGAGCGAGGTCTTCACCGGTTCGCCGATTTCGTTTTCCCGAATCCCGAATGCGACTTCCGCGACCGGGGCCGGCAGGTCGTTGCGGGTCAGATTGCCAAGGGCCTGAGGCGGCTTGCCGGTCGCCGCTTTGGCCGCTTCCTCAAAATTGGCGCCGCCATCGAGGCTGGATGTCAGCTTTTTAAGGATGTCCTCCTTCAGCACGAGGATCTGGCTGAGGTTCCGGCGTTCGGGAACCGAAGCGGCTTCCTTTCGGGCCTCAAAGGTCTCCTGAATCCGTTCTTCCGGCGGGCTCATCCCGGCCCCGACTTCCGCCGGATCGAGATAGATGGCGGTGATGTCCCTGTATTCCGGCGTGAGGAAAAGCTGTTTGTTCTCCTCATAATATTTCTTCAGCGACGCCTCATCGGGGGCGGGCAGTGACGACGCGGTTTGGTAGGGAACGGTGACGATCTCCGCCGTGCGCTGCTCATTGCGGAATTTGTAGACCGTGTCCAGAAGCGTCCTGGGAACCTGGTTCGCCGCCGTCAGGGCCGAGAGCAGCTGGTTTCGCCTGATCTGATCCCGAAGAATTGAGACAAACATGCCCTCCGATAACCCCTCCTGTCGGAGAAAATTCTGGAAGGCAATTCTATCGACGTTGTTACCGGGGCCCTTGAAGCGGGGATCGTTAAAAATAGCCTGGCGGATAATATCCTCGCCGGCATCGAGATCGAGCCGGGCGACTTCCTTGGACAGCAGCCTGGCCTCGATCATCTCGTCAAGGGTCCGGTCGAGAAGGCCGAGCCGCGCGGCCTGACGGTTGTCAAAGCCTGCTCCAAGCCGTTCCCGCATTGCGTTGACCACGCGCTGGAATCGCTCATAGAGCTGGTCGCGGGAAATTGTTTCTCCTTCGACCGTGGCGACGTTCTGGACGACCGCGGGGGGACGGAACATGTCCTCGATACCCCATACACCGAACGAGATGATTAAAAGGAAGAGGAGAAAACGGATCGCCCACTTGGCGACCGTCGAGCGCATGGCTTCAATCATGGTTTTTCAATCCGGCCGGAAATTTCAAAAAAAGTTCGCGAAGCCGGTCGCGAACGGCTGCGCATCATAGAAATCAGCGCGTCTTGCCGCAACACGTTATCGGGGCGTCTTTTTGCAGCGCCGGCGCTGTGCTAAAAATCGTCTCTGGCGGTTGGATTTCAACCGTTTATCAGAATTCTGTTCATTTTTGATTATCGCGCTGGAGAAGACATGAGACCGCTGATTGCCGGAAACTGGAAGATGAATCTTTTGCATGCCGACGCCGTGGCGCTCGCGTCGGGTCTTTCCGAACGACGTTCGGCAGAGGGTGATCCCGGCTGCGATATTCTTGTTTGCCCACCCTATATCTCCATCCCGCCGGTCGCGTCGGCTGTTTCAGGCGAAGCGGTTTCGCTCGGTGCACAGGATTGTCATGCGGGAGATTTCGGCGCCCATACGGGAGACGTAAACTGCGCGATGCTGAAGGATGCCGGGTGTGATTATGTCATCGTCGGCCACTCCGAACGCCGCGCCGATCACGGCGAATCCGATGAAATCGTTTGCGCAAAGGCGGCGGCGGTGATCGCGGCTGGTATGACCGCGATTGTTTGTATCGGAGAGAAGCTGGATGAACGCGAGGCGGAGAAGACTCTGGAACGCGTCGCGGCCCAGATTGCCGGTTCGGTGCCGGAAGGGGCGACCGCGGACAACCTCGTCATCGCCTATGAACCGGTTTGGGCGATCGGGACGGGACTAACGCCAACCGTCGATCAGATCGCCGAAGTTCACGCGGAAATCAGGGCGCGCCTGGCTTCTTGCGCCGGGAATGCGGACGGGGTCAGAATTCTCTATGGCGGCTCAATGAACCCGGGTAACGCGGCAGAAATTCTCGCCGTGGATAATGTCAATGGCGGGTTGGTCGGCGGCGCGAGCCTCAAGCTCGATGATTTCTGGTCGGTTTGTAGCGCGGCATCGTAAGACCCCGTTACGGTTTGGACTGGTAAATTCGGTTGAGAAGCCCTAAATAGACCGACTTGTTTATCGCCCCGGTGGCGACTTAAGAGAATTTCGCAGGCTTGATTTATGGAAACCGTTCTTCTTCTCGTTCATGTTTTTCTGGCATTGGGGCTCGTCGTGATCGTGCTTTTGCAGCGGAGCGAGGGCGGCGCGCTCGGGATTGGCGGTGGCGGAGCCATGGACGGTCTGGTTTCCGCGCGCGGCGCCGGCAATATGCTGACCCGCTGGACCGGTATTCTGGCGGCCTGTTTTATCGCGACCAGCCTGGTTCTGGCGATCATCGCGGGGAATGGCGGTGAACGCCGTTCCATCGTTGATACACCCGCGCCCGCGACGCAGCCCGCCGCGCCATCCGCGCCCACACAGCCGGTCGTGCCGCTCGGCAAGTAGCCCCATTTGCGAATCACCCTGTGAGAGGGGCGGAATCTGCCGCCTCTTTGCCGTTGGGCGGCTCGTTCATCTTCTGTATGATGCAGGTCCATGACGCGGTACGTGTTCATTACTGGCGGTGTGGTTTCCTCTCTCGGTAAGGGGATATCTTCTGCCGCGCTCGGCGCGCTGCTTCAGGCCCGGGGCTTCAAGGTCCGCCTCCGCAAACTCGATCCCTATCTCAATGTTGATCCGGGCACGATGAGCCCAACCCAGCATGGCGAGGTCTTTGTCACCGATGACGGGGCGGAGACCGATCTTGACCTCGGACATTACGAACGGTTCACCGGTGTTCCCGCGCACCGCAGTGATAATGTGACCACCGGCAAAATCTATTCCACCGTGATCGCGCGCGAACGGCGGGGAGATTATCTCGGCGCGACCGTCCAGGTCATCCCGCATGTCACGGACGCGATCAAGGAATTCATAACCGACGATGTGACCGATGAGGATTTCGTACTCTGCGAAATCGGCGGAACCGTCGGCGATATCGAGAGCCTGCCGTTCCTTGAAGCGATCCGCCAGAAGGCGAATGAGCTGGGGCCTGAGCGCTCGTTGTTTGTTCATCTGACATTGTTGCCACATCTCAGCGCGGCGGGTGAGCTCAAGACCAAGCCGACGCAGCATTCAGTCAAGGAGCTGCAAAGTGTCGGGATCAAGGCCGATGTGCTGCTGTGCCGGTCTGACCGGATCGTGCCGGAGGATGCCCGCCGGAAGATCGCTCTTTTCTGCAATGTCCAGCCGGAGCGGGTTATCTCGGCGCCGGATGTCGAGACGATCTACGAGGTCCCGCTGGTCTATCATGAGCAGGGCTTCGATACGGAGGTCTGCAAGTATTTCGGGATCGACCCCGGGGGCGATCTGGATCTCAGCCGCTGGCGCGATATCGTTCACCGGACCAAGAATCCGGAAGGGCAGGTGACCATTGCGGTGGTGGGCAAGTACACCGAACTGCCGGACGCCTATAAGTCTCTGGCGGAAGCGTTGGATCACGGCGGCATTTCGAACAATGTCGGTGTCAATATGAACTGGATCGATTCCGAGATTTTCGAAAAGGAAGACGCGGTTCAGCATCTGGAGGAAGTCCAGGGAATCCTTGTTCCCGGCGGGTTCGGCGAACGGGGCGCGGAGGGGAAGGTCGCCGCGGTAAGATTCGCGCGCGAACACAACGTCCCTTATCTCGGAATTTGTTTCGGCATGCAGATGGCGGTGATTGAGGCCGCGCGTAATCTCGCCGGTATCCAGGGTGCGGGATCGACCGAATTCGGGCCGGTCGAGGAACAGGTCGTCGGGCTTCTGACGGAATGGGAAAAGGCCGGCAAGGTCGAGCGCCGCAGCGAAAACACCGACCTTGGCGGCAGCATGCGTCTTGGTGCCTATCCGTGCGATTTGCGGGAGGGATCTCTGGTTAGGGCCGTTTATGGCGCGGAGAATATCCAGGAACGTCATCGTCACCGCTATGAGGTCAATATCGGCTATCTCAAACGGCTGGAGGAATGCGGCCTGCTTTTTTCCGGTCTGTCCCCGGACGGTCAATTGCCGGAAATCGTCGAGCTTAAGGGGCATCCCTGGTTTATCGGTGTCCAGTTCCACCCCGAGCTGCGATCCAAACCGTTCGATCCGCACCCGCTTTTCAAATCATTCATCAAGGCGGCGGTGGACCGTTCGCGTCTGGTCTAGTACAACCCCGGCAGACAATTGCGGGGTCGCTGTTCCATGGCCGAAACACGCCATATCACCATCGGAAACGTCAAAATCGGCAATGATTTGCCGCTTACCCTGATCGCCGGACCGTGTGCGATGGAAAGCCGTCAGCATGCGCTGGAAATGTCGCATGCGCTGGTCGAGCTGTGTGCCAGGCACGATGTCGGGCTGATCTACAAGACTTCCTTCGACAAGGCGAACCGGACATCCATAGACAGCCCGCGCGGCATCGGTATGGAGACGGCTCTGCCGGTCATGGCGGAAATTCGGGAGACCTATGGGTGTCCGGTACTGACGGACATTCACACCGCCGAACAATGTGCCCCGGTCGGCGAGGCTGTCGATGTGCTGCAGATCCCCGCATTCCTGTGCCGCCAGACCGATCTGGTAATCGCCGCGGCGAAAACCGGCCGGGCGCTTAATATCAAGAAGGGTCAGTTCCTCGCGCCGTGGGATATGAAAAACGTCGCCGCCAAGGCTGTCGCCGCCGGGAATGAGAAGGTGATGATCTGCGAACGCGGGGCGAGTTTCGGCTATAACACGCTGGTTTCCGATATGCGCGCTCTGCCGGTCCTGGCGGAGACCGGTTTCCCGGTGGTTTTTGATGCAACCCATTCGGTGCAGCAGCCGGGCGGGCAGGGGACCAGCAGTGGCGGACAGCGCGAATTCGTGCCGGTTCTGGCGCGGGCGGCGGTTGCGGTCGGCGTTGCGGCGGTGTTCGCCGAAACCCATCAGGACCCCGACAGCGCGCCCAGCGACGGGCCGAACATGGTGCCGCTCTCTGAAATGGATGCGTTGATCGGCACGTTGAAGGCTTTCGACCGGTTATCCAAGGAGGCCGGCTGATCGGCCATCCAGTATTTTGAATCCAACTTGTTGACGGAGACAGTCACATGACAGCAATCGCCGCCATTCATGGCCGTGAAATTCTCGATTCCCGCGGTAATCCGACCGTGGAGGTCGATGTGCTTCTGGAAACCGGCGCTTCCGGGCGCGCGGCGGTGCCTTCAGGCGCGTCCACCGGCGTGCATGAGGCGGTCGAACTTCGCGACGGTGACAAGGGTCGCTATGGCGGCAAGGGCGTGCGGCAGGCGATCGAGTCTGTGAATGGCGAGATCGCGGAGGCGCTGACCGGCATGGATGCCGAGGATCAATCCGGTCTGGACGAGATCATGCTGGCGCTTGATGGGACGGAAAACAAGGGTCGTTTGGGCGCCAATGCCATTCTGGGTGTCAGCCTCGCGGTTGCGAAAGCGGCGGCGGAAGAATCCGGCCTGCCGCTTTACCGCTATGTCGGCGGCGTATCGGCGCACATCCTGCCGGTACCGATGATGAATATCCTGAATGGCGGCGCGCACGCCGATAATCCCATCGATATTCAGGAATTCATGATCATGCCGGTCGGCGCGGAAACCGTGTCGGAGGCGATCCGTTGCGGCGCGGAAGTATTTCAGTGCCTTAAATCGGAGCTCGGCAAGGAAGGGATGAGCACGAATGTCGGCGATGAGGGCGGGTTTGCGCCCAATATCGGCAGTGCGACCGCGGCCCTCGACTTCATCATGAAATCAATCGAGGCGGCGGGGTATAAGCCGGGTGACGATGTGGTCATTGCGCTTGACGCCGCTTCAAGTGAGTTTTTCAAGGACGGCAAATACCATCTTGAAGGCGAGGGAAAGGTCCTCGATAGTGCGGGAATGGCGGATTATTACAAGACGCTGGCCGACGCCTATCCGATCGTTAGCCTGGAAGACGGCATGGCGGAGGATGATTGGGACGGTTGGGCCGCGCTCACCCGGGCGATCGGCGACCGGGTACAGCTTGTCGGCGATGATTTGTTTGTGACCAATACCGAACGGCTGGTGCGCGGTATCGATGACGGGATCGCCAATTCCATCCTGATCAAGGTCAATCAGATCGGTACGCTGACCGAAACGCTGGCGGCTGTCGAAATGGCGCATCGCGCCTCCTATACGGCGGTGATGTCGCACCGCTCCGGCGAAACCGAGGATTCGACCATCGCCGATCTGGCGGTTGCCACCGGTTGCGGTCAGATCAAGACGGGGTCGCTTTGCCGTTCCGACCGTATGGCGAAATACAATCAGCTGATCCGGATCGAGGAAGATCTCGACAATCAGGCGGTCTATGCCGGGCGCGCGGTGCTGCCGGCCGCCGGGTGAGGGTGAGGCCGAAAAGCTGAGTCTTTTCAGAATCTTATCGTCTTGACAGAGAATATTTCACGTGTGTCAAACTGAATCATTCTTACAACAAAATAAAATAAATCACCGATTCTAAAACCTCTTTTTCGCTTTTTTCTTGACGAATCGAATCGGTATGTGATTCGTTAGCGTCATGACCGCTGTTCTGGAAATACGCCGTAGAGGCCGTCAGGTTGCAGGAGCCCTGCTGGGGTGTCTGCTTGTCGCCTACTTCCTGTTTCACACAATTCAGGGTGAGCGCGGTCTGTTTGCCTGGGTTCAACTCAATCAGCAGATCAGCCAGGCGGAAACCGAAAACACCCGTATTCTGAATGACCGTCTGGCCTGGGAAAACCGGATCAGGTTGCTGCGCACGGAAGGGTTGGATGCGGATTTGCTCGATGAACGCGTCCGGCTTGTGGCCGGACTTGGGAGCCGGGACGAGTTTGTAATTTATCTGTCTGAAAACGCTCGCTAAATCGAAATCCGGGTTTTTATTAGCGTTTCTTTCAAAACCTTCTGTCAAAAAAACATAAACTTTCTCAAGCGATTATTGCTTGGGGAACAGTTTCGTATAAATCTTATGGTTAATATGCGGGCAATACGCACGCATGTTTCGACCGGCTTAATCTGAGGGAACGGGATGGCAAGAGCTGCTAAAAGGGCGTCCAAGAAGAGCGCCGCCAGGAAAGGCGCGAAGCAGGCGGGCCAGGCCCGAAAGACATCGTCGAAACTGAAGAATTCCCCGGAAGATCTTCTGGAGTGGTACCGCACCATGTTGTTGATCCGCCGTTTTGAGGAACGGGCGGGACAGCTTTACGGCATGGGGCTGATCGGCGGTTTCTGCCATCTCTATATCGGTCAGGAGGCGGTCGTTGTCGGCATGCAGGCGGCGCTCAATGAAACCGACACGGTGATCACCAGCTATCGCGACCACGGACATATGCTGGCCTGTGGTATGGAGTCACGCGGCGTGATGGCGGAACTGACCGGCCGTATAGGAGGGTATTCCAAAGGCAAGGGCGGCTCGATGCATATGTTCAGCCGCGAGAAGAATTTTTTTGGCGGTCACGGCATTGTCGGCGCTCAGGTATCTATCGGTACCGGTCTGGCATTTTCCCATAAATATAAGAAAAACAACGCTGTTTCGGTCACTTATTTCGGCGATGGTGCGTCCAATCAGGGGCAGGTCCATGAAAGTTTCAACATGGCCGCGCTATGGAAGCTGCCGGTCATCTATGTGATTGAAAACAATAAATACGGCATGGGCACATCGGTAGAGCGTGCATCCGCCGAAACCGATCTCTACAAGCTCGGTGAAAGCGTCGATATCCCCGGCAGGCAGGTCGATGGTATGGATGTCGAGCTGGTCAAGGCCGCAGGCGAGGAAGCGGTTAAATGGTGCCGCTCAGGCAAGGGGCCGTATATCCTGGAAATGCAGACCTACCGGTATCGCGGCCATTCCATGTCCGATCCGGCAAAATACCGGTCAAAGGAAGAGGTCGACGATGTACGCACCCATCACGACCCGATCAATATGCTTCGCGACCGGTTGATCAAGGCGAAGATCTCGACCGAAGAGAGTCTGAAAGAGATGGATCGTGAAATCCGCGCCATTGTGGCCGACGCGGCCCAATTCTCTCAGGACAGCCCGGAGCCCGATCCTTCCGAGCTTTACACCGATGTTTATGTCAACGCTTGAGCGGGACGGGGACGGAGCAGGATAATGGCAATAAATATTCTGATGCCGGCGCTGTCGCCGACCATGACGGAAGGCAATCTCGCCAAATGGCACAAGAACGAGGGCGATACGGTCGAAGTCGGCGACGTTATCGCGGAAATCGAAACCGATAAGGCGACCATGGAGGTTGAAGCTGTCGATGACGGTGTTCTCGGCAAGATCATGGTGCCGGAAGGCAGCGAAAACGTCGCCGTGAATGACGTGATCGCGGTTCTTGTCGAAGAGGGCGAAGACGTTGATACGGCGGCTGTCGCGTCGCAAAAGCCCGCCTCAAATGGTGCCGGCAATTCTCCCGAAGCCACAGAGTCCGAGCGCGAAACCGCGAAGCCGGTCGAAAAGCCCGCGCAAGTGGCGAAATCCGTCCCGGCGGAACTGGCTTATGACGGCGAAACCGCAGAAATTCAAATGCGGGAGGCGCTGCGCGATGCGATGGCGGAGGAAATGCGCGCCGATGACGCCGTCTACCTGATGGGTGAGGAAGTCGCCCAGTATGAAGGCGCTTACAAGGTAAGCCAGGGATTGCTGGCGGAATTCGGCGACCGGCGGGTTGTCGATACCCCGATTACCGAACATGGTTTTACCGGTTTGGGTGTCGGCGCGGCGTTTGGCGGGCTGAAACCGATCGTCGAATTCATGACCTTCAATTTCGCCATGCAGGCGATGGATCAGATCATCAATTCGGCGGCGAAAACCAATTATATGTCGGGCGGCCAGATGGGCTGTCCCATCGTTTTCCGGGGTCCCAACGGGGCCGCGGCGCGCGTCGCCGCACAGCATTCGCAATGCTATGCCAGCTGGTACGCCCATATTCCGGGCCTCAAGGTGATATCGCCGTCGAACCCCGCCGATGCCAAGGGATTGCTTAAATCGGCGATCCGCGATCCCGATCCGGTGATTTTCCTGGAAAACGAGATTCTTTACGGTGAAACCGGCGAGGTTCCGACCGATCCGGACTGGACGGTGCCGATCGGCAAGGCCCGGGTCGCAAGGGAAGGGACCGATGTGACGATCATTGCCTTCTCGATCATGGTCGGAAAGGCGCTGAAAGCGGCGGAAGAACTGACGGAAGCCGGGATCGACGCCGAGGTGATCGATCTCAGAACGCTTCGGCCCCTCGATACCGAAACCATCGTTGCGTCCCTGAAGAAAACCAATCGCGCGGTTGTGGCGGAGGAAGGCTGGGCCTTCGCCGGCATCGGTTCGGAGATTTCTGCCATTCTGATGGAGCAGGCATTCGACTATCTTGATGCGCCGGTCGGCCGGGTTTGTGCCGAAGACGTGCCGTTGCCGTATGCGGCCAATCTTGAGGCACTGGCCCTGCCGCAGGCCGATGACATTGTAAAGGCGGCGAAAGCCGTCTGTTACAAGGGCTGAGTGACCGTAAGATGCCCGTCCAAATTCTCATGCCGGCGCTGTCTCCCACCATGACGGAGGGAACGCTTGCCAAATGGCTGAAATCCGAAGGCGATAATATCGCTGCCGGCGACGTCATTGCTGAAATCGAAACCGACAAGGCCACGATGGAGGTGGAAGCGGTCGATGAGGGCATGCTGGGCCGCATACTGGTCAAGGAAGGCACTGAGAACGTGCCGGTCAACCAGCCTATCGGTTTGTTGCTGGAAGATGGCGAGGATGCGTCCGCGCTCGATAGTGCTGACGCAGCCGCGCCCGCGCCCGAGCCTAAGGTGCAGTCCGAAGAAACAGAGAAGCCGGCGGCGGCATCCAGGCCCGTATCTTCCGGGAAAGAGGTTGCCGCCACACCGCTCGCCCGGCGGATTGCCGAGGAAGCGGAACTGGATATTTCCGCGATTGCGGGGACCGGGGCGCATGGCAAGGTGACTCGTGCCGACGTCGTTGCCGCGCGCGATGGAGACGGCGGCTTGAAACCGGCGGCCGCGTCGGTAGCCGAGCAACCGCAAGGTGACCGGATTTTTGCAAGCCCGCTTGCCCGGCGCGTCGCGGCGGAGGCGGGGCTGGATATCGGATCCATCCCCGGCAGCGGGCCCAATGGCCGCATCGTCATGGCCGATGTCGAAGCCGCCAAAGCCGATCCGTCAATTATGAAGGCGGCAGCCGGGGCACCCGCGCCTGCCGGTGGTTCCGAACTGGTTCGAATGTCTGCGATGCGCAAGGTAATCGCTGAACGGATGGCATCGTCCAAATCGAATGTGCCGCATTTCTATCTGACCGTGGATTGTGAAATCGACGAGCTGTTGAAGATGCGTTCGGTAATGAACGAGCGGCTGGAAGCTGAGGGGGTGAAGCTTTCGGTCAATGATTTCATTATCAAGGCCTGCGCGCTTGCTCTGATGGAAGTGCCGGACGCCAATGCGTCCTTTGAAGAAGACGGCAATATCCGCAAATATCATTCGGCGGATATTTCTATTGCGGTGGCGCTCGACGGCGGATTGATCACGCCCATCGTACGTAACGCCGATAGTAAGTCTCTGGCCGAAATATCAAATGAAATGAAAGAGTTGGCGGGCAAGGCGCGGGACGGAAAGCTGGCACCCGAGGAATATCAGGGCGGATCGTTCAGCATATCCAATCTCGGCATGTACGGGATCAAGCAGTTTGACGCGATTATCAATGAACCGCAGGGCGCGATCCTGGCGGTCGGCGCGGGCGAACAGCGTCCGGTGGTGAAAAATGGCGAACTCGCGGTGGCGACCGTGATGAGCTGCACGATTTCCTGCGATCACCGGGTGGTCGACGGCGCGCTCGGCGCGGTCCTGCTCAGTGCCATAAAGCGGTTTATCGAATATCCGCCCTTGTTGCTGATGTAACCGGCCGCTAGGGGCCTCTTAACCATATTCCGTCCATAATGGACGGTAGGATTTCGGAAGCGGAATATGTCTGACACGGAATTTGATCTGGTTGTTGTTGGCGGCGGGCCGGGCGGTTACGTCGCCGCGATCCGGGCGAGCCAGCTCGGGATGAAAACAGCGCTGGTGGAACGCGAGCATCTTGGAGGGATTTGTCTCAACTGGGGCTGTATTCCGACCAAGGCGTTGCTCAGGACCTCCGAAATCAATCATATGCTGGGTGAACTAGATGAATTTGGCCTGTCCGGCAGCAAGTTTTCCTTCGATCTGGAGAAGATCGTCGCGCGGTCCCGTGCTGTGGCGAAACAGCTCAATGGCGGCGTCGGACATCTGCTGAAAAAGAACAAGGTTACGGTTTTCGATGGTACGGGAAAGCTGGCCGGGTCCGGCAAGATCGCAATCGAGAACAGGGACGGCAAAAAGTCGGAATTGTCCGCGAAACACATTGTTCTGGCGACGGGCGCGCGGGCGCGCACGCTCCCCGGGCTGGAACCCGATGGTAAACTGATCTGGACTTATCGCGAGGCCATGGTGCCCGATGTGATGCCGAAATCCCTGCTGGTTGTCGGTTCAGGCGCGATTGGAATGGAATTTGCCAGCTTTTACAGTGATTTAGGCGCAGAGGTGACGGTCGTTGAGGTAATGGCCCGTATCCTGCCGGTTGAAGACGCCGAGATTTCCGGGCTGGCCCGCAAAGCGTTCGAAAAGCAGGGCATGACCATTCACACTGGGGCAACTGTCGATAGTCTCAAGGCAGGCAAAAACAACGTCTCCGCGGATATAGAGCTGGCCGATGGCAAGACAGAAAAAATCACGGCGGACCGGGCTGTCCTCGCGGTGGGAATCGTCGGCAATGTCGAGGATATCGGGCTTGAGGGCACGAAGATTACGGTCGAGAAAACCCATATCGTCACCAATGAATGGGGGGAAACCGGCGAGCCCGGCGTCTACGCCATTGGCGATCTGACGGGTCCGCCCTGGCTGGCCCACAAGGCAAGCCACGAAGGGGTGGTTTGCGTCGAGCATATTGCCGGGCTGGACGCCCATCCGCTGGATATTTCAAACATCCCCGGCTGTACTTATTGCCGGCCGCAGGTCGCGAGTGTCGGATTGACCGAGGAAAAGGCCAAAGAGGCGGGTCGGGAGGTCAAGGTCGGCAAGTTCCCGCTGATCGGTAATGGCAAGGCGATCGCGCTCGGCGATCCGGACGGGTTGGTCAAGACCATATTCGATGCCAAAACCGGAGAATTGCTCGGCGCGCATATGATCGGACCGGAAGTAACAGAACAGATTCAGGGCTATGTCATTGCCAAGACCGGCGAAATGACTGAAGCCGAGCTGATGCATACGGTGTTTCCACATCCGACGCTTTCAGAAGCGATGCATGAATCCGTCCTCGACGCTTATGGCAAGGCGATCCATTTTTGATGGCAACTAATCCCGCAGAAATACGTCCGCGCCATCCTGAAAAAGCGCATAAGCCTGATAACCCGTCGCCGCGAAAGCCCGACTGGATCCGCGTAAAAGCGCCGACATCGCCGGTTTACCGCGAAACGCAGTCGCTGATGCGCGATCTCAACCTGGTGACGGTGTGTGAGGAAGCGGCCTGTCCCAATATCGGCGAATGCTGGTCGCAGAAACATGCCACCATGATGATCATGGGGGAGGTCTGCACCCGCGCTTGTGCCTTCTGTAATGTGACGACAGGGTTGCCCAAGCATCTCGACAGGGAAGAACCCGCCCATGTGGCGGAAGCGGTGGCGTCCCTCGGGCTGCGTCATGTGGTGATTACGTCGGTCGATCGGGACGATCTTGAAGATGGCGGTGCCGCGCATTTCGCGAAAACCATCGCGGCGGTCCGGGAGGCTTCACCCGACACGACAATCGAAATCCTGACACCGGATTTTTTGCGAAAGGACGGCGCGCTTGAAGTCGTCGTGGCCGCAAAGCCGGATGTGTTCAACCATAATCTGGAAACCGTGCCGCGGCTTTATCCTTCCGTGAGGCCCGGCGCGCGCTATTTTCATTCTCTGCGTCTGCTCGATACCGTTAAAAGGATCGATCCGGAGATTTTCACCAAATCCGGTCTGATGGTGGGGCTTGGAGAGGAAAAGCATGAAGTCGTGCAGGTTATGGACGATCTACGCTGCGCCGATGTGGATTTCCTGACCATCGGGCAGTATTTGCAGCCGACACCCAAACACCATCCGATAGACCGGTTCATTATCCCGGAAGAGTTCGAGGAATATTCAAATTTCGCCCGGAACCGGAAATTCCTGATGGTCTCTGCGTCACCGCTGACGCGGTCGTCCTATCACGCGGACCGCGATTTCGAGGAAATGCGCGCCGCCCGCGCGAAACAGCTGGTATCCTGATTATCCTTGCCGTCCCATTCGGAAAGCCGCGAACTTCCCTATAGCGCCGAACAGATGTTCGGGCTCGTCGCGGATATCGAAAAATACCCGGAATTTCTGCCCTGGTGCATTGGCGCCCGGATATTGCGGCGTGATGAAGCCGCACAAATGGTGCTGGCCGATCTGGTCATCGGATTCAAGGCGTTACGCGAGACCTTCACCTCTCGCGTGTATTTTGACGCGCCTAAGGTTATTCAGGTGACCTATGAAAAAGGCCCATTTAAGCACCTGAATAATAAGTGGGAATTTAAGTCAGTAAGAACAGGATGCGTAGTATCATTTGAAATCGATTTCGAATTCCGTTCTCGCATTCTACGTGCGGTGATGGAACCTCTTTTTCATGAGGCTGTACGCCGGATGGTGGCGGCATTCGAGATCAGGGCGGCTGCGCTTTACGGGTCCGATGACGCGGCCTGATTCATCATCGTCAGCGCCTGTCTGACCGATTGTTCGCGAATGGCGTTTCGATCGCCTGGAAAGATCGTGTGAAAGGGGGATACGCCGATATCCGGCCGGGCGCAGGCGAAATGCACCAGCCCGACCGGTTTGGTCTCCGTTCCGCCGCCGGGTCCCGCGACGCCGGTGATAGAGACCGCGATATCGGCGTTTGAATGGTTGAGCCCGCCCTGCGCCATGGCGATGGCCACTTCCTCGCTGACCGCGCCATGATCGATAATCAGCTGCATCGGTACCCCAACCAGTTCGTTCTTGGCTTCGTTGCTGTAAGTGGCGAAACCGCGGTCGAACACGTCGGAAGAGCCTGGAATGGCGGTCAGCGCTGCGGAAACAAGCCCGCCGGTACAGGATTCGACGGTCGCCAGCTTCAGGGCGTTCTTCCGGCAGAGTTCAAGAAGGGCTTCCGCCTGGCCGAGAATTTCCGGGGTCAGCATTCATCCTCCCTGAATTACCCACCGGTCCAAAAGGAACAAGAGAGCACCGGCATAGATTGCCGCCAGCACATCGTCCAGCATGATGCCGAAACCGCCCTTGATTTTGCGATCGGCAAGGCTGACCGGCCAAGGTTTCACGATATCAAACAGGCGGAACAGCATAAACCCGGCGATCAGCGACCAGAGGCTGATCGGCGCGGCGCAGAGTGTCAAAAGCTGTCCGGCGACCTCGTCAATCACCACAGCGCCCGGGTCGGCATGGTGCGTTCGCCTTGTATATTGGCCCGAAACCCGGCAGCCGAGGGCGAAGATCATCGCCGCACAGACCAGCAACCATACGGTTCCGTATGTTGTGCCGATCCACCAGGCGAGGGGCAGGGCGCCAAGCGATCCCCATGTTCCCGGCGCGCCCGGCAGTCTGCCGAGCCCGAACCAGGTGGCGAGAAGCGAGGCGGGGTGAAAAAACGGCATGGTGTTGTCGGTCAGCGGCCGGACGGCAACATGACGGTGGCGATGGCCTGCGCGGCCAGCCCTTCCTTGCGCCCGGTAAAGCCCAGCTGTTCCGTTGTCGTCGCCTTGATACTGATACGCTCAAGCGGCAAATCGAGGATTTCCGCTATACGGTTGCGTATGGCGTCGCGATGCGGGCCGATCTTGGGCCGTTCGCAGATGATAGTGGCGTCCAGTCCGGAAATTTCACCGCCCCGCGCGGAGACCATCTCTGCCGCGTGACGCAGAAAGACCGCGCTGTCCGCACCGGCCCATTGCGGGTCGGAGGGTGGAAAATGGGTTCCGATATCGCCTTCTGCGATGGCGCCGAGGATCGCGTCGGTCAATGCGTGGAGAAGGGCATCCGCATCCGAATGTCCGACCAGCCCCTGATCGTGATCGATCCGGACACCGCCGAGAATGACGTGATCGCCCGGGCCGAAACTGTGAACGTCAAACCCGCTTCCGGTTCGAAATATCATGCCGCCCATCCCCAATATCCTCTCGGCCCGGGCTATGTCGCCTTGCGTGGTGATTTTCAGATTATCCTCGTCCCCGTCGGTCTGGATAACCGAGAGACCAGCCTCCGCCGCGATCATTGCATCATCGGTGAATTCCCGCCCGGATGCCTTGCGGTGCGCCGCCAGAATCTCCTCAAATCGAAATCCTTGCGGGGTTTGCGCCCGGACCAGCGCCGACCGGTCGACGGTATCCTCGATCATCCGGTCGGGCGAGATACGTTTCAGCGTATCGCTGACCGGAATTGCCGGGATGGCCCCTGAATGGGTTTCAAGGGCTCCTATCACCCCGTCGATCAAGGCGTGGGAGGGAAAGGGCCGCGCCCCGTCATGGATCAGGACCAGATCCGGCGGATCGCCGGTAAGGCTTTCCAGACCGTTTAGGGTCGATGCCTGACGCGTATCGCCACCGGTTACCGGGAGGAGAACAGGCAGGTCGACGATCGCGGCGCGATATAAATCCTCATCACCGTCGCGCACCACAACCCTGACCGCGTCGACCTGCGGATGCCTCAGAAAGCATTCGACCGCGCGCCGCAATATCGATTTTCCAGCAAGGATTTGATATTGCTTGGGAATATCACTGCCAAAGCGTGATCCGCTGCCACCCGACAGGACCAGTGCGGTGCAGCTAGGCATATGTGTCCATCCGCTTCATGATCTTTATCTGACGGTATCGCCGCCGCCTGTCAAAGCCAACCATGCGTGATTCGATCTCATCCGGTTTAATAAGTCGATACGCTTCCTGTATGATCCAGTTATGATCGACCCCTATCTGATAGCCGCATTCGCGGCGCTGCTGTGCCTCTTTGCCGGGTCGATTGCCGCGCTTCGGAAGGCTGAGCGAACTCTGAACTTGCTCTTACTTGCCGCGATCGCCGGGACTGGCGTTGTAATCGCACTGCAATTCCACGGGGTCTGGGATACGGGGTTTGCCGGCGCGATCTGGGTGTCGATCCTGGCCACCCTTCTGCTGTTTTTCGTGCTGGCGGTGCTGAACCGCGACGCGAGCGCTCTCTCGGTACTGCTGATGCCCTATCTTGCCGTTCTCGGTGCGCTTGCCATGGTTTTTCCGGCGTCGGGCGAAGCGGTTCTGACCCAATCGCTTCCCAAAGGTTGGGTATGGGCGCATATCGCGTTTTCGGTCGTCACATACGGGTTGCTGACATTGACGGCGGTCGCGGGGGTGTCGGCAATGATCCGGGAGCGCACCCTGAAATCAAAGGTGGAGGGACGATACGCGTCCGTATTGCCGACTCTCGCCCGGTCGGAGGCACTTGAGACCACCCTGTTGCACACCAGCTTGCTTGTGCTGACGCTGGGAATCGCGACCGGAATGAGCGTGCAATTTTTTCATAGCGGGAGTGTGCTTAACCCCGATCACAAGACGATTTTTGCCCTTTCCGCGCTTGCCGTGGTCGCCGGATTGGCGGCGGCCCGGCAATTTGTCGGTCTGCGTGGGCGCCGTGGCGCGCGGGTTGCGATGATTGCCTGGCTGCTTGTAACCCTTGCTTATCCCGGCGTAAAACTGGCGACGGTTTTCATCGGGGTTGATTCCTGAAC
Source organism: uncultured Rhodospirillaceae bacterium (assembly GCA_964492555.1). Classification (GTDB taxonomy): domain Bacteria; phylum Pseudomonadota; class Alphaproteobacteria; order MPNO01; family UBA2964. The sequence goes on along the minus strand of CAZBKQ010000006.1, from coordinate 13,535 downwards.
GATTGTTCTTTCGCTTCGCGTCAATCAAGAGTAGTTTCGCCTTAAATTTAGGCAAATGGATAGGACTGCCTTGAAAAAAGCCATTAAAATTGGGTCTGTGGAAATCACCGACCCGGTAATTCTTGCGCCGATGTCAGGCGTATCGGATTTGCCTTTTCGGCGTCTGGTGAAAGGGCAGGGCGCGGGACTCGTCGTCTCAGAAATGATCGCCAGCCAGGCCATGATTCGCGCCAACCGCAAGACGCTCAAGATGGCGTCTAATTGCGCGGAGGAGCACCCCATGGCGGTGCAATTGGCGGGCTGCGAACCCGAAGTCATGGCGGAAGCGGCGAAGCTGAATGAAGATCGCGGCGCGGCGATCATCGATATCAATATGGGCTGTCCGGTCAAAAAGGTCGTGAACGGCCATGCCGGTTCAGCTCTGATGCGGGAAGAGGACAAGGCGGCCCGGATTCTCGAAGCGACGGTTAAAGCGGTAAAGGTTCCCGTCACGTTGAAGATGCGGACCGGTTGGGACGACAATTCACGAAACGCGCCCCGGCTTGCCCGGATCGCGCAGGATGTCGGCATCAAGATGATCACCGTGCACGGACGGACGCGATGCCAGTTCTACAAGGGGCACGCGGACTGGGATTTCATCGCAAGGGTGAAGGAAGCGGTCGATTTGCCGGTTATCGCCAATGGCGATGTCACGACCTTTGAAGATGTTGACGAGATCCTGGAAAAATCCAATGCAGACGGGGTGATGATCGGGCGCGGGACTTATGGGCGCCCGTGGTTTCTGCGTCAGGTGATTGAATTTTTGAGAACCGGAAAGCGGACCGGACCGCCGCCTTTGACGGAACAATATGGGTTGATGCGCGGGCACTACGAGGAAATGTTGCATCATTATGGTGCCGTGCCGGGTATGCGTATGGCTCGGAAACATTTGGGTTGGTATACCAAGGGCCTGCCGAAATCCGCTGAATTTCGCGCCAAAGTCAATGGAATTGCGGAACCGGAAACAGTCTTCGAAATTATCGATTCATTCTACCGGCCGCTGTGCGAAACAGAGGCGGCGGCCTGAAGCGATTACATAATGCCCGACAATTCAGAATATTCGCCCGGCGCCGGTGGTTACGCTGAAGCGGACGCGATTTTGGCTTCCATGGCTTTCCCGGTTGTGGTCGTCGATCCGTCGGATGAGATTTCATATCTGAATGGCGCGGCGGAACAATTCTTTGAACGGGGCGCGCACCGGCTGATCGGTCACAAGCTGAACAAGATTTTGCCGTCGGACAGTCCCGTAATTGATCTTGTTCGCAATGTGCGCGATGGCGGGATCAGTATTTTCGAATACGGTATCGACCTTGAATTGCCGCGCGGCGGCGAGCGGTCGCTTATGATCAGCGGGTCTCCGGTGGGTGTGGACGGCGGCAGCGTCACATTGTCCTTTCATCAGCAATTGGCCGCGCGGTCGCTTGAACGGCAACATGAATATCGTCAGGCGGCGCGGTCGGTCACCGCAATGGCGTCGATGTTGGCGCATGAGGTCAAAAACCCTTTATCCGGGATCAGGGGCGCGGCCCAACTCCTGGAACGGTCGGTTTCCGGGTCGGATCAATCTTTGGCCCGCCTGATTCAGGACGAAACAGACCGGGTGTGCGGCCTCGTCGATCGGATGGATGTCTTTGGCGATACCGATTTCCTGGTTCGCAAGCCGGTCAATATCCATGAAGTTTTGCAGCGGGTGATCGATTCCGCCTCGGTGGGTTTTGCGCAGGATGTGGAGTTTTCGAAGGAATTCGATCCGTCTTTGCCGCCTGTACCGGGAAACCGGGATTTGCTGGTACAGATATTTCTCAATCTGGTGAAAAACGCCTCTGAGGCGATAAACCCCGAAACCGGTCGGATTATTTTGCGGACGGCGTTTCGCCGGGGCGTCAGCCTGATGCTGCCGGGCGGTGAGGGCCGGGTGCATTTGCCCTTGTGCGTTTCGGTGATTGATAACGGGCCGGGCATCCCGGACATCGTTGCCGGCAATTTATTCGACCCCTTTGTGTCAACAAAGTTGAATGGCACGGGGCTGGGTCTGGCCTTTGTCGCCAAGGCCGTTGATGAACATGGCGGGATTATTGAGTTCGATACCGGGCCGGACGGTACCGAATTCCGGGTTTTTCTGCCGATCGGCGGAACGATCGAAGAGACGGAAGAATGACCGGCAAATCGGTTCTTATCGCCGATGACGACCGGGCGATCCGCCTGGTGCTCGACCGCGCGCTCAGCAATGCCGGGTACGATGTTCGGGCCACCGATAATGGCAGTACTCTCTGGCAATGGGTTGAGGCGGGCGAGGGCGATATCGTCATAACCGATGTGCGTATGCCGGATGTGGACGGGCTCGATCTGGTTCCCCAGATCAGGCAGGCCCGGCCCGAGATGAAGATCATTGTCATGAGCGCGCAGAGCACCTTGCTGACTGCGGTCAAGGCGATGGAACGGGGAGCTTATGAATATGTTCCAAAGCCGTTCGATCTTGACGAATTGCTGAGCGTTCTAGAGCGCGCCGCGTCGTCCCCCGCGGAGTCTGCGGAGTCCGATGAGGCCGCCGAAGATGAAAAATTGCCGCTCATCGGGCGGTCGCCGGCCATGCAGGAGATTTATCGGACGGTCGCGCGGCTGATGACCAGCGATTTGACGGTAATGATTGTCGGTGAGTCGGGAACTGGCAAGGAACTGGTCGCCCGGGCGCTTCATGATTTCGGGCAGCGCCGGAACGGGCCTTTTGTTGCCATCAACATGGCGGCAATTCCGCGCGATCTGGTTGAGGCCGAGCTCTTTGGCCATGAAAAGGGCGCCTTTACGGGGGCGAATACCGCCGGTATCGGGCGGTTTCAGCAGGCGCAGCGGGGTACCCTGTTCCTTGATGAAATCGGGGATATGCCGCTTGATGCGCAGACGCGATTGTTACGGGTGTTGCAGGAAGGGGAATACACGACCGTGGGCGGGCGGAATGCGCTCAAGGCCGATGTCAGGATAATTTCCGCGACCCACAGGGACCTTGGCCAGTTGATCCGCAACGGCCAGTTTCGTGAGGATCTCTTTTACCGCCTGAACGTCGTTCCGATGAAGTTGCCGCCACTGCGGGAACGCAAGGAAGATATTCCAGACCTGGTGCGGCACTTTATCGATCAGGCTGCCGCTTCAGGCGCGCCGGTAAAAACCATTGCGCCGGATGCGATGATGGCGCTTGAGTCCCATAGTTGGCCGGGCAATGTCCGCGAACTCGAAAATATGATGCACCGTGTGGCAGCGCTATATACCGAGCCGGTGATCGGCGGTGAGATTATTCACCAGGAACTCGCACAGTTGCAGACGGTGACGACCACGGGCGTGACGGAGAATGAAAGCCTTTCTTCCGCGGTGGAAAAACACCTTCGGGAATATTTCGAGGCGCATCGCGGGATGTTGCCGCATTCCGGTCTTTATGGTCGCGTTCTTCATGAGATCGAACGCCCGTTAATATCCTTGACCCTGGAGGCGACGCGGGGAAATCAGCTCAAAGCGGCTGATGTGCTTGGCCTAAACCGGAATACTTTACGCAAGAAGATTCGCGACCTCGACATCGAGGTTGTGAAAGGTCGGAAATCGTGACTGGTTCGAATGACTCAGATGTCGGGCCGGCGCAGGTGGGCCACGGGTCCGATGGATTTCGCGGCCGGTTAAACGCATTTTCCGGCTGGGCGAAACGGGTTGGGCTGGCGCGCAAGCTTACAGTCCTTGTGATTGTGGCCGCCCTCGCATCGGCGTTGGCGACCTATGCCGCCTGGACAGGCTGGACGCCGCTTGGAACCCGGGTTCAGTCGATCGTATTTTTCCTTCAGCTGGATGCGGCTCTGTTCCTGATCGTTTTTACGATCGTTACAATTCATATCGTAAGAATATGGATGGAACGCAGGCGGGGCGCGGTGGGATCCCGCCTTCACACGCGTCTTGTGCTCCTGTTTAGCCTGGTCGCGATCACACCAACGGTAATCGTCGCGATTTCTTCGGCGGTGGTTTTCAGCCTGAGCGTTGAGGCGTGGTTCAATAATCTGGTTCGAACGGCGTTGAATGAATCCGACGCGATCGCGAATGCCTATGTCGAGGAGCACAGCAGTTCACTGCGTGGCGATGTATTGGCGCTGGCCAACGAATTTTCCCGGTCGGCCCGGCGGATTTCCGATAATCCGGAATTTATTCAGACAGTTCTGGCCGCACAGGCCTCTCTGCGGGATCTCGACGAGGCGGTCGTCAGAAGTTCGCGGGGGCGTCTTTTTGCGCGATGGAGCAGCAGCGGTTTTATTCTCTTCGGCGACCCGGTTCCGGAATGGGCAATGGAAAAAGTCCGGGAAACCGGTAGTCTCGTTATTTTCCGGACACCGGAGGGCGACAGTATTCGTGCTTTGATAAAGCTGGAGCCCTTTGTCGATGCCTATCTGGATGTCAGCCGGAAAGTCGCGCCGGAGGTATTGAGCCGGATCGACCGCACGCGGCGGGCCGTCGAACGGTACAATGAGCTTGAGGGGCGGCGATCGCAAATCGAGATCACTCTGGCGACGATGTTTGTGTTTGTGTCACTTATGCTGTTGATGGCCGCGGTATGGGTGGGGCTGGTATTCGCCTCCCGCTTGGCAAAGCCGATCAGCGAGCTGGTCAACGCGACTGAAGGTGTAAGAGGCGGTGATCTGAGTGTCAGGGTGGACGAAGCCTCCGCACCGGATGAGTTGGGCACGCTTAGCCGCGCCTTTAACCGGATGGCGCAACAGATTGGGGCGCAGCGCGACAGTCTGGTGGAAGCCAACCGGCAACTCGATGACCGGCGTCATTTTATCGAGACCGTCTTGTCCGGGGTCTCTTCCGGTGTGGTCGGTCTGGACCGCGATGGCAAGGTCAATGTGATCAACCGGGCTGCTGGAAACCTGCTGTTTGGCGAGGAAAACAATATCATCGGCCGGGATCTCGTGGACCTTATTCCGGAGTGTAAGGCGCTGTTCGCTAAAGCCGTTTCCTCAGACGGGCGGCAGGTCAATGGCGAAATCAACCTGAAGGATGGGGAAGGAAACCGGACGTTTGTGGTGAGGGTTTCACCGGAAAGCAGCGACGTCGCCGGACAGGGATATGTAGCCACCTTCGATGACGTTACCGAGCTTGTCGCCGCGCAGCGTAAAGCCGCGTGGTCGGACGTGGCACGAAGAATCGCGCATGAGATCAAAAACCCGTTGACCCCGATCCAGCTCGCGGCCGAACGGTTGCGGCGCAAATATACACCTCAGATTGGCGAAGACGTTGCGGCATTCGAGGATTGCACGGAAACCATTGTCCGGCATGTGTCCGATATCGGCCGGCTGGTCGATGAATTTTCTTCCTTTGCCAGAATGCCCGCACCGGTTATGGCGCCGGAAGACCTCGTATCAATTTGCCGCGAGGCGCAAATCCTGTTCCAGACCGCCCATCGCGACATCGCAATCTCATTGGATGGCGAAACCGGAAAGTGCCCGGTATTGTGTGACAGGGGACAGATCGGCCAGGCAATGACAAACCTTATTCAAAACGCGATTGATGCAATTTCCGTCGTGGACCCGCCGGAAGGGGGGCACGCGATCGGTATTTTTCTGGAATGTTCGGATGATGGTTCAGCAACCGTCAGCGTATCCGATACCGGCAAGGGGCTTCCGGATGAAGACCGTGAGAGACTGATGGAGCCCTATGTCACGACGCGGGAAAAGGGCACCGGTCTTGGGCTCGCTATCGTCGGAAAAATCATGGAAGACCATGGCGGCGAGGTGAGGCTTCAGAACAGGCCCGACGCCGGGGCGGTGGTATCATTGCACTTTCCGTCCGCAGCCGTTTTCCCGGGCGGGGACACCCGAGAGGGGTTGGTCGGCGAAAATCCGGAGAAGAACGTAAATGCCGGGTAAGATTCTGGTTGTCGATGATGAGGCCGATATCCGGCGGCTGATTTGCGAAATTTTGTCGGATGAAGGTTATGACGCCGGCGAAGCGGGTGGCAGTGATGAGGCATTGGCGCATATCGGAGAGACACCGCCCGATCTTATGATCCTCGATATCTGGCTGGAAGGCAGCAGTCTGGACGGGATTCAATTGCTGCAGGCCGCACGGGAAAATCTGCCTGATCTTCCCGTTATTATGATCAGCGGTCACGCCGATATCGAAACGGCGGTGAACGCGATCAAACTCGGCGCATATGATTTTGTGGAAAAACCGTTCAAGGCGGACCGGCTTCTGGTGATGATCGAACGCGCCCTGGATGCCGCCGCGCTTCGCCGGGAAAATGCCGAACTACGCCAAAGAACGACCGTTGTTCCCGAGCTCGTCGGCGACTCTTCCGCTATTGCGGACATGCGGGCCGCCATCGAACGCGTCGCGCAAACGGACAGCCGTATCCTTATTTCCGGCCCGCCCGGTGTGGGTAAGGAAGTTATCGCCCGCTTGATGCATCAGAAATCGAAACGCTCAGATAGTCCCTTTGTTGTGCTGAATTGCGCGACCATGGCGCCGGAGCGCATGGAGGAGGAGCTGTTCGGGATCGAAGATTCCGTCTCCGGGGCAATCAGTTCCAAGGGAACGTTCGAGCAGGCCGACGGCGGCACTTTGTTGCTGGACGAGGTTTCCGATATGCCCCCGGCGACTCAGGGAAAGATCGTCCGGGTGTTGCAGGAACAGACATTTCATCGTGTCGGCGGAAGCGATCCGGTTAAGGTCGATGTGCGTGTCATCGCGACGACCAACCGCGATCTGCAGTCTTTAATAACCGATGGGAAATTCCGGGAAGATTTGTTCTATCGGCTGAACGTGGTGCCACTGGCGATGAGACCGCTCAAAGATCGCCCGGCGGATATCCCGCCGCTGATGGAATATTTTATGCAGCGCGCCTCGGGAGAGACGGGAATCCCCGCCCGCGAAATTGCTCCGGACGCCATGGCCCTACTGCAGAGTTATGACTGGCCGGGGAATGCGCGTCAGATGCGAAATGTGGTCGAATGGTTGTTGATCATGGCCGGGGGCGGCGCGGGTGAACCGGTTCGGGCGGAGATGCTTCCGCCGGAAATAGCGGCCGCGGCGCCGCAATCGATGGGTTGGGACGAAGGGGCGGAGATCATGGGGCTTCCCTTGCGCGATGCGCGGGAAATGTTCGAACGGCAATATCTTAAGGCGCAGATCGCTCGGTTTGGCGGTAATGTTTCGAAAACCGCCGGTTTTGTCGGCATGGAACGGTCGGCCCTGCATCGCAAGCTGAAGATGCTTGGGCTTTCGGCAAACGACCGGATAGAGGGCGGGAATAATGCGTGATTCCGGGAACAAGTCGGCGCGGAGGATGGCATGAAGATTATTATCGGCGGCGCGGGGCAGGTCGGTTTCCATATCGCGCAGCAGCTCTCGGCCGAAGGGCACGATATCGTCGTGATTGATTCATCGCCCGAGCTGGTACGGCAAATTGGCGACTCGCTTGATGTCCAGGCGATTGTCGGGCACGCCTCGCATCCGGATTCGCTTGATCGGGCGGGAGCGGCCGATATCGACATGCTGATGGCGGTGACTTATTCGGACGAGGTCAACATGGTGGCCTGTCAGGTCGCGCATTCTATGTTCAACGTGCCGCTGAAAATTGCGCGCATTCGTCATCAGAGCTATTTGCAGCCGATCTGGGCGGATCTCTTTAGCCGGGATCATATGCCGATCGACGTCATCATCTCGCCTGAGATCGAGGTGGCGCGCGCGATCACGCGACGTATGCAGGTGCCGGGTGCGTTCGATACGATTTCATTGGTCGATGGCAAGGTGCGGATGCTGGGCGTTCTGTGCAACGACGATTGTCCGGTTATCAACACGCCGCTCCGTCAATTGACGGAGCTATTCCCCGATCTTGAGATCGTGGTTGTCGGTGTTGTGCGCGAAGGGCAGGGCTTCGTCCCCAAACCCGAAGACCAGCTTCTCGCCGGCGATCAGGTCTATTTCGTAGTGAATACCACGAATATTGCCCGCGCGATGAGCGTGTTCGGGTATGAGGAAACCGAAGTACGGCGGGTCATTATCGCCGGAGGCGGCCATATCGGGGCCTTCCTGGGTGAGATGATCGAACAGGAATTTCCCGGCGTCTCGGCAAGGATTATCGAAGCCGACAGCACGCGGGCGCATGAGGTCGCCGATTTGCTTGAGGAAACGGTTGTCATTCACGGCGACGTCATTGATCCGGAAATACTCGAAGAAGCCCGGGTATCCGAAAGCGAGGCGATCATCGCCGTCACCAATGACGATGAGACCAATATACTCGCGGCCCTCCTCGCCAAGCGGATCGGGACCAGGCGGGCGATCGCGCTGGTCAATAACCAGACCTATGGCCCGTTGATTTCCTCGCTCGGGATCGATGTCGTGGTCAGCCCGCGGGCGATTACCGCCTCGACCATTCTGCAGCATGTCCGGCGCGGCCGCATTCGCGCCGTTCATTCGCTTGGCGCTGATTTCGGAGAGCTGATCGAGGGAGAAATACTCGAAACCTCGACATTGACCGGCAAGAAGATTCGCGATGCGGAATTGCCGGAAGGGGTGTTGCTTGGCGCGGTTGTGCGCGGCGATGACGTCATTTTGCCGCGGGGCAATACGGTAATTCAGGTCAATGACAAGATCGTCCTGTTCGCCGCCGCCGACGCCGTGAAAGCGGTGGAAAAGCTTTTCGCCGTGCGGCTTGAATTTTTCTGATCAGGGAAGCGGGGGCATCGCAGGGTGAGCATCGCTTATGTAAACGGGCGGTATGTCGACAAGGCCTGGGCATCCGTCAGTATCGAGGATCGAGGTTATCAGTTTTCCGATGGCGTTTATGAAGTCATCGCGGTCCATAATGGAGCGTTGATTGACGGTGACGGGCATTTCGAACGGCTTTTCCGGTCGCTCGGGGGCCTGAATATTTCAATTCCCTGGTCCGAAAAGATTTTGCGAATCGTTATGGGCGAGGTTATCCGGCGCAACCGGCTCAGGAACGGCTCCATCTATCTTCAGATTACCCGCGGCGCGGCGACCCGCAATCATGCCTTTCCGCAATTGGGCACCAGGCCCAGCCTTGTCGTCACGGCGACCGCGTCACGCGGGTTATCAGGCGCAACGCCGCGCGGTGTCGGGGTTATTACGGTTCCCGAAAATCGCTGGGGACGACCGGACATAAAATCGGTTTCCCTGTTGCCGAACGTCCTGGCCAAGGAAGAGGCCGTGCGGGCTGGCTGTTTCGAAGCCTGGTTTATCAATGATGCAGGCGACGTGACCGAAGGTTCCTCAAGCAATTGCTGGATCGTCGATGAGGCGGGCAAAGTCATTACCCGTCCGCTTGGCCAGGATATTCTGGGCGGGATTACCCGCGCCCGTGTCATGGAACTGGCGCGAAACAATAATATCCGGATTGAGGAACGCGTTTTTTCCCGTGAGGAGGCGGTTGGCGCGGCGGAGGCCTTTGTCACCAGCACGACAGCCGCCGTCATGCCGGTCGTTGCGATTGACGGAGAGCGGATCGGCGACGGCGAGCCGGGCCCGGTCACCACGCGTCTTTGGACGCTTTACCGGGAGTATCTGGAGGATGTCTCGCATGGCGGCGAATGATCCGCCCGGATTGCCCAGGGCTATCCTGTTCGATTGGGATAACACGCTGGTCGATACCTGGCCGGTAATCCATGACTCGATGAACGTTACCCTGACCCATATGGGGTGGGAGCCGTGGACGATGGATGAGACGCGCGCCCGGGTCCGCCGGGCCCTGCGCGAGGCGTTTCCCGATATGTTCGGCGATCGCTGGGAAGAAGCGCGGGATGTATTTTACGAGCGGTTCCACGCCATCCATCTGGAACGGCTGGCTGTCATTTCCGGCGCGCGGGAGTTACTCGACTCCTTGACCGATCAGTCAATCTATCTCGGTGTTGTCAGCAATAAGAACGGCGAAAACCTGCGGCGCGAGGCGGCACATCTTGGCTGGTCAGGCTATTTCAGCGCGCTCGTCGGGGCGACGGATGCTCCAAAAGACAAACCGGCGACGGATCCGGTGCATCTCGCTTTGAAAGATAGCGGTGTCGAACCCGGACCCGAGGTTTGGTTTATCGGTGATACGGATATTGATATGGAGTGCGCCCATAATTCCGGTTGCATCCCCATATTGATCGCAAATGAGAGTAAAATAGACCCAAATTCGACCGAATTTGCCCCGAAAATGCGGTTTTCGAACCTTGATGCGCTTCGGGGGGTTGTCTTGAAACGGGTGAAGTCCATATTGTGAAGAGGAAGGGTGAGGCCCATCGCACTCGTTTGCATGAATTTTGCGCGAAATGAGCGCAATCCGGCGGATCTGTTCGTAATCCTGACACACAAAGAACGGCGATAAAAAAATGGAAAAGGGCCAAAACCTGCAGGATGTTTTTCTGAATGCGGTCCGGAAGGAAAAAGTCCCCGTAACCGTATTTCTGGTCAACGGCGTCAAGCTTCAGGGGATAATCACCTGGTTTGACAATTTTTGCGTGCTGCTGCGGCGGGACGGTCATTCCCAGCTGGTATACAAGCACGCGATCTCCACCGTGATGCCGTCCGCGCCGGTTCAGCTATATGACGGCGAAGACGACGTGGCGGAGGAGGGCGTGGCCGGCGAATAGCCGCATGGAGCCCACAGGCGGCCGGGCCGCGGGCGAACGCGCCGCGGTCCTGCACCCATACGACAGTTCCAATATCAACGGCAGAAGCGCCGACGCCTCATTGGAAGAAGCGGTCGGGTTGGCCGCTGCTATTGACCTTGATGTCCGACAGGCCGAAAGCCTGCGTCTTTCGCGCCGCCGCCCGGCGACCCTGATCGGCACCGGCGCGGTCGAGGATTGGGCCTCGATTATCGAGGAAGAAAAAATCGGTGTCGTGGTCGTGGATGCGCCCGTGACGCCCATACAGCAGCGCAATCTGGAAAAGAGCTGGAATTGCAAGGTGCTCGACCGGACCGGTCTGATCCTTGAAATTTTCGGCGAACGCGCCCGGACACGGGAAGGGCGGCTTCAGGTGGAACTCGCGCATCTGTCCTATCAGCGCAGCCGCCTGGTCCGAAGCTGGACCCATCTGGAGCGGCAACGCGGCGGTTTCGGCTTTCTCGGCGGTCCGGGTGAAACCCAGATCGAGGCCGACCGGCGTCAGATCGACACGCGCATAACACGTATCCGGCGCGATCTGGAGCGGGTGACGCGGACGCGCGATCTGCATCGCCAAGCGCGCCAGCGTGTGCCTTATCCGGTGGTTGCCCTGGTGGGTTACACCAACGCCGGAAAATCGACCCTTTTCAACCGGCTATCGGGTGCGGGGGTAAAGGCGGCCGATCAGCTTTTCGCGACGTTGGATCCCACCATGCGCGCGATTGAGCTGCCGGGGTCCAGACGGCAGGTCATCCTGTCCGATACGGTGGGTTTTGTTTCCGATTTGCCCACCATGCTGGTCGCGGCCTTTCGCGCCACGTTGGAGGAGGTGCTGGAGGCGGATATTATCCTTCATGTCCGCGATATTTCTCATCCCGACAGCAACGCCCAACGCGATGACGTGATGTCGGTATTGCAGGAACTTGGCGTTGAAGAAACCCGGCTGGCGGAAATGATCGAGGTCCGGAACAAGATCGACTTGCTTGAGGACGGGCAGGGGGGTGTTGCCAGCCCAGGCGGTGGTGATTCCATCGCGATTTCGGCCATGACGGGGGCGGGGTGCGACGCACTTCTGGCGCTTGTCGAAGAACGTCTGAACGCGACGCAGGAAATTCATGAAATCCTGTTGCCGCCCACCGAGGGTGCCGCGTCCGCGTGGCTTTATCGACATGGCGATGTCATTGAACGGGAGGATACCGAAACCGGCGCCCGGTTGAGGGTCGGTATTGAAGCGGACCAACTCGCCCGCTTTTTGCATCTTTATCCCGATTGTGAACTCTGCCGATGAAATTCCCCGACGCCGAAAAAATCATGGACGTCATCCGCGATTGCGCGGAACAGGTGGTCATGCCGCGCTGGCGAAATCTTTCCGATGATCAGATATGGCGGAAAGAGAACAATTCCGTCGTGACCGAGGCGGATATCGAAAGTGAGGATTTCCTCAAAAAACGACTGCTGGATTTGTTTCCGGGATCGACAACGGTGGGCGAGGAAGAAACCGAACATGATCCGTCCATTCTGGACCGGCTGGCTGGTGAGGCGCCTGTCTGGGTGATCGACCCTGTCGACGGGACATCGAATTTTGCCAGAGGCAAGGACCGTTTCGCCATGCTTCTGGCGCTGTGTTATCGCGGTGAGATCATCGGCGGCTGGCTGGCCGCGCCGGCGCTCGAACAATTTATCTGGGGGATGAAGGGTGAGGGGGCCTTTCGGGGCACCGAAAGGCTCTCGACAACGGGGAAGAGCGGTGTGCCTTCTGTATTGTCCGGGTCGCTCGGGGCCCGTATTCGCCGGATAGAGGGGATGCGTGAAAATTTCGGAGAAATCGTCAACCACGCCTGTTGCGGTGCCGAATATATCGATATCGCTCTTGGAAATCTGGATTTCGCGCATTATCGCCGGGTAAAACCCTGGGATCATTGCGCCGGCGATCTGGTCGTCCGGGAAGCGGGCGGTTACACGGGCGAGCTGATGAGCGGTGAGCCATATCGGCCTGTTACGCCGCCGGCGGACGGTATTCTTATTTCCTGCTCAGAGGCAGCTTTCGAAGGTGTTGCCGGGATTCTGAAACCGGCTGTGGCGGCGTTATAAGCACCATTATTCCACCGCTTTTACCGCCGACCAGATTTCTTCCAGCTCATCGATGGAACAATCGGTGGGCGATTTGCGCTTGGCCGAGAGGCGTTTTTCAACTTCCCGGAAACGCGTGGTGAATTTCGCGTTGCCGCGCCGAAGCGCCAGTTCCGAATCCACCCCCGCATGGCGGGCCAAATTCACGCAGGCGAATATCAAATCGCCGATTTCGTCCTCAATTGCGTCCATATCGCCTTTAGTCAATGCGTCGCGGACTTCCTCGATTTCCTCCTGGATCTTATCGAATACCGGCGCGATTTCGGGCCAATCGAACCCGACCCGCGCCGCCCGTTTCTGCAATTTCTGCGCCCGCATCAGGGCGGGGAGGGCATTTGCCACCCCGTTCAGCGCGCTGTCACCTTCGCCTTTGGCTTTGCGTTCCGCAGCTTTTTGTTCTTCCCAGGCAATTGTCTGTTGGGCTTCCGTACGGGTATCGCCATCGCCGAACACATGAGGGTGACGCCTGATCATTTTGTCGGAGATTACTTGCGCGACGTCATTGAATTCGAACGCACCATCTTCGGAGGCCATTTGGGCGTGAAACACGACCTGAAACAGCAGATCGCCAAGCTCGTCTTTGAGCGCCATCATATCGTCGTGATCGATGGCCTCGGAAACCTCATAGGCTTCTTCGATCGTATAGGGCGCGATGGTCGCAAAATTCTGTTCCTTGTCCCACGGGCAGCCGTTCTGGGGATCACGCAATTGCGCCATGACCTT
>CAZBKQ010000005.1:91664-119328 GCA_964492555.1 uncultured Rhodospirillaceae bacterium | reverse complement strand
GCGCGGCGATCAAAATAGTCCCATAAAAAAAGCGCCCCGGCGGGGCGCTTTTCGCTAAAGATTATCGCGACGCTCAGGCGACCTTCGCCGGGGCGAATTTCTGCAACTGTTCGATCACATCGTCGAGCTTCATCACATCCGCGTATTTGTGATGCATGTCGAACAAATTGACCTTGTGGATGATTTCACTGCGGTCGAACACACATTCCTCGACCACGGAAATATGCTTACCCAGCATGTGCCCTTCCAGAACGGAGGCGCGCACGCAGCCGGATGTGCTTTCACCGCAAACGATCAGACTGTCGACCTTGCGCTCGTTCAGATGCGCGATCAGCGGTGTGCCGAAAAAAGAACTCGGCCGTTCCTTGCGCAGCACCAGATCCTCGGGCTGCGGGGCGAAGGCGTCATGCACTTCGCAATCATGCGCGACCAGCTCAATTCCCCGGCGCTTTGTGGAACTGACCCGATGCGGCGAAAACTGCGCGGTGATGTAGAAAATCGGCAACCCGGCTTCCCGGCACGCCTTGATCAGCTTTTGCGTCGGCTCAATCGCGTTATGGGCGTAGACGCCACAGCTGTTGGGGTAATCCCGGTCCAGCTCATGCGGCAGTTTCGCCCCACCCTTATAGACAAGGTTATAGAGATCAATCACCAGCAGGCCGGGATTGGCCCCGACCACCGTCTCGCGCGCGTATGGCGCGTAAGTCCGGATGTCTTCTTCGGGGATGACATCCTTCCAGCAATGATTTTCAAACTCTTCCTTTGACGCCATGTCGGCCTCCTTCACCTGTCAGAAACGATCTCGCCTAGACTGGCATCAACTCAATCGAGCCGCAAGCGGTTCAGAAAGCGCCGCGCGCGGTCCGTCCCCGGCGCTTCAAAAAATTGCGCCGGTGAAGAGTCTTCCAGAATTCCGCCCTCATCCATAAAGATCACGCGATCCGCGGCGGCGCGCGCCAGCCCCATATCGTGCGTAACGACCACCATGGTCCGTCCCTCCCCCGCCAACTCGACGATCACGTCCCGTACCTCGCGGATCATTTCCGGGTCCAAGGCCGACGTCGGCTCATCGAACAGCATGATTTCCGGTTCCATGCAGAGCGCCCGGGCGATGGCGACACGCTGTTGCTGGCCGCCGGAAAGCTGCGACGGATATTTCTCCGCCTGTTCGGGAATATGGACGCGTTCCAGATAGTGCCGCGCGCGGGCCTCGGCATCGGCGCGTGGCACTCCGGCGACCCGCTCGGGCGCGAGGCAAAGATTGTCCAGCACGGTCAGATGCGGGAACAGATTGAATTGCTGAAATACCATTCCCGCCTTTTGCCGAATGCGCCGCAGGGTCTCGGGGCTGTCATCGACAGGGTTGCCCAACACGGAGATCTCGCCGCTATCGCACCGTTCAAGCCCGTTCATGCACCTGACCAGCGTCGATTTTCCCGAACCGGACGGACCGCAAACGGCGAGCCGCTGCCCGACCGGGACCTCCAGATCAATGGATTTCAGCACATGAAGCGCGCCAAACCATTTATCGACCGACTGGAAAGTAATCGCCGCGCTCATGCTGACCGGCCCCGATGCTCAAGCGCGCGCGCCGCCCGAGACATCCCGAAGCAGAAAATCCAAAAAACCAGACCGGCAAACAGATAGGCCTCCATCGCCAGCCCCAGCCAGGCCGGATCGCTCAACGCGGCGTGCAGAATGCCGAGGAAATCAAACATGCCGATAATTAACACCAAAGTCGTGTCCTTAAAGAGCGCGATCACGACATTTGCCAGCCCCGGTATGACATGGCGCAGCGCCTGCGGAAGGATGACCAAAATCATGGTCTGCCAATATCCCATCCCAAGCGACCAGGCCGCTTCATATTGACCGCGCGGGAGGGCCTGTAACCCGCCGCGGACCACCTCGGCAATATAAGCGGCGGCGAAAAGCGCTACGCCGGCGAGCGCGCGAACCAGCTTGTCGGCCTCCAGCCCTGCCGGGAAGAACAGCGGCAACATCACCGCCGCCATAAACAGGACGGTGATCAGGGGAATCCCGCGCCAGAATTCGATGAAACAGGTCGAGAGGATCCGTACGACCGTCAATTGCGACTGCCGCCCCAGCGCAAGCAGCACACCTAGGGGAAAGGCGGCGAGACACCCGGCAATGGTAATCACGAACGTCAGCAGAAACCCGCCCCAGAGATCGGTGCCGATTTTTGGCAAACCGAACCCGCCGGACAAAAGCCACGCGGCGAGGACAAGCAGCCCCGTAACGGCGCCGAGCCGCGCCCCGGGTCGCAGCTTGCCGCTCCACAGCAACAGGACCGCGCCGAACGCCAGTCCGATGGCAAGTCCTCCACGCCAGATTTCCATCTGCGGAAAAAAGCCAAAAATAATCTGGCGGGATCGCGCGGCGATAAACGCCCAACAGGCGCCACCACCTGAGCAGGCATCGCGGCTATCCCCCGACCAGGTCGCATCGAAAACCGCCCACCCCGCAATAGACCAGAGCGCCCATCCGGCCAGGAATAAAATCGTGAGGGACAATACGCCTTGCGGTCGAGTGGCGAACAAATTGGCGCGCAGCCATACGGCATGTCTCTTCATAGCGAACCGCCTTCCGCCAAAATCATTCGGTTGCGGATCGCCATCATTCCGGCGATGGCGAGGCTGATGGCGAGATAAACCAGCATGGTCAGGGTAATCACCTCCACCGCCTGTCCCGTGATATTGAGCGCGGTGCCGGCGAAGACCGAGACAAGATCGGGATAGGCAATCGCGGCGGCCAACGAGGAATTCTTTGCCAGGTTCAGATACTGGTTGGTCAGAGGCGGCACAATCAGCCGCATCGCCTGGGGCATAACAACCCGCCACATGACATCGCGGTCGCTGAGCCCGATTGCTTTCCCCGCTTCCACTTGCCCTGCGGGGACCGACTGAATGCCGGCGCGGACGATTTCGGCGATAAAGGCGGCGGTGTAGGTCGACAACGCTATCGCCAGAGCCAGCAATTCCGGTATCAGAACCATTCCGCCCTGAAAATTAAACCCTCTCAGTGCCGGTATTTCCCAGGAAATCAGCGCAAGCGGCACAATCGCGCAAACAGACAAAACGAGGGTGGCCACGCCCGCGCCGCGCCGCCACAGAAACACCGCCGCAATGGCGAGCACCGCTCCCGCCAACAGGAAATAAGGGCCATTTGCTTCGGGCGCCGGCAGATAGAGCCCCCGGTTATTGAGAAACAGAATATCGCCGAACGCCAGACTGCCGCGCGGCCGGGGCAACGCGGCCAGCACGGCGAAATACCAGAAGAAAATTTGCAGCAGGAGCGGAACGTTCCTGAGCGTTTCCACATAGGCAGCGGCCAGCCTTGCGGCCAGGTAGTTCCGCGACAGGCGCGCGGCCCCGACGGCGAAACCGATCAATGTCGCAAACAGAATCCCGATCCCGGAAACCAGAAGCGTGTTCAGCAACCCGACCAGAAAGGCGCGGCCGAAGCTGGATGTTTCGCTGTAGGGAATCAGGCTCATCGAAATACCGAACCCCGCCGTATCTGACAGGAACCCGAATCCCGATGAAATGCCGCGCGCGGCCAGATTGGCGAACAACGTGTCGAGAACCCACCAGGCGGCGAGCCCAGCGGCGACGAGCGTCAGCGCCTGCCAGGAAACGGCGCGCCAATCCAGACGTCTATGCAAGACTCACCGAACAGGCGGCGCGTACATCAACCCACCTTGCGTCCAGAGACGGTTCAGCCCCCGGTCCAGCTTAAGTCGGCTGGTCTTCCCAAGGTGGCGTTCAAACAGCTCGCCATAGTTGCCCACCGCGGCGATCGCCTTTACAGCCCAATCGGCTGAGAGACCCAGCTGTTCGCCGCCCTGCCCTTCGGCGCCCAATAATCGCCGGACTTTCGCGTTCCTCGAAGTCTTGGCCAAGCTCCCCACGTTTTTGGAGGTAACGCCGAGCTCTTCCGCGTTAATCAGCGCGAACAGGGTCCATTTGACGATATTGAACCATTTATCATCGCCCTGCCGGACCACCGGGCCCAACGGCTCCTTGGAAATGACCTCGGGCAGCAGCACATGCGCGTCCGGTTTCTTCAGCTTTATCCGTTGCGCCGCGAGGCCGGACAAATCGGTGGTGAAGGCGTCGCATCTGCCCTTTTCATAGGCCGCAATGACCTCATCGTATTTTTCGAACACTACCGGGGTGTATTTCAGCTTGTTGGTGCGGAAATAATCGCCGAGATTGAGTTCCGTCGTGGTCCCGGTATTAACGCAGATCGCCGCGCCGTTCAGGTCCTTGAGCCGTTTTACGCCGTCGGCCTTGCGTGCCATGAACCCCTGCCCGTCATAATAGATCACCCCGGCAAAATTCAGCCCAAGCGCCGCGTCCCGCCGCAGAGTCCAGGTCGAATTACGCGACAACACATCGATCTCATTGAATTGCAGCGCGGTGAAACGCTGCTTGGCGGAAAGCGAGCGAAAGCTGACCTTGCCCGCATCCCCCAGAACCGCTGCCGCCAAAGCGCGGCAGAAATCGGCGTCAATGCCCCGCCACACGCCCTTCGCATCCGGGCTGGAAAATCCCGGCAATCCGCCGGAAACACCGCATTTGAGAACATCCCGTTTTGTGACGGTTTCCAGCGTGTCCGCAACCGCCGCGCCCGCCATAACTGTCGCTGCGGCAAACACAACCGCCGCAAGACGTGAAATTTGCCCGCCCTTCCCTAGCCAGTCGGTATTTTTCATCTAAATTCCCATATGAATTCGCATCGCTGAGACAATGGAGTTGAGATTATGGGTGAATATGCGCTCGGACAAGCTGTGCCCCGGTCAGAGGACCCGCGCCTGCTTTCAGGCGGGGGCCGTTACGTCGACGATGTCCAGCTTCCCGGCATGGCTTATGGCTGGGTCGTGCGATCTCCCTATGCGGCGGCGAAGATCAATTCCATCGACAGCTCGGCGGCGGAAAAGGCGCCCGGCGTTCTTGCCGTCCTCACCGGCGACGACTGGGCGGCTTCGGGGCTTGGCGACTTGCCGGTCGCCTCGGGCCGCAAGCGCCCCGACGGGTCAGATATGTTTACTCCGCCACTGCCCGCACTGATCACCGGACAGGTCCGGCGGGTCGGCGATTATGTCGCGTTCGTCGTCGCGGAAACTCTCGCCCAGGCCAAGGAAGCTGCGGAACTGGTCGATGTCGATTACGATATTCTGCCCGCCGTGACCGACGCCGAGAAAGCGCTGGCCGATGGCGCGCCGGCGGTGTGGGACGAGTGCCCGGACAATATCTGTTTTCTGCATACGGGCGGCGATGCGGATGCGGTCGCGGCGGCCTTTGAAAAGGCGGATCACATCGTCAGTCACAAATACCGGATCAACCGGGTAATGGCGATGCCGATGGAGCCGCGTGGCTGCACCGGCGATTACAACGCGATTGAGGACCATTACACGCTGTACACCACGCTGCAGGGCGTACACCCCTATCGCGCGACGCTGGCAAACCGCGTGTTGAAAGTCCCGGAAAACAAGGTCCGGGTGGTCGCACTCGATGTCGGCGGCAGTTTCGGCATGAAATCGCCGATTTATAACGAGGGGCCGCTCTGCCTCTGGGCGTCGAAAATCCTGCGCCGGCCAGTCAAATGGATGGGCGACCGGTCGGAATCCTTTCTCTCCGATTATGCCGGGCGCGACAACATCACCACGGCCGAGCTGGCCCTCGACAAGCAGGGAAATTTCCTCGGTTTCCGGGTAACGACTCTGGCCGCACTCGGCGCCTATATCGGCGACGCGACGCCGAACCCGGCGATCAATAATCTCGGCACGCTGGCCGGGGTCTACACCATTCCGGCGATGTGCGTGAACGTCACCGGCGTGATGACCAACAATAACCCGGTTACTCCCTATCGCGGCGCCGGACGGCCGGAAGCCGCCTTTGTGATTGAACGCACCATTGATCTGGCGGCGGATGAGCTTGGCATCGATCCGGCGGAATTGCGGCGGCGCAACACTATCCCGCCCGATCAGATGCCCTACAAGACCGCGCTCTATTTCACCTATGATTGCGGTGAGTTTGAAAAGAACATGGATATGACCATGGAGATGGCGGACTGGGCCGGGTTCGAGAAACGGCGCAAGGAAGCCGCCGCGCGCGGCAGGATGCGCGGCATCGGCATGTCCAACACGATCGAACGCGCCGCCTCCCCGGGGATCGAGGCGGCGGAAATCCGCATCGGCCGGTCCGGCACGGTGACGCTGCAATCCGGTTCCTGCACCCAGGGCCAGGGCCATGAAACGGTCTATAAGCAGATCGTCGCCGACAAGCTCGGCATCAGCCCCGACGATATCGAATATGTCTGGGGCGATACCGACAAGGTCGCGTTCGGCCACGGCACCGGCGGGTCCCGTTCGGCGACGCTCGGCGGATCGGCCGTCAATATGGCGACCGACAAGGTAATCGAGAAGGCGCGCAAGATCGCCGCGCACAAGCTGGAAGCGGCGGCCGAGGATATTGAATTTACCGAAGGCACCTTTACCGTCGCGGGCACCGACCGGACGATTTCATTCGCCGAGGTTGCGAAGGCCGCCGTCAATCCGGGCGATATCCCCGACGATATGGAACCCGGTATCAACGAGCACGCGACCTATACCGCGAATATGATGAACTATCCCAATGGCTGTCATATCTGCGAGCTGGAGATCGATCCCGATACCGGCGTGGTTGATATATTGAAATATAGCGTGGTCGACGATGTCGGTACGGTGATGAACCCATTGCTCCTCAAAGGCCAGATCATGGGCGGGATCGGCCAGGGCGTCGGCCAGGCACTGATCGAGGATACCGCCTATGACGAAAGCGGGCAGCTGATCACCGGCAGCTTCATGGATTATGCCATGCCGCGCGCGGATACGATGAGCTTTATGGAAATCCAGTCCAACCCGGTCCCGACCGCGACCAATCCGCTGGGCGTCAAGGGCGCTGGCGAAGCGGGCAATGTCGGCGGACTGCCCGCCGTGATGAACGCGGTGATCGATGCGCTCTCTCCCCTCGGCATCCGTCATCTGGACATGCCGTGCACGCCGGAAAAGATCTGGCGGGCGATCCGGAATTCGGACGGCAAAGCGGCGTGACATGACCAGCCGGTTTCTTTCCGTTCTGGTGGCGCTGTTGTTGCTTTCGGGCACGGCGGCGGCACAGGGAAAGAAAATCCCGGTCGATCTCGAGCTCGCCTTCGTCGTCGATGCGTCAGGAAGTATTGATGACGCGGAAATGGCATTGCAGCGCAAGGGCTATGCCGATGCCCTGTCCAATCCGCGCGTGCTGGATGCGATCAAGGGCGGTTTCCTGCGCTCCATCGCGGTGGCCTATGTCGAATTTTCGGGCTGGGAATGCACCCGCATCGCGGTCGGCTGGACCCGCATTCACGACGCCGCCACCGCCAGGGCATTTGGTGACCGAGTCCTCTCGCTCGACCGTAACCCCTGTTTCGGCGGCAACGCCATCGGAGAAGCAGTCGCCCTGACCGTTGCCTCTCTCGACGCCAATGAATTCGAGGGCACGCGGCGGGTGATCGATGTCTCCGGCGACGGGCCGAACACGAAGGACCCGCCTATCGAGCTGATCCGCGATCAGGCCGAAGCCAAACGCATCATCATCAACGCGCTGGCGATCCACCGCCCGTCCATGCCGGACCTGCCGCAATATTACAAACAATCCGTCACCGGCGGGCCGGGATCCTTCGTGATCGAGGCCGAAAGCCGTCAGGCCTTTGCCAAGGCGATTTTGCGCAAGATGATCCGCGAAATCGTACAGCGCGAGGATTGGGAAAAGCGGCACGCGGCCAAGGGCCGTCAATAAGGCACGGGCGAGGCTCTAAAAAACCGTTTTCCGGTACAGCAACGCCTCACAGGCGCAACCGTCCATCCGGTCCGCGCATTTGAATTCACCCGCATCGCATCGTTTCCGCCAGAAAGACGGCAACCGCTGCCACGGCTCAAAGCCGAGCTTTCCCATCATCCCATCAACATGAGGGACATTCTGGGCGCGTTTGAAGGTCACGATCAGCTTGTCGGCGCCCAGCCCGACCAACCGGTCATGCAAAACGGAAATAATGCTGGAGCCAAATCCCTTGCGGCGGTGCGCGGGCGATACCGCGGCCGCCTGTATAACGCCGAGCGCCCCGTCCCGGTCGGCGGCGGCGATCTCGTCCGGAAGCTCCGGCAGTTGGCCTTCCAGATGGTCCCGTAAACCGTTTTCCGGAAGGACCGAGCCATGGGCGAAACAAACCAGCGTTTCGTTCTCCTGTCCCAGTAACAGCGCGGCGCCGGGGGCGCCCGCAACCTCCGACGGCCGGACGAAATAACCCTCGCCAAGGACTTCATTGGCGAGAGCCAGTACCGCGCCATGCCAACGCGGCGCGTATTGTTCTACCCGCATGCCCATCTTCCTTTTTACCGCACATTCAGTACCGAGGTTTCCGCGGCGCCCATCACACGAAACGCGATACCGCCCGTAAACAGCCGCCGGATCAGCTTCTTGCCGGAATCCGCCACCGCGATCACCGAATGATCATTTCCCGCGCGGACGATCTCCTCAACCGGATCGCCGACACGGACAAGCGTTCCGACATCGTGGATGTCTATTCTGGAGAGCATTTCGACCGATTTTTCGAGGACCCGTTCAGCTGTCGCGGCCTCCGATTGGTGCCGCGCCACGCAGAGAACGGTGATCGAATCCCCGGAATGGTGGGCCAGCACGGCCTCCCGCCGCATGGCCTCAAGGGAATGCCGCGTGCCATCAACGCAGATCAGATGCCCCCTGTTCTGATGGACGCCCTTTGGACGCGCCACCATAACGGAACAGGGCGACAGCATGGCCACCTTCTGGGCGACGCTCGCGCCAAAGAACGACCGCGCTTCGCTATGCCAGTGGCTCGGCTCCCCCATGATGATCAGGTTATAGGGACCCAGCTCATACTGATCGAGAACGCCACTCGCCACGTCGGGGGCGGTCTTGAGCTTTAGCACGATGCTCTTGCCATTTTCGTGCCGGTACTCGACCTTGTTATCGCCGAGCGGATCGCCCCATGAATCCGTGTGGCTCGTTTTTGTCGTCCAGTGCGCCGACAGGCTTTCATCGCCCGCGAGCATGGAAAGCCCTTTTTTCAGATGACGAATGCCCGGCAGCTCCAACCCCCAATCGAGCATGTTTTCCCGCGCCACGCGGACCTGAAGCCCGCCGGTCCGCATCCCCTGATCGATAGGCCGGACATAAAGCAGAATAATGTCGCATTCATCGGATTCACCGATCCGGGATGCGAAACGCAGCCCGTCATAGGAGGCGTCGGAGCCGTCTATACAGACCAGAATGCGGAAGCGCCGCCGCCGGCGCTCGTAAAGCGTGTCGGCATCCACCTCCCCCCTGGCTCTGTTCAGGTTAAACGCCATGACCCCGCCTCAACCCCCTAATAACGGCCAGTAAAATGTCGCCGCCAGGATCATGATAATGGTCGACATCACGACCATGCGCCAACCGACCACAAGGAAGTCGGTCGTCTTGAGATAACCGGATGCGTAGACGATGGTGCAGGCGGGCGTGCCAACCACGGTCAAATAGGCAAATGCCGACGATATCGCCGTAATGAAGCCGAGGATGAGCGGGTTTTCACCCGCCACGATGGCCATTTTGAGCACAATGGGGCCGAGAACGGCGACCGCCGCCCCGTTAGACATGGTATTGGTTACCAGCGTGGTGAGCGCCGAAACCGCAGCCCAAAGACCGATCCCTTCCTCGGCGCCAAGCGGTTTCAATAAATGCAGGAAGCTTTCCGCGACCCATTGCGCCGCCCCCGTATCCTTCATCTGCAATCCGAGGGAAATGGCGGCCGCATAAAGCAGCACAACGCCCCAATTGACCCCCGAATTGATTTCCTCCCAGCGGACCAGCCCGACAATCAGGAAAATCGCGGCCCCCATGATGGCCACCGTGCCGAGACCGATTTCCCCTGAAAGGAATATCCACCCGACCAGAATGAGAGCGAAAATCGCGATCGCCAGCCAGTCGGACGGTTTCATCGGTCCCTGATTTACGATCTGCTGGCGTAGTCTCGCCACGGACCGGGACAGGTGCTGATATTCCGGTTTGAAGGTCCAGTTCAGGATTAGCGTGACAAAAGGCAACTGGATCAGAAAAACCGGATAGGCATAGGCGATCCACGTAATGTAATCGATCAGGAATTTGCGCGTTTCGGGGTTGGTCGGATCGAAAAAGAATTCCTTCCAGTACCCGATCATGATCGCATTCCGCGCGCCGCCCGAAGGGGTGCCGATCCCCGCGATCGAACATCCGTAGGAAATCGAAAACAGCAGCACGGCGGCGAGGCGGCGCACTTCCTTGGGATCGTCAGAAGTCAGACTGATCAGGGTGATGCCGACCGGCAGCATCATCGCAGCGACGGTATGTTCCCCGACGAAAGAGGCGAGCACGCCGGAAACGACCGAAATCCCGAAACAGATGCGCGTGGTCTTGGTCCCCGTCACACGGACAATCAGCCAGGCGATCCTTATATCCAGCTTTTGCTTGACCACGGCGACCGCCAGCATGAGCGATCCCATGATAAACAGCACCGAGTCCGTCATCAGGCTCTTGGCGACGGTGTTGGAATCGACTCCCAACAGCAATATCTGCCCGACGATGATCAACAGCGCCACGGTCGGCAACGGCACGGGTTCCGTGACGAATAAAATGATCGCCACCACCGACATTGTGAGGACGATCAGCCCTTCGCGGGACAGCCCGTCCGGTTGCGGCATGAAGAGCATGCCCGCGCCGATCGCAAGCGCGATAAAGAACCAGCGCTTTTCCCAGAAATAATATAGATCGACCTGAGACTGCAGAAGCCGCCAATTCTGGTATCCACGCCGGCGCAGCCGGGTGGACCATAGGTCCTGCGGGTCATAAGACCGCAAGCTATCGGATATCAGGCTGGCAGAGGTCAATGGTCAGTGCCTCGCCGGCCGATGGACGAGCATATCGCTCATCGAGAAGCGAACCTCCCTTACCCCACTTTGTAAAACCGGGGGCTTTGTATCGCTTGTCGCTAACTTATTGGTATCAGGGTATTTATGGCGCGCGCCCTGTCAAGCCGTGCGCCCCCATTCCGTCTTCGTCGCTGTCAGTCAAGAACAGAGGACAACTGCGACGGACAGTCGGAAAGTCATTGAAAATTGGAAAAGTGGGGCGAGCGATGGGACTTGAACCCACGACCCCCGGAATCACAATCCGGTGCTCTAACCAGCTGAGCTACGCTCGCCACAGGGGGTATTTCGAGGCCGCTTTGTTTAGACCCGCGCCATGGCCGCGTCAACAACCGAAATGCGCCTTAAGGCGTGAAATCGCCTCGGTCAGGGTTGCTTCCTCCTTGCAGAAGCAGAACCGCGCGAAATGCTTGACCTCGCCGCTTTGATAAAAGGCGCTGACCGGGACCGCGGCAACCTTCGCCTCCGTCGTGATATGGCGGCAGAATTCCTCATCGTCGCCGTTAAATCCGGTGCCGCGAAAATCGACCGTAATGAAATAGGTGCCATCGCATTGCAGCACCGTCATGCCACATTCTTCCAGCCCTGCTGCGAGTTGATCACGCCTTTCCTGCAATTCCGTGGGCAGCCAGCGGAAATAGGCGTCTTCTTTTTGCAACCCATAGGCCGCCGCCGCCTGCAGATTGGGCGGGGTGGTGAAGGTCAGGAACTGATGGGCACGGGCGAGCGGCGTCAGCAATTCCGGACAGGCCGTCAGATAACCGATTTTCCAGCCGGTCAAGGAAAAAGTCTTGCCGGCGGACCCGATCCGGATACAACGATCACGCATCCCGGGCAGGGTCATCAGGGGAATATGTTCAACGCCGTCGAAAACCAGATGCTCATATACCTCATCGCAGACCGCGACGGCGTCGTGCTTTCGCAACAAACCGGCGACGACTTTTAACTCATCGCGGGTGAATACCTTCGAACAGGGATTCATCGGCGAATTCAGCAGGATCAGCTTGGTTCTTTCGCTAAGGGCCTCTTCCAGAGCGGCAATCGGCAAGGCCCAGTCAGGCGGCTCAAGCCGGACGAGTTTCGGGACGCCGCCCGCCCGGCGGACAATCGGCAGATAGGAGTCATAAAGCGGCTCCACCAGAACGACTTCGTCGCCCGGCTCTATTAGCCCGAACAGACAGACGGCCAACGCTTCGGTCGCTCCGGAGGTGACCATGACCTCCGTCTGCCAATCGACATCCAGATCGTAAAAGCGCTTGTTGGAAGCGGCGACCGCCTGACGCAGTTCCGGCAGCCCCATCATCGGCGGGTACTGGTTCAACCCGTTTTTCAGGTAGTCGACCGCGGCATCGACGACATCGGGCGGCCCGTTTCCGTCCGGAAACCCCTGGCCGAGATTGATCGCACCGTTTTCCTGCGCGAGACGGGACATGACCTCGAATACCGTCGTGCCATAGGATGAAAGGATCTGATTACCGGAGACCATGGGCCCTACCCCCGTTTCTTTTGACCGCTCATACCATGACGACGGACAAGACGAAAAGACAGGCTTGTGATTAAAAAATCAGCATTTTGATTAATTTTTAATCACACCGACCAAAATCCGGCCTCGCTGAAATAACTTTAAACTGTTTATTTTCAAATAGTTGAAGGATCTCTCCGATTGGCATGCCACGTGCAGTTAGCCACTAAACTGATTTAAAGCAATTCAGGGGATCCCGTATGAAGAAGATCGAAACAATCATCAAACCCTTCAAGCTCGACGACGTCAAAGAGGCGCTCCACGAAGTTGGGGTCAAAGGTCTGACAGTCCTTGAGGCGAAGGGTTTCGGCCGCCAGAAGGGCCATACGGAACTGTATCGCGGCGCCGAGTATGTGGTCGATTTCCTGCCCAAGGTAAAAATCGAGGTGGTGATCGAGGATTCGATGCTGGAACGCGCGGTCGACGCCATTCAGCAGGCGGCCCATACAGGGCGTATCGGAGATGGCAAGATTTTCATCTCCACGATCGACGAAGCCATCCGGATCCGGACCGGCGAGACCGGCTCGGAAGCGGTCTGAGGCCACGGTCCTGACGACAGGAACAACAGGTTAAATCAACAAAACAACGAAGGTTGAATAAATGAGCGACATTGAAAAAGTAATGGACATGATCAAGGAGAACGACGTCGAGTATGTCGATCTTCGCTTTACCGATCCCCGGGGCAAGTGGCAACACACCGCGCAGCATGTCTCGACGATCGACGAGGATTTCTTCGATGACGGGATTATGTTCGACGGCTCCTCGATCGCGGGCTGGAAGGCGATCAACGAATCCGACATGACGCTGATGCCGAACCCCGACACGGCGGTCATGGATCCGTTCACGGCACAGCCGCAGCTGATCCTGTTCTGCGACGTTCTGGAACCCTCCACCGGCCAGCCCTATGAACGCTGCCCGCGCGGCATCGCCAAGAAGGCGCTGGCCTATATGGACTCCGCCGGGATCGGTGACACCGCCTATTTCGGTCCGGAAGCCGAATTCTTCATTTTCGACGATGTCCGGTTCGAAGCCTCGATGAACCGGTCTTTCTATGAAATCGACAGCGACGAAGGCCCTTATAATTCCGGTGAAATCCTGGAAGGCGGCAATATCGGCCACCGTCCCGCCATCAAGGGCGGTTATTTCCCGGTTCCGCCGGTCGATTCCGGTACCGACATTCGCGCCGAAATGGTCACCGTCATGAACCAGATGGGCCTTCCGATGGAAAAGCACCATCACGAGGTCGCGCCCAGCCAGCATGAGCTCGGCATCAAGTTCAACACGCTGCTCAAGGCCGCCGACAGCCAGCAGATTTACAAATATGTCGTTCATATGGTCGCGCATCAGTATGGCAAGACCGCGACCTTCATGCCGAAGCCGGTGGCCGGCGATAACGGCTCCGGCATGCACACCCATCAGTCGATCTGGAAGGACGGCAAGCCGCTCTTTGCCGGATCGGGCTATGCGGATCTCTCCGAAACGGCGCTCTACTATATCGGCGGCATCATCAAGCACGCCCGCGCCATCAACGCCTTCTCCAACCCCTCGACCAACAGCTACAAGCGGTTGATCCCGGGCTTTGAGGCGCCGGTGCTGCTCGCCTACTCCTCGCGCAACCGCTCGGCATCCTGCCGTATCCCCTACTCCGCCAGCCCGAACGGAAAGCGTGTCGAGGTACGCTTCCCGGATGCCACGGCAAACCCGTACCTGGCGTTCTCCGCCATGCTGATGGCCGGGCTTGACGGGATCGAGAACAAGATCCACCCGGGCGACCCGATGGACAAGGATCTCTATGACCTGCCGCCGGAAGAGCTGGAAGGCGTACCGACGGTCAGCCGTTCACTGCGGATGTCGATGGAAGCGCTCGACGCGGACCGCGACTTCCTCAAGAAAGGCGACGTGTTCACCGATGAAGCGATCGACGGCTATCTCGGCCTCAAGGAAGAGGAATGCCTGGCGTTTGAGGAATCGCCGCATCCGGTCGAATTCGCGATGTATTACAGCGCATAACCATCATCGCGTGACGGAAACACCCCCTGCCCCGCTTC
This sequence comes from uncultured Rhodospirillaceae bacterium, assembly GCA_964492555.1. Classification (GTDB taxonomy): domain Bacteria; phylum Pseudomonadota; class Alphaproteobacteria; order MPNO01; family UBA2964. Next base: position 104,738 of record CAZBKQ010000005.1, on the reverse strand, counting down.
GGCGCGGCAGGGGTTTTTCTTTTCAGCTCAAGGATCGACGGAACGTTTGTTGCCGGCCGCGTCGAGAGCGACATAGGTGAATTCGCCTTCCGTCACCTTGATCTCGTTTTCCCCGCCTTGTCGATGACCGACATAGACCTCGACCTTGGTCGTCAGCGATGTCTTCCCGACGCGGGTGATATCGGCATAGCAGCTCACCACATCGCCGACCGAAACAGGCCGGTGAAATTCGATCTTATCCACCGCGACAGTCGCGATGCGCCCATGCGCCCGCTGAAAGGCGACATTCGCGCCCGCGATGTCCATCAGGGACATCAGCCAGCCGCCGAAAATATCGCCACTGGGGTTGGTATCGGCCGGCATGGCAAGCATCCGGATGGAGGGGATGCGGCTCGTGGTTTCTTGCGAAGTATCGGACATGTTTCTGATTCCCGGTTTATGGCGATATAATTTAGCTTCTGCGCAGTAGCGCAATCCAGCACGTTCCAGCGCTTTTTTGACAAGCAGATTGTTGATTTAAATGGCTTCTCCCGCGCGAAAGAAAAGCAGCTATTCGGCCCGCGACATCGAAGTGCTGGAGGGGCTGGAGCCTGTCCGCCGCCGCCCCGCGATGTATATCGGCGGGTCAGATGAGCGCGCCATGCATCATCTTGCGGCGGAATTGCTGGATAATGCGATGGACGAAGCCGTCGCCGGGCATGCCAGCTGGATCGAGTTCGAATTGACGGCGGACGGTTCGGTGGCCATTCGCGATAACGGGCGCGGTATCCCGATCGATCCGCATCCCAAATTCAAGAATAAATCCGCGCTGGAAGTCGTTATGACCACGCTGCACTCCGGCGGCAAATTCGACAACAAGGTCTATGACACGTCGGGCGGGCTGCATGGCGTCGGGTTGTCGGTGGTCAACGCGCTGTCGGACGTGCTGACGGTTGAAGTTATCCGCGACAAGAAGAAATGGGTGCAGGGCTATTCGCGCGGTAAACCCAAGGGCAAGCTGAAGGAATCGGGTGCGGCAAAGATCAAGAACGGCACATCGGTTACCTTTCATCCCGACGCCGATATTTTCGGCTCCAAATCAAAATTCCGGCCGGCGCAGCTCTACCGCATGGCACGGTCCAAAGCCTATCTGTTCAAGGGCGTGCAAATCCGCTGGAAATGCGATGCCTCTCTGCTCGACGAAAAATCCGATGTTCCGCAATCCACCACCCTGCATTTTCCGGGCGGGCTCGCCGAATATCTCGATCACCGTCTGGAAGAGCGCGCGACCGTTTCCCCCAAACCCTTTTGCGGCGAAGGCGGGCTGAACGGCAAGGGCGGCAAGGTCGAATGGGCGGTCACCTGGGTCGCGGACGGCGACGGCTCGGTCGTCTCCTACTGCAATACGGTGCCCACGCCCGAAGGCGGCACCCATGAAGCCGGGCTGCGCAACGCGCTGGTCAAGGGGCTACGCGCCTATGCCGAGCTTACCGGCAACAAGCGCGCCTCCATAATCACGGCGGATGATGTGGTCGGCGGCGCCTGGGGTGTCCTGTCCGCATTCGTGCCCAATCCGGAATTCCAGGGCCAGACAAAAGAGAAGCTGACCACCAGCGGCGTCACCCGCTATGTCGAGGCGGTGATAAAGGATCATTTCGATCACTTCCTGACAGATGATCCGAAGGCCGCGACGGCGCTTCTTGAATCGATCCTGGAACGCGCCGAGGACCGGCTGCGACGCCGCCAGGCAAAGGAAACCGCCCGCAAATCGGCGACACGCAAGCTGCGTCTGCCGGGCAAGCTGGCCGATTGCACGAATAATTCATCGGACGGCACCGAGCTGTTCCTGGTTGAGGGCGATTCCGCCGGCGGATCCGCCAAACAGGCCCGCGACCGCGCGACACAGGCGGTGCTGCCGCTGCGCGGCAAAATTCTCAACGTCGCCAGCGCCACGGCGGAAAAGATGCGCGCCAATCAGGAGCTCAACGATCTGATCCAGGCGCTCGGCTGCGGCATCGGAACCGCTTTCGATGCCGAAAAGCTGCGCTATGAAAAAGTCATCATCATGACAGATGCCGATGTGGACGGCGCCCACATCGCCTCGTTGCTGATGACGTTTTTCTGGCGCGAAATGCAGGGCCTCGTCGAAAGCGGCCATCTTTACCTCGCTTTGCCGCCGCTATACCGGCTGGCGCAAGGGTCAAAGACAGCCTATGCGATGGATGATGCGGAAAAGGACCGGTTGCTGGAAACCGACTTCACCGGGCGCGGCCGGGTGGAAATCAGCCGCTTCAAGGGGCTCGGCGAAATGCCGGCCGCGCAGCTCAAGGAAACCACGATGGCGCCGGCGAAACGTGTGTTGTTGCGCGTGACGGTACCGGATGCCGAAGCCCACGCCAAGGAATACAAGTCTATGGTTGCGCTGATCGACGATCTGATGGGCAGGAAACCCGAACGCCGTCTCGCATTTATTCAGAAAAACGCCCACCAGGTCGCGGACGCGCTCGACCTTTAGGGCCCGGTTATCCCAAGCGCCAGGCGGTATCGTTGCCGCACTCAATCGCCTTTTCGCGATAGAGCGAAACCGCATGTTCGTGCCGTTCCACGGTTTCTGAATCCGTCGGACCCACCGGCGGTTTCTCATCCAACGGGAAATTTCCGAAACGATCCTCGCCCCGCATCAACATGGCGCTGGACTTCAGGTTTGTGGTCTGACGAACATTGGTAGGCAGATAACCGATGGCGATCCCCATGCGCCGGTCGTTGCTGTGATTGGGACGCGACGAATGGACCAGCGCGACATGATGCAAAGACATCTCTCCTCGCTGCAACGGCATCAGCACGGCGTCGTTCTCATCAAACTCATAGAGCGTGTTCTGGCCGGAGGCGAGCAGGTTCTCCGGTTTCACCTCGGTATATTCAACCGGGTACTGCCCGCCCTTGTGAGACCCCGGGATGACCTGCATGCAGCCGGAGTCTGCGGTCGCGGGCGACAGCGCCACCCAGGCTGAAACCAGCGCCAGCGGATCCATCCCGTAATAGCTGCTGTCCTGGTGCCAGGAGACATAGGACCCGCTTTCCGGCTCCTTGAACCACATGGCGCACTGATACATCAGAATATCGGGCCCGAGCAGATCCTCGGCAGCGTCCAGGATGTTCTGCCGTGTCGCCAGTTCATAGACAAAGGGAAAGCGCAGGCTGCATTTGGTGCGCTGCGTCCCGTACATTTGCTCTCCCTGCTCCGCCTCGAAATCCTCGATCTTCTTGCGGAGGCCAAGCGCCTCGTCCTCGCTCATCACCCGGACCGGAGAGACAAATCCCTCCTCGTGATATTGCTTGACCTGCGCGTCTGTCAGAAATTTTGGCATCTCTTCAACCTGAATATTAATCATCAGGATTTTCCGGCAAATCGCGAATTTCGGCAAGCCGTACAGTATCGATTGACTTTTGCTTCAAGAAACCGCACATAGGGGCCGCGAATTCGCGAAATCAGCAAATAGACCTTAATGACCTTTGACGATCTCGGGCTGAGCTCGGAAGTGCTGAAAGCCGTATCGGAAGCCGGATATACCGAACCGACCCCGATTCAGGAACAAGCTATCCCCTTTGTCCTTATGGGCCGCGATGTACTGGGTTGCGCCCAGACCGGCACCGGCAAGACGGCGTCCTTTACCCTGCCGATGATCGATATTCTGGCGTCGGGCCGCGCGAAAGCCCGGATGCCGCGTTCCCTGATCCTGACGCCGACGCGTGAGCTGGCTACCCAGATCGCCGAAAATTTCGAGGTTTACGGCAAATACCACAAGCTTTCGATGGCGCTGCTGATCGGCGGCGTGTCGTTCGACGACCAGCTTTCCAAGCTGGATCGCGGGGTCGATGTGCTGATCGCCACACCGGGCCGGCTGCTCGATCACTTCGAGCGCGGCGGGCTATTGCTCAACGACATCAAGATTCTGGTAATCGACGAAGCCGACCGCATGATGGATATGGGCTTCATCCCGGATGTCGAGAAAATCGTCTCGCTGCTTTCGCCCATGCGGATGACGCTGTTTTTCTCCGCCACCATGCCGCCGGAAATCCGCAAGCTGGCGGACAAATTCCTGATGAACCCGAAGGAAATTACGGTCTCGCCCTCCACCACGACGGCGGAAACCGTGAAGCAATTCCTTGCGGTGGTCGATTCCACCCCCTGGGTCAAGCGCGAGGCGCTCCGCCTCATGATCCGCAGCGAAAAGGTCGATAACGCGATTATCTTCTGCAACCGCAAGCGCGACGTCGATACCCTGTCGAAATCCCTGCGCAAGCACGAATTCAGCGCCGCCGCGCTCCATGGCGACATGTCCCAGCCGGCGCGGCTGGAAACGCTGGAAAAATTCAAGGCGGGTGACGTGCAATTGCTGGTCGCCAGTGATGTCGCCGCGCGCGGGCTCGATATTCCGAAGGTCAGCCACGTCTTCAATTTCGATGTGCCCAACCATGCGGAGGATTACGTCCACCGCATCGGTCGCACCGGCCGGGCCGGACGTGACGGACGTGCATTGACCATCGCGACGCCGGATGACTCCAAATATCTCGATGCGGTACATCATTTTATCGGCCGCGAGATCGACAGGATCGAGATCGAGGGCCTGGACGAGGCCGATATGGACTCCCCGCGCGAAAATAAGCGTGGTCGGGGCGGGCGTTCCAGGAAGCCACGCGACGAAAAACCCCGCGAGAAGAAGGCGGCGAAGAACGAAAAACCCGAGAGGCCTGAGAAATCCGAGAAGCCCGAAGAAACCGGAAAGCCTGAAAAAACGAATAAGCCGCGCAAAGAACCGGTTATCGGGATGGGCGATCATACCCCCGCATTCCTGCTGAAACCGGCGCGTACCGGAACGGCCGACTGAACGGGAGACGATAAATGCAGACGATTTTCGTTTTCGTGAAATGCGACCTGGGAAAGGCCTATGACGTGGCCGCCGACGCGGTGGAAACCATCGAACAGGTATCCGAGGTGCATTCAGTCTCCGGCGAACATGACCTGCTGATGAAATGCTATCTGGCGGATGAGTCCGATATTGGTCATTTCGTGACCGAAAACCTGCAAACGCTGTCGGGCGTTAAGGACACCTTCACCCTCATCGGGTTCAAGGCATTCAGCTGATCCCTGGCCCTGCCGCGCCTTCTACAAAATACAACATTGGAAGAGGGCGGTTTCACACCTGATGTCACCCCGGCCTCCGAGCCGGGGTCCAGAAAATAGTAAAAACCAAAACTCTGGTTCCCGGATCGCGCTGTGCTTGTCCGGGATCACAGGGGTCGGGAAATCAATGACCGGACCAATCCGGCGCGCCACCCGACGCATAAGGAAATTTCAGCCCTGCCGCGCCTTGAAGAGCGGCGGCACCCCGTCATATTTAATCCGAGGCCCCGAAACGGCGGAAAGATCGGTTTCCGGCTCAACCCGAGTCAGGTTTTCATGGCTGCGGCGGATAATCTGCTGATAATCCTGATCGCCCGCCTGTTTCCAGGCGATCTCCTCATCCTTCAGCTCGCGCAGGATTTTTGCCGGAATACCGCCCGCCACGGTCCGCGCGGGCACCTCAAAACCGGCTTTCACGAAGGCCAACGCGCCGACAAAGGCGTAATCGCCGATCACCGCGCCATCCATCAAAACCGCGTTCATACCGATCAGCGCGCATTTCCCGACATGACAGCCATGCAGAATGGCGCCGTGACCGATATTGGCGTCTTCCTCCAGCACCATCTCTCCGCCGGCGAAAGTATGGGCGATGCAGTTATCCTGCATGTTTGAACCGCGCCTGAGCAATATCTGCCCCATATCGCCGCGCAGGCTCGCATTCGGCCCGACATAGCAATTCTCCCCGACCACCACATCGCCGATCAGTACCGCGTCCGGATGGACAAAGGCGGACGGGTCGACGACCGGCCGGACGCCGTCAATGGAATAGATTTTCGCCATGAGAACGGGTCAGACGCTGAAGCTTTCGCCGCAGCCGCAGCGGCCGGTTTCGTTGGGATTACGGAAGACAAAGGTCGCTCCGAGCTTTTCCTCGACAAAATCCATCTCCGTACCGACCAAATACATGGTCGACATCGGGTCGATCAGGATGCTGACCCCGTCGAGCTCCATGACCTCGTCACCGGGGCCGACCTCGTCCGCGAAATCCATCGAATAGGCCATCCCGTTACAGCCGCCTTCACGTACGCCCAGACGGATACCGGCGGCATCGGGATTGTGCTGGGCCTTCAGTTTCTTAAGCTGTGCCACCGCATTTTCGGTAACAGTTATAAATGATATTTTTTCTTTAATATCAGACATTTAATTTATATTCCTGATATCTTACATAAATCCAAGTTCGAGCTTTGCGGCTTCCGACATCCGGTCCGGCGTCCAGGGCGGTTCCCACACCAGATCGATCGCGACATCGGTCACGCCATCGACCGCCTTTGTCTTCGTCTCCACCTCAATTGGGAGCGACTCGGCCACGGGGCAATGGGGCGAGGTCAGCGTCATCTGGATACGCACCTCATTCATGCCGGTGATATCGACATCGTAAATCAGCCCAAGTTCATAGATATTCACCGGAATTTCCGGATCGAATATCTCGCATAGCGCCTCAATGACCCTGCCTTCGAGCTGGGCACGTTCCATATCGGGCGACGGGCCAACGCTCGCGTCGACCTCTACGGGCGCGGTCTCAACCGCTTCATCTTCCCGTGTCACGGCATTTTCCGGTTCACTTACCATCTCTCTCGAACCCTATTCCGTTCTCACTTCTTCGCCGGCACCCCGCAGCGCCTGTTGCATCGCATGCCAGGACAGCGTCGCGCATTTGATCCGGGTCGGAAAATCCCGCACCCCGGCAAGGGATTCGAGCTCTTCAAGACCGTCGCCCTCCCCGCTCGTTCCGCCGGTAACCAGCGCATGAAATTTCTCAAACAATGCGGTCGCCTCTTCCACGGTCTTGCCCTTGATCATTTCGCTCATCATCGAAGCGGAAGCGACCGAGATCGCGCAGCCGCGCGCCTCGAACTTCACGTCGGCGATCTGGTCGCCGTCCAGCGTCAGGTAGACCGTGATCCGGTCGCCGCAAAGCGGGTTATTGCCCCGCGCCTGATGTGTCGCCCCGTCCAGCGGCCCGGCATTCCGCGGGTTCTTGGAATGATCGAGGATCAAATCCTGATAAAGGTCGGAGAGATCGCCGGCCATCAGCTGAAAATCTCCTGCACCTTGGAAAGCGATGCCGCCAGGGCGTCGACTTCCTCGAACGTGTTGTACATGGCAAAGGATGCCCTGACCGTCGCGGCGACGTCATAGCGGTCCATCACAGGCTGCGCGCAATGGTGCCCGGTCCTCACCGCAACCCCTTCGCGATCCAGAATGGTGCCGATATCGTGCGGATGCACCCCATCCATCAGGAAAGACAGGATCGCCGCCTTTTCAGGCGCCTCGCCGATGATACGGATGGAATTGATCGCGCGTAGCTTTTCGGTGGCGTAGGCCAGCAACGCGTTCTCATGCGCGCCGATCGCCTCGAACCCGATGGCGGACACATAATCCACCGCCGCCCCCAACCCGATCGCGTCCGCGATATTGGGCGTACCGGCCTCGAACTTGAAGGGCAGATCGGCCCAGGTGGAGCCCTCGAACGTGACCGTGTCGATCATCTCCCCGCCGCCCTGATAGGGCGGCATGGCGTCGAGCAGCGCTTCCTTGCCGTAGAGAACGCCAATACCGCTCGGTCCATAGAGCTTATGCCCCGAAAAAACATAGAAATCGGCGTCCAACGCCTGCATATCGATAGCGAGATGCGGCACCGCCTGGCAGCCGTCGACCAGCACGAGCGCGCCCGCCGCATGGCTCATAGAGATAATATCGGCAAGCGGCACCACGGTTCCCAGCGCGTTCGACACATGGGTAATCGCCACCATCTTCGTCTTGTCGGACAGCAGCCCCTTGAAGACCTCCATCTCCAGCTCACCCGCATCGGTGATGGGAATAACCTTGATGACCGCGCCGGTTTGCTGGGCAATCAACTGCCACGGCACGATGTTGGAGTGATGCTCCATCTCCGACAGGATAATCTCATCGCCGGCGGAGAGATTGGCCCGCCCCCAGCTCGCCGCGACCAGATTGATGCCTTCGGTCGCGCCGCGCACATAAATCACCTCACGCTCCGATCCGGCATTGATAAAGGCGCGGACCTTTTCGCGCGCCGCCTCCATCGCGTCGGTCGCGGTCTGGCTCATGTAATGGACACCGCGATGCACATTGGCGTAGCGGATCTCATAGGTCTCAGAAATATTGTCGATGACCTGCCGCGGCTTTTGCGCGCTGGCCCCGTTATCCAGATAGACCAGCTTCTTGCCGTACACTTCCTGGGACAGGATCGGAAAATCAGCGCGGATGGCGTCCACATCGAACGGCACCGGTGTTTCAATTTTGTTACTCATGCCGCCGCGCGCTCCTTTCCGTCTGCCACCAGCCAGCTTTCCAGCACACCTTCCAGCCGGGCGGATATCGCCGGATTCTGAATCTTCTCAAACAGTTCCGCCGCGAACCCCTTGATCAGCAGGCTGCGCGCCTCATTCGCCGGCACGCCCCGGCTGCGGAGATAAAACAGCGCTTCTTCCTCCAGATCGCCGACGGTCGCGCCGTGGCTGCATTTCACATCGTCGGCGTGAATGACCAGTTCGGGCTTGGCATCGGCCTGCGCGTCGCGCGACAGCAGCAGATTGCGGTTGAGCTGGTGCGCATCCGTCGCCTGCGCATCCGGCGCGACATAGACACGCCCCTGAAACACGGTCCGGCCGCGTTCATCGACGACATTCTTGAACACCTGATCCGAATGGCAATGTGGCACGTCATGGGAAATATCGGTGGTGACGTCGCAATGCTGCCGCCCCCGCATCAGCGATATACCGGACAGGCTGGCCTCCGCTCCCTCTCCGGCCAGCGACAACACCGTTTCCGCCCGCGACAGCGCGGCGCCCGTTGCCATATGAAAACCGATGAGTTTCGCGTCTTTTTCGAGACGCCCCGCCCGGGTGGCGATGTGATTGATCCCATCCGCCGCCTGCTGCAGCACGACATGACGCAGCGCGGCGCCCGGCCCGACGGAAAACTCGACGACATGATCGGTCAGCCCCGTCCCGGCCCCAAGGGCGGCGTGGGTTTCAATCACCGTCGCGGCGCTGTTGGCGTCCAGCGTCACGGTGACGCGCGAATGGCTTTCGCCAGCGAAGCCATAGGAGGTCAAAAACAGCAGCTGGACAGGCTTTTCCAGTGATAGGTTCTTTTCGACATGGATCGACAAGCCGTCGCGCATCAGGGCGGTGTTCAGCGCGATCAGCCCGGACCGTTCCAGATCAGCGACCGTGCCGACGGATTTCTCATCCAGTGAACACCCGTCAAAATCCGACAACGCCGCGAAATAATATCCGTCGACAAAGACCGCGCGGTCGGTGTTCGGGATCAAAAAAGGCTCGATAGCCTCCCGCGATACAGCGTCCGGTCGGGGCGCAATGTCGGCCGGGCTCCGGAAATAGCGCCGCATATCGGTGTATTTCCAGCTTTCCGCCTTACCGAGCGGCAATGTCTGGCCAAGCAGGGCGGCGGCCTTCCCGCGCAAGGCCGAAAGGCCCGGCAAGCAGTCCTTCGCGGCCTCCGCCGGGGCGCGGTAATGCTCCACCGCCGGTGTCGCTATGTCGCGGATATCCGCCACCTCAGGCCGCCTCCGTCTCATCATCGGAGAGGCCAAGCATGCCGTAGCCCTTTTCCTCGAGCTGCAACGCGAGATCCTTGCCGCCGGTCTCGACGATGCGGCCTTTCGCCAGCACGTGCACCTTGTCCGGCACAATATGGCTCAGTAGCCGTTGATAATGGGTAATCACCAGGGCGGACCGTTCCGGGCTGCGAAGCGCATTGACGCCTTCCGACACGATCTTGAGCGCATCGATATCGAGGCCTGAATCCGTTTCGTCCAGCAAAGCGAGCGACGGCTCCAGCAACGCCATCTGCAGGACTTCATTGCGCTTCTTCTCACCGCCCGAGAAACCGACATTGACCGCGCGAGTCAGCATCGCTTGGTCCATGCCGAGTTCCTTCGCCTTGCCGCGCGCGAGCTTGAGGAATTCCGTTGCCGGGATGTCTTCTTCGCCGCGATAGCGCCGGACGGCATTGAGCGCGGTGCGCAGAAAGCTCATCCCAGACACGCCAGGGATTTCAACCGGATACTGGAACGCCAGGAAAATCCCTTCGCCGGCGCGTTCCTCGACCGAAAGCGCCAGCAGATCCTTGCCCTTATAGATCACCTCACCCTCGGTGACCGCATACCCTTCCCGGCCCGAAAGCACATAGGACAGCGTGCTTTTGCCCGATCCGTTCGGCCCCATGATGGCGTGGACCTCGCCGGTGCCGATTTCCAGATCAAGCCCTTTGAGGATTTCCTTGCCGTCGATTTCGGCATGCAGATTTTTGATCGAAAGCATTTTTCTATCCCACACTGCCTTCCAGGCTCACGGCCAGAAGCTTTTGCGCCTCGACCGCGAATTCCATAGGCAATTCCTTCAAGACTTCCTTGCAATATCCGTTGACGATCAGCCCCACCGCGTCTTCCGCGTTCAGCCCGCGCTGCATCACGTAAAATAGCTGGTCTTCGCTGATCTTTGACGTCGTCGCCTCATGCTCCACCCGGGCCGACGGATGGCCGGTCTCAATATACGGTACCGTATGGGCGCCGCATTTATCGCCGATCAGCAGCGAGTCGCACTGGGTGTAGTTGCGAGCCCCCTCGGCCCCGCCCAGCACCTTCACCAGCCCGCGATAGGTGTTTTGCGCATGCCCGGCGGAAATTCCCTTGGAAATGATGGTGCTGGATGTGTTGCGGCCGATATGGATCATTTTGGTGCCGGTATCGGCCTGCTGATAATTATTGGTCAGCGCCACAGAATAGAATTCACCCACCGAGTTATCGCCTTCCAGGACGCAGGACGGGTATTTCCAGGTGACCGCCGAGCCGGTTTCGACCTGTGTCCAGGAAATCTTGGAATTGCGGCCCTTACAGATGCCGCGCTTGGTCACGAAATTATAGATCCCGCCCTTGCCGTTCTCATCCCCGGGATACCAGTTCTGTACCGTCGAATATTTGATCTCCGCGTCATCATACGCGACCAGCTCGACCACGGCGGCGTGAAGCTGATTTTCGTCCCGCATCGGCGCGGTACAGCCTTCGAGATAGCTGACGTAAGACCCTTCATCGGCAATGATCAGCGTGCGTTCGAACTGCCCGGTTTTCGCGGCGTTGATGCGGAAATAAGTGGAAAGCTCCATGGGGCAGCGCACGCCCTTCGGCACATAGACGAAAGTGCCGTCGCTGAAAACCGCGCTGTTCAGGGTCGCAAAGAAATTATCTGCCTTGGGCACCACGCTGCCGAGATATTTTTGCACCAGATCGGGATGTTCCTGGATCGCCTCGGAAATCGAGCAGAAAATAACCCCCGCCTTATGCAACTGCTCGCGGAAGGTGGTGGCGACCGAAACGCTGTCAAACACCGCATCGACCGCAACACCGGCGAGCGCCGCGCGTTCATGCAGCGGAATCCCCAGCTTTTCATAGGTTTCGAGCAGCTTGGGGTCGACCTCATCCAGCGATTTCGGCGCGTTTTCATCCTTCTTGGGCGCGGCGTAGTAATAGGCGTCCTGATAATCGATCGGCGGATAATCGACAAAGGCCCATTTGGGCTCTTCCATCTCCAGCCACTGGCGGTAGCAATCCAGCCGCCAATCGAGCATCCATTCAGGCTCGTTTTTCTTCGCCGAGATAAAACGGACGATATCTTCGTTAAGCCCGGGCGGCGCGAATTCAGAATCGATATCGGTAACAAAGCCGTACTCGTACTCCTTTTGCGTCGCCTCTTGCAGAGCGTCTTCGGCCTGGGCTACTTCGACCATCTTACTCTCCCGCCGCCATGGTTGTAGGCGCGTAGGGCCTGTGCGGCACAAAGGGCGCCGATTGCGGCGTCATATCCGCCAGTGAAATCCCGTCGAGCGCGCCGATTACCGCATCATTGATCTTGCGCCAGTTGGTCCGGGTCGGGCACAGCGCCTCTATTTCGCAATCCGCGCCCGCATCTACCGTGCAATCGGTCAGCGCGATCGGTCCGTCCACCGCGGCGATAATCTCCGTCACCGGTATCTCGGCGGCGTCGCGGATCAGCGCATAACCGCCCTTCGCGCCCCGGCGGGATTCAACCAGCCCCGCCTGGGTCAGTTTTTTCAGCGTCTTGGCGACCGTCGGCACGGACAGACCGGTGACCAGCGCCAGATCGGGCGCCTGCATCAGGGAAGACGGCCGCGCGGCAAGCTGCGTCAGCAGAACAATGCTGTAATCGGCAAATCGGCTCAGTTTCAACATGACGCGTTACCTTATCGGGCCGCAGAATCAGAAGGTTATGAATTCCAGACCAATCCGGTCCGGATATTCAGTACCAATTCAGTCCGAAAGGGAAAATAGGGATATTCGTTGGCAAGTCAACGATTTGATATTGAAAAAAAAACCGGTCAGCTCGGCAGGAATTTTTCGGCGTGTACAGATTTGGGGTCAACGCCCTGTTCGGTGAGCCAGGATTCAGCGGCATCAATCATCGGCGGCGGGCCGCAAAGATAGACATCCGCCCCTTCTTCGATCAGTTCGGGCCGCAGCAACTCCGTTACATGACCGGTCGCGCCGGACCAATCAGCGCCCGCTTCCACACAGCTTGTTTCACAAATAATATCAATATTTTGTGATGTGTAGTTCGCAATCTGATTTAATCCGAAAAGCTCGGACAGATCATTCGCGCCGTAAAGAAGATGCACCGGTTGATCGGTTATTTCCGCCGCCGCCAGATGGTCAAGCATCGACAGCATCGGAGCGAGACCGGTGCCGCCCGCCACCATCACGATCGGCCGTTCGGGCGCGCGCAGGTAGAACCGCCCATAGGGTCCTGTCATGCTGATGGAATCGCCTTCCGCCGCGCGGTCACGCAGATAATCGCTCATCGCGCCCTGATCCAGCATTTTTATGTAAAAGCTGAACCGGTCGGCGA
>CAZBKQ010000005.1:71680-91564 GCA_964492555.1 uncultured Rhodospirillaceae bacterium | reverse complement strand
TCATCCGCCTCGATAACCTCGGACCGGCCATCCTCGAAGATCATGGTGATTTTATGCTTGGACATCGAATTACCTACGGAATTATCAGGGGTTTGACCGCCTTACCCTCGACGATCAGCTCAAACCCCCGGTCGCCTTCCGCCAGGGGGATATCATGGCTGTGGATGGGGCCGAGATCGACCTTTCCGGCGGAGAGCAATTCGACCGCGTATTGCCAGCTATCCCAGATGCGCCGGCCATGAATATTCTGCATTTCCGGGCATTTCAGCAGCCATTGGGTGAAATCGACCGGAATCGCCTTTGGCGGCGCGCCGACGAGCCGGAAATCGCCGCCTTTGGAGAGATTCTGGAAACAGGCATTGAAACCGGCCTCCGATCCCGAATATTCGATGACGACATCGACCCCCGCGCCGCCCGTCATATCGGCGACGATGGCGGACAGTTCTTCCTCCGCCGCATTGACGATACGGTCGGCACCCATCGCCTCCGCCGTTTTCAGCCTGATCGGGTTGAGATCGCAGGCAATCACCTTTGTCGCGCCCAGCGCCCGCGCGGTGGCCACATTCATCAGCCCGATCGGCCCGCACCCGTTGATCAGTACGGATTTTCCCGAAACGCCGGACCCCGCCCGCGTCGCGTGTACCGAAATTCCAAACGGTTCCATCATCGCGGCGACCGAAACCGGCAGATCCGGCGGGTTCACCCAGCAAATCTGCGCCGGCACGGTGACATATTCGGCAAAGCCACCGTCGAAATTGATACCTGGATAGGTGGTGTGTTCGCATAGATGCGCCCGGTCCAGCCGGCACTGGCGGCAATGACCGCAGAAAACATGGCTTTCCAGGCTGACGAAATCGCCGATATTCGGCGACGACACGTCAGGCCCCACAGATTCAACGATTCCGCAGGCTTCATGCCCCAAAACCCGCGGCAGGGTCATCCGGCGCGCCATACGGGGCGCCCAGTAATAGATCTGCATATCGGTGCCGCAAATACCCGCGGCGGAGACCTTGATCCGTACTTCGCCGGGTCCGGGCTCGATGGGGTCGCATTCGCGGACCTCGATGCCACCCTCGCCCTCGGCGACCTTACAAACAGCCAGCATGACGGAATTCATCCTCAGAAATGATAAATATCGATCGGCCCGGCAACCGCATCGTCGATCAGGATGATCTTTTTCCGTTTGATCTTCAGCGTATCCCCATCAAGAACCAGCAGAAATTCATACATATTCCCGCTGGTCTGACGCCCGTGCCGGCCATAGGAATGAACGATCGCATTGCCCGAGGCCTCTATCTCATCGCCCTTCACCGCATCCACGGTAATGTTGCCGACCACATGAACCGTCCGGTCGAGCGGCATGGAGGCATAAGAATCGCCGGTTTCGATACGAAACACGCGGTCTTCCAGCTTGCCACGGCCTTCGAGGAATAGCAGGTTCAGCTGGGTCTGCGGCTCTTCGATGATATTTTCTTCATCCGACCAGCTGGGCGCCCAGAACACGGCGTCCTTGGTATAGAGATCGAGCCAGTCCTCCCACTCCCGCCGGTCGAGAAGCTTGGCCTCACGGCTGATCAGGTCGGTCACCGCCGCCAGCAATTCAACGTCGTTTCCCATACCGATCAGCCCGCCGTCATCATATCGCGCCAGTGGCGATAGAAACCGAGATAAAGATTTTCGTTCTCCCAGCTGTCACAGCTCGTTACCGCCTCGATCCCGCCGGCCTTGGCGATTTCGTCCGATCCCTCGACCATACTGTGTAGACCGCGATTAAAATCATTCCAGCGCGCGGCCCGCGCCCGGCTGCCAAGATAGGTGTCTTCCAGCGCCGACATATCGTCCGATGTCGCCATCCCCGCCGTCAGATAGAAATCCTCGAACTTGCGCAAACGCGCGGCGCGTGCCTCGGGATCCTCGCCCACATGGGCAATGCAATAGACCGTAACCTCGGTCCGGTCCGGCGACAGGGGCCGAACCCGGCGGATCTGGGTCGAGGGGTTGTCCATCAGCGCGACGTTCGGAAAGACCGAAAGATTGCGTCCCCGGTTCAGTATCCAGTCCACCTTGCCGGGCGGCAGATTGGCCTCCAGCCATTCTTTGCGTTTGTAGACGGGGCGCCGTTCGGGCGTGGTGTGTTGCGCCCAGATCGACATATGCCCGTTGCCGAGATCATAGGCGCCTGACGGCACCTTGCCGACAATCCGGCCGCCTTCGGTCTGAGCAAGCCCGGTCAGCCCGTCGCGTTCCTCGCGATTGCGCACCGTGCTGGCAAAAACCCGGTGAACGGTCGAGACATGATGCCCGTCCACGCTGTTTTCCATCTGCATTTTCCAGTTGCCGTGGATAGTATAGGTCGAGGAGCCGGGCACGACCTCCAACCCGTCCGGCGATTGATCGATCATCAGATCGATCCACCCGGCGGCGCCGGCCAGCGATTCAGCGATCGGCGGCACCTCCTCAACCAGCGACCCGAAGACGAACCCGCGATAGCTCTCGGTTCTGGCGACCGGCGTCAGATCGTATTGCGCCCGATCGAAACCGTCTTCGCCATAGCCTTCTTCCTCCTGCTTGATACGGACACAGCGCCCGTCGCAGCTATAGGCCCAGCCATGGAACCGGCAGGTCAGCACGCGCGCCTTGCCCTGTTTCCGGGGCGTCAGAATGGCGGCGCGATGCGAACAGGCATTGATGAAACTTCGGATCTCACCATCTTTTTGGCGGATAACGACAACCGGCGCGCGGCCGATTTCGGTTGCGAAATAGCTGCCTTCCTCCGGAATCTGGCTTTCGTGGCACAGGAAAACCCATCCGCCTTCGAAAATCCGCTCCATTTCCGCATCGAAAATTTGCTGATCGGTATAGACCGACCGATCCACCCGGAAGATGCCTTCCGGCACCCGGTCGTCGACAAGGGAAGCGAAATCGCGATCGAATACAGCGCCGTCCATGAATTCCTCCTCTCCGCCGCCAAAAATTACCGGCGGAGAAAACCAATAGTGAATACCTAATAAATACACAGCTTCCGCCGCGGCTGCAATTTTGCGACCGGCCTACATTCGGATCAATCCGCCCCTTTAATTTAATCGGGATTTAAGGCATCCTGCTTATGGTAGACAAACGATCTATAACAATTTCAGGGAGCAGGGCGTTGCGAGGCGCCAGCGTTCTATTTTCTATCCTTTCGCCTGACCCCGACTGGGAAGACGATTTCAACCATTGGTACGAAAACCATCAGATCCCGGTGCGTCTGGGATGTGAGGGCTTCGTCAGCGCTCAGCGTTACCGGGATCCCGACAGGCCGGTTTATCTGGGGCTGTTTGAAATCGACACGCTGGACCGGATGGAGAGCGAGGCCTATCAGAAAATCCGGTCCCAGCCGAACGCGCAATCGGCATGGATGCTGTCCAATACCCTGGAATATGAGCGCTATACCGCGAATGAGATCAGCACCGCGCTGGCGGACGGCATAACGGAAGAGGCCGCCATGGAAGCGTCGATCCTGCGCGCCATATTTTTCAGCGTCCCGGATGAGCGTGAAGCCGATTTCAACCGCTGGTACGATGAAGAGCACATCCCCGCCATTTTAAGGACTCCAGGCTGGCACATGGTGAGGCGGTTTCTGGTCGAGGATTTCGACCCGTCTCCCTGGTCACATATGACCTTGCAATATGTCGCGGATGAGGACGCGCTCCACTCGACCCAGCGCGACGATGCCCGGGATTCCGATACCTATCGCTCTCTATCAGAAGAACCCTGGTTTCGACCCAGCATGAGCCTGTATGACCGTTTCGGCGATCGGACCTTTTCGGTAAAAAAATAATATTTGCCTCAGGCGATCCGCTACACGATCTGTTGAAGATACGCCAATTTTGTTGGATTCAACGGATCACTCTGCGACACTCCCCGCCAATCCATAACCAGTTTAAGGAAATCAATATGCAGTCCTTCGCCCTTCTGGCAGCCGTAACCGTGACGGTGGCCACCCTGACGACACCGGCATTTGCCCAGGCCCCGGCGCCTTCCGGCGCAAAAGCGCCTGTTCTCGCCACCGTAAATGGTGATGAAATCACCCAGGCCGATGTCGATCTGTTTTATCAGGCCCTGCCGCCGCAAATGAAACAGATCCCGATCGAGCAGGTTCAGCCGCAAATTCTGGACCGGCTGGTAGATCAGAAAATGATCGCCCAGGAAGCCCGCAAAACCGGCATGCATAACCGGCCGGACGTAATGCAGCGCCTTGCCTATGAACAGGTAAAAATTCTGAATGAGTTTTATCTTGAGCAGGAGCTGGACAAGGCCGCGAATGACAGCAAGGTCCGCGAGGCATACAACAAGTCCATCGCGCTTGAGAAAAAACGCGAGGAAATCAACGCCCGCCATATTCTGGTAAAAACCAAGGCGGAAGCGGACACGATTATTGCCGCGCTGAAAGGCGGCGCGGATTTCATAAAACTGGCCAAGGAACGGTCCACCGGGCCGAGCGGCAAGAATGGTGGCGATCTGGGTTTTTTCACCGCTGAACAGATGGTGCCGCCCTTTTCAAAAGCGGCCTTCGCCCTGCAAAAGGGACAGATTACAGACCAACCGGTACAGACCCAGTTCGGCTGGCATGTGATCAAGCTTGAAGACAGGCGGCTGGCCGGCGCCCGCCCCTACGAGGAAGTCGCGCCGGAGATCAGGGAAAAGCTGATCACCGAAGCCTATGAGAAAATTCTGCAGCGGCTTCGTGCGAACGCCAAGATCGATCGCATGGGTTCCGGGACGTCCAAGCTCCGCCGCGTCCAGTAACCGCCCGCGGCGTTATTTGTTCTCCGCGTCCCAGGCGTCGATCGCTTCCTTGGCATTGCGGAACGCATCGACGCCTGCCGGTATGCCGCAATAGACGGTGGCATGGATCAGCAATTCGCGGATTTCCTCCGCCGTCGCTCCGTTGCGCAGCGCACCCCTCGTATGGGCCTTCAGCTCGGCCGGCTTGCCCAATGCGGTCAGCATGGCGAGTGTCAGCATCGAACGCGTTTTACGGTCGAGCACGCCTTCGCGGCCCCAACCCATGCCCCAGCAATATTCGGTGACCGCGTCCTGAATGGCGCCGTGAAAATCGTCTTCCTGACCGCGTTTGATATTAGGTTCGACATATTCCTCGCCCAGAACCTCGGTCCGGATTTTCAGACCCTTTTCATAGGTCTCCCTGTTTGAGATCGCCATTATTCTCTCCTCAAGCTGGAATTAGCCCGATTTCAAAAACCGGTCCCGCCGGCGGCGGTATGTAACGAAATGCGGATCGAACCAGGGCTCCGCGCGCAGTTTCCGGGACCATTCGGTTTCGCGTGCGGTAGCGCGTTCCGCCGCTTCCAGCGCCCCTTCGTTGCGCAGATAATGCAGCACCATGTCTGTATAGGGTTCGGGGTCGTATTGAACGATTTCCATCCGCCGGCTCAGAAGCCAGTCGGGATTCTCTTGCAGCATGGCCGCATGTTCTTCATCGAACCATTTGGCGAATTCAGGCGCGCGCTCATCGGGAATGGTGAAAAACGCACAGAAAATGATTTCCGCGTCCAGCGGTTCCTCCGCGACCCCGTCCTGTTCCCGAAAATAATGCTCCCTGGCGATATAGCGCGTAAAACCCGAAACACTTTGAAGCATCTTGTATGTCGGGTCGTCCGGGGTCAGCTTGCGCTTTTTATATTCCTCATGTTCCAGCGCTTCCGGCCCGGTTAATTCATAGACCGCCAGATAGTGCGGACCCGCATCCGCCTTGTAGCGCATCGCGCTGATAAAGCCGGGCACGCCTTGTACGTGGCTTGGCGAATGGTGCCCGTCATACCAGTCGTTGAAGTCGTCCTCCCGCCCGTCGGGCGGGGTCATCTCCGAAAACAGGATCGCGCGTCCCTTGATATCGTTAGTCCCTGCCAACCTTCTCACATCGCATCGCAGGCGCGTTCCAGCGCCTCGACAGTCCGGTTCAAATCGTCTTCCGTATGGACGCCCGACACAAACCGCCGGACGTTGGGCAGCACATACAGCCCTTCATGCATCTGGAGCATGTCGAAGGCGCGGCTGCGCGCCATATCGGCTTTAATAAAATCGCTGAAATCATGCGGATCATTTTCCATGAAAACGATCTGCCAGAGTGAGCCCTTGCCGATCACCAGCGCCGGCACCCCCTTGCGATCCAATACTTCCTGACAGGCGGACTGGGTCTTCGCCGCATGACCATGCAGATTCTCGTAAAAGCCCGGCTTGCGAAGTTCCGCCAATGTCGCCCGGCCCGCGGCGCACCCCACGGGATTGCCGTGCAGCGTCCCGTTTATATAGGCATAGGTCGGTTTGCCGCGATTGACGGGATTGCATTGTTCCATCACGGAATCCTTGCCCGCGACACAGCCGACCGGCCCGCCGCCGCCGACGATCTTTCCGTAAGCCGCAAGATCCGGCAGCACCCCGAAATATTCCTGTGCCCCGCCATAAGCCAGGCGGAACCCGGTGACCACCTCATCGAAAATCAGCAGGATGCCGAATTCATCGCATAGCGCGCGCAGCCCTTCCAGAAAGCCGTCCTCGGGAAAGATGATCCGCTGGACCGGCTCCAGAATAATCCCCGCCAGATCGTCCTTCTTCGCCTCAACAATCGACCGGATGGTACTCAGGTCGTTATAGGGCCCGATCAGTACGGTATCGTTCAGGACCGACGGGACCCCGGCGGTATCGGGCTGTCCAGCCGGATAGTTCGAGAGCCCCGAGGGCGTCACCGAAAAGCACGAATAATCGTGATTGCCGTGATAGCCACCTTCCAGCTTCAGAATCTTGTTCTTGCCGGAATAGGCCCGCGCGATGCGCATGGCATAAAACGTCGCTTCCGACCCCGTCGTGCAATAGGCGATCTTTTCCGCGCAGGGAATGGCATCGACCAACTCTTCGGCCAGCAGGATGCATTGCTCATTCAGCGTGCCGAAAAAATGAATGCCCTTCGCGGATTGTTCCTGTACCGCGTCGACCACGCTTGGAAAGGCGTGCCCGAGGATCAGCGCGCCCGCGCCCCCGACATAATCGATATATTCGCGCCCGCGAACGTCGAAAATCCTAGAGCCCGCGCCCCGTTCAATGACAAACCGCACCTCATCGGCAAGCGAATAACCGCCAAGTCCCGCGCCCGGCAAAACGCGGCCCGCAAGGTCATACCATTCATCATGGGTTGTCGGCACAGACATGGTTTGGGTACTCCCGAAAATCAGTGGGCGGAAAACTAAACGTCAATGAAACCGCGCACAAGGAGGTAGACGCTTTAAAGCGGATTATCGCAAAGAAGCGCGCCGGACGGGTGGACAAAGACCTTCCATCCGGGCGGCACGATGGAGGTGCCCCCGGCTTCCTCGATAATCGCCGGTCCGGTGATCGTACTTTCGGCCGCCATCAGGTCGCGATTGAAAATCGGACATTCCGTCCAGCCATCATTGAACCAGACCTTGCGGGTCTCGATCACGGGATCGCCAGCGCTGGCGGGCGCGAAACTCAGCGTTGGCTTATCGACCAGCCCCAGCGAAACCAGTCTGACATTGACAATCTCACATTCACTGGCGGCGTCCTGATGTCCGAAAGTCTGTTCATGCCGCTCGCCAAAACGCGCGCGCAGCGATTCCCAGTTCGGCGTATCGCCCTCGAACGGGACGGAAAGCGTATAGCTCTGCCCCGCATAGCGCATATCGGCGGTGAACTCATGGCTTTGCCGACCCTCGTCAAAACCGTTCTCCACCAGCATCGACGAGGCCTCAGCCCGCATCTCCGCAGCCTGCGACGCCAGATCCGCCTCCGACAAATCGCCAAGTTTGCCGCCCCAGGCCCGAACCGAATCCAGCCGCTGATCGGCTAGCAGTTGGCCCAGCGCGGATAGATGCCCCGGATACCGCGGAATAATGACCTTCGGCACAGCAAGCTCTTCCGCCACCAGAAACACATGCATCGGTCCGGCGCCGCCAAATCCGAGCAACGCAAAATCACGCGGGTCGAATCCACGATGGACGGAAACCTCGCGCACCGCCCCGGCCATCTTGGCGACCGCGATACGCAGGACCCCGTCAGCCAACCCGACCGGGTCCGCGCCTCGGAGCTTTTCCGATAGTGATTTGAACGCCGCCTCGGATGCCGCCTTATCGAGTTGCAATCCGCCCGACAGCGTCCGTTCTGTCGGCAAGCGTCCCAGCATCAGATTGGCGTCCGATATCGTCGGCTCCGTACCGCCCCGCCCGTAACAGGCGGGACCGGGCAAAGCGCCGGCGCTTTGCGGCCCGACTTCCAGCGTGCCGTCTTCCTGCACCCAGGCGATCGATCCGCCACCCGCCCCAATCGTATGAATATCCAGCTGCGGTACCTGCAGCGGATAGGCGTCGATCTGATTGTCATGCGAAATACGCGGCCTGCGCTGATGGATCAGCGCGACATCCGTGCTGGTGCCGCCCATATCGAATGTGATGCAATCCTCAACATCCGCCATTTCGCATACCCGGACCGCGCCGCCCGCACCGCCGACAGGACCCGACAGGAAGGTGCCGACGGCGAAATCGCCGGCCTGATCCAGCGTCATCGCCCCGCCATTGGAGCCCATGATATTGACGGGCGCATCAACGCCCCGCCCTTTCAACTCACCCGCCAGTGTCGCCAGATAGGTACGGACCACCGGCGTCAGATAGGCATTCAGAACGCAGGTCGAAAAGCGGTGAAACTCGCCCTGCTCCGCGACAACGCCGGCGGAATGGCAAACCGGTACGTCGAGGCGTTCTTCCAGAGCGGCCGATGCCCGACGCTCCGTTTCATCATTGGCATAGGCGTTGACGAAACACACCGCGACGATCTCCACCCCGCGTTCCTTGAGGGATGCCGCGAGACCATCGAAATCGAAACCTGAAAGATCGTTCAGAATTTCGCCATCCGCCGCCGTCCGCTCCGGCACTTCGATACGCAGCGTGCGATCAACCAACGGTTTGGGGCGGACAAACTTGATATCGAACAACCCGCCGATCAGCCGGCGCGTCCGCCCGATCTCCAGCGTGTCGCGGAACCCTTGCGTGGTGACCAGAGCGGTTTTCGCGCCTTTCTTCTCCAACAGCGCGTTGGTGGCGATCGTCGTTCCATGAACAAAGGCGCGAATTTCACCCGGCTCGATCCCAAGTTCTTCCAGTGCGTTCAGAACGCCTTCCCACTGACGGCCGGGCAACGACGGCACCTTGGCCTCCAGCAGGTTTTGGCTGCCGACCTCAAGACACAGAATGTCGGTGAACGTGCCGCCGACATCGATCCCGACCAGAAATTCCTTAACCGACACGCCTAATACTCCCTGACTTACGGCGACGGCGCGACGGCGCGGATCTCGACCGTGTCACCGGCATTTATCCCGGCAAGACGGGCACCTTCGGGACCAACCGCGAATGATCCCGCCGCGCCACCCAACCGGACCCAGCCGCGCAGCGGCGCGCAGGACCGACCGCGTATTTCGGCCAGCCCGCCTTCTTCGACACCCAATGACCGGGCATCGCTCTCATCTATGACGAATATCCGCCGCGCGCCGTCGAGCGTATCTTCGTTTCCGACCTGAGCAATCAGCATCAAACGACGCGCCTTGATCGCCGCGCGCGCCTCCGCCGTCGCGTCCTCGTTCAACGCGCCGTCTTCATCGAAAATCACGCCATAGCGCGACGCCGCCTGTTCAGCGCTCAGATAACCCTGTTCGATATCGGCGCGCACCAGTCCCGGATCGCGTTCAAGCGGATCACCATACCCGCCGCCGCCGGCCGTTTCCTCCCGGACCACATCGCCGGTTTGAAGGGGAAAGCCGGAAACCTTGCCCGGCACATCGGAGGGCTGGATCGTTTCGCCTTCCCGGATGACGGTAAAGCTGTTGGCCGCGCCGTTCGCGCCGCAGCTCACGCCATAGGGCGGGATTACGTTCTTTTCGGACAGGACGGACAGCATCGCCGTTTCGTCAAGGACCCGGACATCGCGCCGCAAACCGAAACCGCCCCGGTTCTCGCCATCACCGCAGGACCCTTCGCGGATTTCACAGGCCTCGACCCGCAACGGGTATTGTTTTTCGACCGTCTCCACCGACTGTATGGAGTTGAAATCGCCTTCGTTATAGCTGCGCACGGCATTGCTGCCATCGGTGCCCTTGGATGCCCCGGTACCGCCGGCCGGCCATTCATAGTGAATATAGGTCCCGCCATCGGCACGCGGACCAGCGATATGAATATGGTTGGCGCCGCCTTTCAGATCGCCGACCGCCATCTCGGGAACCACCTGCCCCATCGCCGAGGCAACCACCGAGTCGATCAGGAATTTGACCTCCGCCATGCCGCCGCAGGGCGCGGTCTCACGCGCGTTGATAAAGCTGCCTTCGGGCGCGTTGACCGAAATCGGGTTGAAGGAACCGTGATTGATCGGCGTGTGCGGATCGAGAAACGCCTTCACGATAGTGCCGACAGCGTTGAACGCCATTGCGGGCCCGCAATTGGTCGGCCCGTTTGTCTGGGCCGATGTCCCTGAAAAATCGGCGGCAATGCTGTCACCTTTGACGGTCAGTTTCAGCCTGACGACCAGCGGATCGGGGTTTGATCCGTCACTTTCGACATAGCCCTCGGCGAAATAATCGCCATCCGGACATTCCGCGATCTTGGAACGCATCTGACGTTCGGAACGGGCGATAAGTTCTTCCACCCCGTCAAGCAGCGGTTGCCCGCCAAAGCGCGTAAACAGCCGCCCGATATGTTCCGCCGCCTTGCGCCCGGTCCCCAGCATGGCGTTGAAATCGCCCATGCGTTCCTCGCGCCCGCGCATATTGTTGAACAGAAGTTCGATCACCCCTTCATTCAACACGCCCTTTTCACAAATGCGCGTCGGCACGATACGGATGCCTTCCTGATAGATTTCCTTCACCCGACCGGACAGGCTGCCCGGTGTCATACCGCCGACATCGTTCCAGTGACAGCGCATCGCCGCGAACATGGCGAGCTTGCCGTCATGAAAAACCGGCTGCAGCAGCAGCACGTCATTGAGATGCGTGCCGCCGGTATAGGGGTCGTTATGCAGGAAAAGATCGCCCTCGTTGATATCGTCGCCAAAGGCTTCAACCACCTTTCGCGTTGAATAGGGCACGGCGAAGATATGAATGGGATGATCGGCCAGCCCCTGCGCGATCTGGCGCCCGTCCGCCGACATCAGGGCGCAGGAAAAATCATGCCCTTCATAGATAATGGCGGCATAGGAGGAATGGATAATATTGGCCCGCATTTCGTTGACCACGGCAACGAGGGATTCACGGATCAGTTCAAGCTGGACGATATCTTGCATAACACACACGATTTAAAGCGGCAGAACCTATCACCCGACAGCAGAATGTCCAAGCGCGGTTGGCGCGGGCAAAATCAAACCGTATAAACCCGTCTATGTCCAAACCGACCGCCCATATCGATAGCTATATTCGCGACAACCTGCCGCCGGAATCACTGTGGCCGGAAATGGATTATTCCGTTTTGCCGGAACTCGCCGCATATCCGGGACGGATGAATGTCGCGACCGAATTACTGGACAAGGCCATAGAACGCGGCTGGGGAGACCGTCCTGCCGTCCGTTTCGGCGAAACGGTCTGGAGCTATGCGGATCTTCTGGCCGAATCCAACCGTATCGCCAACGTTCTGGTGAAGGATTGCGGCATGGTCGCGGGCGAACGGGTGATTTTGCGGTCCGGCAACCATCCGATGCTGATCGCCGCCTGGTACGCCGTGTTGAAGGCCGGCGGCGTCGCGATTTCCTCCATGCCGGTGCTGCGCGAACGCGAGCTGGTCTACATGATCGGTAAGGCGAAGGTGCAGGTCGCCATTTCCGATATCAAGCTTTCCGACGATCTCGAAGCGGCACGGGACAAGTGCCCCACCCTGCGCAACGTTCTTTATTTCGGCGGCGGGGAGGCTCCACTCGAAGACCGGATGAAGGGACAGTCCGCGACTTTTGAAAACATCGATACCGCCGCCGACGATCCGGCGATTATCGGTTTTACCTCCGGCTCCACCGGCACGCCCAAAGGCACCATCCATTTTCACCGCGACATCATGGCGGTGGCCGATACGTTTATCCGCTATGTCGTGAAGATCGAACCCGACGATATCGTCTGCGGCAGCCCGCAGATCGCCTTTCTGTATGGGCTTTGCGCCTATATGCCGGACACGATGCGGTTCGGCGCCTCCGCCGTGGTGGTGGAACGCGCCACGCCGGAAGTGCTGCTCGAGACAATTGAGAAACACAAGGGGACGGTCTGTTTCTCAACTCCGTCCGGTTACAAGCTGATGCTGGACCATATCGACCGGTTCGATATCTCCAGCATGCGTATCTGTATTGCCGGCGGTGAACCGTTGGCGCCGGCCGTTTTCAATGAATGGGAAAGAAAGACCGGCGTCCGCATCATCAACGGGCTCGGTATTTCCGAATTGCTGCATATTTTTATTTCGTCGAGCGGCGATGACATTAAGCCCGGAACCATCGGCAAGGCCGTGCCGGGTTTCGAGGTCCGTGTCGTGAACGAAGACTTTGAAGATACCGCGCCGGGTGAGATCGGCCAGATGATCGTCAAGGGACCGAACGGGTGCCGCTATCTCGATGACGAGGAACGTCAGAGGAATTATATCCGCGATGGCTGGAATCTCTCCGGCGATCTCTGCATCCGGGATGAAGACGGCTATTTCCTCTACGAAGCCCGCACCGACGATATGATCCTGACCGGCGGCTATAACGTCTCCGGGCTGGAGGTCGAGGCCGTGCTGCTCGAACATGAAACAGTGCGCGAGGTAGCCGTGGTCGGGGCGCCCGATCCGGACCGCGGCGAAATCGTCAAGGCCTTTATCGAGCTGAAGGACAAGGGCGCTGCATCGGATAGGCTGATCGGCGAATTGCAGGATTTCGTCAAGGCCGAGATATCCGCCTTCAAATATCCCCGCGCCATCGAATTCGTCGATGAACTGCCCCATACCGCCACCGGCAAGATCCAGCGCGGCGCGCTGCGCCAACTGGAACGCGAACGAGCGGAAAAAGGCTGAGCCCCGGGATATTCCCGCCCGCCGCCCCGGGTGCTATATCAATGCCGGTTATTCTTTTTGCGATTGGAAATTGCCATGCCCGAAATGTCGGATTTCTTGCTCTCCCGCCGCTCTATCGTCGTCCGTAACATGGTCGAACCCGGCCCGTCAGATGCCGATATCGAGAAAATTCTCCGCGCCGGCATGCGGGTGCCCGATCACGGGCGGCTGACCCCGTGGCGTTTCAAGATCATTCGCGGCGATGCGCGGGAAAAGATGGGCGATATTCTGGGAGAGGCCTTCCAGAAAGCCAATCCGGACTGTATCGAAGAACAGGTCGAGATCGAAAAAGAACGGTTTCTCCGGGCGCCGCTGGTCATTGCGGTGATTTCCACCACCAACCCCGAACATAAAATTCCCGAATGGGAGCAGATCCTGTCCTCCGGCGCGGCCTGCCAGAACATGCTGACCTCCGCCCTTTCCATGGGGTATGCGGCACAGTGGATCACCGAATGGTACGCCTATAACGACGATGTGAAGGCGGCGCTGGGGCTCGACGCGGCGGATCGCATCGCCGGCTTCCTGTATCTGGGAACGCGGACCGAGGACCCGACCGACCGTGCCCGGCCGGAATACGGGGATATCGTCTCTGAATGGACCGGGCCGGCATAAACTGGCACGACCTCTCCGTTCCCCCGGGTCGTCATCCCGGAAAAGCGTTAGCGCGATCCGGGAACCAGCAAATCCCTTTTTTCCGTCTCTGGACCCCGGATCAAGCCCGGGGTGACAGGCGAGGATAACGCGGTGTAATTACTCAACGCCACGTTAACCAGGCTATTCCTCTTTGATGGTCAGCACGACTTTACCCTCGACCTTGCGGTCGCGGATGATGTCGAACGCCTTCAGGAACTCTTCCAGTGGAAAACGCGCCTGCACCGGCATCTCGATGCGGTGTGTGCGGATATAGTCGAATATCTGTGCCTGCGCCTCATCCATCCATCCCGGCAACACATCGCGATATTGCGTCCGGTCAACACCGGTCACCGCGATATTCTTAAGCAGCACGTAATTGGTTTTCATTTTGGGAATCTGGCCGCTGGTAAAACCGACAACCACCATCCGCCCGCGGAACCGAAGACAGCGGAGCGCGCCGGCAAAAACGTCGCCGCCGACGATCTCCACAACGATATCGACCCCGTCGCCATTGGTAACGGCCATGACCTGTTCGCGGATCGACTCTCTGGGGTTTTCCCGGGAAAGATCGATGATCAGATCGGCACCCGCCTGACGCGCGGCCTTGGCTTTCGATGGCGTCGTCAGCCCCGCCAGCACACGGCAGCCCCATGTATGCGCCAACTGGATCGCGGCAAGACCGACGCTGCCGCTGGCGCCGGTTACCAGCACGGTTTCACCCTCTTTGATCTGCGCCCGATCGGTCAGTGCGAACCAGGCCGTCTGGAAGGCGACACCGACCGCCGCCGCCTGATCGAAACCAATACCGTCCGGCACGGGATAGGTTTCATGTTCCTTTGCAACCGCCTTCTCGGCGAAAGCGCCGTAATCGAGCTGCACCATCACCCGGTCGCCGGGCTGGAAACGTGTCACCCCCTCGCCCACCGCAGAGACAACGCCGGCGCCTTC
Organism: uncultured Rhodospirillaceae bacterium; assembly: GCA_964492555.1. Lineage (GTDB taxonomy): Bacteria > Pseudomonadota > Alphaproteobacteria > MPNO01 > UBA2964. Next base: position 76,868 of record CAZBKQ010000005.1, on the reverse strand, counting down.
ACGCCCGGGCACAAAAGGCAATTCCGGGCGCAACTGGTACTTACCCGCGATGCTGAGGATATCGGGAAAATTGACGGCCGCTGAATAGATATCGACGATGAGTTCACCCGGTCCGGGTTCGGGGTCGGCGATCTCCAACAACGCCAGATCCTCCGGCTCTCCCAACTTTTTTAACAAAAGGGCACGCATCTTGCTTTCCTTGAAAGGATTTCCAATTCACACTCATTACTATGGGCAGAGCGTCACGGGAGCAAGGGATGCGGATCGGTATACCCAAAGAAGTAAAGAACCATGAAGCGCGCGTCGGCATGACACCGCCGGGCGTCCGCGAGATGGTTCAGCGCGGGCATGAGGTCATTGTCCAGACCAACGCCGGTCACGATATCGGTCTGGATGATCCCGATTATGTCGCCGCCGGGGCGACCATCGCCGCCGAGTCCGCCGAGGTCTTCGAGAAGGCCGATATGGTGGTGAAGGTAAAAGAGCCGCAACCCAAGGAAATCGCCCTGCTGCGCGATGGGCAGACGCTGTTCACCTATCTGCATCTCGCGCCCGATCCGGAACAGACCAGAGGCCTGCTGGAGTCCGGCGTCACCGCCATCGCCTATGAGACCGTTACGGATGATCGCGGCGCGCTTCCCCTCCTCGCCCCGATGAGCGAGGTTGCCGGACGCATGTCCGTACAGGCCGGCGCTTCCGGACTGGAGATCATCCGCGGGGGTCGCGGCGTCCTGTTGGGCGGCGTGCCGGGTGTCGCCCCCGGCAAGGTCGTGGTTATCGGCGGTGGGGTGGTCGGCAGCAACGCGGCCTTGATCGCCACCGGCATGGGCGCGAATGTAACCGTACTGGACAAATCGCAACCCCGGATGGCGGAGCTCGACTTCCAGTTTCAGAGCCTGATCACGACGCTTTATTCAACGACCCAGGCGATTGAGGACGCGGTGCTGGAGGCCGATCTGGTTATCGGCGCCGTTCTGGTGCCCGGCGCGGCGGCGCCCAAGCTGGTGACCCGCGACATGGTCAAGGAAATGAAACGCGGCTCTGTCATCGTCGATGTCGCCATCGATCAGGGCGGCTGTATCGAGACCTCACGTCCGACAACACATCAGGACCCATATTATGTGGAAGAAGGGGTCGTCCATTACTGCGTCACCAATATGCCGGGGGCGGTGGCGCGCACCTCGACCTTCGCGCTCAACAACGCGACACTCCCCTATATCGTCAGGCTGGCGCAGCGCGGCGTGCTGGACGCCGTCCGCACCGATCCGCATATCGCACACGGGCTGAACGTTTTCAGCGGGAAGCTTACTCATGAAGCGGTCGCGGAAGCGCAGGGTCTGACCTACACCCCGCTGCTGGAAGCGTTGCCGAAATAACTTGCTATTGCGCGGGCGAAAAGCTCGCCGGGATCAAGACCCGGTTTTCCTGCTCGACGATCAACGGCAGCGCGACGTCGAGATATTTCGGCCAGTCCGGATGTTCGGCCAACTCTTTCCGCTTTGCCAGCCGGTCATCGAGGCTGTCATAGCCCCAGATATGCACGACCTTGTTCAGCCCGCCGACTTCGGTATGCCAGAACCCGACCAGATGGCCGAGCACTTCTTTTTGCACCGGCAGGCCGAGTGTTTCGTAATTCTTCAGATATTCGGCCATTGCGCCGATCTTGATGGTGTAGATGCGTTCTTCGTAAATCATGCCGTTTATCCGCAATTGCGCCGACAGGGTCGCCCAGATTGAAACGGCGCGCAACTGAGGCTATGGATAAGCCGATATCCGATTGCAACTCTCCGGTTGCCACAACCCATCGAAAGAAAGCCAACCGTCGCGATGCCCGAACCCGAAACTGAGCAAAGCGATCAGGGCTGGCTGACACCCAATATCGTCGGTGTCATCAATATGTTCATCGCGGTCGCCCTGCTGACCGGGATGTTCGCGACCGCCAAACACCTGACCGAGACCTTGCCGGTTCTGGAAGTCTCCGCCTTCCGCTTTGTCATGGCGCTGCTGTTTTTTTTGCCCTGGCTGTTCCAGCGGGGAATCGGGGTCCTGAAAACAAAACGGCATTTCGCCCATTTCTGGCGGTCTGTCTTCGGCTGTACGTCGCTTCTTTGCGCCGTTTACGCCGTGCACCATCTGTTGCTGGCCGACGCACAGACCCTGACCTTTACGGTCCCGCTCTGGTCTATTTTGCTGGCCGGAATCGTCCTCAAGGAACGCATCAGGCTGGACCGCACCATCGCCACCATCGTCGGTCTCGCCGGTGTCTTGATCGTGGTTCAGCCGCAGGGCGGCATTGAAACCGCGTCTCTGGTCGCGCTTCTCGCCGCAGTGCTGGCGTCGTGTGCGCTGACCACCATGAAGAACCTGACCAGAACCGAGGATAACAACGTCATCGTGTTCTATTTTTTGTTTTACGGTTCGGTCCTGATTGGCGTACCGGCGCTTTTCGTCTGGCAATGGCCGACCTTGGAAGAATGGGGCTGGCTGGTTCTGTTGGGCGTCTTCGGTTCATCCGGCCAGTATTTCCTGACCCGCGCCTATGCGGCCGGGGAAATGACCCTGATCGCGCCGCTGGATTTCACGCGGATCATTATCGCGGGATTGTACGGTTACGTCTTGTTCAGCGAAGTGCCGGGCCCCAACAGCTTTATCGGCGCCGCCGTCATCATGCTGGCTTGCGGCTATATCGTCCGGCAGGAGGCGCTCAGCCGCCTGAATAAACGCTAATTCGTTCGCTCCAGGATTTCCCCTAGCCGCCAAAGCGGAGTGGGATCGCGATACAGCCCGAGCGGGCTGGAAAAATGTCCGCGTTTTTCAACAAAACGGTTCGCATCCGGCACACCCCACTGATCCGCCATCGCCGCCCCGCCGTGATAGGGCGTGACGGTATCGGCGGACCCCAGCAGCATAATGATATTTTCCGGCGCGATTGCCGGTGTCTCACGGGGCTCTATCAGATTTTCCCATTCGCGGAGTGCTTCCTCCGTCCATCCCGCTCCGTGCAGCGCCGCTCCCAAACCGAGCCTGCGGGCGAGAGAGCCATGCAACGCGCCTTCGATGACATCATTTGTCGTGGTAACCAGCAGGCAGGCATCGGGCGTCATGTTATCCGGCCAGTTACCGCAGACCGAGGCCACCAGCTGCGATGTCAGCGCGCCGAGGCTGATCCCGCCCACCGCGACGCGGTGCCCCATCTCGCGATGCGCCCAGCCGCACCAGAGCGCGGTTTCCGTCACCCAGGCCCGGAAGAGATTGATAAAACCGGCCGCGCCCCGCGCGAACACGATTTCACCGCCATAGGCACACGCGGGCGTCCGCCGTCCATGCCACGGCCCTTCGGGCTGGATGACGCAATACCCCTTTTCAACGAGCTGGTTGACCGGATCGGCCAGCGACAGCCACATCTCGGGCTCCAGCCCGACACCATGCAGCCAGACGACGGTTCCTTTTACCGCGCCCTTCGGCCGGAAAACCCGTGCCGTCGCAACATCACCCAATACGGGAGAGATTGTCCGGATCCAGCCTTCGGGACCATGCGGTCCCTCGACCCAGCGTGAACAGCTGATCTCCGCATCGATGGAGGGCAGAAAGGCCTCCGCCGGGTGATGGAGAAATTTTCCGGACTCTTTTTGAACCTCTTCCGGTGTATCAACCGCCCATTTCACCCGGGGCACGAACCGGCGGAGCGGCATAAATCCCATCCGTGTGCGGCCATAGGCATCGGCGGCCACCGCGCGATCCATCTCGGCGCGCACCAGCGCTTCGGGTGAACGCTCGCCCGCGCCAAAGAAAGCCTCCTCCCATTCGGACGCGGCCTCGCGATATTGTGCCGTCAGTTCCTTCACCTTGCCCAGTACCTTGTCGAGCCGGCGGATTTTCCTGACCGGATCGCCGATCTCCGCGCTGAAGGCCTCACGGTCGCCATCACACGCGACCGCCACCGCCCAGGCCCGGGACAAGGGAATAAACAAGTCCGTGACGAACTTGACCGCCGCCGCGTCGAACCAGGGGCGCAACAGAAACGCCCCGGCGCTTCCCTTTATCGCACCGAATTGCGCGGGCGGCGGCAGCCGCGCCGGTTCGGATCGGTTTTTTCGGTGTTTCAAGGAGGTTACGAACCCCGCCTGGAAATGGGTTTCACCTTGCGTTGCTTGACCCCGTTATAGGCCGACAGGGGCCGGATAAGACGGTTGGCCGCGTTCTGCTCCATGATATGGGCGGTCCAGCCGGTAATCCGGCTCATCACAAAGATCGGCGTATACATATCGATGGGAAAACCCATCATGTAATAGGCGGGCCCCGCCGGGTAATCGAGATTGGGATGAATATTCTTTTCATCCAGCATGATTTTCTGCAGCACGTCCTCTATCTCGATCCACAGCCGATCGCTTTTCCAGCACGCGAGGTCCTCAAGACAGGCCCGCATGGTCGGCACGCGGGAATCGCCCCATTTATAGACCCGGTGCCCGAACCCCATAACGACCCGCTTGGCGGCAAAGGCATCGCGCAGCCATTGCTCAGCCTTCTCCGGCTTGCCGATCTCCAGCAGCATATGCATTACCGCCTCGTTCGCCCCGCCATGAAGCGGCCCTTTCAACGCGGCGATCCCGCCGACAACCGCGCCGTATATGTCCGACATGGTCGAGGTGATTACGCGAGAGGCGAAGGTGGAGGCATTGAAGCTGTGTTCCGCGTAAAGGATCAGCGACACATCGAAGGCCTTTACCACTTCCTTCGGCGGCACCGCGCCGAAACACATATTGAGAAAATTCTCGGAAATCGACAGATCGTCGCGCGGCGCGATCCGGCGTTTGCCGTTACGATAACGGAAATCCGCCGCAATCATGGTCGGTATCTTGGCCAGCAGATCCATCGCCCGGCGCCGGTCATTTTCCGGAGGTTCTCCACCCCAGGCGACTTCGGTGGAACCCAGATAGCTGACCGAGGTGCGGATGGTGTCCATCGGATGGGCGCGTTTCGGAAATTTTGAAATGACCGAATAGTGATCGCGCGACAGATTGCGGCGCGAGTGCTCGTCTTTCCTGAAAGCGTTGAGCTGGCGCCGGTTCGGTAACTCGCCGTTCCACAGCAGATAGGCCACTTCCTCGAAGCTGCAATGCGCGCACAGCTCCTGCACCGGATAGCCGCGATAGGTGAGCGAGTTGGTTTCCGGCACGACCCGCGATAC
>CAZBKQ010000005.1:8502-71580 GCA_964492555.1 uncultured Rhodospirillaceae bacterium | reverse complement strand
CTGGATCGCCCCCATGGCGAGCCGCAGGGTCGTTACCGGATAGATCACCAGATTATACCCCATGTCCGCCAGCGTATCGGCAGAGAGCAAGGGCGATTTTCCGAACTCCGTCATATTCGCCATCATCGGCACGTCAATCGCCTTGCGGAAGGTTTCGAACTCGGCGGCATCCTGCATGGCTTCGGGAAAGATCGCGTCGGACCCGGCATCGACATAGGCCTTGGCCCGGTCGATCGCCGCATCCATCCCTTCGGACGCCCGAGAATCCGTCCGCGCAAACAGGATAAAATTCGGATCGGATTTTGCATCTGCCGCCGCACGAATCTTTCGGATCATCTCATCGACCGGCACCAATGACTTATTGTCCAGATGACCGCAGCGCTTCGGGTTGACCTGATCCTCAAGATGACAGCCGGCAATGCCCAGCTCCTCCAGCTCCTGCACGGTCCGGGCGGCGCTCATCGCTTCACCGAAACCGGTATCGATATCGATCATCGCCGGCAGATTGGTAACCCGGGCGATCTGGCGCCCGCGCTGGGCCACCTCCGATAATGTCGTCAGACCGATATCCGGCAAACCCAGATCTGCCGACAACGCCGCGCCGGAGATGTAAATGCCGTCGAACCCCTGCCGCTCTATCTCCATCGCGACCAGCGGCGCGTGTGCGCCCGGGAAACGCAAGATTTCCCCGCTCTCCAGCCCTTTTCGGAACGCGGCACGTTTTTCGACCGCCGTCTTTTCGGTAAACAGCATCAGAAAATCCCTTTCTTGTCGCCGACCGCCAGTCCCGCCGCATCCATTTCGACATTGATTTCGCCAACCCGCGCGGCATGCAGCGACGGCAAATCCTGCACCAGATCGAGAAAGCGGTTCTGTTCCGCCTCAGAAACCAGCCCCTCGGTCAGGGTGCGGAATTTACGGATATAATCTTCCCGCGCAAAGGGCCGCGCGCCCAGCGTGTGGGCGTTCGCGACCGCCAGCTCATCGACCAGCACTTCACCGCTCGCCAGGGTGATCTCCACCCGGCCGCCAAACGCCATCTTGTCGGGATCCGGATCATGATAACGCGCGGTCCAGTCCGGATCCTCGGCGGTTTCGATCTTGTGCCACAACGCCACCGTATCGGGACGCTGCGCGCGGTCAGGCCCGTACGATCTGATGTGATTCCACTCACCGTCCTGCAGCGCGACGGCAAAGATATACATAATCGAATGATCCAGCGTTTCTCGGCTGGCGTTGGGGTCCATCTTCTGCGGATCGTTGGCGCCCGTGCCGATTACATAATGGGTGTGATGGCTGGTGTGGATGACAATCTTCTCAATCGCCTCGAAATCGGGAATCTTCTCCCGCATCCTGAAGGCCAGATCAATCAGTGCCTGGCTTTGGTACTCCGCCGAATGTTCCTTGGTGAAGGACCGCAGGATCGCGCGCTTCGGTTCTCCTACCTCCGGCAAGGGAACGGTGTAGCGCGCCTCCGCTCCGCCCAGCATCCAGGCGATAACGCCGTCTTCACCTTCATAGATTGGCGACGGCGCGCCCTCGCCCCGCATGCAGCGGTCCACGGCCTCAATCGCGAGTTTTCCGGCATGAGAGGGCGCAAACGCCTTCCAGCTCGAAATCTCGCCCTTGCGCGACTGACGCGTTGCCGTGGTGACATGCAGCGCCTGCTGGATCGCCTGATAGATCACCCCGGTCGAAAGGCCGAGCATGGTGCCGAGCCCCGCCGCTGCGCTCGGCCCCAGATGCGCGACATGATCGATCTTGTGCTCATGCAGGCAGATCGCGCTGACCAGATCGACCTGGATTTCATAGCCCGTCAGCAAGCCCCGCAACAATGACGCGCCATCGCAGCCGGCCTGCTGCGCCACCGCCAGAAGCGGCGGAATATTATCGCCCGGATGGGCGTAATCGGCGGCCAGAAACGTGTCGTGATAATCAAGCTCACGCACCGCGGTGCCGTTTGCCCAGGCCGCCCATTCCGCATCGACGCGCACATCCGGCCCGCAACCGAATACCGCCGCGCCGCCATCCCTCGGATGGGCCAGCGCCTGCGCCCGGGCCGCCGTCGGCGGTTCGCGGTTCGCGGCGGCGATCGCGACCGAGGCGTTATCGATGATCCGGTTGATCACCATCCCGGCGGCATCGTCATCGATCGGCGCGGGGTCGGATGCGACCAAAGCGATCTTCCAGGCAAGCTGGTCATCACGCGGCAGATCTTCCTTTGAGGGGTAAACCCGAACGATATGATCTTTCATCGGTTTTCTGGTTCTTGTTTATTCCGGCGGCGGATAATACCGGATCGAAGGGCGAATGTGTATCTTGCCAGCTTGTGACCCGGCCTTCGCTGTGATTAGCTTTTCCCGACGCTGAAACAGGGAATTCGGGATGATCGTCGAAGAACGGATTTACACGCTGCACCCCGGCAAGGTGCCGGAATATATGAAACTTTACGAAGAAGAAGGCCGCGCCGCGCAGGAACCCATCCTGGGCAAGATGATCGGCTGGTATTTCACCGATTTCGGGCCGCAAAACCAGATCGTCCATATGTGGGCCTATGATTCGTATGAGGAACGCGACAGGCGCCGCGCACAGCTTTACGCCGATCCGGCATGGAAGGCGTTTCAGCCGAAAATCCGCCCGCTGCTCCTGCGTCAGGAAAACAAGACACTGATTCCCGCCCCCTGGTCGCCCAACCCGTAAGAAATCCGATGGCCTTTTATTCCCTGAGATTATTCAATGACCGGTTAGGCGCGCGCGCCTCGACCACCGCACCGCTGCCCGCCGCCAATCGCGTTCTTTATGTAAAATCCGGCATGGCGCGGGCGGTCTCCGGCGGCGTCGCCGCCACCCTTTCCGCCAACTCCGCCTTTTTCAGCGCGGAAGAGACGGAAATTTTCGCCTCGCCCGACGGGGTGGAAATTTTGCGCTATGAACTTGTCGAGCCTCAGGCGACACGCACCATGCTCAATGGCGACAACATCTCCACGATGCCGCTGCATGACGCGGCGGTCGAGCTGGAACCCGGTGACGGCTATCTGATGCGCTGCGACCGGGTCGATATTCCACCGGGCGGCATCGCCTATACCCATACCCATCAGGGACCGGGCACGCGCTGTCTGCTGGAAGGCGGTTTCACGGTCGAGACACAGGGCCACAAGACCGAAATTTCTCCGGGTGAGCCCTGGTTCGAAACAGGGCCCGATCCGGTTCTGGCCTATGCACCGAAAGACAGGGTCGGCTATTTCTCCCGGGTCATGATCCTGCCCCGCGCCCTCAAGGGCAAAAGTTCGATTTCCTATGTGAAACCCGAAGACGCCGAGAAGCCCAAATTACAGCGCTACACCATATTCGCGGATGAGTTCATAACGATATGACCGAAAGTTCCAACCTGCGCACCGGCGCGCAAATCCTCGTCGACCAGCTCCGCATTCATGGCGTCGATACCGCCTTTTGCGTGCCGGGCGAATCCTACCTTGCAACGCTCGATGCGCTTTACGATGTGCGCGACGCCCTGAAGCTGATCGTCTGCCGGCAGGAAGGCGGCGTCACCTATATGGGCGATGCCTATGGCAAGATCACCGGCAAGCCCGGCATCTGTTTTGTGACACGCGGGCCGGGCGCGACCAATGCCAGCCTCGGCATTCACACCGCGCATCAGGATTCTTCGCCGGTTATCCTGTTTATCGGCCAGGTCGGTCGCGCCATGATGCAGCGCGAGGCGTTTCAGGAGGTCGATTTCCGCCAGATGTACGCGCCCCTGTGCAAATGGGTGGCGCAGATCAACGACCCCGCCCGGATACCGGAAATGGTCGCCCGCGCCTTTCATGTCGCGACCTCCGGACGGCCCGGTCCGGTGGTGCTGGCCCTGCCAGAAGACATGCAGAAGCAACAGGCGGCGGCGGATGACGCGAAACCGTACCAGACCATCAACCCCGCCCCCGACCCGGCCTCTATAACGCGGTTAAAGGAAATGCTGTCGGCGGCAAAGAAGCCGATGATGATTTTGGGCGGCTCGGGCTGGAACGCGGAAGGGCTCCGCCAAATCAGAAAATTCTATGAAGCCTGGAACCTGCCCGTCGCCGCCGCGTTCCGCCGGCAGGATCTGATCGATAACCGCCATCCCAACTATGCGGGCGACTTCGGGCTCGGCGTCAATCCGGCACTGGCCAAACGAGTCGATGAGGCTGATCTGCTATTCGTCCTCGGCGCGCAGATGTCGGAAATCATCACCGGGGGATATGAGTTGTTCACGCTCCCCTGCCCTCATCAGAATTTTGTCCATGTCACCGCCGGGCTGGACGAAGTCGCGCGGGTTTATCAGCCCGATCTCGGCATTAATTCCGGGATGGATAATTTTGCCGCGGCCGTCAGCGATCTTGCACCCGATGGCGCGCCCGGCTGGAGCGACTGGACCGCGGCCGCCAACGCGGATCATAAGGCAAACATTTCCCCGCCCGACATGAAAGGCCCTGTCGATCTGGGACTCATCGTGCAGTGGCTGGGCGAGACCCTGCCCGACGACGCCATCGTCACAAACGGGGCGGGTAATTTCAGCAACTGGGTGCATCGCTTTTACTGTTATCGCGATTACCCGACCCAGCTTGCTCCGCAAAGCGGCTCAATGGGATATGGCGTGCCGTCCGCCGTCGCGGCACAGGTCGCGCATCCGGACCGCATCGTGGTCTCATTCTCCGGCGACGGGGATTTCCTGATGTGCGGGCAGGAAATTGCCACCGCGCGGCAATACGACCTGCCGATCACCTTCGTGGTTGTGAATAACGGCACCTATGGCACCATCCGCATGCATCAGGAACGGTTCTACCCGACCCGGGTCAGCGGCACCGACCTGGTCAATCCCGATTTTTGCGCGCTGGCGAAGGCCTACGGGCTGCATGGTGAACTGGTCGAGGCGACGGACGATTTCGCCCCGGCGTTTGAGCGCTGCCGCGCGAGCGGCGGCCCGGCCCTGATCGAGGTCAGGATCGATCAGGACCAGATATCGCCAAGGGCAACGATTACGGGACTGAGGAGAGCGGCAAAGGGCTAGCCGCCCTTCAAAATCCGATGAATATCAGGCTGGCCCATGGCCCCCTCGACCCAGCCATAGGTGCCGGTTTCCTTCAATTCCCGCGCGCCCTTTTGCACCAGGGTCATCGCCGCCTTGGCGAAGCCGCTGCCGAAGGTTACGCGTTTAACACCAAGCGCCTTAAGCTCCGCGATCGACGGGCTCGACGCCCCCGCCAGCACGTTCAACGGTCCATCAATGCCATTGGCCAATTGCCCGATCCTGCCCGCATCGGAAACCCCGATGACAAAGGTACAGTCCGCCCCGGACTCCAGATACGCGTTAGCGCGGCGGGTCGCCTCCGCCACCGGGTCGTCTTCGCCGGTCATGAAGGCGTCGGTCCGGGCATTCAGCACCATCGGGATACCGCTATCATCAATCGCCTTGCGCGCGGCGCGAATACGCTCGACGGAGAGATCAAAGTCGATCAGGACCCGTTCGCCCCCCTTGCTGCCATCCTCGATATTGATCCCGACCGCGCCTGATTCAATCGTCGCCGCGATGGTGGCGGCAACAGCCCCCGGCTCCTTGCCGTAGCCCGCTTCCATATCGGCGCTGACCGGGATATCGACGGCGTTGCAGATGCGCCCGACAATTTCCGCCATCTGATCGCGCGTCATGTTTTCACCGTCGCAATAGCCGACAGAAAAGGCGCAGCCGCCGCTGGTCGTCGCAATCGCCTCGAACCCTTCCGCCGCGATCACACAGGCGCTCACCGCGTCATAGGCGTTGGGCAGGACGAGAATATCGTCCGATCTGTGCAGCGCCTGAAACTTCTCCGCCTTTTCAGCTTGTGTCGTCATGGTCCTCCCTCCGCGATCGTTGGTGCCTCGCCCTGATCTTCTGTCATGACCACCCACCCCTCACGGTGGCGTTGATAGAGCAAATACAATCCGCCAACAACCAACAGCGCGGCAAGAACAGGCCGCACAATCCCGTCCATCATGGCAACCGGAACGGAAAGGCAGATACACATCGCCGGAATAAAGACCAACGTCCAGCGCTTCCTGCCGCGCTGACGCTGATAGACATGGAAAAAGGACGAGAACAACCCCAGCACGATAAAGAACAGCGACCAGGGCCGGGTCACGAAATGGGTCGGGTCATCGGACAGCGCGATAACCTGCGCCAGCGCGTTCTCGGCGATACCGCCCAGCACGACGCCGAGAATAACCGGCACGATGGGAAAACCCAGCGCGGACATGACAAAGCCAAGCACGCCGAACCAGAAGAGCGTCCAGATATCAAATTCCACATTATTGAGCGCGAAGACGCCAAGCGCGCAGTAAAACAGGATGACCGAAGCCAGCATATATATCTTGACCTGGGTGACCCGGACGAATCCCCGCAACGTCACGGATTGCAAGGCCAGCATCATGAAATTCGCCATGAAGAAGGCAATAAAAATCGCATAGGCGATAACCGGCTGTTCGGTGATAAAGGTCGGGCTCGGCACCACATCATGGATCAGTAACGCGCCCAGCATCACAGCGGTAATGATATCGCCGGGAATGCCCAGCGCCATCATGACGATCAGCGCCCCGCCAGCCGTCGCGTTGTTGGCGGCTTCCGGCGCAACAATACCGTCTAAATGGCCGGTCCCGAATTTCTCTGGCGTCTTTGAATATTTCCTGGCCTGATCGTAAGCGAGAATATTGGAGATCGAACTGCCCGCCGCCGGCAAAACCCCGGTAAAGACGCCGATAAGGGAAGAGCGCACCAGATTGCCCCAGCGTTTCAGAACCTCCGTCGCGGCCACAAGATGATTGATCCGGATGGAGGCATCCGATTTCGCGCCGAGGTTCCCCTTTGCGGATTCGGAATCCCGAACGTCGGCCAATAGACGTGAGAAGGCAAACAGCCCGACCAGAACCGGCAGGAAAGCGAATCCCTGCTGAACTGAATCCACTCCAAAGGTAAAACGCGGCACGCCGACCACCGAGTCCTCGCCCACCGTCGCGACCAGCAAACCGATCAGCCCGGCAATCAGCCCCTTGACCATATTTTCCCCCGCCAGAGACGCCGTCACGGTGAGCGCAAACGCCATCAGCGCGAAATAATCCCATGGCTGGAATTCCTGCCCGATGCGAGCGAGCTGCGGCGCGACAAGGACAAGGACAATGGCGCCGATCACACCGCCGAAAAAAGACGCCCAGACGCCGACGCCAAGCGCCAGCCCGGCCTTGCCGCCGCGCGCCAGCGGAAAACCGTCAAATGTGGTGGCAACCGATGAAGGCGTCCCCGGGATGCCGGTGAGAATGCCCGACATCAACCCGCCCGACAGACCGCCGACATAGACACCGATCATGGTGCCCAGCCCCTGCACAGGGCTCATCCCGAAGGTAAAGGGCAGAACCAGCACCACCGCCATGGCGATGGTAAACCCCGGAATGGCGCCCGCGATCAGACCGGCAACCACGCCAAGAGCCATCAGCAACAACGTCCCGACGGACCAAAGCTCCGCTCCGGCGATAAGAATATTTTCGATCATTGCGCCCGCCCCTCAGACCAAGATTACGGCACAGGCGCGCGGCGCGGCGGCGAAAAGCCCGCCGATTGCCTCGGAAATACCGCAGATATTTACCAGCAGCCATTCCTCCGCATCCGGAAACAGGCTGCTGCGCGGCAATTGCACGCTCAGCAAACAGGCAAAGATGAACCACATCCCGCCCACCGTGCAGACCGAGACCGTGGCATGGGTCCCGATCAGCCACCGTTCCCTGCCCCCCAGCATGGTCATCATGCCGAAAACAAACAGCATCCCCGCTAGCAGCATCCCGAGATAGGGGATAAGCAGCATGAAGGCGCCGAACGCAAGAAAACAATGGATGGGATTGCGGTAATGCCGGTACCAGCCGCCCAGCCCACCACGTTCTTCCTGGTCCGCGGGCGGCGATATCACCGATTGCGCAAGATAGATCAGCGCCATCAGGACAAGGCCCGACAGGATAATGCGCGGCCACAACCCGGGATCCATCTGACCGGGCGCGAGACGCTCGAACTCCGGCGTGCGGATATCGAAGCTGACATAAAAGAAAACGCCGCACAGCGCCAAAAGGATGATGGCGACAATGGTATCGCGGTTGAGGCGCTGCATGGCGGTGGAAAAAGGCCGGGGCGGAACCCGCACAAATTCGCGGGCCCCGCCTTATCCGGAACGCCTTACTTGATGCTGGCGTGGACCTTGGTGAACAACGCGGTCTGGGCCTTGAACCAGTTCTCGTATTTTTTCGGCCCCATATATTGCAGGCCGGTGCCCTTTGCCGCGATCTGCTTCACGAACGCGGGATCATCAACGGCCTTTTTGAAAGCGGCCGCCCAGTGATCGATCTTGTCCTTGGCTGTGCCCTTCGGCACGACGATGCCGCGATTAAGCGCATAAAGCAGGTCGATGCCTTTTTCACGCAGCGTGGGCACATTCGGGAACGTCGGCGACCGTTTGGCCGCGGCAATCGCCAAAGGCTTCATCCGCCCATCGGAAAGTTCCTTTTTCGCCGCCGCCTCGTTCATTTCGGCCAGCATGAAGGTATTGTTCATCAGGAGCTGCTTGCGCTTGCCGGTGCCACCCTGAACCGGGACAAAACTGTATGACGTGCCGGTCTTCTCCCCGATGATGAGCCAGATGAAATGGCTGGTCGCGCCGAGCGAGGCACCGACCTTTACCTTGCCGTTATTGGCCTTCACATGCTTCAGCATGCCGTCATAGTCGCTGAACGGTGCTTTCGGGCTAGCTGAGAGAATGCTGGGCGTCACGGTCAGATGCGCGACAGTGTCGAATGCCGTGTAATTGAAATCGACGCGCTTCGCCAGATGCGAAATAATCGCGCTCTGATGGATCGCGAACAGGCTGCAGCCATCGGCTTTCTTCTTGACCGCGACCTTGGCGCCCTTGTTGCCCCCCTGTCCGGGGATGGTGACCACCTTGATTTTCGGTTTGGCACCATGTTCGTTCATGTATTTCTCAAACAGACCAAACAAGACGGCGGTACCGCCACCCGGTCCCCAAGGCACAATCAGCTGCGCCGTCGAACAGGCGAAATTTGCCGCACTCGCGGGCAGCGACGCGGTCGCCAACATGGCCGTTCCGACCGCCGAAAAAATGAATGTTTTCCTCATAATAGTCTCCCCAATTTAGTCAGAATCAAACGATAACAAAGAATGCCGGGTTGCCCCAGCCCTTGCAAGCGTCACGCGGCGCTGAGGATCGTGGATGGATCGGGGAAACGCCCGCCATCAGCTGCTCCCATCACGCTATCCACGATGGCGGCGGGATCGTTGATGCCGCCAAAACGGATAAGATCGCGCGCCTTCTCAATCATCTCATCATCGCTAAGCGCGGCTTCCGGATCACCCCGGCATTCCGGCGCGCTGGCGGCGATCTCTTGCCCATCATCTGTTTCAACCGTTATGCCCGCGCCCCAGGCTGCCGGATAGGCAGTGGCATAGTCTCCGCCCGCCTCGACATTGACCTTGAGCGCCAATGAAGCAGCCTTCTCGCGCGCGGCATCATCAAAGGCGGAAAAATCCACCTTGCCGCGCTGGAGCGAAGCCGCGACGCAATGTTGCAGGGAAAACTTGGCTTCATAGGCGGAATTCGCCACCGGCCGGTCGCAGACATCGATCGCCGCACCATAAGTCTGCACGGAGACGGATTTGACCGCCGCCGCATCAATCTGATCCGCGATGCCTAAAGCCGCATCTATCGCCGGATGGGTATGGCGGCAGGAAGGCCAGGGTTTGATCGACGTCAGATGCACCTGCCAGGGCGCGTTGGGATCGCGCAGCACCGCATCCGGGTCGGGATCGGGACAGGCGGCGGCGAAAAAACCGGTCGGCCCTTCCAGAATGGCCGGCGGGCCGGTAAAGCCCTCTACCGCCAGTTCAGCGGCCACAACCCCCGCCTCCGCCGCCCGCCCGGCATGGAGATGTTTGCTCATCGCGCCGGTTTTCAGAAACTCCCACACCCCGGCGGATTGCGTACCGGCATTGCCGAGGGCGTTCATCGCCGCCTCATCATCCAGCCCCAGAAGGGTGGCCGCCGCCATAGCCGACCCGAAAGGCCCGCAAGTCGCCGTGTTGTGCCAGATACGGTAATGGGCGGGCCCGACCGCCATGCCGACACGGCATGCCGCCTCAAATCCAAAAAGGACCGCCTTCAGCAGAACATCGCCGGACAGCTCACGCTCCGACGCCAGCGCGAGGACCGCCGGCACGGTCACACAGCCGGTATGCACCACGGAGGCGCGGTGGATGTCATCGACTTCCAGAATATGGGTCAGACCGCCCATGACAAAGGCGCGCCGCCCGGCATCCATCGGCCTTCCCGACGCCCAGGCCAGCAACTTACGGCCCGGTTCGCTATTGCGGCCGGCGATGGCATTCGCCACCGCGTCAAGCGTAAACAGCGCCGTCTTGTGAAGATCATCGGGCATGACGTCACGCCCCCGGATCAGCGCGATCAGATCCTGTGTCAGTGCGGGCATGCTGAATTCTCTATGAGGCCGCGCGATAATCCGGATAACGATCCGACAGATCGAGCCCGAACAAATCTATTGCGTTTCCGCCGAGAATACGCCGTTTCGTGGCTTCATCAAGAAACGGCAAATCGTAAATCACACTCGGCATATCCATGTCCCAATGCGGATAATCCGATGACCAAAGGAGTTGGGATTCGGCGTTGATGAGATCGAAGGTCATCTCCAATACGTCCATCCGGTCCGGCATCTCCATCGGCTGGCTGGTATAATACATATCCCGCATATATTCGCTGGGAAGACGCTTCAATGACGGCCCTTCCGACCAACGCATTTTATAGTCATTGTCGAGGCGCTGCATGATCCAGGGAATCCAGGCAAGCCCGGATTCGATCCAGATAACGTTCAGATTCGGAAACCGTTCCGGCAGCCCGTTAATGACCCAGTTGCAGAGATGAATTGTGTTGAACAGGGTAAAGCCGAGCGCATGGGTGACCAGAAACCTGTTGGTGTTGCCGATCAGCGGGTCATTCCAGTTATAATTGCTGTGAAATGCCAGCGGCTTACCTATTTCCTCCATCAGCCTGTATGTCTTCATATAGGCATTGTCATAAACCGGCTTGTAGCGGACGGAGACCACCATAAAACCGATGACATCGGGATGCCCGCCAAACTCCTTCACTGTCTCATAGGCCGCTTCGGGATCATTGAACGGCACATAGATCATCGTCTTGATGCGCTTTTCCTGCGCGCAAACATTTTCGAGAAGCCAGCGGTTATAGGCCTTGGCAAGACCCGCCTCCACTTCGGGCTGGGGGTGCAATCCCAATACCAGCATCGGACTGGGGAACAGGGTCGCGACATCTACACCCAGCGCATCCATCCATCGAAGCGACAGATGCACATCGCGATGCGTCCCGTCTGCGGGTGTGGTTTCCGTCTTTCTGAGCGGATAACGGGTGATCCGGCCGGCCACGTCCTGATACCCGACATTGCCCGGCAACATCGGCATTTGCGCCCCGATCCCGCCGGAACTGTAAACCAGGGCGTTCTGCTTCAAGACCGGGTCGTCGACATACTGGATGATTTCCCGGATCGACTCGTTCTCATAGTGGTGAGAGTCGACATCGATAATCGGAAACTCTGTCAGTCCCCGCACATCCCGCTGGCGGGCTGCATTTTTCAGCAGCTTCTCTGTATCAAGCGCCGCAATGGATTGGCGGGTGATATCGCTGGTGGCCAGGTCCATGAGACCGCTCGTCAGGAGGCGGTGTTGATCTCGGGCACCTTGTAGTTCGGGAACCGGTCGGCCACATCCAGACCGAAAAGCTCAATCGCATTGCCGCCAAGAATGCGCTGTTTCTGCGTCTCATTCAGGAATGGCCGGTCATAAATCACACAGGGAAGATCCATATCCCAATGAGGATAATCCGACGCCCACAAGAGCTGCGTGTCGGCATTGATCAGGTCGAATGTCATTTCCAGCACATCTTCCCGGTCCGGAATTTCCATCGGCTGGGAGGTGTAATACATATCGCGCATATACTCGCTTGGCAGTTTCTTGAGCGAGGGCCCCTCGGACCAGCGCATCTTGTAGTCATTGTCGAGGCGCTGCATGATCCAGGGAATCCAGGCAAGGCCTGATTCGATCCAGATCACTTTCAGCTTGGGGAAACGTTCCGGCAGGGCGTTGATGACCCAATTGCAGAGATGCACCGTGTTGAACAGGGTGAAGCCCAACGCATGCGTGACGAGGAAACGGTTCGTGTTGCCGACCAGCGGATCGCCCCAGTTGAAACCGGCGTGGAAGCCAAGCGGCTTGCCCATTTCCTCCATCAACGCATAGGTCTTCATATAGGCGTTGTCATAAACCGGCTTATAGCGGACGGAGACCACCATGAAACCGATAACGTCTGGGTGATCGCCGAATTCCTTGACTGTTTCATAGGCCGCTTCCGGATCATTGAACGGCACATAGATCATCGTCTTGATGCGTTTTTCCTTGGACGTGATCTTGTCAAGCAGCCAGCGGTTATAGCCCTTGGCCATCTGGGCCTCGACCTCGTTCTGCGGATGCGTGCCGATGGTCAGCATCGGGGTCGGGAACAGGCAGGAATAATCGACACCCATCGCATCCATCCAGCGTAGCGACAGATGAATATCGCGATGCTTGTCATCGGCCGGCGTGGTTTCGATCTTTCGCAGCGGATAGCGCGTTACCCGGCCCGCGACGTCCTGATAACCGGTGCCACCCGGGACAAAGGGCGATTGCGCGCCCGTGCCGCTGCCGGAATAGACCTTGCCCACCTGCTTGAGCACCGGGTCGTCGAAATACTCGACGATTTCATTGAGGGATTCGTTTTCATAGTGATGGCAATCGACATCGACGATCGGGAACGTGTCGTATTTACGGTCGTCGCGTTGCCGCGCCGCATTTTTCAACAGCTTTTCCGTGTCGAAGGATTCGATCGATTGTTTGTGAATATCGCTGGTTGCTATGTCCATAACGCTTCCCTTCGCTAATCGTTCAGGCGCCCGACCAGGACTGCCACATGCCGAGCTCGAACACTTCCACATTCACCTGGCGCATCATGGCGGTGCACATGATCATCGCCGCCGTCGCCGGCACGACGTTATTGTCGGAGAACGGCTCCCACCGTTCTCCCAACTGGAATTTGGTCGAATACAGCCGCGTCAGCGCTGTAATCCCTTCCTTGACCAGATGGTCGGGAATGGGCTCCCCTTCCGGCAACGCGGCGATCTTGGCGGACCATTCCTTGAGAAGCTTCTCTTCCTCGGGAATGTGGGCGATTACCTCCCCGCCTTCGGGCAGATCGGCCTCGCGCGGGTCTGCGACCCTTTCCTCAGGCGAGGACATAGACCTCGTCTCCCCGAACCTCGACATCATACTTGCGCAACTTCCACTTGGAATCGCCGCAAGCGACGCCGTCATCCATACGGAATTCCCAACCATGCCACGGGCAGACGATATGCATTTCGTCATGATTGAAGCGCATGCCGTGATAGGTCTTTTTCTCCGGGTCGATGACTTCCTCGACCTTGGCCATCAACAACCCTTCACAGGCCGGGCCGCCCTGATGCGGGCACAGATTCTGATAGGCGAACCATTCGCCCTTCACCAGATAGACGCCGATTTCGCTTTTCCCATTGGGAACGATTTTTTTGCCGCCTTCCTCAAATTCGGAAGTCTTGCCGACGAGAATTTCCTTAGCCATTTCCTCTTGCCTTTCTGACCTTTGTTCTTTTCGGGATTATCGGTCCCGATTACCCTGTTTCTATAGAGAACGAAGGCCGGGGTTGGCCCCGGCCTTCGACGAAAGTTGTCCGCTACGCCGCCTTGTAGTCAGGATAGCGGTCCGACACATCCATATTGAACACCTTGATCGCGTTACCGCCGAGGATGTTCCGCTTCGCGGTCTCATCGAGGAACGGCAGATCGTAAATGGTGCTCGGCAAATCCATATCCCAATGCGGATAGTCGGATGCGTAAAGCAGCTGCGTTTCAGCATTGATGAATTTGAACGTCGATTCAAGGAAGCTGTGATCGTTCGGAATTTCCATCGGCTGACTGGTGTAATACATGTCCTTCATGTATTCGCTCGGCAGCTTTTTCAGGGACGGACATTCACTGACCCGCATCTTGTAATCATTGTCGAGACGCTGACCCAGCCACGGCACCCAGGCGAGACCGGATTCGGTCCAGATGACCTTCAGCTTGGGGAAACGCTCATTCAACCCGTTGGTAATCCAGTTGCACATGTGAATCACGTTATAAAGCGTGAAACCAAGCGCATGCGCCGAGATGAAGCGGTTGGTTACCGACATCAGCGGATCGTTCCAGTTTAAACCTGAATGGAAAGTGATGGGCATGCCCATCTCCTCAATCAGCGAATAGGTCTTCATATAGGCATTGTCATGGATCGGCGCATAACGGGGGCTGGTAACCAGAAAGCCCATGACGCCCTTCTTGTCGCCGAAATCGAGGACCATCTGATAGGCCTCCTCCGGGGTATTGAACGGCAGATAGATAAAGCCCTTCACCCGCGGATCGTGCGGCAGGACCTTTTCGGTCAGCCAGCGTGAATAGGCCCGCGCATAGGCGACTTCGATTTCCTTTTGCGGCATCAGCCCGACCGACAACATGCCTGTCGGGAACAGCCCCATGTAATCCACGCCCATCGCATCCATGTGACGGCGGGCCAAATGGACATCACGGTGAACGCCGTCCGCCGGCGTTTCCTCGATCTTGCGCAGCGGATAACGGGTTACCCGGCCGCCGATCGGCTGATATCCGCCACGTCCGCGGGACATGATGCCCGGGTTGGAGGAAATAAGCTGATGCAGCACATCGTCTTCGATGTAATCGATGATTTCCTGAACAGATTCGCTTTCATATTGATGCGTGTCGGCATCAACGATCGGAAATTCGTGAAAATTGCGGGCATCACGCTGGCGCGCCGCGTTGGTCAACAGCTGCTCCGTATTGAAGCTGTCGATGCTCATCTTGTGATAGCGATCACTTGTCGGTAGTTCCATGTTCCCTCTCCGTGGCGCGGGGTTATGCGTATTTAGATTTTATGAGACCCGCAGTATTCTTGACCTATGTTAATCCGCAAACCCTATTCGGGATAGAGCGGTGTTGAGAATTTTGTGCCCGGTACGATAACCCCGCCCGAAGGCCGGTCATCCGGCCCCAGATGGCCATAGCGGTCGAAATAGGCCTGAGGCAGCGGCCGCCCCCCCGGGGTCGAAAGCCAGAAACGCAGCAGGTTTCGGCGGCGTTCGGGTTCCGGATAATCCTCGAACTCCGTCCGGGAATGGACCGTCACATGATTGTGCAGGAACTGGATATCGCCATGGCGGAAATCCATCGAATAGGCAAGTTCATTGGCAAGTTGCGTGAACAGCTCAATCGCCTGTTTGAGCGCCTCCGAATGCCGTGGCAGCTCTTCAAAACGCTGCGCTGAGCGGATATAGCCGCCCTGCCAACTGACGCTCAGGTAACCCTCATAGAAATTGAATACAGGCAATATAAACCACGGGTCCTTGCCCTCGGGAATTTCATTCCGCCGGTCGCGATAGATCGGCTTGCTCAACTCCGCCGCCAGTTCAGGCGCGCGCTTGAGCATTTCGTTGTAAAGATTGAGCGAACTGGTCAACAGCGATTCACCGCCGCTCTTCGATGGATGCAGGCACAGCAGACTGACGATATCGCAGCTGTCGCAGTGATAAGGCAGCGTTTCATGTGTCTGATACCCGCGATGGGTCGGGTTTTTAAGCGTCGTCCCCCCAAGATCGGCGACATGTCCCAGCAGATGCCCCTTGGCATTCTGCGAAACCGGCTCCCCGATATGCTGCCCTACAATCCAGAAGGCGATCGCCGATTGCAGGCGGCTGTAATCCACCACCGGCACGCCACGGATAACCGCCAGCCCCCTGCCCTCGATAATATCCGCCTTGATCTCCGCCAGACGCGGCGACAGCGTCGGCATGTCATACATATCCGGCGTGATGTCCATCAACTCCACGCCGTCCTTTTCAAGACGCCGGACGGTATCGTCGAGTTCTTTCACCTGCCCCTCTGTCAGCGGATGAACCCAGCCCTGATCCCTGTCGAGATCGTCCTTGGTCCACGCCGCCGGGTCGATAACCGGTTCCTGAGGCTTCGCGGGTTTGCGGGTCGTCAATTCGGTCGCTGTCGCCATGATCAATTTTCCCTGTTTCCGGGCGCGGCGATACATCGCGCTGTGCGCCATCACATTTTTTATGACCGGAAGCCTATCGAAAGGTCTCTTTTTTATCAAATGATTGCCATAGAAAATTATTGTCTCGTTAGAGACGAATATTATCGCTTTTTCCCCGCCAGCCGACCGACCTGGTAAAAGCGCCGCCGGCGAGGTGACAAGCTTCCGGTCCGGCACTAAAGTTTTTGCCAACATCCAACAAGTTCGGAGCCGTGCCCGCGATGGAGTGGGAATTTCAGACCAATCACGAAATCATTGTCCGCGCGCGGCGCAACGCGACCGGGCCGGTATGGGACTATCTCGCCGGCGGCAGCGAGACCGAAACCTCCATGCGGCGAAACAGACACGCGCTGGATTCGCTCGCCTTTATTCCGCGTGTCCTGCGCGACGTGTCGAAGGTCGACATGTCGACAACCATCCTGGGCCACCCGTCATCGATGCCGGTCTTTCTGGCGCCGGTGGCATCCCTGCAAATCGTCACCCCGGCAGGATCATTATGCAGCGACGAAGCGGCGGAAGAACTTGGGCTGATCAACATTCAAAGCGGCCATACACAGCCGAGCCTTGAGGAAATCGGCCTTAACACGCTGCATCCCAAATTCTATCAGATCTATGTGCGGGGCGGGCGCGAATGGATCGAGGAACTGCTCGGCCGGGTCAAGGATCACAATTACAAGGCCCTGGTCGTCACCGTCGACACCTGCGTCTACAGCAACCGCGAACGGCAAAAGATGAATGGCTGGGAACCGCCGACGCGGCGTAACTCCGCCGGACGCGAATATCTCGCCGGGCTGAGCTGGGATATCTGGGACGACATGGTCCGCATCTGGGACGGGCCGATGATCATCAAGGGGATCGGCACCGTCGAGGATGCGTTGATGGCCATCGATCACGGCGCCAGTGCAATCTATGTGTCAAACCATGGCGGCCGCCAGCTGGACCATGACCGCGGCAGTATCGGCGTCTTGCCGGATATCGTCGAGGCGGTCGGCGGAAAGGCGGAAGTCTATGTCGATGGCGGTTTCATGCGGGGAACCGACATCGTCAAGGCGGTCGCGCTCGGCGCCCGGGCCGTTGGGATCGGCAAGTTGCAGGCCTTCGCGCTCGCCGCCGGCGGACAGCAGGCCCTGATGAATTGCCTCGATATCCTGAAGACGGAAATCGAGATCGCGATGGGCTTGCTGGGCGTCACCTCGCTTGACCAGCTGAACCCGTCCTATCTGACCAAGACGCGCCCGGTCGGGCCGAGCCACGAAATGAGCGCCTTTCCGCATATACCCGGCGGCCGGCTGACCTGAGCCGCCTTCTAAGAAATAAGTCAACAGGGAGATACCGATGACCACCCATGCCGATTTTCTGACCATGCACGACATGATCCTGATGGCCCGGCGCAATATGGATCAGGATAACTGGGATTACGTCTGCGGCGCCGCCGAGAGCGAGACCTCTTTACGCCGCAACCGGATGGCGCTGGATTCCCTGGCCTTTCGTCCGCGTATCTGCCGCGATGTCAGCGAAATCGACACCTCCAGCGATTTCTTCGGGCACAAGTTGCGCATGCCGGTGCTGATGGCGCCGATGGGCAGCATCCATCGTTTCTCGCCCAAGGGCGCGCTCGATGTCGACGACGCCGCGGAACAGTTCGGGACGGTCAATTTCCTGTCGACCGTGACCGAGCCCAGCCTCGAGGAAGTCGCCGATAACAGCCCCCATCCGAAAAGCTTCCAGATTTATGTCCGGGGCGATGATGACTGGATCAAGGACCTGGTCAAACGGGTGGTCAAATCGAACTATCACTCCGTGACCCTGACGGTCGACAGCGCGTTCTACGGCAACCGCGAACGGCTCAACCCCTCACAGCTTGCCCTGCGCCGCGTGCCCGCCCGCGACTGGCAGAAAAAGATCACCTGGGACACGGTGAAAATGATCCAGGATGAGATCGGCGACCGGCCGTTTATCGTCAAGGGCATCATGACGGCGGAAGACGCCGCGCTCGCCGTCGAGCACGGGGTCGATGCGATCTATATCTCCAACCATGGCGGGCGGCAGCTCGACCATGTGCTGGGCAATATCCAGACCCTGCCGGAGATTGCCGCGGCGGTGAACGGCAAGGCCAAGATCATTATCGATGGCGGATTCACGCGCGGCACCGACGTCATCAAGGCGATCGCGATGGGCGCCGATTACGCGGCGATCGGCCGGCTTCAGGCCTGGGCGCTGGGCGCCGGGGCATCGGAAGGGCTGGTGAAGTGCCTGGAGTTGATGGAGCGGGAAATCACCACAACGATGGGTCTGCTCGGGGTGACATCGCTCGATCAGTTGGCGCCGGAATATGTCACTGACGCGATGCCGGTGCGCTTGCCGCATGAACATTCGGCCTTCCCGCATCTCGGCCCCAACCCGGTGGCATAGAGAAAATCAAACCAGGCGCCTTGCGC
This sequence comes from uncultured Rhodospirillaceae bacterium, assembly GCA_964492555.1. GTDB lineage: Bacteria > Pseudomonadota > Alphaproteobacteria > MPNO01 > UBA2964. The sequence goes on along the minus strand of CAZBKQ010000005.1, from coordinate 52,838 downwards.
CCTAAACCGAATCCATAAATCCCGTGATTTCGGAAAACAGCCCCTCCGCCAATGGTAGGAGGGGTTTGTTATAGGTGCCGTAATTATCGGGGTTGTAATCGGTCGTCGATTTCAGCACATGGTTCATGTCCTGAATGCGCGCCAGACGAATGCCATCGCGTGATGCGGCCAGACGCTCCGCGTCTTCCATCGAAACCTGTAAATCCAGCGTGCCCTGAACCACCAGCGTCGGGATCTCGACCTTGCCGAGCTCCGCCGCAGGATCATAGGCGAACCAGGAAATCAGATAAGGCTGCACCGACGGACGGAACTGCCCCATCAGCTCCTCGGGGATATCGGGAACCGTCTTGCCGTCTTCCAGCGCCGTCATGATCTCGAAAATCGTTCGCAGATCGTCGGGCGCGAGCGCGACATCGGGACTGTCCAATTGCCGCCGCAAAAGCTGCGCCGGCGGAAACCCGATACCGGCGACCAGAATCAGTGCGTCGGCCTCCAGCCGCTGCGCCGCCAGTGTGGCGACAAGCGCGCCTTCGCTGTGCCCAAGCAGGAAAAGCCGCTTCGGCTTTACCTCGCGTTTCAGCCAGGCGGCCCAGGCACACATATCGTCGACGAAGGTCCCAAAACGGATGGCGGATTCATCGCCCATCGCGTCCTGACTTTCACCGATCCCGCGCTTGTCCGTCCGCAGCACGGCATAACCCGCCCCGCCGAGCGCCTGCGCCAAAATCTTGATGCTGTTATTCTGCAGTCCCGCCGCGTTACCGTCCCGGTCGGTCGGGCCGGAACCCGCCCAGATCAGCACCGCGTCGCCGTTTTCGTTATCTCCCGGCCAGATCAGCGATCCGTAAAGAGGCTCCTCCCCGTCTTCCATACAGACGGGTTTATCGATCATCAGCATGATTATGACCTCAGGCGGCGGCCGCCTTCGCCTCCTGTATCGCCTGCCAGACTTTCGCGGGCGTCGCCGGCATATCGATATGCCGGATGCCGTAAACCGAAAGCGCATCGACCACCGCGTTCATCACGGCGGGCACCGCGCCGACCGTTCCCGCCTCGCCCGCGCCTTTCACGCCCAACGGGTTGGTCGCTGTCGGGCACGGGTTGGACTGGACCTCGATAAAGGAAAGATTATCGGCGCGCGGCATGGCGTAATCCATGAAGGACCCGGAGATCAGCTGTCCGCTATCGCCGTCGAATACGATTTCTTCCAGCAAGGCCTGGCCGACGCCATGGACGACGCCGCCCTGTATCTGCCCCTTCAGGGTCAACGGGTTCAGCACCGTCCCGACATCATCCACCACGTTATAGCGGACGACATCAATCACGCCGGTGTCCTCGTCGATCTCCACCTCACAGATATGACAGCCATTGGGAAAGTTTTCCGCCGTGGCTTCAAAGGTGAATACCGCGTCCAGTCCAGGCTCAATATCAGGCGGCAATGTGCCCGGCTTGTAGGACGCCTTCGCCACTTCGGTCAGACTGATCGTCCGGTCGGTGCCGGCGACAGTGAAAGTGCCTTCCGAAAATTCGATATCGGCTTCGGCGGCTTCCAGCTGATGCGCGGCGATCCTTGTCGCCTTTTCGATGATTTTTTCCGAGCATTTCAGCACGGCGCTGCCGCCGATGGTGGCCGAGCGCGACCCACCCGTGCCGCCGCCAAAAGCCAGCAGTGCGGTATCCCCCTCAGCAAAGCTGACGATATCGGGATCAATACCGAGCGTTTCATTCATGATCTGCTTGTAGATCGTCTCATGCCCCTGCCCCTGCTGGCTGGTGCCGGCATTCAGCTGTACCGTGCCCGAGGAATCGAAACGGATTTGCACCTGTTCCAGGCTCGGCCCCGCCGCGCGCTCGATAGAGTTGGAAATCCCGATGCCGCGCAGCTTGCCGTTCTTTTCCGATTCCGCCTTACGCCCCGCGAACCCGTCATAATCCGCCATCTCCAGCGCCTTTTCGAGATTGTCCCCGAAATTGCCGCTGTCATAGGTAAAGACCAAAGCGGTCTTGTAGGGGATAGCGTCCGGCGCGATCTGGTTGCGACGGCGCAGCTCCGCCGGATCGACGCCCAGCTCATCCGCCGCGAGGTCGATCAGCCGTTCGATCACATAGGAGGCTTCCGGACGCCCGTTGCCCCGGAACGGGCAAATCGGGTTGGTGTTGGTATAGACGCCGGAGACATCACAATGCATCGCCGGAATATCATATGTCCCCGCCATGGTCCCGAGATTGGCGACCGGCGGCAGCGTGCCCTTGGAGGCAAGATAGGCGCCGACGTTGGTCCAGCTTTGCGCCCGCACCCCGAGAAACCTGAAATTCTCATCCAACGCGATCTCGCCTTCCCAATGGACATCGCGCCCGTGATGATCGCTCATGAACCCTTCGGAACGTTCGCATACCCATTTCACCGGCCGCCCGACGCGTTTCGACGCCCACAGCACCAGCACGACTTCCTGATAGGTGCCGCCGCGCAGACCGAAACTGCCGCCCATATCGCCGCAGACCACCCGCATCTTGCTTTCCGGAACGTCGAAAATCTTGTTGCAGAGTTCTTCGCGGACCTGCCACGGGTAATGAACCGCGGTATAGAGCGTCCAGAAATCCCGGGCCGCGTCGTAATCGCCGATCGCGCCGCGCGGCTCCATCGTGGCATGCGCGCTGCGGTTCACCGGCAAACGCCCCTTCACCACATGGGCCGCCTTGGCGATCGCCGCGTCGGTGGCTTCCTTGTCGCCCACCAGATGGACGAAACAGATATTATCTTCGGACTCATCCCACACCTTGGGCGCGCCGGGCTGTGCCGCCTCATAAGGGGTGGAAACCGCGGGCAGCGGTTCGTAATCGACCTCGATCAGCTCGGCGGCGTCTTTCGCCTGCTCCAGCGTCTCGGCGATCACCATGGCGACGTAATCGCCTACCATCTTGACCTCGTCCAGCACCAGGACGCGGCGGGCGGGCTCATACATCGGGGTACCGTCACGGCGCTTGCGTTTTGGGGTACATTCCAGAATGCCGTACCCGTCATCGACATAATCCTGACCGGTCAGTACCTCGATCACCCCGGGGGCCGCCTTGGCCGCTGAAATGTCCATGGAACGGATCTTCGCGTGCGCAAAGGGAGAGCGCAGAATATAGGCGCGCGTCTGACGCGGCAGCGTATTGTCGTCCATATACCGTCCGCCGCCGGTCAACAGGCGCGGGTCTTCATAACGGGGAACGGGCTGTCCGATGCCGAATTTCTGAACCATTTTGGGGGAATCTCCCTGAGCAAGAATTCTTTGTCCCCTTATAGCGTTCCCCCCACCGACTATGCAAAGGCGGGACGGAAAAATCCCATCGTCCAGGTTGGCCCCAAGGCGTTTTGCTTGATAGACTCACGTCCAACGACAAACCCTCCAGACACAGGAAAGCTTCATGTCCGAAGACCAGTTTATCCGCAAGGCCAATACACGCTATCAGTCAGACATCATCGTCGATCTGATCAAGGCATACGATTTTCCGGCGATCCCGCTGAACCCCGGCGCGAGCTATCGCGGGCTGCATGACAGCCTGGTGAATTACGGCGAGGACGACCCGCCGATGATCCTGTGCAACCACGAAAAGCTGGCGGTGCAAATCGCGCACGGCTACGCCAAGGCGATCGGCAAGCCGATGCCCGCCATCGTCCATAACGTGGTCGGGCTGCTGCACGCGCCCTTGGCCGTTTATTACGCCTATATCGACCGCTGCCCGATTTTCCTGATGGGCGCGACCGGCCCGATGGATGAAAAACTCCGCCGGCCGTTTATCGACTGGATTCACACCGCCTTCGCGCAGGGGTCCGCCATCCGCGATTACACCAAGTGGGATTATCAGCCCGGCACCATTCATGGCGTGCCGGACAGTTTCGCCCGCGCCTATTCCATCATGATGACCGAACCGCAGGGTCCGGTTTACATGGTCTATGACGCCGGGCTGCAGGAAGGCGAACTGACCGAGGAGATCGAAATTCCGCCGCCCGAGGCAATCAAGGTGCCGCCGCGTCTCGCCGCCGATCCCAAGCTGATCGGAGAGGCCGCGGATATGTTGCTGGCCGCCGACTATCCGATCCTGCTCACGGAATATGCCGCCCGTGCGCCGATCGGGTTCGACGATACGGTGGAACTGGCTGAAACACTCGGCTGCGGCGTATTCGATATCAATAAGCGCCTCGGCTTCCCCAACAAGCATCCGCTCAGCGTTTCCATGCATGGTGATGCATTCAAGGGCGCGGATGTGGTCTGCGCGCTGGACGTGGTGGACTGGACCCGGGGGTCGCACAAGCCCAACTGGGAAACCCGCCAAGTGGAGGCGATTACCACGCCGGACTGCAAATGGATCGATATCGGATTTGCCGATATCGAGATTTCCAAGTGGGCGACCGATTACAACAAGCATCATAACTGGGATATGCGGATTCTGTCCGACACCGCGAACGCCATCCCGGCCCTGACCGAAGCCTGCAAGGAAAAGATCGCGGGCGATGCGGCGCTGCAGCAGAAGATCGCGGACCGCACAAAAACCGTCAGCGACAAGCACCACGCCCAGTGGGACAAGTGGCAGGAGGACGTGAAAAAATTCTGGGATCACGACCCGATGCACGAAGCCCGCATGGCCGCCGAAATATGGGAGGTCATCAAGGACGAGGACTGGGTGCTGTCCGCCGGGACTTTGAAGGACTGGGTCCGCAAGATATGGGATTTCGACAAGCCCTACCGTCATCCGGGACGCGAGCTCGGCACGGCGACGCAGTTCGGCATGTCGCTTGGCGTGGCGCTGGCCTACAAGGACACCGACAAGGTGGTGGTCAATCTCCAGCCCGACGGCGATCTGATGTTTGATCTCGGTGGATTGTGGATCGCCGCCAAGTACGAAATCCCCATGCTGTGCCTGATGTACAACAACCGCGCCTATTACAATGACTGGGCGCATCAGATCTCGGTCGCCAACAAGCGAGGCACCGATCCGGAACGCGCCTATATCGGCATGGATCTGGAAGGCCCGGCGCCCGACTTCGCCCATATCGCCCGCGGCATGGACTGGTGGGCCGAAGGGCCGATCATGAACCCTGCCGATATCCAGCCGGCTGTCCGCGAAGCGCTCAAGGTTGTGAAATCCGGCAAACCGGCGCTGGTCGATATCATCACCTGGCGCAGGGGTGAAGCGGCCTAAGGAAGAACAGAGAGTCTGGACCCCGGCCCCCGAGCCGGCGTCCAGTCATAAGGAAATATGCCCGGGCACGTCCCGGGCATTCAGTTTTGCGCCCACCCTTTCCGCCCTCACGCCCGCCTGCTAAATTTCCGGCACCAATCAAACAGCAGGGACTCCCATGAGCGGCATCAAGAAATCCAACACCAAATACCAGTCGGACGTTATCGTCGACCTGATCAAGCAGTTCGGGTTCGAGCAAATCGCGCTGAACCCCGGGGCGAGCTATCGCGGCCTTCATGACAGCCTGGTCAATTACGGCGAGAACGATCCGCCGATGATGCTGTGTACCCATGAGAAAATCGCGGTGCAGATGGCGCATGGCTATGCCCGTCATTCCGGAAAGCCGATGATCGCCATCGTGCATAATCTGGTCGGGCTGCTGCACGCCCCGATGGGGGTCTATTACGCCTATCTCGACCGGGCACCGGTCTTCATCATCGGCGCCACCGGCCCGGTGGACGAAACCAAACGCCGCCCGTTCATTGACTGGATCCATTCCGCCCATGTGCAGGGCCAGGTGATCCGCGATTACGTCAAATGGGACGCCCAACCCGTCACCGTCGATTATGTGCCGGACAGCTTCGCCCGCGCCTATTCGGTGATGATGACCGGCCGTCAGGGCCCGATCTATATGTGTTACGACGCGGGGCTGCAGGAAGCGGAACTGGATCATGAAATCGCCATGCCGCCGGAAGACGGCGTGCGCGTCCCGGCCCAGGCCGCGCCCGACCCGCAGGCCCTTACGGAGGCCGCCGATATTCTCGCCGCCGCCGAACGCCCGGCGATTGTCGCTGATTTCGCCGCCCGCCCGCCGCATGGCTGGGATCATGTCGTCGATCTGGCAGAAACGCTGGGGGCCAGCGTCTGGGACGTGAATTCACGGCTCAACTTCCCCGGCACGCACCCGCTGAACCTCTCGATGGACCAGCAGGCCTGTTACGAAGGCGTGGACGCGGTGTTGCTGCTCGACGTCGCCGATTTCGAAAAGCACACCCATGTGCGCGACATATCCACCCGGACGGTGAAGCCGAGCGTCAATGAAAACGCCAAATGGATCGATATCGGCTGGACCGATCAGGAAATCTCCAAATGGTCGATGGATTATGCGCGCACGCTCTATCCCGATGTGCGGATGACCGCCGATGTGGTGACGGCCTCACCCATGCTGACCGATCTGTTAAAGGAACGCATCGCGAAGACCGACGGGCTGGCCGAGAAGATCGCCAACCGCACCGAGATGATCGGCGAAAAACACCGCGCGCTGCGCACCCAATGGCGGAAGGAAGCCGAGGAAGACTGGGACGCCACACCCATGACGGTCGGCCGTCTGGCGCTGGAAATCTGGGAGGTCATCAAGGATGAGGACTGGGTCCTGACCGCCGGCACCATGCATGACGCGGCCCGCCGTCTCTGGGATTTTGACCGGCCTTACTGTCATGGCGGGCGGGAGCTCGGCACCGGCACGCAGATCGGAACCTCGCTCGGTGTGGCGCTGGCCAACAAAGGCACCGGACGGCTTTGTATCGATCTTCAGCCCGACGGCGATCTGATGTTTGACGCAGGCGCGCTCTGGATGGCGGCCAAGTACGAAATTCCGATGCTGATCGTGATGTACAATAACCGCGCCTATTACAATGACTGGAACCACCAGATCGTAATCGCCAATAACCGCGGCACCGACCCGTCCCGCGCCTATATCGGCATGGACCTGCTGGACCCCGATCCCGACTTCGCGGGTCTCGCCCGCTCCCAGGGCTGGTGGGCCGAAGGGCCGATCGAGAACGGCGATGACGTGCAGGCGGCCGTGAAACGCGCCATCGAACAGGTCAAGCAGGGCAAGCCCGCTCTGGTCGACACGGTGTGCCGCCGGGGCAAGGGCAAGGCGATGCTGACCTGAGGGCACGGTCATTCAGCTGAAACCATTCTGCCGGAGCGCCGCCGCCACGCTGGTGCTGTTGCTGTTCGCGCCAGCCGCTGATGCCCAGTCGGCGTTCGATGCGCGGATGGGCAAGTTCGCCACCGTCCTGCAGGGGCATATCGCCAACCGGGATTGCGAGACGGTAATCGGCGAAGGCGGCTTCGAACTGTTATGGAATTTCCTGCAGATCAGGGCCGCGCTGCAACGCTCCGACGATGACAGGCTATATGAGACGACGCAGAAAGACCCCCGCTTTACCGCGCTGAAATATCCCGACTGCAAGCAGGATCAAAAGCCCGTCGTCGCCAAGGCGCGGGCGACCGCGAAGAAACTGGTGAAGGAGGTCGGCGGCCAGCCCTATGAGGTCGATGTTTTCAACCTTTACCTCCGAAACGAATTTCCGCGGCTGGTATGGGGATACGGGCTGGAACGGGTCTGCCGTCAGTTGTCCCGCGCGATGCGCCCCGATTTCTTTGCTTTTTACCACATGGTCGCCACGGCGATTGACCGGCGCGGTGTCGAGGACATGCCCTTCCCCGAAGACATCGTTGACGAGGCGGCAAGCAGCGTCTCGCCCGCCGACTGCGGCCCGGAAATCAGGGCACGGATCGGTGAGAGCGCGAAAGACGTGCGAGAGATCGCCCGCCATCTCGGTATCTGGTCGAACCGAACGGGAACGATCAGAAAACAGCCCTAATACACGACCTTTACCCTGAACCAGACCGCGCCGCCGATGCTCGCCAGGGCGAGGACGACAAAAAATATTCCGAGAAACAGGGCCCCGCTTTCCCCGAAGGGAAACCAGTTCGGTATCCAGAAAAGCAGGAAGGCGCAAACCGCCTGTAACAGCCCGGTGACGACCAGGGTGGAAACGATCAGTTTCGTCCCTTCCGACATCTGGTCCTTCGCCACCGGCTAATCTCCCACGCGACTATTCGACCGGCACGCGCCAGGACGAGGTCGCGTGTTCGGGCGAGGACACATCGATCACCACCCCATCGGGATCGCGGTATTTGCGTTCGAATTCCTCGCCTGCGCCGACATTGAGTATTTGTCCGTGATATTTGCCGCCGGCGGCTTCGACCATCTCCGACTGTTCCGGCACGCTATCGACCAGAAAGCCCATATGATGCAACCCGCGATAGCCGGAACCGCGCTCATCCGGCGCATTGTCGTTTTTCTCAAGGCACAGCAGCGCCAGAGACACAACACCGTCCGAAAGCATCACCGCGACGTCGGATTCGCGGACGCGTTCCATCCCGAAGGCTTCCTCGTAGAACTTGGCGCTGGTCTGCAGATCGCTGACGCTCAGCGCGATGTGACGAAGTTTTGCCATGATGTGTCTCCCTGAAATTTGCAATCGTTCTGGTGATTATAGGCGGGTGGACGTCGTGCTGCCACACCCCCGCCCTTGCCCTCCCCCTCGTGACGAGGGAGGCAAATAAAATAGCGCCACTCCTCTCCGGGGAGGGGTAATTTCTCTACAAAAAATGCCCGGGTCAAAGCCCGGGCATCTCAGCAATTTTGTAGGTCGTTGCCGGGCGAGAGCCGACAATCCATAGTACCGCCGATATAGCCAACTGGACCCCGGCTCGGAGGCCGGGGTGACAATCGGTGTTAACGTGCGAGCAAGCCTGCCCGACTACGCTTCGCGCGCCGGCGGCGGGGTTGCGTACCCCTTCTCCACATGCACGTTCAGCAGATACGGCTTGCCCGCATCGACGGCCTTGAGCCCCTCCTGAATGGCGGGCAGCAGATCGCCCACCGTGGTGATCGGGCCCGCAGAGTCCACGCCGAGCGAGGCGGCGTATTTCTCGATCTGGACCTCCGGATCGTCGATACGCTGTCCGATCCAGCGGTTCTCCACCGGGCGGTCGCGCATCTTCGCCACCGTTTCCTGGTGGATTTCATCATTGAAGTTCGACCGGTTGTTGGAGATCAGCAGCAGGACCGGGATCTGATAATGCGCCGCGGTCCAGAGGCAACTCGCCCCCTGCATGGTATCGCCATCACCCAGCACCGCCATCACGGTACGGTCGGTATCCTTCAGCGCCAGCGCGGCACCGATGGAGGTCGCCGGGCCGGAGGCCAACCCGCCGCCACCGTCATTGCCGAGATAATCCAGCGGATGGGTCCAGTGATACCCGTCCGCGGCCCAACCGATGGTGACGTTGGCGAGCGTCAGGTTGCGGCCCTTGCGGGCTTCGTTGACGCAGAGCGTGACCGCCTCGACCGAAATCGGGTCTTCGGGTTTAAGGTCGGCAAATGTCGTATCGACATCCGGGGTGCGTCCCTTGTTTTCGCCGTCCCATTTGGATTTATCGCCGAGCCTGGCTTCCAGCGCTTCCAGAAGCTGCTCCACCACGGCCTCGGTCTGGGCCAGCATGGTGACATCGCCCAAGGGCATGCCCATGTGATCCGACGACCAGCCATTATGGATCAGCGAGTCCATGGAGACGTGGATGACCTTGGCGGAGACGTCGTCACGGCCGAAGGCCAGTTTGAAGGTGCCCGCCAGATCGACCCAGTTGAGATCGAGGATGACATCGGCGTTCTTCATTTCGGTCACCGCTTCCTCGCGCGGCCGGTTGCTCGGCGGCGCCAGATGCAGCGGATGATCAGTCGGGAAGCCGGCTGCCGTCTTCATGTCGGTCACCACCCCGGCGCCGAGCATTTCCGCAAGCTTGATGCGGTCGTCCCAACCCTTCTCGGAACGCTTGACGCGCCCAACCATGATGACAGGGTTTTCCGCGTTGGCCAGCAGCTCCGCCGCCTCGTCAATCGCCGCTTGCGGGGCGGGTGTCGGAGCGGGCGGCAAAAAGCGGGATACGTCGGGCAGCTTCATGTCCGGATCAATGGCGCTTTCCTGCAGACCGGCGTCGAGACACACATAAGCCGGCGCGGTCGGTTCGGTGCGCACCATCTTGTTGACCCGCACCATGGTTTCGGCCAGCGCCTGTGCTGATCGCGGTTCATCATCATATTTGACGAAGTTCCGAATGATCGCGCCCTGGTCCTTTTCGGTGTGGATCCAGTCAATCCAGGGACGGCGCTTCGGCGCGTCCACCGGGCCGGTCGCCCCCATCACCACCATCGGCACCCGGTTACACCAGGCGTTGAAGAGCCCCATCGTGCCGTGCATCAGACCGACATTGGAATGCAGGATGCAGCCCATCGGCTCATCGGTCGCCTTTGCATAGCCCTGCGCGATGTGGACCGCGTGGTCCTCATGCAGGCAGAGCAGCATCTGCGGATCTTTATTATCCAGATAATTGACGATGGAATCGTGGAAGCCGCGATAGCTGGCCCCCGGGTTCATCGACAGATATTTGATGCCCATCCGCCGCAGCATTTCCGCCGCGACGTCGCTGGCCCAGCCCATGACGGGGTTTCCGACATTCTGGGGCCGGTCGTACTTGGTAAGATCGCTCATTGATTTATCTCCTTAACTCTCGGCCCGATTACTCGCCTTTCGACCCGCCACGCATCAGCGGCGGTTCGGCATATCCGGTATCGACATGGATATCGATGAAATGGCACTTGCCGGCCTCAACGGCCTTCAGCCCGTTCTCGATCGCCGGCAGCAGGTCGCCCATCTTGGTGACCGGCCCGCCCGCGGTCTCGAATCCGAGAGATTCGGCAAGCTCGCTCAGATTGATGTCCGGTTCGGATATCCGCATGCCGATCCAGCGGTTTTCCACCGGACGGTCGCGATCCTTCGCCACCGTTTCCTGATGCAGCTCATCGTTAAAGTTCGAACGGTTGTTCGAGATGATGACCAGCATCGGAATGCGGTATTTCGCGGCGGTCCAGAGAGCGGTATTGCCCTGCATGAAATCGCCGTCGCCCAGCACGGAAACCGCAAGCCAGTCCGTATCGGCAACCGCCAGCGCGGCGCCGACCGACGTGCCCGGCCCGGAGGCCAGCCCGCCGCCCCCGTCATGGCCCAGATAGGACCAGGGGTGGGTGAACTCATAGGTCGGCCCGACACCGCCGGAACTGACGCGGTTGAGGCTGATTTTGCGATTGCCCTGCGCTTCGGCCAGCGCAGTGACGATATCGGCCGGCAGAATATCCGCCGCCGCGTCCCGATCCGCGATCGGCTGCACTTCCGGTGCTTCCGGCCCCTTGGACGAACCGTCCCATTTCGACTTGCCGTCGAGCCGGTTGGAAACTTCCTCCAGCAGCTGTTCGACAAAGGCATCCTGATCGGCATTGATGTTGAGATCGGTTTTGGGAAGCTCGAACAGCTCCATCCCGAACCCGTTATGCAGATATTGCTCCAGCGAGACATGGATGCATTTGCCGGAAATGCCGCCCTGCCCGCTCATCAGCCGCTGCGTGCCGCCGAAATCGAGCCAGTTGAGCGACAGGATGACGTCGGCGTCCCTGATCGCGTCAGCCGCATATCCGGCGAGCCTGCCCGCCGGGCGGCCGATATGCAGCGCATGATCGGACGGGAAGCAGGCCGGGTTGCGCAGATTGGTCAGCACGCCGGCGCCGACAAGCTCCGCCAGCTGCACCCGCTTGTTCCAGGCCTCCTCAGTCCGCGCCATACGGCCCAGCATCATCACCGGGTTCTTCGCGGCCAGCAGCATATCAGCCGCTTCGCGCACCGCGTCGGCGGAAGCGCGCGGCGGATCGGAGGGCTGATAGTTCGCGATATCCGGCATCTCGATTTCTTCCTCGAGCGCCGATTCCTGCAGCCCCGCGTCAAAGCAGATATAGGCCGGGCCAGTCGGTTCCGACCGGATGATCTGGTTCGCCCGCGCCATGGATTCGACAATCGCGCCGGCTGAGCGCGGCTCGTCATCCCATTTCACCATGAAGCGCAGCAGCGCGCCCTGGTCCTTGGCGGTATGGATCCAGTCAATCCAGGGACGGCGCAGCGGCGCATCCACAGGCCCGGTCGCGCCCATGATCAACATCGGCGCGCGATAACACCAGGCATTGAAGATACCCATCAGACCGTGCATCAGACCGACATTGGAATGCAGGAAGCAGCCCATCGGTTCGCCGGTCAGCTTGGCGTAACCCTGCGCAACATGCACCGCGTGGTCCTCATGCAGACAGATCAGCATCTGCGGCTCTTCATTGCCGAGATAGTTGACGATTGAATCGTGAACGCCGCGATAGCTAGCCCCGGGGTTCAGCGACACGTATTTGATGCCGCAACGGCGCATCATCTCCGCCGCTACGTCGCTGGCCCAGCCCATCTGGGGATTTCCCAGATTTTGCGGCCGGTCAAACTGTTTTAGGTGTTCTGTCATCTTCCATACTCCAGTTCCGGTAGCTCTATATGGGGATAGGGGCTGATCTGGTGCGGCGCCACAACCGGCTCCGCTGGTTCGATAAAGCTCCTGTCGCACTCTTCGAAATTATGCAGCCCGGTGAGCTGCATGGTGGTCCGAATTTCGTCTTCCAGCAGGCGCATCATGGTGACGACGCCGTCCTTGCCGCCGGCCCCGAGTCCGAGCCCCTGCAATTTCCCGATGCAGACGGCGGTCGCGCCGAGCGCCATCGCTTTGACCACATCGGTGCCGCGCATAATACCGCCATCCATGACGATGGCCGCCTTGCCGCCGACCGCGTCGGCGACTTCCGGCAGCACCTCTATCGAGCCGCGTCCGTGATCGAGCTGGCGCCCGCCATGGTTGGACACATAAACGCAGGCCGCGCCATGTTCGACCGCCATTGCGGCGTCATCCGCGCAGCCGATGCCCTTGATGATCAGCGGAATGTCGTGCTTGTCCTTGAAACGCTTGACGTTGTCCCAGGTGAATGCCGACTGCCAGCGGAACCCGTCGACACTGGTCAGGCGCGAGGCCGGCGCCCAGCGTTTTATAAGATCGCGTTCACGGCGGCTATAGACCGCCGTGTCGACCGTAAGGCAGAAGAAATCAAAACCGGCATCGACGGCGCACTTTACCTGGCCGTCCAGCCAGTCATCGTCGCCGCGAATATATTGCTGATAGACCTTGGGCGCGTTTGTCGAGGCGGCGACCTCTTCCAGAGACGGCTGGGTGACCGAGCTCATGAAACTGATCGTGCCCATTTCCGCCGCCGCCTGCGCCGTCGCCATAGCCGCATCGGGATGCAGTTCCTGCAGGCTGCCGATCGGCGCCAGCATCACCGGCAGGCGGATATGCTTGCCCAGGAAATTCACCCCGGGGTCGACCTCCGCCACGCTCCGCAGGATACGCGGCCGCAACCCCCAGCAATCGAAGCCAAGCCGGTTGCGCTTCAACGTGGTTTCCGATTCCGATCCGCCCATCAGATAGTCCCAGACATTGCGCGTCAGATTGCGCCGCGCCATGACCGCGATCTGCTGGAGCGAGCCAGCGTTCTCAAGTGTGATGTGCCTCATGCCCAATCCGCGGATCAGGTCGGGTCGGATGCGGTGACGTTCAGCAGCGCCTGCCGCTTCTCCACCGTGACCGCCTTCAGGGCGCGTTCCAGAGCCGGCATCATGTCCTTCGGATCATTTACCTGCTCACCGTAACCACCGGACACCTCGACCGCCTTTTCGTAATGCTGATCAACGGTAAAGAACATCAGAGGCGGCTGGTTCGCCTTTGCCGCATAGCCGTCCGGGTTAAGGGACAGGGCCGAACCCCGCACCGCCTGCCATTTCTGGTTATTGAAGACGATCGTGAGGATGGGCAGTTCCTGCTCCGCCGCGACGTAATGGGCGGAAACCGGACAGTTGAACATATAGGACCCGTCGCCATGCGTACCGATGACCAGCTTGTCCCGGTGGGCGAGCTTGGCGCCGAGGGCGACCCCCATCCCGTGGCCGAGCCCGGAAGACGCCCCTGCATTGAGAATTTTGGTCGGTTTGGATGTATCCAGATACTGAACCTGAAGCTGGGATTCCTTGGCGAAAATGGTTTCGGAATCGGCGATCTGCGAGATGCAATGCGAAATAAAGGCCGGATGCAGCGGTGTCTGGTCCTTTACTTGCTCCAGCTTCTTCGCCCAGCTTTCCTCCAATGCCGTGTGCGCCTCTTCCGTTGCCGCGCGGCGCTTGTCGCGATACGCGTCGCCGGATTTCTTGTGCGCCGACATGGCCCCGTGCAGCGCGGTGATACCCAGCGCGGAATCGCAGGAAAGTGCGATATCGGCGCGGAAGCCGCGGATCGGCAGGTAGGAATAATGCGGATCGGGCGCGATATGAATGACCTTGCAATCCTCCGAAGGATTAACCTGCGAGGGCAGCCAGGGTGTCGCGGAATCGATCACCAGAATGGCGTCGGCATTCTCGACATAAGGGTTCGGATTGCCGCCCGCATACATCGAATGATTGCGCGGGATCGCGACATAGCGGTTACGGTATTCGACCACCGGGATGGCGTATTCTTCCACCAGCGCGCACAGCGCCGGCATGACGCCCGGATTGCGGCCCGCCCAGTTGGTGATGATTACCGGATTTTCCGCCCCGGCAAGGATGGCGGCCGCTTCATCAAGCGCGGCGGTATTCGGCATGGAAGGCGCGGCGGGCTGAATACGGCCCGGCGATTCATATTCGAACCGGTCGATTTCAAGCGCCAGAACCTCGCGCGGCAGCGACAGATAGGCCGGCCCCTTGGGGTCACTCATAATGACGCTCAGAATCCGGTCGATAACCGTTTCGACCTGCTCAGCATTGCGAAGTTCATAATCCCACTTCACCGCCTCACGGGTCATCCCCCCCTGGTCGAACATTTCCTGGGTCCAGTGGATATCCAGCGTGCGGTGGCCTTTCAGAGAGTCTTCGTTGGTCGGCGTGCGGCCCGCGGAAAAAATCATCGGCACCTGACCGCGCGACGCATTAAGAAGCCCGTTCATACCGTTCGCGGTACCGACATTCACATGCATCATGGTGAGCTGCGGTCGCCCGGTGGCAAGGTAGTACCCGATCGCCATGTGCTGCGCGGTGTTTTCATGCGGGCATGTAATGGGGATCGGATGAGGCGTGCCCAAGGCCTGCGCCTTCGCCAACGCTTCGATCAAGGGCGCGAAATCCGTACCGGCATTGGCAAACAGATAATCGACGCCACGATCGGCCAGCACCGCCAGATATGCATCCGAAACGGTGCAGTTTTCGATAACCTTTTTGGGCATTGATGGTCTCCCCTGTTGCCGCAACCCCCGATACGCCGGAGGCGATGGATGAATATCCCACGGGGGAAACGGAACATATCGCACAAAGACCTTACCGCGCGTTTCGCACGGCATTGGCTACCTCTGGCGATTGGCCTCCCCGACGGGATTTTTCTTATGGAAAGAGCGTATGACCCACCCGATACCGCGTCAACGGCACCGGCCTGAATTCCTGAAATCTCACTTTGCGCTTAGCTGATACTGATTTACGATCACGATATGGATTACCGGATTGATCTGCAGCTGTTGCGCGCCTTCGTCGCCGTCGCCGAAGAACGCAATTTTGCCCGTGGGGCGAAACGCCTCGCGACCAGCCAGTCGGCGGTTAGTGTCCGGATCAAACGGCTGGAAGATATCCTCGGCGCCCGCATCCTGGAACGCGACAGGCAGGGCACCAACCTTACGCCGATCGGCGAACAACTGCTGGATGAAGCAAGGCACCTCCTGGCTCAATCAGAACGGCTCGTCGACCGCATCCGCGCCGCCGCGACCGGTCAGGGCGAGAAAATCCGGATCGCCAGCACGCAGCGCGCCATGTCGGCGGTAACGCCAAAGCTGATTTCCTATCTCAGATTGGAATTCCCGAAAGTCGATTTTACCTTGCTGGCGCATTCCAGCCCCGAACAGCTCGACGCGCTGCGCGCCGGAAAAATCGATATCGGCATTCTCCAACCGCCGGCGAACGGATTTCAGAAAATGGCGGGTATCTCCACGGCGCCGCTGGTCAGTGAACCGTTGGTCGTCGCCATGCCCCGAAAAGACCCGCTCACGAAAAAGCCCGCGCTTGATTGGCGCGACTTACGGGGACGGGTTTTCACCCTTGCCCCCATCCAGAAAAATGAACCGCTCTTTCTCAAAGGCCTGACCGAACGGTGCGGGGCGGCAGGATTCGCGCCTGAGATCAATCCGCAAGACATCGGATTCCGCGCGATCATGCCCTACTTGGCGGCGCATGAGGGCGTGGCGCTTGTCCCCGCCTCCGCCACCCTTTCGGTCGAGATCGAAACCCGGCCGATCGGCAACCCGCTTCAGATCGAGTTCGAGATGATCTGGAACGACGATTTCCGTAAACCGTTGATCCCGCGGATCAGCAGCCTCGTCGAAGGTTCCGGCATTTTTTCATAACCCGCCCCGGAGCCATTGCGGAAACAGGGTCGCTAAGAGATTATGGCCGCCAGTTTTTCTGGGAGGCCAAAACGCCAATGAGCGACAAGATCAACGACAACTACCCCGCCGCGCCGGAATTCGTTTCGGAAGCGCCGATCAACTTGCCCGACAACCAGCCCAAGGCCGAGTACGGTTCTGACCTGATCGCGGAAATGATGGGGGAAATGGGGCACGATTACCTTTTCCTGACCCCGGGATCGTCCTTTCGCGGCGTGCATGACAGCCTGGTCAATCACACAAGAAACCACAAACCGCAGATCATTCTCGTCGCGCATGAGGAAATGGCGGTCGCCATGGCGCAAGGCTACTGGAAAGCCACCGGCCGGCCGGCGCTAGCTTTTGTTCATGACCTGGTCGGGCTGCAGCACGCGGTAATGGCCTTTTATAACGCGATGGCGGATCGCGCGCCGGTCGTCGTCCTCGGTGGATCAGGCCCGATGGATCCGGCCCATCGCCGCAAAACCGACTGGATACACACCGCTAATGCGCAGTGCGATATCGTCCGGGACGTCACCAAATGGACCGACGAACCGGTTACCCTTCAAGCCATTCTGGACTCCATGGCCAGGGCCCAGCGGATCGCCACCAGCGCGCCCTGCTCCCCCACCTATGTCTCGATCGATGCCAAAATCCAGGAGGACGATATTCCGGACGGGGTGACCTTGCCGGATATGTCCCTGCCGCGCTATCAGCCTGCCGCCCCCATCGCGGCCCCGCGGGAACAGGTCGAAGCGGCGGCGGACGCACTGGTAGATGCCGACTGGCCGCTGATCTTCGGCGGCCGCATCGGTTATCTGGCGGAATCGACAGAGCCGATGAAACAGCTGGTCGAAATGACCGGCGCCGCCTATCAGGACGGGCACGACATTATCTGCATGCCATCCAACCATCCGCAGAATTTGAATTGCAGCTTCGGCCGGACCAAGTCGGAAGGCGAATACAAGCGGGAATTCCTCGGCAAGGCGGACACCATCCTGTGTGTCGATTGCCTGGATATTTCCAACAATGTCGGTGCCTATGAGGGCGCCCGCGGCGCGGGTCAGGCGGTCGAGAAAAAGAAGCAGACCGTTATCGACCTGTCGCTCAACGATTTCTCGATCGAACACTGGACCCATCTGGGCGGACCGCTGCAACCGGTCGATATCCAGATGCAGGCCGATAACCTCTATGGCGTCAATCAACTTGTTGCCGAATTGACCAAACGCGCGGAAGGCGAACCTGCCTGGCTCAAACGCGCCGTCGAACGCCGCGAGGAGATTTCCGTAATCCACGACAAGCTGCGCGCGGAGCAGAAGGAAGTCATGATGGCGCAGTGGGACAAGGTGCCGATCTACCTGCCCCGCATGACGGCGGAGCTGTTCAACGCCGTAAAGGACAAGGACTGGCTGCTCGCGTCGCGCAATTACCGGGCCTGGTATGACGGTATCTGGGAATTCGACGGGGCGGGGCAGTTCATGTCCAACTCCATCGGCGGCGGCATCGGCTATGGCGCGGCGGGCGTCATCGGCTCCGCTCTCGCCGGACGCGACCAGGGCAAGTTCACCGTCGCGATTATCGGCGATGGCGACTTCACCATGGGTCCGGCGGCGATCTGGACCGCGGCGCATTACAAAATCCCGATCCTGATCGTGCTGCACAACAACACCTCATTCGGCAATGACGAGGAACATCAGATCACCCTCGCCAATCGGCGTGGCCGTCCGGCGGAGAACGCCTGGATCGGCCAGCGCATGGTCGGACCCGACCCGGATTACTGCATGGTCGCGCGCGGCTATGGCGCCTTTGCCGAAGAACCGGTGAGAGATCCGAAAGACCTCAAGGGCGCGTTCGAACGCGCGGTCAAGGCGGTCGAAGGCGGGCAGGTCGCGCTGGTCGATGTACACACCTCACTGAACTAGGGAACCCATCCATGACCTTGATGATCAATAACGACCACGTTGCCCAGCTCCTCACCATGAAGGACACGATTGAGGTGCTGGAAGACGCCTATCAGGCGCTTGCCGCCGGTGAGGCCATCTGCCGGCCCCGTATCGATATCCAGATCCCCACATCGGACCCGAAGAAGGCCTACCAATGGGGAACGATGGAAGGCGGTAAGGCCGGCGGTTATTTCGCCATCCGCATGAAGTCGGATGTCGTTTACGAAACGGAATATAACGGCGTGCGCAGCCAGGAAAAATACTGCAAGGAGCCGGGGCTGTTCTGCGGGCTGATCCTGCTGACCAGCACGGAAAACGGCGAACCGCTGGCTTTCATCAATGACGGCGTGTTGCAGCATATGCGCGTCGGGGCGGATGGCGGCATCGGCGTCAAATACATGAGCCGTGAGGACTCCCATGTCGTCGGCATGCTGGGCTCCGGCGGCATGGCGGAAACTCATATCGACGCCTTTATGTGCGTCCGCGATATCAGGAAACTTCAGGTCTTCAGCCCGACACCCGATCACCGCGAACAGTTCGGCCAATGGGTGCGTGACCGGCACGGAATAGAAGTCGTGGTCTGCGACAAGCCCGAAGATATCTATAAAGGCGCGGACATCGTCGCGGGTTGCACGGATTCCGCCATTCCGGTCATCGATCCGGGTTGTCTGGAAGCGGGACAACATGTGCTGAATGTCGGCGCGCGCGGCATGGTCACGCAGGAAACCCAGGAACGCGTCGATGTCTATTTCCGTTTCGGCAACGCGCCCGCCCCCGAAGGGTTGCCGGAATTCGGACTGGCGGATGAATTCATTACCTATGCCGCGCGCCGCGACCAGGATTACGGCTTTACGCTCAAACCCAAAGGTCAGCGCGGCCATGGCGTGGTGATGGAAGACCGCATCGTCTATTTCAAGGATTTCCTTGAAGGCACCAATCGCGGCCGTCAGACTCGCGAGCAAATTACCTATTCGGAACGCGGCAATCTGCAGGGCAACCAGTTTCATGCCGTTGCCGGACGGGTCTTTGAACTCGCCCGCGATGCCAAGGTCGGGAATGAAATACCCACCGAATGGCTGTTGCAGGATATCCGGGATTAATTTTTCGAAATCGCACCGAGAGATAAATTATGTGCGGTATTGAGGAATACTCGAAAATCCTGATCTGGATGTTTCTCGGCGGGTCCGCCTGCATGGCGGTTTTGTCGCGCAAGCTGAACGAGCATCTGCTGGAGCCGCCGCCCCCGCCGAAACATATGTGGTTCCGCAAGAAGAACCACATCAAGCCGTCATATCTGCTGAAACCCGATCTGTATTTCGACAAGCGCGGTCAGGGCTGGGCCTGGCGATTTACCATCGTCACGGCGATAACGCTTCTCGCGGGCATATTGAGCTTCTATGCGATTTTCGCCTGCCGGTAATTAAGACGCACCGGCCCGCTTCCCCTCCCGGCCACCCACGGGAGTATCCTCAATGGATGGCCAGGAAGAAATGCGGGCCGGACCGCAAATGAAATAACCTCTATTTCGTCTCGTCGACGTCGCGGACTTCCGTATTCATCGGAACATCGTTGCGGCGGCGCTGAGCGATGCGTTCGCCATAGGCCCAGTATTCGCCGCGCGTCGCCATATCGGCGGCCTCGTCGAATTCGTCCTCCCATTCGCCCAGCGAATAGCCGAACCACGGTTCCTGAGGCTTGAGCGCCGGCAGATCGAGCTCTTCCCAGATTTCCTTGGCGTTTTCCATAAATTCGCGCTTCGGCAGCGAAATCGGCGGGAAATTTTCCTTGAGAGTCGCATCAAACAGGACGGAACCGTCCTCGCCGTTATTGCGTTTCGAGCGCGGCCCGTGCCCCTGATCGCGATGCGGCAGCACCTGCATGTCGAGGATCGGGTTGCAGCGATACGACATCGCCCACAAGAGCGCATCGGCGTTTGACGGATCGATATCATCATTGACCGCGATGACGAACTTGCCGCCCGCGCGCAGCAGCGTCGCCGTGCCATAGAGCGCGCGCCAGACCTCGGTTGCCGGCATGCCGCGTTCGCAGACCACCGCGATCACCTTGCGGATATTGGTCAGCGGCTCATGCATCGTGACCTTCTTCACGCCCTTTACACCAAGCGCGTTCTGCAGGTGATCCATGAAGATGGTTTCGTATGCCACCTGCTTGATGCAGGAGGATTCCGACGGCGTAACCTGACTGATGATCGAGGTCAGCACCGCGTTCGACCGCCGCGTGATACAGGTCACATCCATATAGGCGTTGAATTCCTGAAGATTCACATGACCGTGGGATTCACCGAACGGCGCTTCGGGCTCCAGCATGTCGGTGCTGATCTTGCCCTCGATGATGATTTCGGCCTCCGCCGGGACCCAAAGGTCGACCGTTCGCGCCTTCACCACATTGACCGGCGCGCCGACCAGCCCGCCCGCGACATGAAGCTCTTCCATATTCTCGGAAAGCTTCTGCGCGGAGGTAAAAGTCGTGCAACTCGGCCCGCCGAGAACGACGGCGGCTTCCAGCGGCTCTCCCTTGGCGCGCTGCTTTTCCCAATGAAGATAAATGCCGGGGCGCAGCTCCAGCGAAGGGTTCATACCCATACGTTTGGGTCCCTTCACCTGGGCGCGGTAATTGCCCATATTCTGCAGACCGGTATCGGGGTCCTTGGTGACATATTGCGTCAGCGTCGCCACCGGTCCGACATCCCAGCCCGGCGTGGAGATCGGCACGGGCAGCGCGTCGAGCCCGTTGCCCGGCTTGTCCAGATCCTCACCCTCGATAATGATTTCGTGGCACGGCGCCTCTTCGGAAGACACCTCCCGGGGCGGAATGGGGTTGGAGATGGCTTCCTGCCATCGCGCCTGAACGTCTTCCACCGGGCAGCCCATCCCCATGGAATAGATCTGCCGGTTGGCGGCAAGAACACCGACCGCGACCGGAATGTCATATTTGTTGCCCTGGGAATCGACGACATTGGTGAACAGGAACGCCTTGCGGTCCTTTTCCTCTATGCCGCCGCGGAACTGCCAGCGCACCAGCGGATGCAGCTCGGTATCCTTGTTGATTTCACGGTCGATAGTGACCAGAAGACCGGCTTCGTCCAGCGCCTTCAAATGGTCATGCAGATCGGGATAGCCGCGTTCCAGCTTGCGGGGTTCAATCGCCACGGTTCAATTCCTTTGTCTTAGATATGGATTTGGCCCCTGCTATAGCGCAGCGGCGGATATTGGCCAAGGGGCGCGGATTGACGCAATTCCAAATCAATGCGCGGAAATACCGCCATCGATCAGCAATGTCTGGCCGGTCATGAAATCGCTTTCTCCAGAGGCGAGGAAAATTACCGACCCCACCAGATCTTCCGGGAATTGTTCGCGCTTGATCGCCCGGTTGGACAGTTGCGCCGCTTTGCCGGACCCCATCCAGTTGGTGCGCTTTTTTACATTTTCACTCAGGGTCGAGCCGGGCGCGACGGCATTGACGCAGATATTGTCCTCGCCGAGTTCCTTCGAGAGGCCTCGGGTAATCCCGACGATCGCGCCCTTGGTGGAATCGTAATGCAGAAAAAACGGCACGCCCTGAAACACACGGCTGGTGGAAATATTGACGATCTTGCCATAGCCGTTCTTGCGCATTTCGGGCACCGCCGCCTTGCAGCATAGCCAGGTGCCGCGCACATTCACCGCGTGCATCTTGTCCCACTCCTCGACCGGAATTTCATCGAACTTCTTGCGTTCGACGGCGGTAAAGATCGCCGCGTTATTGACCAGCACATCGACGCGCCCGAATGCCTCGACCGTTTTGGCCACCATATTCTCGCAAGCCGCCTCATCGGAGACATCCGCCGGAACATCGATCGCCTCGCCACCGGCCGCCCTGATCTCCTCAACCACTGACGCGCTGCTGACAAGGTCAGACACGCAAATCTTGCCGCCTTCCGCCGCCAGCGCGCGCGCATAGGTCGCACCCAGCCCCTGCGCCGCGCCCGTCACAATGATTACCCGTCCGTCTACCCGGCCCATTTTATTCTCCAGCGTTCTCCGAAATTCGGCGCAGTGTGGCCGCAACTCGCCGCGCGATCAACCGCCGCCATCAAGAGGCCCAAAGGTCTGGTTCGCCCCACGGGGAAGGCACATCGAGCAGGCCCTCAATGGCCGACTTTTCGCCGCCCAATGCCAGAGATTGCCAAGCCGAATGCCACTCCGGCGGGATCGGGATTGGTGTTTCGATCCCGGATTCTTCAGCAAATCCGAACCGCCCGTAATAAGCCGGATCGCCCAGCACCAGCACCCGGCATACGCCATCTTCCGCCATGCGGGTGTTTCCCTCCCCGATCAGCGCGCTGCCAATGCCCTGTTTCTGGCGCGGGGGCGAAACCGCGAGCGGTCCCAGCAGCGCGAGCGGATCGTTTCCACCGACGATACCGCAGCGGGTAAAACAGACATGGCCGACGATTTCCCCCTCGTCTTCCGCGATCAGAGACAGGACCGGCTCACCGGGTTCAAGCAATGCCGTGACCAGCGGCCGCAACTCTTCCTCCGGAAAGGCGCGCGGATATAGCGAGAGGATCGCCGGATTATCTTTTGCGGCGGATTGCCGTATCTGAAAATTCCTGGTCACGATGGCTTTGGTTTTTTCCGCATGTGATTCTAAAATTAACTTATACCGCATTACAGATCGCGATTTGTCACCAATGAAAATTTACCGCTTGATGCGCCGCTTGGGGCACGTATCGAAGTGCTGAACTTCAGCAACACGCCGGACGAATCTCTGGCGGCCGAACTGCGCGAGATCATCTACGCCTATCAGATGGTGTTGTTCCCGGAACAGACATTCGAGGCGCCGGAGCAGCTCGCTTTCGCCAAGGCGCTTGGTCCGGTCCGGCGGCGCAAACTGCCGGATAATTACTTTTCACCCGAAAGCTCCTACGACACGCCGGGTATCGCCTATGTCAGCAATATAAGGGACGAAAAGGGCGTGCCGACCGGAATCATTCCGGATGGGGAAATGTGGTTTCATCACGATACCTGTTACACGCCGGAGCCCGACAAATTCACCATGCTGTACGCCGTCGCGGTTCCAAAGGTAGGAGGGCACACGATGTGGGGCGATATGTACGCGGCCTGGAATACCCTGCCCGATGAGTTGAAAACGGCGCTGGATGGGAAAAGAGCGCTAAATGTCTATGACTATGCAACCATCGAACGCCCCGACCTGGCCAAGCTCGACGAGATCGAACATGCCTGGCATCCGGCGGTGGTTACCCACCCGCATACCGGTCGACAGGCTCTGTTCGTCAACCGTCTGATGACCTGTCAGATTGAGGGGCTGGATGAGGCCGAAAGCCGCGCCATTCTCGAACCTGTTTTCGATCACGCCGAAAAGCGGGAATTCATCTACGAACATCCCTGGAAGCCCGACGATTTTATCGTCTGGGATAATCTTTCGACCATCCACGCGCGCACGCATTTCGAGCTTGGCGATGACCGGCGTTTGCGCCGCTGCAAGGTTTCGGGAGACGCGCTGGCGGCCTGAATTCCGGCAACCGCCGCCTATTCCGCCCAGGCGACCATCGGTACGAAATAATCATCGATGGCCGGCGGCGGCGGCGCAACAAAAGCCTGATCAACCAGATATTGCATCAGGGTCTCAAGAACCTTCCGGTTTGGCTCGACCCCGTTGGGATAGGGATCACCGCCGGCAAACATCTCGTCCACCTCTTCCAACTCGTGATTAAGCCACGGTACCATGTAGCGCATGGTGCCGGTGAAACGCATGTGGTCCAGCGCCCACCGCTTGGACGCCTCGAATGCCTCCACCATGTTCTCCGCGATCCAGGGTTTTTCGCGGTGCAATTCCTCGCGGATGACCAGCGTATGCATGATCGGAAAAATGCCGGTCTTGTCATAATAGGCGCGTTCGACTTTGCGATAATCGGGAAACAGTCGAACAATATTATCGTGGGTGCGAAAACAGTCCGGCGTTCGCGCGCCGAAATAGGCCGCGATGTCTCCCGACTGCAGCAAATCATTGATCGATCTTCCGGGCGGCGCGGACGCTATATCGATCTGCGCCCCCGGCATCAAATCCATGTCCTTGTCCGGCGGACGCGAGACATTCACACCGCCCTCGACCCAGGTTACCCCGGAAAAATCAACGCTGTATTCCTGCGCGAGAATGCCCCGAATCCAGGTGGCCGCCGTCTGACGATATTGCTGCACGCCGATATTTTTGCCTTCAAGGTCCCTGGCCCCGGAAATTGCGGCGTCGCGGTTTACATAAATATAGGCGTGACGGAAAACACGGCAGGGAAACACCGGCAGGGCGATAAAGGGGAAATCACCCTTGGAACGAAGGTTGAAATAGGAAGACAGCGACATTTCGGAAATGTCAAAAGCATTGGTCTTTATCATCCGGGCAAAGATTTCGGGCGGTGATTGAATGCCGAGATAGGTCACATCAATGCCGGTCGGTTGCACCAGCCCGCGCGACAATGCCTCCATGTGGTCATAGGGACCGCAGGCGACCGCAATCGGAATATTCGTCACGGCTTATTTAGGCCCCGGCCGGCTGCAGCCAGGGCGTGGTCTCATAGCCGTCGACGAAACGTCTTATGTGCTGGTCCGGGTTTCGGTTCACAAAGGGCCGCCCATACATCGGGTGCGACAGCGCCCGGACCTCGTGATCGATCTTGAACAGCAACTCACCGCTGTCGAGATCGGTAATATCGACGAAGCGGTACTGGTACTGATTGCTTTCCTCGCTCACCAAACCGCGTTCCATCAGCCGGTTATAGGGGCCTGAAAAATCCACGATATAGATCTGGATGTGGTGTCCGTCGAACTTCGCCTCCGGCCCGCGCTTTTCACGGAAAACCAGGCTCTGATCCGTACCGGCCTGAACGATGGCCGCCTTCGCCCCGTCCCATTTGCCGACGTGTCCCGGCGCGCCCAGCATTTCCTTGTAAAACCGCGCGATACCGGCGGCGGTTCCGGTGCGCACATCGAACTGGATATAGGGCATGCCGACCCGCATCTTGCCAAACGCGCCCGCCTCGTGACAACGGAAGCGGTTGCCCCAGGGGCAGACAACATCAACCACCTTGCGTTTCTTGTCGGTCGCATATTTGAACTTGGTTCCCGAAAGGTCCTGGCGCACCGATTTCAGCCGCTCAAGCAGCTTTTCGTGGCTTGAGACCACCAGCCCGGTCCTGCCGCGCAGAACCTGCGGCTTTCCGGTCGGCAGGTGGAACTGGCTGCGCCCCAGATTGATCCACATATTATCGACGCTGGTCATCATATAGGGGTCGCGGGTGAACCCCAGCCCTTTCACATAAAACAGGGTCGCCTTGATCTGATCGCCGATCAGCACATTCATGTGCTCCAGCCCGACGATATTGCCGACATCTTCCTGCGCGCGATTGAATTTCCTGGCAGCCATGTGTCCCTCCCGTCTTTTCCGACCCGATAGGTACGCGTTGTGCGTAGCTTAATACGAAACCGGCGACGTCAAAACGCCTCCAGCTTTTTCACGCGGCGTTCGAATGCCGGCCGGACCCGACTATTCCGCCGCCGCCGCTGTGGCGGTCATTTGATGACGAAACAGACTCCCCAGACCGGGGATATCGTCCTCGATACCGGCGGTCCGCAGCGCGCACCAGAGCGCCGCCTGATTGCTGGTCAGCACCGGCGCGCCAAGCGCTTCTTCGAGCTCCGGAATTTTGTAGGTGGCATGCACATTGGCGCAGGAAATAAAAAAGGCCTCCGCTGCCGCGTCCTTCATCTCCCCCAACGCGTCGAACCAGTATTCCGCCGGAGTGGTACAGGAATAATCACTGCCGGGCAGCGCCATGCCCTTGCTCCGGACAAGCTCATACCCCTCGCCCTCCAGATAGCGTTCCTTCTTGGCGTGCCCCGCCTCTTTGGATTCGGACGCGAATACCAGCTTGCGCGCGCCCAGCGCGTTCAGCGCCGCGGTTACACAGCGCGCGGTGGACAACGCCGCCGTACCGGCGGCCTCCGCCATTGCGGCGACAACTTCCTGTTCGGCTTCGGGTCCGTCGCCCATGGACGTCCCGGTACATTGCAGCACCACCACGTCGACCTTTGAATCGCCCAGCAATTCCGCCTGATAGGCGATCCGTTGCTTGAGCTCCGCCAGCGGCGCGGCATGACGGTTGGTGATGCCCGCGCGGGCGAAATGCGGCACCACGCCGTCCGGGCAGAAATGCTGCACTTGCGGTTCCACCATGCGGTTGGAAGCCGGGATGATGAAGCCGAGCCGCGCGCGCGGCACGACCGGTTCGTAATCGGATATCGAAACCATAATTCTCTCCTACCAGAAGACTGCGCCACCTTCGACGGGGACAGTCTGGGCAGTCATGAAATCGGACGCGCCGGATGACAAAAAGATACAGGTCCCGACCAGGTCTTCCGCGTCCTGCGCGCGTTTGATCGACCGCGTCTGCGGGGTCAGCTTGCGCCGTTCCTCCTGCACCGCATCCATATGGGCCAGGCTGAATTCGGTATCGGTCGCGCCGGGCGCGATGGAATTTACGCGGATGCCCTTCGGGCCCCATTCGCGGGCAAGGCTTTTCGTCATCGCCATGATCGCCCCCTTTGAGGCGTCATAATGTAGCATATTGGCCCCACCCTTGATCGCGCGGGTCGATGTCAGGGTGATGATCTTGCCGTAACCCTGTTCGACCATTTGCGGGATCGCCGCCTTGGCGGACAGCCAGGTACCCTTGACGTTGACGTTCATCACCTTGTCCCAGGTATCACCGTCGATTTCCGTCGCGTCCTCCCGGCCGAGCTGTACCCAGATACCGGCATTGGCGACCAGAATATCCAGCTTGCCATAAGCCTTCACGGCCTCTGCCACCATGTTTTCGCAGGCCGCCTCATCGGTTACGTCGGCGGTCACGGACATGGCCTCGCCACCCGCCTGTTTGATGATGTTGACGATGTCATCCGCCGGCGACAGATCGGCGATAACCACCTTCGCGCCTTCCGCCGCCATCCCCTTGGCGAACGCCGCGCCGATGCTTTGCGCGCCGCCGGTTATGATCGCCACCCGTCC
Organism: uncultured Rhodospirillaceae bacterium; assembly: GCA_964492555.1. Classification (GTDB taxonomy): domain Bacteria; phylum Pseudomonadota; class Alphaproteobacteria; order MPNO01; family UBA2964. The sequence continues at coordinate 25,385 of CAZBKQ010000005.1, read as the reverse complement.
CTCAAGCCTGCCCATATTATTTCTCCAGCAAATATCCGAATTTCTCACGCGCCTCAGCCAGCAAATCCTCCCGCGGTTTGGTCGATACCGGGAAGCGGTCGCGCCAGTGAAACGGCTTGGTCGCATCAATGATCATACGCGAATTGGTGACATTGCCGCGCGCCTTTTCATCAGGGTGCAGGCGCGGGTCGGCGTTCGAGGTCCAGGCGTTCCTGATGAAATCGATCTCAGTCGCCGGATCGCAGCGCATCAACGCCGCCCAGATCAGCTCTTCCAGATCGGAAACATCGATATCCTCATCCGTCACGATGACCCATTTCCCGGCATAGGCCCCGGCGAAGCACTGGCTCGCGATATGGCCGGCCTGAACGGCGTGACCAGGGTAGCGGGCCCTGATCGAGACGCCGGTCAGCATGCGTCCGCCGCCGACCTCATGACACCAGACCTCATGCACATCGGGAATGCCGGCGGCCTTGATGTTCTGCTTCATCAGGGCCGAACGGGTAATCGCCCGGAAACGCGAATATTCATCCGGCAGGCTTTGCGGCGGGAAGCCGAGGATAATCGGATCATTCCGGTAATAGATCGCCTCGACCGTGCATTTGGGGCGCACGCGGCCGGATTCAGTGTAGGAGCCGCACCAATCCCCGAACGGCCCTTCGGGGATCAGGTCTTCCGGATCGACCCAGCCTTCGATGACAATTTCAGCATTCGCCGGAAAAGGCAATCCGGTCACCTTGCCGCGCACCAGTTCCAGCGGCTTGCCACGTAACCCCCCGGCCACATCAAACTCGGAAATCCCGTCGGGTATTTCATAGCCGCCCATGATGAAGGTCACCGGCTCGCCCCCGACCACCATGACCACAGGCATTTTTTCACCACGCTTCGCCAGCGTTTCCATATGGATGCGGCCATGCTTGCCGGGCGCGGTGTTGAAACAGACGGTCTTTTCATCGACCACCATCACCCGGTAGGCGCCGAGATTATACCAGCCGGTATCGGGGTCCTGCGTCACGTTATAGGTGCCGGTGCCGATATAGCGCCCGCCATCTTCCTCGTGCCAGAGCGGCGACGGAAAGGAGAGAACATCGACGTCATCGCCCATCATGACGTTTTCGAATACCGGCCCGTCCTCGACAAAGACCGGCGGGATCAGCGCGCCCGCGTCATGGGCAAACACGCTGGTCCAGGCGTCGGAAAGCTCTACCTTGTTGAGATCGGTCGGAAAGCCCAGCGTCATGTTCTTCCGCTTGCCGCCGAAAATATTGACCAGCACGCGAAAGCCCTTTTCGACGCCGGGAATGTCGTCAAACAGCAGCGCCGGCGCGTCTTCCTTGTATTTGACGACAGTCGCCGCCAGCCCGATATCCTTTTCCCAACTCGCGCCGGAAATACGTTCCAGCTCTCCCAACCGGTCGGCCTCGTCTATCCAGCCCCGCAAATCCTCATACGCGAAATTATGCCGGACGTTATGGCCCGATTGCAGTTGAATGGATTCGCGCGTCGCCATTGTTTTTAATCCTGTAAAAGTCGGTTCCGGCCCTCTCCCCTAACCGCCCCACTCACAAAGCTATCCTTGTGGATGCCGGGCGCGGGAGAGAGCCGGTGCGAGGTTTTTTTTGACTTACGGCCGTTCGCCGAGCTCTATCGAATAGCCGTCGGGGTCGCGGATAAAGGCGATCACCGGACCGTTCGGCCCCCGCCCCTTCAGCGGCCCCGGTCGGCGCGGCACTTCCATCCCGCGCGCCTCGACCCGGCGGCAGACCTCGTAAATATCTGGCACGCCGATAGCGACATGCCCATAGCCGGTGCCCTTGTCATAAGGCTCGTCGACACCCCAGTTATAGGTCAGCTCAATCGCCGGGTTTGTTTCCTCATCCTCATACCCGACAAAAACCACCGAATATTTCTGGCTTTCATTGTCGCTTCGCCGGAAGACCTTCATATCCAGAACCTCCTCGTAGAACTTCACGGATTCATCGAGGTTGGCGACCCGCAGCATGGTGTGGCGGATACGGGGCTTGCTCGGCTGTTTCGGGGCTTCGTCGTCCATTTTTGTTTCCTATGGCTTTCGGTTTTGCTCAATAAGGGTGGTCGCCCCGGACGATGGTCCGGTGCATATGGCGGATCTGGCCTTTCGGCACACCGCCACACGCCAGATGCATCATGCAACGATTATCCCACATCACCAGATCGCCCTTTTCCCACTTATGGCGATAGGTGTTTTCGGGCCGGGCGGCGTTGGCGAAGAGTTCCTGCAGCAATTCCTCGGACTCATCTTCCGCCATGCCTTCGATAGTGAGGGTGAAACGCTCCGTCACATATAGCGCCTTGCGGCCGGTTTCCGGATGGGTGCGCACCACCGGATGGACGGCCGGCGGCGGGCTTCGGTCGCTATAGCGTTCCTTGGCCACCGCCGCGTGTGTATCGGGGATCGCCACACGGGGGTTCAGAAGCCGGTCATAGGAATGGCGCGCCTTGAGATCGGCAATCCGCTCCCTGGTTTCTTCCGGCAGGGTTTCATAGGCCCGGTACATATCGGCGAAGGCGGTATCGCCGCCTTCATCGGCCACCTGAACGGCGTGCAGGATGGTGCAGAAGGTCGGCTCCTCCACATAGGAGAGATCGGAATGCCAGTAATCCCCGGCATGCGGCGCGCCGATATATTTGCCGTCCTCCATTTTCGTGGTCAGCACCAGGATTTCCTCGAAGTCCGGATGCTGATCGTTGATCTGCACATGAATATCAAGCTGCCCCCACCGTTTGGAAAACGCCATCTGGTCTGCGGGCGCCAGATCCTGATCACGCACGATCAGCAACTGATGGGTCAGCAGCGCGTTACGCAAATCGGCATATTGCGCATCGTCGATTTTGGCGAGATCGACCCCGGTGATCTCCGCGCCGAACCCGACAGGCAACGGATTAATTTCCATCTCGGTTACTCCTCTATACCGGCACGTCGCCCGAAAGCGTGGTGCGGTGCATATGGCGGATCTGCCCTTCCGGAATACCCCTGCAGGCCAGATGCAGCAGGCAGCGATTATCCCACATCAACAAATCGCCCAACCGCCAATTATGGTGATAGATGAATTCCGGTTTGATGGAATGCGCAAACAACTCATCCAGAAGCGGCTGCGCCTCCGCATCGTCCATCCCCTCTATCCCGATGGTAAAACGCGGTGAAACAAACAGCGCCTTGCGCCCGGTTTCCGGGTGGGTGCGCACGATCGGGTGATAGGCGTCGGGCGGGCTGATCTTGGCGTAGCGTTCCGCCGCGCCCTCCTTCGAATGCTCCGGAATATGGACGCGCTTGTTGCGCGCCCGGTTGAAGGAATGAATAGCGCGTTTGCCCTCGATCTTCCTGCGCGTTTCCTCGGGCAGGGTCTCATAGGCCTTGTACTGGTTCGACCATTCCGTATCGCCGCCTTCCGGAGGGATTTCCAGCGCGTACAACAGTGACCCCAGGCTCGGCTTCTCCATGTAGGACAAATCCGAATGCCAGTAATCCCCGGCATTTTCGACCCCGATATATTCGCCGTTTTTCTTACGGTTCGACAGCACCAGAATTTCCGGCTTGTCCTCCAGCAGAAATTTCTTGGAGATATGAAACTCCAACGGCCCCATCTTGCGGCTGAATTCGATATGTTCCTCCGGCGTCAGTTTCTGATCGCGCAGGACAACAACATAGTAATCCAGAAATGCCTGTTTTATTTCGGCAAGATCGTCATCGCTGATCGATGACACATCGACACCGGTAATTTCCGCGCCAAGCGCGTCGCAAAGCGGTGTGATCTGCATAATGCGCCCTCCGATGTTTTGAAATTCACCGGTTTTCCGGTCGTTGGGAAAAGTCTATGCCCCGCCGAAATAGCCGTCAAACGCGACGGGAGCGCGTAATTGCCCTAGGCTTCTCGTATGACCGATGATCAACTCACCCCCGCCCATGTCGCCCGCGTCGATGAAGACGACGACGCCGTGTTCTACGAAATGCCGCGTCTGGTCACCCATATCGATGACGCCGCCTGCGCGGCGTTAGCGGACTGGTACCGCGATAACCTGCCCGAAGGCGGCGAAATTCTCGATCTGATGTCCGCCTGGGTCAGCCATCTGCCGATGGATGTCACCTATAACCGGGTCTGCGGCCTCGGCATGAACGCGGTGGAACTCGCCGAAAACAAACAGCTTTCCGAATGGCTGGTCCACGACCTCACAACAAATCCTACCCTGCCCTTTGGGGATAATGAGTTCGACGCCTGCACCATCGCCGTGTCGGTTCAATATCTGGTCCACCCGCTGGAGGTCTTCGGCGAAATCGCCCGGGTGGTAAAGCCCGGCGGGCTGGTCGCGGTGTCCTTTTCCAACCGGATGTTCCCGACCAAGGCCGTCGCCGTCTGGCGCGCGGCCTCCGGCCCGGTCGACCATTCAAGGGTCGTCGGCTGGTATTTCAACAATGCCGGCGGGTTCGAAACACCGGAGGTCACCGATATCTCCCCCAACCCGTTCGAGACCGACCCGCTTTATGTCGTGACGGGACGGGTTTCCGGGGAAACCAACAGTGACTAAAATAACCTCATGACCGACCGTCGCGACACACCCATTTTTGGCCCGAACAAGTTCCGTATCGGGCTGTTCGGTATGAATTGCTCCGGCGGGCTCACAATGAGCAAGGTGCCCGAGCGCTGGGACGCGAGCTGGGAGAATAACCGGAAAGCCGCAAAACTGGCCGATGAGGCCGGGGTCGAGTTTCTCCTGCCCATCGGGCGCTGGCACGGTTACAAGGGCGAAACCGACACCGCCGGAGCGAGCTTCGAGACGCTGAGCTGGGCCTGCGGCATGCTGGCCTCGACCAGCCGCATCAATATCTTCGGCACGGTTCATGTCTCTCTCATCAACCCGGTCTTTGCCGCAAACCAGATGGTGACCGCCGACCTGATCGGCGCAGGGCGGTTCGGGCTCAACATCGTCGCCGGATGGAATATCGGCGAGCACGAAATGTTCGGCGTGCGGATCCGCGATCACGACGAACGCTATGCCTATGCCGAGGAATGGCTGAGCCTGGTCAAACGCTTGTGGTCCGAAGACGAGCCGTTCGAATTCAAAGGCGATTATTTCGACCTCAAGGGCGTGCTGTGCAAACCAAAGCCCTGGAACGGCGGCGCACCGATGATCATCAGCGCCGGGAATTCGCCCGCCGGGCGCGGTTTCGCCGCGCGTCACGCGGACGGGCTGTTTACCTCTATCCGGGAATTGCAGGATTTGCCGCAGAAGGTCGCCGATCTGCGCGCCGAACGGGGGGAGAACGGCGCGGGCATTTATGCCAGCGGCCATCTGATCTGCCGTCCGACGACAAAAGAAGCCGAGGAATATTATCACTATCTGGTCTATGAGAATGGCGACTGGGAAGCCGCCGAACATACGGTGCAAATCCGGACAAAGGGCGGGTCAACCTCCGGCCCGCAACTCGCGAAAATGAAAGAAGCGATAATCAGCGGTACCGGCACCTACCCCATCGTCGGTTCCTATGACGACGCCGCGGAACGGTTCAGACAACTTTCCGAAGCGGGGCTCAACGGCATTGCCGTCGGTCTGGTCAATTACGTGAACGACATGGAATGGCTGGCCGGAGAAATCCTGCCGAGGCTTCAGCGGCTGGGTTTGCGGGAGTAAATTCAGAGCGGCTCCGCCCGCACGCCAGCCTTCACCAGCCGGGGCAAAACCTCATCCCGGAAGCAGGGGAAATGTTCCACATAGTTGGCGAAGCCCATGGCAAAGGCGTCGATCCCCTGCTCATGCAGCCGGATCAGCAAGTCCGCGACATCGTCCGGGTCGCCGACAATCGGGAAAGCGCCGTTCCCGCCGGCCGCGCGCTGATGCAGATTTTTCAGCATATATTCCGGCAGGCTGTCATAGCGCCCGCGCACGTTGCGCCCTTCGACCAGCGTCGCGGCGGCTTCCTTGTCCGCCATCTCCACCGCGTAATATTCGTGATATTCCTCCGCCTCTTTCCGGGTCGGGCGGCAGACGACATAGCAGTTGGTGAATACGCCGATTTCCCGCCCGTAGGATCTGGCCGTTTCCTTCAACCCGCCGATGTCCGCTGAAATCTCATCGATCTCTGTCTTGATGCCGGTGAACATCATGTCGCAGTTCCGCGCGGCGAATTCCCGCCCGGTGCCCGAATTGGCGGCGCATACCATCAGCGGCTTGCCGCCTTTAAACATTTTCGGTTTCGCGAGCACACCCCGGACCTGATAAAAATCGCCCTCGTAATCGAACGGTTCATCCTCCGTCCAGGCGCGGGTCATGATATCGACCCATTCCTGCCCTTGATCGTAGCGGCGCTCATGCTCATTGAGCGCAACGCCCGCCATGTCGAATTCCTTCTGGTTCCAGCCGCAGACGATATTGAGCCCGAACCGTCCCTTGCCGATCTGGTCGGCGGTCACCATCTGCTTCGCCGCCACGACAGGATTGAACAGCGGCACATGAACCGTGCTGAACGCCATGATGTGGCTGGTCGAGGCCAGCATACCGGCGGCCCAGCTCAGCGTTTCCATCACCCCGCCATTATGATCGGTCTCCCCGCCATAGCCGCGCCAGCGCCCCAGCGGTAACAGAAAATCCAGCCCGGCCTCATCCGCCAGCCGCGCGGCCTTGAGATTTTCATCCCAGGTCCCTTCCCAGCGTTCGGGAACCAGCGTGGCCGACAGCCCGCCGGAACAGTTCATCCCGAAAAATCCCAGTTTCAGCTTGTTACGGTCGAACGATCTGAGTGCGGCTTCCATTTTTCTCTCAATATGGTTGTTCGCCCAGCACCATGGTGCGGTGCATATGGCGGATGCCGAGCGGCTTGATATTGCCCCGCCCGATGTGAATTAAACAGGGGTTGTCCCACATAAGCAGATCGCCCTGGCGCCATTTATGCCGATAGCGGAATTCGGGCCGTATCTGATGGGCGAACAATTCGTCCAGCAGCTTCTGCGCCTCCGTATCATCCATCCCTTTGATCCCGACGACAAAACGCGGCGAGACATAAAGCGCTTTCCGGCCGGTTTCGGGATGGGTGCGCACCACCGGGTGGGTCGCATCGGGAATGGGGATGCCATAGACCTTGTCGGCCTCTTTCTCGAACTGCGCATCGACCCGGGCGCGCGGGTTACGCCTGCGGTCGAATACGTGAATGGCTTTCAAACCGTCGATCCGCGCTCGTGTCGCCTCCGGCAGCGTGTCATAGGCGGTATACATATTGGCCCATTCCGTATCGCCGCCTTCCTCCGCCACCTCCAGCGCGTGCAGGAATGTGGTGCGGCAGGGAATTTGACCGAAGGAAAGATCGGAGTGCCAGAAATCACCGGCATTAATGACGCCGACGGGTTCCCCGGCCTCCGTGCGGTTGGAAAGCACCGACACTTCGGGAATGCCGGGATAGGTAAAGGGCCGGTCGGGACGCGATTCAATCGCCCCGAACCGCTTGCTGAACGAGACATGGATATCCGGCGCCAGATCCTGATCGCGGAAACAGAGCAGCTGATATTCCAGAAAGGCCGCGTGAATTTTCTCAAACAGGGCGTCATCCAGGACGGTCAGATCAACCCCGGTGACTTCCGCGCCGAGCGCATCGGATAAAGGCGTTACAAGCATCATTCCCTCCTCAATACGGCACGTCGCCGATCAGCGAGGTGCGGTGCATGTGGCGTATCTGTCCCGGTGGAATCCCGCCATAGGCGTGATGGGTGGTACAGCGATTATCCCACATGACCATGTCGCCGAGCCGCCATTTATGGCGGTAGATCAGATCGTCGTTGAGCTGATGCTCGAAGATCGCATCCAGAATGAGCCGCGATTCCGCGTCCGCCATAACTTCGATCCCGACCGTGAAGCGATGCGAGACAAACAGCGCCTTGCGGCCGGTTTCCGGATGGGTACGGATGATCGGGTGGATACCATCGGGCGGCGCGCGGTCGCCATAGCGCATCTGGGCGTCGCCCTTGTGCATTTCCGGCACCTTTACGCGCGGATTGCGCATCCGGTTGAAGGTATGTATGCCCTTGCGGCCCTCGATCTTGCGCCGCAGATCATCGGGCAAGGTTTCCAGCGCCCTGTACTGATTACAGAACCCGGTATCACCGCCTTCCCGGGGCAGTTCCTTCGCCAGCAGGAAGGAGGCGAGGTTCGGGCGTTCCTGGCAGGACAAATCCGAATGCCAGTAATCCCCCGCCGATACCGCGCCGATATAGCGGCCATTTTCCTTCTTATTGGATATCAGAATGACCTTGTCGGTCTCCGGATGCAGGTGATCCGCGGCGAGATGGACCTCCACCTCACCATAATGTTCGCTGAAGGCGATCTGCTGTTGCGGCGTCAGATCCTGATCCCGGAACACCAGGATCAGATGTTCCAGAAACGCCTGATGAATGGCTTCAACCGTCGCCTCATCGATATCACTGACATCGATACCGGATACATCCGCGCCCAGCGCGTCCGATAATTTTCTGATCTGCATTGGCTGCGCTCCCTGCCGGGAACGATTCAAGGCCCGAACGCCCCGCCGGTCAAGGCGGGGTTAGTGCATCACGCTGCCACCATCGACGACCAGGCTCTGCCCGGTCATGAAATCGCTGTCATTGGAGGCCAGGAACAGGCAGGCGCCGACGAGGTCTTCCGGCGTTTCCACGCGTTTCAGCGCGCGGGTCGCGATGGTCGATTCCATCGTCACGCCCTTGTCGGTCTGACGCGCCAGCACGTTTTCACTCGCCGTCGATCCCGGCGCCAGCGCGTTGACATTAATGCCGTCATCGCCGACTTCCTTGGCGAGCGACCGGGTAATCCCCAGCACCGCCGCCTTGGAGGCGTCATAGTGCAGGAAATCGGGCGAACCCTTGAACGCCCGCCCCGACGAGATATTGACGATCTTGCCGTAACCGTTCTTGCGCATTTCGGGCACGGCGGCCTTGCACATAAGCCAACAGCCCCGGATGTTGACGGCGCACACCTTGTCCCAGTCCTCGACCGTGATTTCATCAAAGCTGGCGCGCGGAATCTGAGTAAACAACGCCGCGTTATTGATCAGGATATCGAGCCGACCGAACGCCTCGACCGTCTGCTTCACCGCGGCAAAGGCCGAGGCTTCATCCGAGACATCGCAGGGCGCGTCGATTGCCTCGCCGCCCTGCTGCCGGATGATATCGACAACCGTCTGGCCGGAGTCGAGGTCGGAAATCGCGACTTTCGCGCCTTCCGCCGCCAGCCCCTTGGCGAAGGCGGCCCCTATTCCTTGGGCGGCACCCGTAACGAGTGCGACGCGTCCCTCAAACCGTCCCATGTGAGTTCTCCTGCATCTTTCGACCGGTCGCCGGCGCCCGGCGTGCCTTCGCCAAGCGTCCGGACCTCGGTGTTCATCTTGACATCGGACCGGCGGCGCTGGGCGATCACCTCACCCGTCTGCCAGTAATCACCGGCAACCGCGCGGCGCGCCATGGTTTCGAGGTCTTCGTTCCATTCGCCCATGTCATAGCCGTACCAGGGACGTTTCGGCCGCAGCTTCTGCAGGCCGAGCTCATCCCAGATCACCGCGGCGCGTTCCATATATTCGCGCTTCGGCAGGGAGACCGGCGGAAAGGTTTCCTTGAGCGTCGCATCAACCAGAACAGCGGAATCGTTGCTGTCTTCCAGCGAACGCGGCCCATGGCCTTCATCCTTGTTCTTCAGGATTTCGACATCGCGATGCGGTTTACAGCGGTACGACATCGCCCAGAACACGGCATCCGTATCATCCGGATCGATATCCTCATTCACCGCGATGACCCATTTACCCTCGGCCCGGCGCAGGGACGCAATACCGTAGAGCGTGCGCCAGATTTCGGTGCGCGGCATGTCGCGGTCGACGACGGCGATGATCAGCTTGTGCAGGCTGGTCAGCGGTTCATGGGTGCAGACATGCTTGATGCCCTTGATGCCGAGATGATCGCGCAGATGCTCGATCTGGGCGGCCTCATAAGCCGGGCGTTTGATCGCCGACGATTCGGACGGCGTCACCTGACTGACCCAGGACACCATCACTGCGTCCTTGCGGCGGGTGACCGCGGTCACATCCATGAAGCCGTTATATTCCTGCAAATTCACATGGCCGTGGGATTCGCCGAACGGCGCTTCCGGCTCCAGCAGATCGGTGGAGATATAGCCCTCGATCACCAGCTCGGCTTCGGCCGGGACCATGATATCGACGGTTTTTGCCTTCACGACGTTGAGCGGCTTGCCGCAGAGACCGCCCGAAATCTGGAATTCGTCGTATTTTTCCGGAACCTTCTGCACGGCGGTGAAGGAAACAACCGGCGGGGCGCCGACCACGATGCAGCAGGGCATCGGCTCGCCGCGTTTCTTCCACTCTTCCCAATGCATGTAACCGCCGGTGCGCAGCTCGATCGAGGGGTTGAAACCCACCCGGTTCGGCGCTTTCACCATGGCGCGGTAATTGCCCATGTTCTGGATGCCGGTTTCGGGGTCCTTGGTAATGAAGTGCGAGGCCGCGAAATAGGGCGCGTTGTCCCAGCCGGGCGAGGAAATCGGCACCGGAATCTGATCGACACCGAAGCCATTCAGCAGATCCTCGCCGGTATAGACCAGATCGTGGCAGGGCGCGTCGTCGAACGGTACTTCGTTCGGGTCGATCGGATTGTTAAGCGCCTTGATCCAGGTTTCCTTGATCTGATCAAGCTCGCAGCCCATGCCGAGCTTGTACACCGCCTGGTTGGCCGCCAGCCCGCCGACGAGCACCGGGATATCGTATTTGCGGCCCTTGGAATCGGTGACATCATTGAACAGCCACGCCTTGCGGTCTTCTTCCTCGACCCCGCCGCGATACTGCCAGCGCACCAGCGGGTGCATTTCGGTGTCCTTGTTGATCTCGCGATCGACCTCGAACAGCAAATCCGCTTCGCGCAGACGCTCGATATGTTCATGCAGGTCGTAATAACCGCGATCTTCAAAGGTTTGTTCCCGAATGCTCTTCGCCATTTTCCTCGTCCCAAATTATGATCTGACCGGCCGGTTTCCGGGCCCCGTTTCATGCGCGGCGCACCCTATGAGCGGCACCCCGATGAGTCAATACGGTAGCGTATGGTTTTTTGGGGCTCAGCCCCGTTTCACCAATACGTCGTGCTTTTCCCGCGCCTTGGCCAGCCGGTCGGATTCATTCAACCGGCCGCAATAAAGAAACTCCGCGCTGATCGCCGTCATATAAAGATCGGCGCGTACTTCGGCCTCGCCGTCATCGAAACCCAGCGCGCGGAACTGCTCGACAAAAATCTGCCGCCGCAGATCGTCCGCCGCATCGATCTTCGCCCCGACCTCGGGATGGTTCTGCGCCCACAGGCGGATCGCGGTCGGCTGGCCGCTGGAGCTTCGCTTGGTAATCAGCCGTTCCAGCACCTTCCACAGACGTTCCTCCGGCTCCGGATAGGTTTTCATGAATTCGGGCTGCAACTCCTCGCGCATCGAGAACCAGCGTTCCAGCAACCCGTCGATCAGATCGCGCCGGTTCTTGAAATGCCAGTAGAAGCTGCCCTTGGTGACGCCCATCTTGTCGGCGAGCTTTTCAACCCGCACCGCCTCGACGCCGCCCTCGCCCAGCATCGACCAGGCGGCCTCCAGCCAGTCCTCCCGGCTCTGGCTCATCGATCAGTCATCCCCGAACGGACCGCCGGGCACATCGCGGACGGATGTATTGGGCGCGACATCGGACCGGCGGTATTGCGCCGACCGGCGGCCATTTTCCATGTAATCGCCATCGGCCGCGCGTTTTGCCATGGCATCCCATTCCTTGTTCCAGTCGCCCAGCGAATAGCCATGCCACGGGCTTTCCGGCTTCAAGGGCGGCAGGCCGAGCTTTTCCCAGAGCTCCTTCGCGGCTTCCATATATTCGCGCTTTGGCAAGGCAATCGGCGGCATGTCGGACTTCAGCGTCGCATCAATCAGCATGGTCGCGTCCTCGCGCCCCATACGCATATCGCTTTTCGGCCCGTGCCCCTTGTCGCGATGGGGCAATATCTGCACATCCAGCGCCGGGTTCGAACGATAGGCCAGCGCCCAGAACACCGCATCGCCATTATCGGGGTCGATATCCTCATTCACCGCGATGATATATTTGCCGACCGCCGCGTTGACGGTGGAGGCGCCATAGAGCGCGCGCCAGATTTCGGTCGTCGGCACGCCCCGGTCGAACACCAGGAACAGCACGCGGCGGATATTGGTCAGCGGCTCATGCATGGAGACCCGCTTCAACCCCTTGATGCCGAGCCCGTTGGTCAGGTGATCGTGCCAGATGGGTTCGTAGGCGACGCGCTTGATGACGCTCGATTCAGACGGCGTCACCTGGCTGATGATGGAGGCCAGCACCGCGTTCTTGCGATAGGTGATCGCGGTGATCTCCATAATGTTGTTGTAATCCTCCAGCGCGATATGGCCGTGGCTTTCGCCGAACGGCGCCTCGGGCTCCAGATAGTCGGGATCGACGAAGCCCTCGACCACCACCTCGGCCTCCGCCGGGATCATGAGATCGACCGTATGGCCCTTCACCACATTGATCGGCCCGCCGACCAGACCACCCGCGACCGCCATTTCATCAACGCCCATGCGCAGCTTTTGCGGCGCGCAGTAACATAACGCCGGCGGGCCGCCGAGAATGATCGCCATCGGCATTTTCTCGCCGCGTTCGCGGTATTTCTTCCAGTGCTGATGCCCTTCCGCCCCGCCGGACCGCGCCGACATGCGGACCGCCATCCGGGTGGAGGATTTCAGCCCGGCGCGATAGGTGCCCATGTTCTGGACGCCGGTATCGGGGTCCTTGCTGATACAGCCGGTCGCGGTGAAATAGGGCGCGCAATCGAAGCCGGGCGTGGAAATCGGAATGGGCAGCCAGTCGAGCCCCTTGCCCTCGCCTTCCAGATCGCCGCCCTCGATAATCATTTCCTGGCAGGGCGCGTCGGTGACCTCGCGCGGTTTCACAGGGTTGGCGATGGCGTGCGACCACACCTTGCCGATTTCCTCGACCGGCGCGCCGATGCCGATGGAATAGATCTCGCGGTTGGATGACAACGCGCCCACCGCGACGGGAAGCTGATAGTCCTTGCCGCGCGAGCAGGTGATGTTGTTGAACAGGAACGCCTTGCGGTCCGGTTCCGGGATGCCGCCCCGGAACTGCCAGCGCACCAGCGGATGCATTTCCGTGTCCTTGTTGACCGGTTCGGAAATTGTCTGCAGAAGCCCGCGCTCCTCCAGCGTTTTCAGATGATCCTGAAAATCGGGATATCCCCTGTCTTCCGCCATTCTGGCGCCTCTTCCCTGTTACACCGGCCCTCAATACGGAACCGTATGGCGGAACCTACAGGGAAGCGAAAAAACTGGCAACGGGAGGGGACGTATCGCCCCCCCTACCCCGTCACGCTGTCGGGGCCGGTATAGGTGATCTCACCGGAAATTTTCAGCTCCAGCAGGATGTTTTCCTCCGCCGATTCATCGACCAGGAAGGACCGGTGGGTGATGCCGCGCGGGATCAGGATCATCTCTCCCTCATGCAGGGTGACGGTGCCGAGTTCGGTCTCCCACCCGAGCGCGCCGCGCACGCAGAAGATGATCTCATGCGCGTCCACATTGCGGTGCCAGAAACCCATATCCTCCTTGCTGCGCTTTGACACATCGACCTTTACCCCGGTCGCGTCAAACAGGCGCAGCGGCGCGCCATCGGCCTTGGAATAATTCTCCGGTTTCAGCGCGGGATCGAAGGCATTGACCCGCAGCAGCGCATCGCCTTCGTCAGAAAGCCCGTTATTTTCGACCGGCTTTGCGGATGATTTGATGGTGATGTTCTTGCCGTCGATGGTGACGACTTCGCGCATTTCCGCGTCGGACACTTCTACTCTCCATGTGTTTGCAATCCCGTGGGCAGAGATTAGCGGGCACGCAATGCGCGCCGCCTTAACATGGAGCAATCCCGGCGGGTATCAGCCGTTCGACAGTGTCGCCGCCTCTTTCCCCGCGATGCGCCCGGTCACGAAACATTCGGCGATATTGCCGCCGGCGAGATAGAGATAGCCGAAGGAGCTTCCCATCTCCCCCGCCGCGAACAGGCGCGGGATCGGCTTGCCCTCCACATCGATGATGCGTTGCTTTTCATCATGGACAGGCCCGCCCTGGGTATTGGACAGAACCGGCCAGACCAGACCGCCATAGTAAGGCGGACGCTGGATTTTCATCATCGTGCCGGCGGGGCGGCCGAAATCGGTATCGTTCCTCGTGGCGCAGAGCTCGTTCCAGCGCGCCATCGATTCTTCCGCCGCCTCGCCGTCGAAGCCGAACGCCTCGGCCAGCTCACCCACCGTATCGGCCTTCTTGATGACGCCTTCCTCGATCTCCTTCAGATTGTCCTGGCTCCAGACATAATCCATGCCGCGTTCGTTATAGGCGGGGTTGCCCATGGGGAAGCGCCGGCGGCCCAGCTCGTCATAGATCAGCAGCGCCGGAATACGCGGGAAACATTGCCGCACCGGGTCGTAATGCTCCAGATCGCGCCAGCCGGTATCCTGCACATAAGGCGGGAATTCATTCATGAAACGCTTGCCGTCCTGATCCAGCATGATCCAGGGCGCCTGCACCACGGCGCGGACTTCCTTGCCGGGGATCCAGTCCGGAAAACGTTTGACGCGGATGCCGTAGGGATATTTTTCCCGGTCCGGGTGGAGGAAGCCGTAGGAACCGTGGAAATGCCACATATGCCAGAGATCGGCGCCGAGCGACTGCGCCATGCGGATGCCGTCACCGGTATTGCCGCCATTGGCCGCGGTGGTCACCGGCATGATCTGCCAGAACTGCTTTTTCATGTCCTCGTTATTCTCGAACCCGCCGGAGGCGAGGATGACGCCCTTCTTCGCCCGGACGCGCTTGATGCCGTCCTGCGTTTCCACCACCAGACCGATGACCTCCTTGTCCGCGCCGGTGATCAGGTCCTTGGCCGGTGAATTCAGCCAGACATCAATGCCGCGATCCTCGACATTGCGCTGCAGCATGTAAAACACCATCGGCCCGCCGGGGCGGCCCTTTACCTGCGGATAGACCTGTGAGGCATCGAAATTCGGGATATCGACCAGCTGGGTGTAATAGAAACTGTCCTCGCCCGGCCAGGGGTAATTGCCGCCGCGTTCGCGGATCATGAATTCGCCGCCGGTCAGTTCGGCCAGCTTGCGGGCATGGGCCTCGTTATCCTGCATCCCATCGGCCAGCGCGCGCAGAACCGCGTCATTGGTGCGCCCGCCATTGGTCGCCTTCAGATAGGTAAAGGCCCCGTCGGGATTGCGGGTGGAACAGATCGCGCCATGCGAACAGATGGAGATACCACCGGGATCGGGCATCTTTTCGACCACCAGCACCTTCGCGCCGGCGTCATGCGCCTCAATCGCCGAGACGCCGCCGGCAAAGCCGAACCCGACCACCACCACATCATATTCGGCATCGAAACCCTCGGAACCGTTATCCATTTTCCTTCATCCCTGCTCAGACCATTGCGCGCATGTCACGCATCCGCCCCATCATAGATATTGTTTATGCCGCCGCAACGTGACGCGCCAGCAAAAGGAAATGGTTGACCGGGAAGTTTCTCCCTGGCAGCCTTTCGTTATCACAAAAAAAGGGAGGACTTTCACATGAAACGTATAGCCGTTTCCGCTTTGGCTATCGGCGCCGCGGCATTGCTGCCGGGTGCCGTCATCGCGGATGATTTCTACAAGGACAAAACCGTCAGGATCGTCGTGCCATCGGGCAGCGGCGGCACCTATCACCTCTATTGCCAGATCCTGTCACGCCATATGGGCAAGCATCTCGGCGGCGGCACGGCGAGTGTCATCACCCAGAACATGCCGGGTGCCGGCGGCGCGAAGGCGGCACGTTACATGGTGACCGCCGCGCCGAAGGATGGCGGGGTGATTTCCATGATCAACCCGGGTGCCATCGCCATTCCGCTGATGCGGCCCAATGTCGGGTTCGATACGCGGGAGATGAAATGGCTGGGCTCCATGTCGGGCCGCGCCTATACGGTTGGTGTCTGGCATACCTCGCCGATCAAGACCATTGAGGACGCGACCAAACAGGAAGTCATCATGGGGACGACCGGCAAATCGTCCACCAGCTATCTGATCCCCGCCTTCATGAACAAGACGATCGGGACCAAGTTCAAGATCATCACCGGTTACAAAGGCGGCGGACGCATCAATCTCGCCATCGAAAAGGGGGAAATCCAGGGCCGCGGCAATTTCTACGCGGGCTATCTGGGTGTTCGTCCGGAATGGATCCGCGACAAGAAAATCACCTTCCTCGCCCGCATGGGACCGGAACGTGACGATATCAAGGACATGCCGCGCCTGCGGGATGCGTTGAAGACGGATCTGCAAAAGGAAATGCTGGATATTCTCGAAGTCAGCTTCAATGTCGGCCAGGCTTTCTACGCACCGCCCGGCATCGCGAAGGCCCGGCTCGAGACCCTCCGCAAGAGCTTCATGGACACCATGAAGGATCCGGCGACCAGGAAGGAAGCCGATTCACGCTTCCTGCCGCTACGCTGGCAGACCCATCAGCAGGTCGAGGCGGCGATCGACAAGACTTTCAATTCGCGCCCCGAAGCCTATAAGACACTCGCGAAAATGCTGGGCTTCGACAAACCGCGCAAAAAGAAAAAGAAGTAGCTTTCCCGCTTTTGCTTCTGAAACGCCCCGGCTCGTCCGGGGCGTTTTTTTCGCCGCCCGCCCCGGCTCAGGGCGCGAATCCCAGCCACTCCACCACCGGGATGGCGATCAGGCCGGACAGCGGCAAGATAGCCAGGCTGGCCAGGATGCGCAGCG